>VGBL01000008.1 GCA_016870515.1 Actinomycetota bacterium | reverse complement strand
CACCCGCGAAGCGCTTCTTGGCCTTCGCATTGGGGACGTAGTCATGCGGATCGATGTTGGGGTCGGTGAGAATCTGCACCACCTTGGCGCAGGAACCGGCCAGTTGGCGCGTGATGTCCCCCCACTGGTTGACGCTGACCACGACACGCAGTGGCTTTGCAGGGCAGGAGGACCGCTCAGAGGCCGCAGCGGGGGAAATCCACGCGGCAGCGCCGGCAAGTCCCATTGCCGCCGCCAATGCTGCGGCGACGAGGCTCCGAAGGGGGCGGGTGGTCATGTGAGCTCCTTGATATGTGGCGGTGACCTTGTGGTGCCGGCCCGAATCGCTATCGCCATCGCGAGACGAGGTGGGCGAGGGCGGACTGACCCCAGCGTCAGGGCCACCCCATGACCCGGGCCGGCTCCGCCACTCTACTCTTAATGAAAATGTCTGTCAATAAGCCCCTGGATGGTCCCGCCGGGAACTCCTACTCGTAGGGGTTCCTGGGCTGCGGGACTTCCACGAGATCGATGACCTCGATCAGCGGGATGGCCGTGTCGTTCTTGGTGCCGCCTCCCGGCACCCAGCGGCCCGTGATGGTCACCCACGTGTCCGCCGGCAGATCCGGTGCGTTCAGCACCTTGACCTTGGAGGCGATCGCATCCGCCGCGCAGCAGGCGACAGCCATGCGGCTGATCCACCAGTCGCCCGCCGGATCCGGCGTGACGAATCCCGTCATCTCCACCGTCCGGTCGATGAGTGTGAGGCCATCGTCCCAGACGGCGCGTCCGACGTACTCCGCGACGGTGACCTGCGCCGGATCACCGGGAGGCAGCGGAGGCGCCTTGGCCTCCTGTGGTGGCGCGGAGTTGGCCACATCTCGAGCGGCGGCGTAGGCACCGAGCGCGGGCGGTGCGATGAGGAATATCGCGAGCACCGGCAGGAGGAGAAGCCATGCCGCGCGCGGACCGCCCGACCCGTGCCCGTGCCCATGGTCACGCTCGTGGGGCTCGTCGTGCGGTGTTTCTTCGTCCGCTGCCTCACGCCCCTTGCGCAGCACGTCGATGAGGGCGAGTACGCCGAGGACGACGAGGATGCCCCCCGACAGCAGCAGCCAGGGACGCATGCCCTCCTGGACGTAGTTGAGGAAGGTGTCACCGAGAGTGATCCGCAGGACGGCGCCGCCGACGAGGATGAGGACGACCGCCTGGACGTCTCGCCTCATGTGAGCAGCCACCAACCCACGAGCAGGCTGAAGATCACCGCCACGACGAAGGTCGTCGGCGCGAAGCGCGTGGCGAACTTCCCACTGAAGGTACCGGCCTGGAGCGAGATGAGCTTCAGATCGACCATGGGACCGACCACGAGGAAGGCAAGCTTGGCGGTGAGTGAGAACTCGGTGAGGCTCGCGGCGACGAAGGCGTCGGCCTCCGAGCAGATGCTCAGCAGCACCGCGAGCAAAGCCAGAACGAGCACCGACAGGATGGGCTGGTCGGCCACCGCGGCGAGCCACTGCTGGGGCACGACGACATTGAGCGCAGCGGCGAAGAGCCCGCCGATGACGAGGAATCCGCCCGCGTGCAGGAAGTCATGCGTCGCCGTGAGCCGGAAGGTATGCCAGGGGCTAGCGCCGACCAGGTGGTCGCGGGGCCCGATCCGCAGCCACTTGGCCTTGCCGAAGCGCAGCCAGAGCCAGCCCATGATGACCGCCGTCGCCAGCGATGCGACGAAGCGCGCCACAACCATCATGGGCTCGCCGGGGAAAGCGACGAAGGTCGAGGCGAGCACGATCGGGTTGATCGCGGGCGCGGAGAGCAGGAAGGCCAGTGCTGCGGCGGGGGCGACTCCGCGCGACATCAGGCCGTTGGCGACCGGGACCGACGCGCACTCGCACCCGGGAAGGACCGCGCCGGCGGCGCCGGCCACGGGCACGGCGAGGGCGGGATTCTTGGGCAGGGCCTTCTTCCAGAATGAGGCGGGCACGAAGGCCGCGATGGCCCCCGAAAGGACGACGCCGAGCACGAGGAAGGGCAGCGCCTGCACGACGATCGAGACGAAGATCGTCGCCCCGGTCTGCACGGCTGGATCGTCGAAGAGCCCGACCAGCCAGCGCTGGCCGACGATCAGCAATACCAGGCCGATGGCGAGGAGCTCGAGACTGCCGGGGCGGTAGCCCTGACGTTGACCGGACGGCACCGTCACGGTGTCCCCTCGCCCTCGGGCATCACGGCATTGGGCACCGCTCCACCATAACGACGGTCGCGCGCGGCGTAGGTCTCACATGCCTGCCACAGATGCCGTCGATCGAAGTCGGGCCAGAAGGTGTCGAGGAAGACCATTTCGGCGTACGCCGACTCCCATAGGAGGAAGTTGCTCGTGCGCTGCTCACCCGAGGATCGCACGAAGAGGTCGACATCGGGCATGTCCGGTTCATAGAGATGTCGGGCGATCATGCGCTCATCGACCTTGACCGGATCAATGCGGCCTTCCGCGACGCCACGAGCGATGGCCGCTGCCGCATCGGCGATCTCGGCGCGGCCGCCGTAGTTGACGCACATCGTCAGGGTGAGGACATCGTTGTCCCGAGTGAGCTCCTCGGCGTACTCCAGCTCCGTGATCACGCTCTTCCACAGGCGCTTCGGCTGCCCCGCCCAGCGCACCCGCACACCCAGCGCGTGCATCTCGTCTCGCCGTCGGTGCACGACATCGCGATTGAACCCCATGAGGAAGCGCACCTCGTCGGGTGACCGCTTCCAGTTCTCGGTGGAGAAGGCATACGCCGACAGCCAGCCGATACCCATTTCGATCGCGCCGTGGACGCAGTCAAGGAGTGCGAACTCCCCGGCCTCGTGACCGGCGGTGCGGGGTAGGCCGCGCTCCTTGGCCCAGCGACCGTTGCCGTCCATCACGACCGCCACGTGCCGGGGCACGAGAGCCCGTGGGATCCCCGGAGGACGCGCACCACTGGGATGGGGCGTCGGGGGAACGACGGACCGACGGGGCACCCGCCCATCCTGTCACCGCCGGGCTACTAGCCGGCCCCGTCCCGCGCCGACTGCGCACCTGTGCATACCGTTCATGAGGGAGACCCCGGCACACCTGCGCAATCGGCGATGGACAGGTGGGCGACTGGTGGGCTGTTAGCCGCGCTCGACGAGCGGCAGGGAGCGCAGGCCCCTCTCCAGGTGCCAGGTGACGAGGGCCGCGGCCAGGCCACTAGCCTCTCGGCGGTGGCGGGGATCGCTCGCGTCGGCCAGGACCCAGTCGCCCGACAGCAGCGCACCCAGCAACGCCAGGGTCTCGGGAGCCGTGGTCGCGCACCCCGGAGGACGGCAGTCCGTGCACAAAGCCCCGCCCCCGGTGATCGAGAACGCGCGATGCGGTCCGGGGGCGGTGCAAAGACCGCAGTCCCAAAACGAGGGCGACCACCCGGCAATCGCGAGCGAGCGCAATAGGAACGCGTCGAGGATGAGCGATGGGTCGTGCGTGCGGGAGACCAGGGTGCGTAGGCCTCCGACGAGCAGGAGGTACTGCTGCACCGACGGCTCACGCTCCACGGGCGTCAGCCGCTCGGCCGCCTCCAGCATCGCGGTGCCGGAGGTCCAACGGGGGTAGTCACCGGACAGCTCGGCACCGTAACTCTGCAGGGACTCCGCCTGCGTCACGGTGTCGAGGGACCGGCCCTCGTGCAGTTGAAGGTCGACATGACCAAAAGGTTCGAGGCGCGCACCGAAGCGGCTCCCGGTGCGACGCACGCCCTTCGCTACCGCGCGCACGCGCCCCCGACCCCGGGTCAGCAAGGTGACGATGCGGTCCGCCTCGCCCAGCCGCTGCGTGCGCAGGACGATGGCCTCGTCTCGATACGAAGGCATGGGACATGCTCTCCCATCCTGCTAGCGTCCGGCCTTGAGCGACATGCCCTCAGACGCCCGTCGGCCTGAGCGCCCAGCCTTCATCACCGTCGGCCTGGACGCCCGGTGGCTGCGCCGCTCGCTGTTCATCATCGTCGCAGCCATCATCCTGTGGCAGATCATCCAGTGGTCCTGGAGCGCACTCGCGGGATTCGCCTTCAACATCCTGCTCGCCTTCCTGATCGCTATTTCCTTCGACCCGGTCATCAGCGCCCTGGTCAGACGCAACTGGAAGCGGGGCCTGGCCACCGCGCTGGTCTTGGGCGTGGTCTACCTCATAAGTGCTGGCTTCCTTGTGCTCTTTGGCAGCCTGTTTGTCCAGCAACTCGGCCAGCTCGCCAGTTCCCTGCCCGAGACGGTGACCGAGATCACCGCGTGGCTCAACAGCACTTTCGGACTCGCCATCGACACCAAGCAGGCGGTCGACAGCTTTGTCCTAACCCCCGAGCAACTGGGCAACTTCGCCAGCCAGTGGCAAGGCGGCGTAATGGGCCTGGTGACCGGCGTGCTCAACGTCTTCGTCAACCTCGTCGTGATCATCGTCTTCTCCTTCTATCTTGCCGCTGACGCTCCGCGCCTCCGACGCACGATCGCTTCGTGGATGCCGCAAGAGTCCCAGCGAGTCGTTATCACCGTGTGGGATATCTCGATCGAGAAGGCCGGGTCGTTCGTGCTGAGCAAGATCATCCTGGCGAGCATCTCGTCGGTCGCTTACTCCGCGTTCTTCTTCCTGATCGGCGTTCCGTTCTGGCTGCCCATGGGCGTCTTCGTCGGATTCGTCGGCCAGTTCATTCCCATGGTCGGTACCTACATCGGGCTTGCCGTCCCCATAGTCTTCACGCTCACCGTCAAGCCGATCAGCGCACTGTGGATCGTGCTGTTCGGAACCGCCTACCAGCAACTCGAGACATATCTGCTGACGCCGCGGCTGGCCAATCGAGTCATGTCGATGAATTCCGGCCTCGCCCTCGCCGCCGTCTTCATTGGTGCGGCTCTCTTCGGGCCGGTTGGAGCGATCATCGGCATTCCTCTCCTGGCCATCGTCATCGCCGTTGCCGAGACCTACGGCCATCGATACGACCTCGTGCCAGAACTCCAGCGCAAGGGTGAATACGAGGACCCCAACGACCCGCTGAGGCCGGCGTAATCAGCCTAGAAGCCCAGCCTGCGCAATTGCTTGGGGTCGCGCTGCCAGTCCTTGGCGACCTTCACGCGCAGATCGAGGTAGACGGGGGTGCCCAGCAGCGCCTCGATGGAACGCCTGGCCTTGATGCCAACCTGCTTGAGCCTGTATCCGCCCTTGCCGATGACGATGGCCTTCTGACTGTCGCGCTCGACGAAGATGACGGCGTAGATGTCGACCAGGGGCCGGTCTTCGGGGCGATCTTCGCGAGCGGCCATCTCCTCGATCACCACGGCGATGGAATGCGGCACCTCATCCGTGACGCCCTCGAGGGCTGCTTCGCGAATGAACTCCCCGACCAGCGTCTCCTCCGGCTCGTCCGTTGCCTCGCCACCGGGGTAGAGGGCCGGCCCCGGGGGCAAGCGCTCGATGAGCAGACGCGTGAGCAAGTCGACGTTGTTGCCCGTCACCGCAGAGACAGGCACCACCTCGGCCCACTCCATGCCGGACTGCTCACCTAGCTCGGCCACCTCCGCAAGCCGCTGGGCAACCTGGGTGGCTGAGACGAGGTCGGTCTTGGTCACTATGGCGAAGGTCGCCCGTCGACTACCGCCACGGGCCCGGGCCAACTCCGCGGCGACATAGGCGTCGCCCGTGCCGACGGGAGCGTCAGCACTCACGCACAGGGCCGCGACGTCGACCGTCGACCAGGCCTGGCGAACGAGGTCATTGAGCCGCTCACCGAGGAGCGTCTTGGGCTTGTGCAGCCCGGGGGTATCGAGGATGACGAGTTGAGCGTCGGGACGTGTAAGGATGCCGCGCACGACATGGCGCGTGGTCTGCGGTCGGCTGGACGTGATCGCCACCTTCGTGCCGACGATTGCATTTGTGAGCGTTGACTTGCCCGCATTGGGGCGCCCGACAAAGCAGGTAAGTCCAGAGCGATGGTCGCTCATCGCGACACCGGGTCGCGACGCTCACTGAAGCCGAGAATACCCAGGGCCACGATGATGACCACACAGCCGAGCCAGCCGAGCGCGGTGAGGGTTTCGCCGAGCACGAGCACACCGAGCAGGGTGGCAAAGACAGGCTCGGCGAGAGTGATCGTCGCGATGTGCCCCGGCTGGAGTACGGCAAGGCCCACGCCGAACAGGGCGTAGGCAAGGGTGGTCGTCGCCAGACCCAGCCACAGGATCAGGGCTAGACCTGACCACGACATCCACCAGTCGCCGGACATGACGAACACGGGCAGCAGGACGAGGCCGGCGATCGAAATGGACGCCGCCAGGATGGTGGTGGGGTGCTCGCCGCTACGCGCCAGCCGCACCCCGATGACGGTGTAAAAGCCGTAGGACGCGCCCGCGCACACGCCGAAGAGGATGCCGACGAGGTCGCGCTGATCGCCCACGCCCACCGTGAGCAGCGCCAGGCCGCCGACCGCGAGCACGGTGGAGATCGCCCAGACCAGACCGGGCGCGCCCTCCTTGAGAGCCCAAGCGAGCAGGCCAGCCATGAAAGGTGTAAACGACAGGCTGGCGAGCGTGCCGACCGCGACGCCGGCGCGAGCCATCGAGAGGAAGAAGAACACCTGGTAGGCCGCTACCGTGAGTCCCATGCCCCACACGATCGGTCGGCGCCACAAGCGGGCCAGCGCGCGACGTCCATCGGCATTGCGCCCGACGTAGGCGATGAAACCAATCCCGCCAACGAGCAGCCGGGCCGCAGCGACGCCCGGCGCCGGAGCGGACGGCAGCAGCAGGGCGCGCGCCGTGCCGGCAGTGCCGAAGAGCGCAGCAGAACCGAGCACCGAGACGGATGCCACGCGTCGATCGCGCACGCGCGTGGCGACCGCGCTCACGGCCCCGACCCGGCTATACGGCGCTCGACGGTGCCGTCGGCCCGGCACACGATGAGCAGGGTCGTGGGGCTGAACTCGGCGAGGGCCGTCGGAACGACGAAAGCATCAGGATCGTCGGTGACGACCGCTGCCGCCTCAGCGACGCGCGCTCCGGCAGCGACCGCTTGGGCAATTGCGAGTTCGAGCGAGGTCATGTGCAGTGACGGGAGCACGACATCGGCTGCCGAGTAGGTACGACCGGTCTCGTCGCGCAGGGCCGCACCCGTGGCCGCGCCGATCCGACCGCGGGCTCCCCGCGCGAGCGTCACCAGCTTGGCATCCTCGGCGGGTAGGTCATCGGGCATCGACCGACTCCTCGATCTCCTGCGCCAGCACGGGCGATGCCAGGACGGTGGCGATGCGGTTGCGGCGATTGAGGCCGCGCTCTGCGGTCAATCGCCAGCCGTCGACGTCGACGCTCGCGCCCGGGATGGGGACCCGGCCGAGTCGCTTTGCCATGAGGCCGAGCACGGTGTCGACGCCCTCTTCCTCGCCCTCGACATCGACCGAGACCAGGTCGGCGAAGTCGTCGACGTGCATACGAGAGCTCACGCGGAAGGAACCGTCGTCGAGAGGAGCTACCTCCGGCGCCGCGGTGTCGTATTCGTCGTCGATCTCGCCGACGATCTCCTCGAGGATGTCCTCGATCGTCACCAGACCTCCGGTGCCACCGTATTCGTCGACCACGATGGCCAGGTGCACCCTGGCAGCCTGCATGTCCTTGAGGAGCTCATCGGCCGGCTTGCTGTCGGGCACGTAGAAGGCCGGCCGCATGAGGCTCTCGACGGTCTCGCTCTGCTCGGCATCGCGCCGATCGAACACGCGACGCACGATGTCCTTGAGGTACACGATGCCCACGACGTCGTCAGCGCTGTCGCCAATAACCGGGATGCGCGAGAAGCCTGACCGAAGGCCCAGCGACATCGCTTGGCGAAGGCTCTTGGTGCGCTCGATGAAGACCATCTCGGTGCGTGGCACCATCACCTCACGGGCGAACGTGTCGCCGAGTTCGAAGACCGAGTGGATCATCTGCCGCTCGTCGTCCTCGATGAGACTGTCGGCCTCCGCCATGTCGACTAGCTCGCGGAGCTCTGCCTGGGAGGCGAACGGACCCTCGCGATAGCCCCTGCCGGGCGTTAGGGCGTTGCCGACGAGGATCAATAGCGATGCGAGCGGGCTCAGGACCACGGCGAGCCCGCGAGCGATGCCCGCCGTGCGGAGCGCGACCGCCATGGCGTGCTGGCGACCGAGGGTGCGCGGAGCGACTCCTAGGACGACGTAGATGACGACAACCATCACCGCGACGACCGCGGCGATCGCCCAGCCGATCGGCCAGCCGTGGTCCACCTTGAGGCCAACAATGGCCACGTACGACACCAGTGCCATCGCCGTGACCGTAAGCGTCGTCGACAGGAAGAGTAGGACGTTGACGTAGCGAGGTCGATCGCTCACGATGACGAGGAGTCGATGCGCGCCTGGCACGTCGTCGGTGACCATCTCCTCGACGAGCGACCGCGACACACGGGTGATGGCGGTCTCGATCGTGATGAGGCCACCGGCCAAGAGGACCAATACGACTGACAGTGCGATGAGCAGCGCATAGGTGGTCATGTCGCCGCCTGGGTGCCGCGCCACTCCGCGAGGAGCGCGTCTTGAAGGCCGAACATTCGCTCGTGCTCGTCGGGCTCGCCGTGGTCGTATCCGAGGAGGTGCAGGACACCGTGGGTGAGAAGCAGGGAGATCTCGTCGGCGACGCCATGGCCAACGGCCTGCGCTTGGCGCACCGCGACCTGGGGGCAGATGACGACGTCGCCAAGGACGCCCGTCAGGCGCGGTCCGCCAGGGTCGCCGGGAGTGAGGTCATCCATCGGGAAGGACAGCACGTCCGTCGGACCCGGCTCGCCCATCCACTCCACGTGCAGGCGGGTCATTTCGTCTTCGTCGACCAGGGCGATCGAGAGTTCGGCGTCGGGGTCCAGATGCAGACGCTCGAGCAGGAATTCGCCCTGGCGCCGGAGGGCGTCGACATCGGTCACGCTGGTGCCCGACGAATCGATCACATCGATGGGCACGATCATCACGCCCGGCGCGGGCCTGGCATCGAACGGCGAGATCCCGTGTCGGTCGAGCGCAAGGTGGCGGCCACCTCGGCGTCGTAGCGCCCATAGGCCTCGACGATTCGGCCCACGAGCCGGTGGCGCACGACGTCTTGCGACGTCAGAGTGCAGAATGCCACGCCATCGACATCGTCGAGGATGTCTTGGACGACCTTCAAGCCGGACGGCGTCGCTGCGGGCAGGTCGATCTGCGTGACATCGCCGGTGACCACCATGGTCGAGCCGAATCCAAGGCGCGTCAGGAACATCTTCATCTGTTCGGGCGTGGTGTTTTGGGCTTCGTCGAGGATGATGAACGCATCATTGAGGGTGCGCCCGCGCATGTAGGCGAGCGGGGCAATCTCGATAGTCCCGCTCGTGATCAGCCGCGGGATCGAATCGGGGTCGAGCATGTCGTGCAGCGCGTCGTACAGCGGTCGGAGGTAGGGGTCGATCTTTTCCGAGAGCGTGCCCGGCAGGAAGCCGAGTCTCTCCCCCGCCTCGACGGCAGGCCGGGTCAGGATGATGCGGGTGACCTTCTTCGCCTGCAGCGCTTGCACCGCCTTGGCAACCGCGAGGTAGGTCTTGCCGGTGCCAGCCGGACCGATGCCGAAGGTGACGGTGTGGGAGTCGATGGCGTCGACGTAGCGCTTCTGGTTGAGCGACTTCGCGCGGATGGTGCGCCCGCGCGAGCTCAGGATGTTGGTTGAGAGGATCTCAGCGGGGCGCGCGCCGCTGCGAAGAAGCGACACACTGCGCTCGACCGACTCGGGGGTCAGGCCCTGGCCGGTGCGCAGCACCGCGAGCATCTCGGAGACGAGGAGTTCGACCATCCCGACGTCTTGGGCGCTGCCGGCGATGCGAATCTCATTGCCCCGGACGTGGATATCCGCCTCGGGGAACTGCGCTTCGATGACGCGGAGCAATTCATCGCCCGGTCCAAGCACGGACACCATGGGCTGACTCGCGGGGACCGCTATGGTCGCCTGAGAGGGGGCGCTACTGGACATGGTGTGGCCGTGCGGCCGGGCCCTGCCCTTCGACGTGGGCGGCGGCGCCGCCCGGGGCTCCGATGGTAGCGCTCAGCCGGGAGGCCAGGTGAGCCCACGGCCCCCCAGCACGTGCAGGTGGGCGTGGTGCACGGTCTGGCCGCCATCGCTGCCGGTGTTGGCCACGAGGCGGTACCCCGAGTCGACGACCCCCTCGGCAGCGGCCACCTCAGCGGCGGCCTGGAGGAGATCGGCACCGAGGGCGGGGTCGGCCAGCGCCGCCGCGGGAACGTCGGGGTGGTGGTCGATGGGGATGACCAGGACGTGGACCGGTGCCTTCGGATCGATATCGCGGAAGGCCAGGATGCGGTCGGTACGCAAGACCACGTCAGCAGGGATGTCGCCCCGGACGACGGCGCAGAAGAGGCAATCGCTCACGGGTGAATGCTAGGGCTTACCGCCAGCGGGCTGTGGCTGACAGCACCATCGCAGCGGCGACCGACCCGGCTGTCGAGGTGCGCAGGATATTGGGGCCGAGGTGCACCGGCCGGGCGCCCCACGATGTCACGGTGTCGTGCTCGGCAGCACTCATGCCACCTTCGGGTCCGACGATGATGACGACATCGCCGTGGTCGGGGATGCTCACGGCCGAGAGGGGGGCGCTTGCACCCTCGTCGAGGAGCAGGGCCAGCGACGCCCCCTGCACGATGTCGCGCAGCTGCCTGGTCTCGGCCAGGGGCAGCACGTCAGGGAATCGCGACCGACGCGCCTGCTTGGCAGCACCGCGGGCCGTCATCCGCCACTTGTCGACCCCGCGTTGGGCCTTGTCTCCCCGCCATTGGCTGACCGAGTGGGCCGCGGCCCAGGGCACGACGACATCGACACCGATCTCAGTCATGGTCTCCACGGCGCGTTCGCTACGGTCACCCTTGGCGAGCGCCTGGATCACCACGACGCGGGGTTCAGGCGCCGGCTCGTCAAGGATCTGGTCGATCGATACGTCGATACGATCGCGTCGGACATCGCGGACCGTGGCGTGGATGCGGCGACCGGCACCATTGACGATGTCGACGTGCTCGCCTTCGCGGAGTCTCACGACCTGGGCGGCATGGTGGCCCTCGGGGCCATCGAGCCCCAGCACCCCGCCGATTGCCGCATCACCCAGATCGTCGGCAAAGAACACTGGCCTTGACATCAGCGCCCGCTGAAGGCGCCGCGCAACCGGGAGAAGAGCCCGCCGGCGGCTGGATCCTCGTCGTGCTGGGTGCGCAGGACGGCCCCCTCCTCGCCGCGGATCTCGGCGAGCTGGCGCACGAGCTGCTCCTGCTCGACGTCGAGTCGTGTCGGGGTGCGGACATCTAGATGCACGTGCAGGTCACCACGCCCCGCGCCGCGCAGGCGGGGAACGCCCCGCGCACGAAGCGTCATGACCGACCCGGGTTGGGTGCCCGCCTTGATATCGACGGTCTCGTAGCCGTCGAGTGTCTCGAGGGTCATGGTCGTGCCGAGTGCGGCCGCCGTCATAGGGACTTCCACGGTGCAGAGCAAATCGTCTCCGCGGCGCTCGAAGACCGGATGTGGCTCCTGGACGATCTCGACGAAGAGGTCACCAGGATCGCCGCCACCAGGGCCGACTTCTCCCTGGCCCGCAAGCTGAATGCGCGTGCCGGTGTCGACGCCTGGCGGAATCGTCACCGTCAGATTGGCACGCGTGCGCACGCGTCCGTCGCCCGAGCATTCGACGCACGGATGCGGGATGGTCGTGCCGAAGCCCTGGCACTGCGGACACGGCCGAGAGGTCATGACCTGGCCTAGGAACGACCTCTGGACATTCTGAATCTCGCCGCGTCCTTTGCACATCGGGCACATCGTGGGCTCGGTGCCCGGCGATGCGCCGGCTCCCGCGCAGGCGTTGCATCGCACCGCCGTATCGACCTGGATCTCGCGAGTGCCACCGAACATTGCCTCGGCAAGGTCCACCTGCATGCGAATGAGAGCGTCCTGCCCACGTCGCATGCGCGGCCGCGGTCCGCGCTGCTGGCCTCCCCCGAAGAAGGCATCCATCAGGTCGGAGAAGTCGAAGGTCGCGCCGAATCCGCCGCCGCTCGCGCGGAGCGGGTCACCCCCGAGGTCGTACATCTGACGCTTCTCAGGATCGCTGAGTACCTCGTAGGCGGCCGTGACCTCCTTGAAGCGCTCCTGGCTGCCTGGGTCCTGGTTGACGTCGGGATGCAATTCGCGAGCGAGCTTGCGGTAGGCGCGCTTGATCTCATCGGGCGATGCATCCCGGGAGACGCTGAGCATGGCGTAGTAGTCGGTCGCCACGTCGCTAGTTTTCGTCCAGGATCCGGCTGAGGTACTGCGCGACGGCGTGCACGGCGGCCATCGTGCCGGGGTAGTCCATGTGCGTCGGACCCAGGACGCCGACGCCCGCAGCCACCGCGGATCCACGTCCGTAGCCGGCTGCGACGACGCTGGTTGACTGCAGGTCCTCGACGGGATTCTCGTGGCCGATCCGCACGCTCACCTGCCCCGACACCTCGCCCAGCAGTCGCAGCAGCACGACCTGCTCCTCGAGGGCTTCGAGCACGGGCTCGAGGGTGGAGAAGGAGTCACGGTAGCGCGCGAGGTTGGCGGTGCCGCCCAGCATCACGCGGCGCTCCTCGCTCTCGACGGTCGCCTCCAGCAGCGTGGCGATGATGGCCTGGGCGCTGGGTCGCTCGTCGGCGGGGAACTGCTCGGCCAGCCCCTCCATGCGACCGGACAGATCGGTGCAGCGCTGGCCGATGATGGCCGTGAGCAGGCGCGAGCGAAGTGCGGTGACGAATCCCTCCGATACGGGGGCGGGAAGGTCCACCGACCGCTGCTCCACACGGCCGGTAGCGGCGATAAGCACCAGGAGTACGCGAGTGGAACTCAGCCGCACGATCTCGAGGTGCAGGACAGTGGATTGCACGAGAGAGGGGTATTGGACGAGTGCTACCTGACGGGTCAGCTGCGCGAGAAGTCGCACGCTGCGTGCCATGACGTCATCGAGGTCGACGGCGCCGGCCAGGAAGTTGGAGATGGCCCGACGTTCGGCCGGCGAAAGGGGCTTGACGCCGGAGAGCCGGTCGACGAAGGCGCGGTAGCCGAGGTCGGTCGGAATGCGGCCAGCGCTGGTGTGGGGCTGGGCGATGTAGCCCTCCTCCTCAAGCGCCGCCATGTCATTGCGGATGGTGGCCGATGAGACGCCGAGTGGGTAGCGCTCGACCAGTGCCTTGCTGCCGACTGGCTCGCGCGTGCAGACGTAGTCCTCGACGATGGCCCGCAGGACGGCGAGACGGCGATCCTCGAGCACGCGCCCTCACCTCCGATACGGGTCTGCTTGGCACTCCCCCGGCTTGAGTGCCAAGTCTACGCGTTGGGGCTCCATGGAGCCTGTTGACGAGGGGTCGCCGTGACCCAGCCCACCCCTGAGCGTCTTTCGCGCCCTAAGGGCGCCTGACCCGGCGGGCAGCCCCTGCGCGCCTACCGAAAGGCAAGCCGACGCACGACCAGATCGGCGAGCAGGCGTCCTCGGTCGGTGAGTACGGCGTTGCCCTGGGTGGTGATCCGCACCAGGCCGTCATCGACGAGTCCGGCCATCGAGTCCACGGTCAGCTGCCCGCACGGCAGGCCGTCGCGCACGCGGATGCGCAGCATCGCGTCCTCGAGTCGGGCATCGTCAGCGGTGAGCGCCTCCCAGCCATCGACGGGTAGCTCCCCGGCATCAATGCGCGCGGTGTAAGCGGCCGGATGCTTGAGGTTCCACCAGCGCAGGCTGCCCAGGTGGCCATGGGCTCCCGGGCCCGCCCCCCACCAGTCGGCGCCGCGCCAATAGCCAAGGTTGTGTCGGCACTCCCCCTCCGGGCGCGCCCAATTGGAGACCTCGTACCACTGCATGCCGGCGCGGGTCGCGAGCCGGTCGACCATCTCGTAGCGATCCGCCGCGATGTCGTCGTCGGGTAGCGGGATATCGCCTCGTCCCACCTGCCTGGCCAGTCGAGTGCCGGGCTCGACGATGAGGGCATAGGCCGAGAGGTGATCGATTCCCGTTTCCAGCACGCCGTCAACGGACAGCGCAAGATCGTCGTCGGACTCACCCGGAGTGCCGTAAATGAGGTCGGCACTTATGTGCTCGAATCCCGCTTGTCGAGCTTCGCGAAGCGCCGCAAGCGAGCGACCCGGCGTGTGCGTGCGCTCCAAGGTGTCCAGGACCTGGGGCGCAAGACTCTGCACGCCGAAGGAGATGCGGGTGAATCCCGCGTTGCGCAGGACCTCCAGACCCTGGCGATCGATCGAATCGGGGTTGGCCTCCGTGGTGATTTCCGCCGACGCTGCCAGGCCGAACTCGCTGCCGACCGTCTCCAAGATTCGCACGAGGGCGGCGGCGCCCAGCAGGGTCGGCGTCCCGCCTCCGATGAAGATGGTATCCACGGGGGGCGCATCCGGTAGGGCGCTGCGTGCAAGGCGGAGTTCGCCGATGAGAGCGTGAGCGTACGACGATTGACTGACGCCGGGCCCGAGCTCGGCCGCCGTATAGGTGTTGAAGTCGCAGTAGCCGCAGCGGGAGGCGCAGTAGGGGACATGGAGGTAGATGCCCCATGGGGATCGGATCGAGCGACCTGACACTGCCTCGAGCCACGACACCTGGCTCATTGTCCTCCGTCGAGCGAGAAGTCAGGGCCCCGGGCGCCGTACATTGGAAGGGCAGTTCCCACTTAGGAGGCACTATGTCACCAACCCAACCGCCACCGCCCCCGCCCGCCGCTCCGCCGCCATCGGGTGGCGAGCGGCCCATGTCGCAGTCCGACGAGCGCACGTGGGCCATGCTCGCCCAGCTCTCGGGCATCATCCTGGGCTTCATCGGGCCCCTCATCGTGATGCTGGTGTTCGGTCCCCGAAGCGCCTTCGTGAAGAAGGAGTCAACGGAGGCGCTGAACTTCCAGATCACCGTCACGATCGCCTACATCGTCAGCCTGATCCTGACGATCGTGGTGATCGGCGCCTTCCTCATCTTGGCCGTGATTATCCTGAACATCGTCTTCTGCATCATCGCCGGCCTCAAGAACAAGGACGGCATCGAATACCGCTATCCCCTGACCCTCAGGCTCGTCAAGTAGATGCGACGAGCCCTCATCGCAGTCGGTGCCGCCGCCCTCGCCGTCACGCTCGCCGCGTGCGGCGGGGGGGCGGACTCCGGCACGACGTCGAGTGCTCCCGCGCCGGCACCGACGTCCCCCGCCGGCCCGGCCCAGCTTCCCGAGGGCTGGCCGAGCCAACTTCCGCCCGTTCCCGGCTTCACTCTGGTGAGCGCCAGCGGGACCAACGGCAACTTCACGGCGCAATACGCCTCGGCGGGCAATCAGACTCAGGCCATCAACGACTACGCCCTCTACCTGCAGAACAACGGCTGGGCGATCGACGCCCTCATCCCGCCCGGGGCCAATGGCATGTGGGGGTTTCGGGCCTTTGGCTACGTCGTGACACTGCTCGGCGTGCCCATGGGCGATCAGACGATCGTCACGGTCAACGTTCGCTCTGTCTGATTACTTCTTGGCGGATTCCTCGCCGGTCGACAGCGCCGCGATAAAGGCCTCCTGGGGCACCTCGACTCGGCCCACCATCTTCATACGCTTCTTGCCTTCCTTCTGCTTCTCAAGCAGCTTGCGCTTGCGGGTGATGTCACCGCCGTAGCACTTGGCCAGCACGTCCTTGCGCATGGCTCGCACGGTCTCCCGGGCAATGACGCGCGAGCCGATGGCTGCCTGGATGGGCACCTCGAACTGCTGGCGCGGTATGAGCTCGCGCAGCTTGGCGGTCATGGCAACGCCGTAGGCATAGGCCTTGTCCTTGTGCACGATGGCGCTGAAGGCATCGACGGTGTCGCCGTGCAGGAGTATGTCGACCTTCACGAGGTCGGCGGACTGCTCACCGCTCGTCTCGTAGTCAAGGGATGCGTAGCCCTTGGTGCGCGACTTGAGCTGATCGAAGAAGTCGAAGACGATCTCGGCCAAAGGCAGGGTGTAGCGAAGCTCCACGCGGTCTTGACTGAGGTAGTCCATGCCGAGAAGCCCGCCGCGTCGCGCCTGGCATAGCTCCATGATCGTGCCGACGAAGTCGGAGGGCGACAGGATCGTCGCGCGTACGACCGGCTCGAAGACCTCGGCGACCTTGCCGGTGGGGAACTCCGACGGGTTGGTGACGATGACCTCGCTGCCGTCGTCCTTGCGCACCGAGTAGACGACGTTGGGTGCCGTGGAGATGAGGTCGAGATTGAACTCACGCTCGAGTCGCTCGCGCACGATCTCTAGGTGGAGCAGGCCGAGGAAGCCGCAGCGGAAGCCGAACCCGAGCGCGACCGAGGTCTCCGGCTCGTAGACGAGCGCTGCGTCGTTGAGCTTGAGCTTGTCGAGCGCATCGCGCAGGGCCGGATAGTCGGAGCCGTCGATGGGGTAGAGGCCCGAGAAGACCATCGGCTTGGGGTCGCGGTAGCCGCCGAGGGCCTGGGTTGCTCCCTTTTGCGCGCTGGTAACAGTGTCACCGACACGAGATTGACGCACGTCCTTGACGCCGGTGATGAGGTAGCCCACCTCGCCCACGCCGATCGCGGCCGCGGCCATGGTCTCGGGCGAGATGACGCCGACTTCGAGCAGGTCGTGCGTCACCTTCGTCGACATCATGGCGATGCGCTCACGCGTGGACACGCGACCGTCGATGACGCGCACGTAGGTCACGACGCCGCGGTAGGTGTCGTAGACCGAATCGAAGATGAGGGCACGCAAAGGCGCGTTGGCGTCGCCGACAGGGGGCGGGACCGACCGCACGACCTCCTCGAGCAGGTCGCCGACACCGTCGCCGGTCTTCGCCGAGACCCGTAGGACGTCGTCGGGCGAGCAGCCGATGATGTGGGCGAGTTCCGCCGCGTACTTCTCGGGTTGGGCCGCCGGCAGATCGATCTTGTTGAGCACGGGAATGATCTGCAGGTCGTTCTCGAGCGCGAGGCAGAGGTTGGCCAGGGTCTGCGCCTCGATGCCCTGGGCGGCATCGACCAGCAGCACCGCCCCCTCGCAGGCCGCCAGGCTGCGGGAGACCTCGTAGGTGAAGTCGACGTGGCCGGGGGTGTCGATGAGATTGAGGACGTAGTCGCGGCCGTCGGCAGCGCGATAGGGCAGGCGGACGGCCTGGGACTTGATGGTGATGCCGCGCTCCCGCTCGATATCCATGCGGTCGAGGTACTGGGCCCGCATCTGGCGGTCGTCCACCACGCCGGTGATCTGGAGCATCCGGTCCGCCAGGGTGGACTTGCCGTGGTCGATGTGGGCGATGATGCAGAAGTTGCGGATCATCGCCGGATCGGTCTTGCCGGGGGCGGGGGCGGGCACCGACCTATGCTCCCATGGGGAGCAGATGGGGCATTCCGGCACCGCGCACCGTTGCGCCGACTGGTCGCTATCTCAGGGGGTTAGCGGCCACTCACCACATTAGTGCGCCTAGGGGAGGTGGGGGGCCCTGGGGCCCTAGGCGTGTCCCGGACCCGCATTTGGCCTCCACAAGGCGCCCCCGGTAGCCTTTCCCCTCGGTCGGCCTGCCCAGGGCGGGCCGACGTTCATGAGAGGCAGAGGCTTCGTGGCCAACATCAAGTCACAGATCAAGCGCAACCGCACCAATGAGAAGGCGCGGCAGCGCAACAAGGCTGTGAAGTCGTCCCTGAAGACCTCCGTGCGCAAGTTCCGCGAGGCCGCCGCCTCTGGCGACGCCGCCAAGGCCAAGGAAGCCGCTGGCGATGCCTGCCGCAGCCTCGACAAGGCAGCGAGTAAGGGCGTCATCCACAAGAACCAGGCAGCCAACCGCAAGTCGGCGATCGCCAAGAAGGCCGCCTCCCTCTAGCCGTCCCTCCCCCGTCGGGCGCTACCCGGCCGGTGGCATTTCAGGTGGCATGCTGACCCCGTGGCGAGCCTCCCCCTGACATTGATCATGGGTTCCGAGCAGGTGCTCGTCGACCGCGCCCTCACGGATGCGCGCACCGCCGCCCGCGAGCGATTCGGCCAGACGCCGACCGTCCAGACGATCATCCTCGGCGACGCCACCCCCGAGGCCCTCGCGGGGGCGCTCAGCCCCACCCTCTTCGGCGACACGACCCTCGTCATCATCGACGGCGCTGACCAGTTCGACGACGTGACATTCGCCGTGCTCGAGCAGGCCATCGCCGACCCACCCGACTCCTTCGCCGTCGTCGTGCACCATCCCGGCGGCGTGAAGGGCAAGCGCTACCTCACGGCCATTCGCGGCGCGGGAGCCGCCGAGGTGTCCTGCTCCGCGCTGAAGAAGGGCCGCGCCACCCAGGACTTCCTGCTCGAGGAGGTACGCCGGCACGGCCGCAAGGCCACCCCCGATGCGCTGCGGGCGCTCTACGACGCCATCGGCCACGATCTGCCGCTCCTGGTCGGCGCGATCAACCAGCTGTGCACCGACCTCGAAGGCGACCCGATCACCGACGACGACGTACGCGCCTACTTCGGGGGCATCGCCGACATGCAGGGCTACCGCGTGTCCGACTCGATCTGGGAACGCCGCCCCGTCGAAGCCCTGCGCGACCTGCGGTGGGCCGTGGAGGGCAGTGGACGGGCCGGTGTCGGACCGGCCATCACAGCCGCTATCGCGAGCGGCTTGCGCAACATGGCCCGAATCCAGGGCATGCCCCCGTCGGCCAGCGACGCCGACGTCATGCAGGAAACCGGCATCAAGTTCGACTGGCAGGTGCGCAACGTGCGCGCCCGGGCCAAGAGGTGGCGCCCGGATCGCCTGGCCAAGGCGACCGTCACGCTGAGCGGTGTCGACGTCGCGATGAAGGGCGGTCTGCGCCCGGGCGACTCCCTCGATGTCGACCAAAAGCTCCACGTGCTCGAGGAGTTCGTCGTACGCACGGCCTCGCCGTCCGCCAACGCCTAGCGCCGCGACACGATCCCGATCCCCGGATCGGCCACCACCGCCACGTCGCCCACCTCATCGGTGCGCGCGATCACCGCCCCGGCGTAGCGCCACTGCTCGAGCGTCTCGGGCGCCGGATGGCCATAGCGGTTGCCGGCGCCGACGGTGATGATCGCGACGCGGCCGCCGGTCCAGCTGGCGAGCGCCGGATCCTGGTAGCGGCTGCCGTGGTGCGGCACCTTCACCACATCGACGCCATCCATCCCCACCGACGTCCGAAGGGCGACCTGTGCGGCCGTCTCGACATCGCCCAGGAGCAGGATGCGGACGCCGCCGACCTCGGCGAGCAGGGCCACGCTGGCATTGTTGGGTGCGGACTCCGGACCGCGAATGATGCGCTGCGGCCACAGCGTCGTCAAGGTGACGCCACCGACCGTACGCCGCTCCCCCGCTCGCGCCGTCCGCACAGGGATCCCCGCCAACCACTCGTTGACCTTCTCCGCCTGCTCGGGCGGCTCGCGCAGTGGCGAGACGAGTGCTTCGTCGATCATGCGCCCGCCGAGGACTCCCGGCACTCCGTCGACATGGTCGGCATGCGGATGCGTGAGCACGAGCAGGCCAACCGTCGTGATAGCCAGATCGGACAGGCACCGATCAATGAGCTCGGGGTCGGGTCCGGCGTCTACCAGGACAGCGTCGGTGTCGGACGCACGCAGGACGAGTGCATCGCCCTGACCGACATCGCAGGCGACCATCACCCATCCCGGCGGCGGCCACCCGGCTCTGTCGGGCAGCCGCAGGGCGATGACGGCGACGACGCCCACGACCACGGTGATCACGGCGATGACGCGCGGCTGGAAGGCCATCTCATGTCGGCCCCGGCGACGTCGAATGACCCAGATGGCCACCGCAGCGACCACCAGGGCGAACGCCGCTCCCGGCAGCCCACCCGGCCACGGCAGCGTCGCGGCGGGCAGGGCGGCCGAATGCTCGGCCACGGCAGCGATCCAGGCCGCAGGCGGCTCGGCGAAGCGCGCCAGCAGGTGCGCGACGGGCGCACTCACCGGAGAGATGACCGCCGCGAGCAGGCCGAGCACCGTGACGGGTACCACCGCCGGTGCCGCGAGCAGGTTGGCCGGGACGGAGACCAGGCTGATGCCCTGGCCGAAGGCCGCGATGAGCGGCAACGTGGCCACCTGCGCGGCAATCGTCATCGCGAGCGCCTCGGCGACGTGACGGCGTACGCCGGTAAAGGCACGCATGCGGGCCAGCAGCGGCGGTGCCAGCGCCAACAGTCCGGCCGTCGCGGCGACGGAGAGGGGGAATCCCCAGGAGACCGCCAGGCCGGGTGACCAGGCGATCAGGACGACCACGCTTCCGGCCAGCGCGGCGACACCGCGACGGCGACCGCCGGAGATCATGGCCGCCAGGGCAACGACGCCCATCGCGGCGGCGCGCAGCACGCTCGGCTGCGGCCCCACGATGACGACGAAGGCCGCGAGCGCGCCGAGCGCGCACAGCACGCGTCCGACCAGCGCCATGCGGATGAGTGCCGTGCCGATGAGGACCGCGCCCACCACGATCGCGGTGTTGCCACCCGACACCGCGGTCAGATGGGAGAGCCCCGATTCCCGCATCTGATCGGCCAGGCCGGGCGGCTGAGCGGACTCGTCACCGACCGCGAGACCCTCGACCAGGGCTGCCGCACGCGGGTCGGCGCCATCGAGGGCCTCGCGCAGTCCGCCCCGCACTGCGTTGGCCATGGCGGGCAGCGGGCCCGGCGGCTGCAGGTATTCATCGGCGTCCACCGACAGGACGGCGGCGTAGCCGCGAAGCGCATCACCGGGCCTCGCCCGCGCCGTCACGCGCACGCGACTGCCCATGGCGAAGGCGGTCTCCGAGCGCAGGAGCACCGGCGCCTGCACCTGCCAAGCGCCACCAACACTGGACAGGGACTCGACCTGCGCGCGCTGTTCGACAACGCCGTCGCGCATCCTCAGGTCGCCGCCGACCAGCAGATCGGCGATCACGCGCTGGCTCTCGGCGCCCGCGCGTGCGACCGGGCCTAGCGTGATCGATTCCGCGTAGAGGGATGCCGTGATCAGGGCGACTCCTGACGCCAGCAGGACCGCAGCGAGCGCAAGGAGTCGAAGGCGCGGGACGATCAGCACGGCCAGGCCCACGGCGATGGCGAGTACGCCGCTCATGCGCGCCGGGATGACGGACCCGGGAGCGAGGGCGATGACCGCTAGGCCGCAGGCCCACGTAGCAACGGCCGCCGGGATCAGCCGCAGGTGCCTCACACGCGAACCAGCGGGCGCAACTGCGCCAGGAGGGCGTCGCCGATCCCGGAGACCTCGCCCAGGATCTCGACGCTGGGGAATGGTCCGTTGTCTTCGCGCCACGCCACTATGCGCCCGGCGAGCACGGGCCCGACACCCGGCAACTCCTCAAGAGCAGCCGCACTAGCCGTGTTGAGGTCAAGTAGTGCATCAGCAGGCTCGCCCGGTTGCTCCATCGCCTCGGCCGATGTCTGGCGTCGTTGGCCTACGACGACCTGCTCGCCATCGACGAGCACCCTCGCGAGGTTGAGATCACCGGATGACGCGCCCGGCTTCAGGCCGCCCGAGGCCGCGACGGCATCGCCGACGCGGGATCCGAACGGCAGCGTCACGATGCCGGGACGGCGTACGCGCCCGATCACATGAACGGTCACCACTTCGGTGGGAGCCGCCGACGAGGTCGAAGACACGTCGGGGATCTCGACGACCGGGCGGGCCCGACCCTGCCACCAGGTGTAGCCGACGATGGCCAGGATCGCGCAGAGCACGATCGCCAGCGCACGCACGGAACGCCCGGACCAGGACACCGCCGCACGCTAGGAAGACCAGACCACGCGGCCCCGTACGTACGCCGCTCCTGGGGACAGCGCGCGGCAGCGCCCCCTGGGGATGACTACAGCAGCGGCGAGACGACGACCGCCACGATGCCCGGGCCCGTGTGCGCCCCCACCACGGCTCCCAGGGGGCACACGATGATGCGGGTGCTCGTGAGATAGCCGCGCAGCATGTCGGCGAGCTCATGAGCGCGTTGGGCCGCGTCGAGGTGCTGGACGGCGATCTCCACCGAGCGCCCCAGGGTGGCTGCCAGCGAGAGCTCGGTGAGCCGGGCCATGGCCTTGCTCGTCGTACGCACGCGCTCGAGGGGCACGACCTCGCCGTCGAGGATCTGCAGGATCGGCTTGACCTGCAGTGCCTGGCCGACGGCGGCGCGTGCCGCACCGATGCGTCCGCCACGACGCAGGTATTCGAGCGTGTCGACGTAGAAGAGCGAGGTCGATGCGCGGGCACGGCGCTCGACGAGCGCCGCCACCTCCTCGGCCGACGCCCCTTCGCTCGCCCGACGGGCTCCGGCAAGGACGGCGAAACCGAGGCCCATGCCGACCGTGCGGCTGTCCACGAGGTGCACAGGGATGTCGACCTCCTTGGCCGCCAGCTCCGCGGATTCATAGGTCGCCGACATGCGTGAGGAGAGGGTGGCGCACACGATCGCCTCCGCGCCGTGCTGCGCAGCGTCATGGAAAGCGTGACGGAATCTCTCGGGCGAGGGCCTGCTCGTGGTCACGGGCTGCCAGGCGCGCAGCGCTTCGGCCACGCGCGCGGGGCTGGCCTCATCAGCCGTCTCGTCGTAGGGGCGCCCGCCGATGACGACCTGCACGGGCACGAGCTCGATGCCCGAGCCCTCAAGGAGGTCGGCAGGAAGGTACGCCGTGGAATCAGTAACGACGGCGACCGGCATCTCCCCAGGCTAGAGGGCCCGGGGCTCGCGTCCAACGGCAGGCGAACCCCAGCCCCGCTGGGGCATCATGGGCGCAACCCCGGGAGGGCGGATGAGGCGTCTCGTCGCAGCAGTGGCCGTGTCTGCCATCGTCCTCGTGGGCATCCCCACCGCGTCCCTCGCTCAGGGCACTCCTCGTCCCGGCGCGCCATGCCCTCGCGCGGGGATGACCTACACGATGGGCGACCAGGTCCTGCAATGCAAGAAGCGCAAGGGCAAGCTCGTCTGGGTCCTGAAGTCAGGCTCTGGAGGCGGAGGCAACAGCGGCGACATCCGGGATCAGCCGCCGCCGGCCAATGGTGTGTGGCGAACGCTGCCCGGGTATCCCACGGATGTCCCGCCACCCTTCTGGAACGGCGAGCCAGCCTCATTCAAGCCGTCTTGGGAAGTCCTCACGAGCCAGCCCATCGGTCCCCGGTGCCCGTCACAAACACCCCTCACCCATGTGGTCACCGACCTCGCCGACGTGTGGTCAATCGTCCCACAGGGCTACATGCAGCCGGGTTCGCACGCGACTCCGGTTCCACACATGTACTACAACGCGACTCGTGAGGCCGACACTGACTTAGCGGGCTTCGCCACACTCACGCGCAAACTCAACGTCTATGCACCAGCCGACATGGTGCTTCGTGGCGTGGCCACCAGCCTCACCCGCTCTCAGGACCGCACTCGCACCGAATACATCCTGAATTTCTCCATATGCGGAACCCTGTGGTTCTTCACATCGCACGTGACTGACCTCGACCCGACCATCCTCAATGCTCTTCCCAAGGCCCCGAGGCGAGAGTGCTACGACTCGGGATACGCCGACGTCACCCAATCGTGTATCTACAGCTATCTCTCGCTCCCGGTGGCGGGTGGTCACCTCATCGGGCGTTCAAGCGGATATGCGCACGGCTTTGACTTCGGGCTCGCCGATGCGAGTAGCCCCGTGAAGGGCAAGATCGACCCGGGGTCCTTCGAGCCGCGCTGGAGCACCAGTCGCTGTCACATCGACTACTACCCGCCGAAGTTGCGAGCATCCATTCTCGCCCTGGTCGAAGGCGATAACGGTTGCGGCCAACTGGTATCCGACGTGGTCGGCACCGCCTCCGGCACGTGGACCGCGCTCGACCAGCGCGCCAACACGCAGCGGGAGGACCTGCATATCGCTTTGGCGCGACACTGGTCGGATAGAGATCTGAGAGTCATCAGTGTTGGCTGGCTTGCTGACATCCCCGGGTTGCCTGGAGGCAGATACGTCTTCACGCCCACACAGGCCGGACGAAATCCAGACTTCACCCAGGTGACACCCGGCAAGGTGGCCTGCTTCGACAACCTCCAGGTGTCGGCCACTCAGGGGTCCGTCGATCCCGTGCCCGCGATCTACGCGTCCATGACGACGGGCCCCGTGGAGCGACTGCGGATCGCTGGGGCTCCCGGTTCGTGCTCGACAAACCCGGTGATGCCCACCCAGTTCCAGACCTTCGAACGCCGCAATACGACGGGCTAGCCGCGGACGGCCTGCCGAACTCGCGCGGCGAGCGAGGCCGGGGCCACCTGCTCGACGCGGACCGACTCCGCACCGACCCACGTGGCGGCTTCCCGTAGCGCGCGAGCGGTGCCTTCGATAGCTCCGGTGACAGGCGCTCCGGTGCGGGTCGTCTCGAGGGTCACTCGCTTGGCAATCAGCGCGCCCTTCTCCCGGGCCGGGTCGACGCGGGAGACGAGGCGACCGCCGTGGAGCACCGGCATCGCGAAGTAGCCGTGCACGCGCTTGGCCGCGGGCGTGTACGCCTCGATGCGATGAGGCATCTCGAAGATCCGCCCCATGCGGTCGCGATTCCACACGAGCGAGTCGAAGGGCGACAGCAGCGTCGTGCGGGAGCGCTCACGCGATGACCTGCCCAGCCACTCGAGGGTCTCACGCGAAGCCCAGGCGCGCTGATCCCATCCGCGCACGCTCACCTCGACGAGATCGGTGTCATCGATGTGGGCGAGTGCCTGAGTCACGCCGAGGCGATGGATGTCGGCGATGTCGTACGCGGTGCCCACTCCGACGGAGTGCCCGCCGAGCTGCACGAGCCGGCGCAGGCATTCATCGTCATCGGCGTCGTAGAGCGCATCGCCTGGCACGACCCGCTCGGGCAGGTCGTAGACCCGGCGCCAGCCCACCCGCCGGCTGACGACCGCTTCCCCGATATCGAGCAGCCACTCGATGCCGATCTTGGCGTCCGACCAGTCCCACCACTCACCGCTCTTCTTCGCTCCCCCGAGCTCGCGGGTCGTGAGGGGCCCCTCCGAGCGCAGGCGGTCGAGCATGCCCTTGAGCTGCTTGCGGGGCACACCGTGCCACCGCTCCCCCTTGCGCACGTAGTGACGGCGGCGGAAGGCGAACCAGGGCCACTCGGACATAGGCAGGATGCTCGCGGCATGCGACCAATACTCGAAGGCCGTGTCGCCATTCCAGTACGCCGACTCCACCGCCTCGCGACCGATCGCTCCGAGACGCGCGTACGCGACAAGCTCATGGGAGCGCGCCAGGACGGAGATGGTGTCGAGCTGCACGGCACCGAGGTGCTCCAGCATGCCGAGCACAGCAGCTTCCCGCGCAGCCGGCGAGCGCTGCGGCTTGCGCGACCCGAGCAGTCCCTGCGCCCACAGCGACGCGCGACGGGCCTCGTCCGCCGACAGCTCGATCACGGGAGGAGTGTGTCCAGGGGGACGAGGTCCTCCGGGAGCAGGTCGGCCGTCCAGACGTCCACGCGCTCGCCGCGCTGGACCACCATGCGCCGCGAGGGATCCGCGTGGACGTGGAAGCCCACCTTCTCGACCATCCGCCGCGACGGCACGTTGCCCACGAGGGCATTCCAGGTCACGACCTCGCACCCGCCTTCGCGGAAGGACCAGTCGCTCACGAGCCAGAGGGCGAGCGATCCGACGCCGCGGCCCCGCGCCCAGGGCGCGACGAAGTAGCCGACGTCGGCGCGACCCAGCCCGACAGGGGCGGCTTCGCCGGCCCGCCGGGCCTCACCGTCGAGCATCACGCCGATGTTGCCGCTGAAGCGGCCGTCCACCTCGATCGCCCAGCGGGTCTCGCCGTCGATCGGCGTGCCGACCGTGCGGTTGATGTAGGCCTCGGCGTGCTCCGGCTCGTAGGGCTTCGGCACGGTCGTCCAGGTCCAGGTCTGCTCGTCTCGGCAGGCGAGCACGATGTCGTCAACGTCGTCGAGGCGATGACGGCGCAGGAGCACCGGGCCAGCGGAGAGGTCTGGCACGTCGATGGGGCCTGCTGCTTCCTGCTGATGCCGACTCACGGCCTACTCCGGTACGACGTTCACGAGTTTGGGCGGCCGCACGATGACGGTCCTCATGCCCTTGCCCTCGAGTGCCTTGACAACACCGGGGGTGGCCAGTGCGAGCTCGCGGAGGTCCGCCTCGCTGATATCGGGCGACACCTCGAGGCGGTCGCGGACCTTGCCGGCCACCTGCACCACGCAGGTGACAAAGTCCTGCACCAGCAGGGCCGGGTCGACCTCGGGCCAGCCGGCGCGCGCCACCGAGGGCGCGTGACCGAGAAGGCGCCACATGTCCTCGGCGGTGTAGGGGGCGGTGAGGGAGAGCAGGATCGCGACGGCCTCGGTCGCCTCACGCACGGCCGGATCAGCGGGGCCGCAGCCGGAGTCGATGGCCTTGCGGGTGGCGTTGACCAACTCCATCGCCTTGGCGACAGCGACATTGAAGCGGTAGGTCTCCAGCGCGAGCGCAGCGTCGTGCAGCGTGCGGTGGGTCATCTTGCGCAGCTCGAGGTCGCCGCTAGTGAAGTCAACCCCGGGCTCGCTCGTCACGTCCTGCGCAAGCCGCCAGGCCCGCGCGAGGAACTTCTTGGAGCCCGCAGGCGAGACATCGGCCCAGTCGATGTCGTCCTCGGGCGGACCGGCGAAGACCATGGTGAGGCGGATCGCGTCGACACCGTGCACGGCCAGCTCATCCGAGAGCTTGACGAGATTGCCGCGCGACTTGCTCATGGCGGAGCCGTCCATGACGACCATGCCCTGGTTGAGCAGGCGCGTGAAGGGCTCGGTGAAGTCCACCAGGCCCATGTCGTACATCACCTTGGTGAAGAAGCGGCTGTAGAGCAGGTGCAGGATCGCGTGGGTCACGCCGCCGACGTACTGGTCGACCGGCATCCACTTCTTGGCCGCCTCCACGTCGAAGGGGCCGTCGGCCTTGTGCGGGTCGAGGTAGCGCAGGTAGTACCAGGACGAGTCGACGAAGGTGTCCATCGTGTCGGGGTCACGCTGGGCGTCGGTGCGGCCGCAGCGCGGGCACGCGACCGTAGCCCACTCCTTGGCCGCGCCCAGGGGCGAGGAGCCCTTGGGCTTCAGATCCAGGCCCTGGGCGGGCGGCAGCGTGACGGGCAGCTGGTCCATCGGCACGGGCACCTCGCCGCAATCGACGCAGTGCACGATCGGGATCGGCGTGCCCCAGTAGCGCTGGCGCGAGATGAGCCAGTCGCGCAGGCGGTAGTTGATCGATGCCTTACCCGTGCCGCGCTCGCCGAGGATGTCGATGATCTTTGCGATCCCCTCGGCCTTGTCGAGACCGTCGAGCGGACCGGAGTTGACATGCGGGCCGTCGTCGGCCGTCGCGACGCCGGTCTCATTGGGGTCCTCCCCCGCGTCGACGACGACGCGCACGGGCAGGTCGAATTGCCGGGCGAAGTCGAGGTCGCGCTGGTCGTGCGCGGGCACGGCCATGATCGCGCCGGTGCCGTAGTCGGCGAGCACGTAGTCCGATGCCCACACGGGGATGCGCTCGCCGTTGACTGGGTTGATGGCGTGGCGGTGCAGGAAGACACCGGTCTTGTCGCGGTCGGTCGCCAGCCGGTCCATCTCCGAGGTCTGCTTCACCTTCTCCAGGTACGCCGCGAACTCGGCCTCGGCCCCGGTGCCGGTCGCGAGCTCCGCTGCCAAATCGGAGTCAGCAGCGACGACGAAGAACGTCGCGCCGTAGAGCGTGTCCGGGCGCGTGGTGAAGACGGTGACCGGCTCGTCGCGACCCTCGATCTGGAATTTCACCTCTGCTCCAGTGGAGCGGCCGATCCAGTTGCGCTGCATGAGCAGCACCTTCTCGGGCCAGGCACCCTCGAGCTGGGCCATGTCGTCGAGCAAGCGATCGGCGTAGTCGGTGATCTTCAGGTACCACTGGGTCAGCTTCTTCTTGGTGACGGCCGTGTCGCAGCGCTCGCACAGTCCCTGCACGACCT
This sequence comes from Actinomycetota bacterium, assembly GCA_016870515.1. Taxonomy (GTDB): domain Bacteria; phylum Actinomycetota; class Actinomycetes; order S36-B12; family S36-B12; genus Mxb001. Next base: position 62,305 of record VGBL01000008.1, on the reverse strand, counting down.
GCTCGTTGGCGAGCACGGTCTGGCAGTTGGGGCACCAGTTAACGTTGGAGGCCTTGCGGTAGGCGAGACCGCGCTCGTACATCTGCAGGAAGAACCACTGGTTCCAGTGGTAGTACTCCGGGTCGCAGGTGTTGAGGATGCGGTCCTTGTCGAAGGAGCAGGCGTAGCGGCGCATCGACGCCTTCTGCTGGGCGATGTTGTCGTAGGTCCACAGGCTGGGATCCTCGCCGCGACGGATCGCGGCGTTCTCCGCGGGCAGCCCGAAGGCATCCCATCCGATGGGGTGCATGACGTTGAAGCCGCGCTGCACCCAGTAGCGGGCGATGACGTCGCCGAGGGCGTAGGCCTCCGCGTGACCCATGTGGAGATCGCCCGAGGGGTAGGGGAACATGTCGAGGACGTACTTCGTGGGGCGCGCATCGCCCTCCGCACCCGAGCGGAAGGGCTGTAGGTCGTCCCAGACGGGCAGCCAGCGCGCCTGGATCTCCTCGACGTCGTACGCCTTGATGTCTTCGTCAGCCATAGCGGGCTGACTCTACCGAGCGGGCCGCTCGCTTCCGCGCAGGCGTCTGGACGGTGACGGGCAGGAACTCCCCCGCCGACACGATCGCCAACCTCACCGACCTGCGCTACTCCTACCGGGCCCTCGACGATCCAGTTGTCTACTCGTGGATCTGAAGCAGACAGACGTCACGTGCGGGCAATCTCGCTTCCGCGACCTGCCGGCCAGCCACGCGGGATCACGCGCAACTGGGAGCCCATGAGGGCGGGATAGTCGAACGACGGCGAGTACGACCACGATGCCGATCACGAGTATGTAGGCGGCGACAACACCACTGAGCAGCGGTGACTTCCGCCAGGCACCGGCGACGATCTGCCGACCGACGAACACAGCGACCAGCAGGACGACCACACCGCCTACGAGAAGACCCCGTGGCTCCTGCGGCACGAGCAGCATGGCCACGACGTAGGCGATGTGACCCGGTAGAAATGCCGCGGCGCCGGGGATGAGCAGCACGTCACCGATGAGGCCCAGGGCGAGTCCGATGACGATCGCCAAGCGCACCGCGGCCGACTCGGCGGGGATCAGCAGCGCGGCTACGATGAGGAAGACCATGACCGCAGGCTTGGCCCAGCGCTCGATAGATCTTCGGTCGGTGGCAACCGCCCACTAGTCAATGACGGCGGGTACGGCCGCGATGGCCATCAGGGCAATCCAGGTCACGCGGTCAGCATGCCCCGCTTCCGGTTGAGTGGCCGGTTGTGGTGCACGACACGCCTTGCCACTCACTACAACCCGCCACTCAACGCGAGAGGTTTCTTGCCACCGTCTCGCCGACCAGGGCGTGAACCTCCCACGACCAGTGCATGCCGTCGGGATTGCAGGAGGCCAGCCTCGGCGCGACCAGGGGCTCGACGTCGACGTAGGCCACCCCTTCGCGCGCCGCCCAGACACGCGCGGCGGCCAGTGCCGCAGCGTGGAACCGCGTCGAGGGGTAGTAGGGGCCGGTCCAGGGAGGCGGCCCCAGCAGGGCAATCGGCAGGCCGGGCCGCAGGGCTCGCACCCCCTGGACCATTCGCGAGAGGTAACGGTCGGTCGCTGGCTGGGGCAGCATCCGAAAAGGCCCATTCACCCTCCGCGCTAGCGCCGCAGTCGCCCGTCGGAGCGTCTCGCGAGCGGTACGTCGTACGCGCCAGTGACGCACATAGGGAATGGAGTCGCGTAGCCACGTGGGCACGGGCGTCGGCAATTGATCCATGCCGCCGACGCCAAGGAGGAGGGCCCCGGCGCGCGGTAGGTACTCACCCCAGACGACGGGATCCTTCGTCAGTGCCCACCAGCCATCGCGGGCCGTCCAGCCCTGGCGCGCGACGAGGTCTACAGCCATGCCGAGGTGTCGGCCGGCAACCTGCGGGTAGAGCCGGGGATCACTCGGTGGCACGGCCTTCTCGGGGCCGTGGAAGGCAAGGGAGTCGCCAATGACAAGGAGATGCGCCATGCGTGGAGCTGAGGGGACTCGAACCCCTGACCCCCTCCATGCCATGGAGGTGCGCTACCAGCTGCGCTACAGCCCCGCCGCCCCTCAGGGCCCGACAAGCATACCCAGGCCTTAGCGGTCGTCTGCGGGCCAGTCCCCGTCGAGCGGGACCGGCTCGGGAAGCGATCCGGCGTTGTATTCCTGCAAGCGCCACGCCGGGCCGCGCTGATCGTTTTGCAGCAGCACGCTCCACGAGCAGTTCGTCAGTACGCCGAGCGCCGCCCAGTTGGCCGGAGGCAACTCCAGCAGCCGGCCGATGCCCGCGCGCGCCGATCCGCCGTGAGTCACGACGACGAGTACCCCGTCGGCGGGAATGCCGGCCAGTCCCCGGTCGATGGCGTCGACAACGCGATCAGCCACCTCAAGACGCGTCTCACCCGAGTTGCCCGCGCGCATCTTGACGTCGACTACCCAGCGCGAGATGTCATCGCCGAAGCGCTGGAGGAGCTCAGGTCGCGTCAGGCCCTCCCACTCTCCCGCCGCGGTCTCGCGCAGGCCCACGTCGTAGGTCACATCGAGGCCGGTCAACTCGATGAGCGGCTCCGCGGTCTGGCGGGTGCGCTTCAGGTCGGAGCAGATGATGGCGTGGGGCTCGAGACTCGCGAGCATGGCCGCAGCACGCCGGGCCTGCGAGACGCCCGTCTCGTCCAGCGGGATATCGGTCTGCCCCTGGAAGCGATGCTCGGCGTTCCAGGCCGTGCGGCCGTGCCGCCAGACGACGATGCGCCTCATGCGTCATCGGGAGTCGGGGCACCCAGCTTCAGCGGGATCGTGGGGCAGTCCTTCCAGAGTCGCTCGAGGGCGTAGTGGACACGCTCCTCGGCCATCTGCACGTGGACGACGATGTCGCCGAAGTCGAGCAACACCCAGCGGCCCTCCTTCTCACCCTCTCGGCGCAGCGGCTTGGAGCCCAGTCGCTGCAGGCGCTCCTCCACCTCATCAATGACCGCACGCACCTGCCGGTCATTGGCGGCGGTGCATAGGAGGAAGACATCGGTAATGACGAGAAATTGGCTCACATCGATGGCGACGATGTCGGTAGCTAGCTTGTCTTCGGCGGCCTCCGCCGCCTGCTGCGCCAGTTCCAAGGCTTCAGCGCTTGCCGCCACGTGACTCCTCTCGTTGGCGGGGGCCAGCCTGTCACATGCCGACAGGTGCGCGGGCGTCGGGGAACAACTGCTGAAGAATCCCCTCGGCCTTGGATGCCGGCACGGATGCCGGCCGAATCCCCCCGCGCATGAGGTCGACCGGTAGCACGGCGTATTCGGTGCGTCCGAAGCGCATATCACTGCTCAACTGCAGGAAGAAGGGCACGAGGTCTTGCGTGGGCACCGTCGATGGTGCAAGGGAACCCAGGCTCGTGAGGAGCTGCCGAATGCGCTCCTCCCCAAAGGGGAGTTCGGCGAGGACGAGGTCAAGGACCTCGGTGAAGCGCTCCATGCGCTCCGCATCGGTCTCGCCCGGCACGCGCAAGATCGCGTATTCGGCCGTGGTTACACCGTCCATCTTGATCCACCCCGCTGGGATACGCCGGATGTCGCCGGACTCCTCGCCCGGAATGATGATGGCGTCCGGCAACTTCACCCAGATGCCGTCGACCGCATCGACAAGGCCCGCAAATGCAAGGCGATCTAAAGTGAGGCCGCCATCCACCCGCAATCCAAGCGTCGCCTGCAGACCCTCGACAGCGGCGCGAGTGTCAGGGTCACCAGGCGTCTGCCCTAAGGTCTCGAAGTCGTCGCCAACAGGGACGAGCAAACTCGATGGCACCCCGAGGAACGTCGACTTCTGGGGCTCTCCCGGGGGCTCGACTCCGATGACGACGTTGCCCAGGGCATAGCCCTCATGGTCGAGCACCTGCAGCAGGAGGATGCGCTCCATCGGCATCGGCGCGGGTGAAGGCTCGGGATGCGGCGTGGTGTCACCGCGCACGAGGGCGATCGCCCCCAGGCCCAGCACGATCGCGAGGGCGCCGAGCGCGACGATGAGGACGCGAGCGGCAACGCTCACGATGTGGCCCGGCGGGTCGGCGCAGCCGCCCCCGTCAGGCCAGCCCGGTAGAGGCCACGCTTGGCGATGTAGCTCTCGACGCCGGGTGGCACCAGATAGCTGATGGGGGCGCCTTCGGCGACGCGCGCGCGTACGTCGCTCGATGAGATCGCCAGGGCTGGGACCTCGAGCAAGGTGATGGTGCCCGGAGCCAGACCAGGATTGGCCAGCGTGTGGCCCGGGCGCGTGACCCCCACGAGGTGTGCCAGGCGCTGCACCTCATCGGTGTCGCGCCAGCCGAGGATGTCGTTGAGTGCATCGGCTCCGGTGATGAAGAACAGGTCGGCATCGCCGCCCCACTCGTCGCGAAGATCGCGCAGGGTGTCGACGGTGTACGTCGGTCCGGGCCTGTCGATGTCGACACGGCTTATGATTAAGCGCGGATCGGCAGCGGTGGCCACGACGGTCATGAGGTAGCGGTCCTCTGCAGGGGAGACCTCACGATCGGCCTTCTGCCAAGGACTGCCCGCCGGCACGAACACGACGGTGTCGAGGTTGAAGTGATGCGCAACCTCGGATGCCGCGGCCAAGTGGCCAAGATGGATGGGGTCGAAGGTGCCGCCCATCACTCCCACGCGCATGAGCGCCCGCCGATCACCGATCCACGTTGATCATCATCGTGATGATCAACAGGAGAATCAGGACACTGAGTGCAGCTCCGCCGTAGACGTAGGGACTGATCACCGCGTGCTCGGTCGCGCCGGCTTCCTCTGACAGGCGAACCACTGTGCCAAGCGCGCTCATGGATCTCCCTTCCCTCCCAGGCAACTCAGCCCAGCCTACCCGGGGCGCCGGCCCCCAAGGCGCCGAGTGTGCAGATGTGCCGCGGGGCCATGGGGGCGCCTCAGGAACGCCTGCACACTCGCGCCTTTGGGGGGTGGGATTGGGCGGGCGCCCTTTGGTCTCTCCACAGGAGTTCTTCCCCCGAAATACCCCCTGGTTGGCCGCCCTGGAGCCACGCCAACCTGGCCTTGTTCCAGTTTCGGACCGTGACGATCAACCAAGCACGCAGCAGTACCCGATCCAATCGGCACTCGTTCCCCGAGTCGGACTGGTGGAGTCCAACGAGAGGCGCGCGGCTGCCGCTGGGCGTGGCCGACCTCGAGTCTCGGTGTCGCGCCCTCCTCCTCGTTCAACCCGATGCTGTCTTCACCGGGCCGACCGCCGCGGATCTTTGGGGATGCTCCGTCGCCGCGGCCCAGGCACCCCTCGAGGTCACCAGGCAGCCCAGCAGCGGCGGCAATCGACGCCCGGGTCACCAAGGTCGCCGAAGAAAACTTCCCGATCCGCACATCACCAAACTCCGCGGCATTCCGCTTACCACCACTTCACGAACCCTCATCGACCTCGCCAGCGCCATCAGCCTTCCTCTCGTCGTAGCCTTCGGCGACTTTGCCTTGCGCGCGGGGATGCTGTCGATCCCCGATCTCCATGGATGCCTAATGCAGTGTGGGGGCCAGAGGGGTATACGTCTGGCCCGCTTGGGCGCTGACATGCTAGACGTGCGGGCCGAGTCGCCCCGCAAAAGCATGGTGCGCGTCATCCTCACCCAAGCGGGCCTTCCTGCACCGACGCCGCAGCTCGTGATGCGATCTGACTCGGGGGAATTCATCGCTCGGGGTGACTTGGTCTACGAAGAGGCGAAAATCGTCATCGAGTACGACGGCGAACACCACCTCACTCGCGAACAGCAGGACAGTGATGCCAACCGCCGACACCGACTCGCGCTCCATGGTTGGCTCGTCGTCACCCTCACCCCTGGGGACCTGAGGGATCCTCGGCGAGCGGTACGGAAGGTCGAACAAGCCCTTGCCGTCACCGCGCATGACTTCCCTGCCGCGAGCGTGCAGGGGGAGCGCATTCCCCCTCATAGAGAAGTGGCACACCTGCACATTCGGCGGGAGGGGGAGGGGGCGAACCAGCGGCCGGGACGCTAGGGGCGCACGTGGCCGTCGCCGGTGACCACGTAGGTCGTCGTCGTGAGCTCTAGCAGGCCCATCGGCCCTCGGGCGTGGAGTTTTTGGGTCGAGATGCCGATCTCGGCACCGAAGCCGAACTCGCCGCCATCGGTGAATCGCGTGGAGGCATTGACCATGATCGCCGCCGCGTCGACCCCGGCAACGAATGCCCGGGCGGCGGACTGCGAATCGGTGACGATGGCCTCCGTGTGACCCGACGACCACTTCCGTATGTGAGCCAAGGCGTCGTCCAAAGAATCGACGATGCCGGCTGCGATGTCGAGCGAGTAGTACTCCGCTGCCCAGTCGTCGTCGGTGACCGGCGCGTACGCCGTGCCCGCGGCCTCGGCGTATGACTGAAGGCCCGCATCACCATGCACCGTCACGCCAGCCTCGCGCAAGGCGACCATGGCCGTCGGCAGGAAGTCGTCGGCGATCCCCCGGTGCACGAGGAAGGTCTCGGCGGCATTGCAGACGCTGGTGCGCTGCGCCTTGGCATTGAGCAGGATGCGCACGGCCTTGTCGATATCGGCACTCTCGTCGATGTAGATGTGGCAGTTGCCCACGCCCGTCTCGATCACGGGGACGGTCGAGCCCTCGACCACACTGCGAATCAGCCCTTCGCCACCGCGCGGGATGAGCACGTCGACGTAGCCCCGGGCGGTCATCAGGTGCTTGACGGACTCGTGCGACGTGCCGGGCACCAGTTGGACCGCGTCAGCCGGGAGCCCAGCAGCCTCCAGCGCAGCCCGCATCACGTCGATGAGGACCTCGTTGGTGGCCTGCGCCGACGACGAGCCACGCAGCAGGGCGGCATTGCCGCTCTTGAGGCACAGTCCGGCGGCATCGACCGTGACGTTAGGGCGCGCCTCGTAGATGATGCCAACGACTCCCAGCGGCACGCGGATCTGACGCACATCGAGCCCATTGGGCAGGGTGTAGCCGCGCACGACGTCACCGACAGGATCGGGCAGGTCGGCCACCTGCTCGAGTGCATCCGCTATCGCCGCGATGCGCGATGCATCGAGCGTTAGTCGGTCAACGAGCGCCAGGGACGTGCCGTCGTCGAGGGCCCGCTGCACGTCTTTCGCATTGACCTCGACGATCCGAGGGGTGTGGTCGCGCAGGGCCTGAGCCATGCCTCGCAGGGCCCGATCCTTGTCGTCCCGGGTGAGCCCACGCAGCGCCGTGCTCGCGGCACGCGCACGGCCGGCGCAGTCCAGGATGGCTTCGCGATCGTCCGACATGGCTCTAGGGTACGCCGCTACAGGGGGCTGACTCCCCCGGCTGCCACAAGGCCCGGACCGTGGCCCGACACGCGCCCACGCCGGTGAAAGGTCTCGCGATCGACGATCTCCACGCCGACCACGGCCCAATCGGGCAGCGACGCGGAGTCGCGGTGCTCATCCCAGAGGCGAAGCGCTAGCCCAGCGGCACACGATGCGTCGGGTGCCTCCTCCCAGTAGCGAATCTCCGCGCGGTCCTCGGTGTAGCGTCCGGAGAGCAGGAAGGGATGTTCGTGCGACAGTCGCTCGAGTGCACCTTGGATCTCACTCGGGGACACGGCCGCACCGGCGAGTGTCACGGTGACGAACCACAGGGAGCGATTGTCGGGCACGGTCAGCGTCTTGATGCGCGCCTCCCTCCCGAGTGCAGGCCTAGTGCCTGGTCGGGCCACCATCGAGAATCACCAGGTCATCGCGGTGGATGACCTCCCGCTCGTATGCGGGACCGCGCTCGCGGGCGAGGTCTCGCGTCGACCGGCCGATGAGCCCGGGTAGTTCCGACGCATCGAAGTTGACCAGACCGCGGGCCACCGCGTGGCCGTTTTGGTCGAGAAGGTCAACTGGATCGCCCGCCGAGAAGTCACCTTCCACTCGCGTCACACCCGCGGGCAACAAAGACTTGCGCCCCTCGGTCACCGCGTCGACCGCACCGTCATCGAGGTAGAGGCGTCCCTGGGGAGTGCTGGCATGACCGAGCCAGAGCAGTCGCGTGGGGGTACGCCGGCCCGTGGGGAGGAAGACGGTGCCCACATGGCGGCCGGCAAGCGCATCGGATGCCGCCGATGCCCGCGCCAGCACGACGGGGATACCCGCCGCCGTCGCGATGCGGGCGGCTTCGACCTTGGTCGCCATGCCCCCGAGTCCCACGCCCGCTTCGCCGACGCCTCCGACCGCCACGCCGGAGAGATCGGAGGCGTCGGTCACCGAGGGGATAAGAGTGGCGCCACCCTTGCCGGGCGGTCCGTCGTAGAGGCCATCGACGTCGGAGAGGAGGACCAGCGCATCGGCGTGCACGAGGTGTGCCACCAGCGCAGCAAGCCGGTCGTTGTCGCCGAGCTTGATCTCATCGGTAGCCACCGTGTCGTTTTCGTTGACGATGGGGACGACACCCATCTCGAGCAACTTCTCCAAAGTGCGCTGAGCGTTGCGGTAGTGAGTACGCCGGGTCATATCGTCAGCCGTCAGCAGGACCTGGCCCACAGTGACGCCGTGCTCGGCGAATGCCCGCGACCACTCTGAGAGGAGCAGGCCCTGACCGACGCTGGCCGCCGCCTGCTGGGTGGCCAGATCACGCGGGCGACGGCTCAGGCCCAGGAGCGGAAATCCCGTGGCGATAGCGCCACTCGACACCAGGAGGACCTGTGAACCGGCCGTTGCCCGCTGGGCGAGCACGTCGACGAGTTCGCGCACGCGAGCGGTGTCGACACCCCCGCCAGGTCGGGCGAGAGACGATGACCCCACCTTGACCACGATGCGAGCTGCGCCGCCGACGGCGTCTCGCGCCGACCGCGGGCTCATGCGCCGTCCAGGCGATGATCCGTCCCGCGAGGTCCACGGGTGGCGGAGCCTCCCGCGGCAATCGTGGGTTCCCAGTCGAACACGACCGCATCATCGCCGGGGCCGATGACCACCGTGCTACCCGGGGCTGCACCCGACTTCAGCAGCGACTCCTCGACGCCCAGCCGCGCGAGGCGATCGGCGAGGTAGCCCACGGCCTCGTCGTTGGCAAAATCCGTCTGACGCACCCACCGCTCAGGTCGCGTTCCGAGCACGCGGAAGATGGGCTCGCCTGTCGACGGATCCGCGTCTCGGAGAACCTCGAAGCCGGAATCGTCAACGGCCTCGGGCCTGATCACGATCCGGGGGGTCACCACGACCGCCGTGGCTTCGCGGTGCGCGCGTACGCGGTCGGCCACGGCAAAGGTGAGCGCGCGCAGGCCCTCGCGGCTAACCGCGGAGACCTCGAAGGCCGGGATGCCACGCTCTTCGAGCAGGGGTCGCACCATGTCGGCGACCACCCGGCCGTCCGGCAGGTCTACCTTGTTGAGGGCCACCAATCTCGGACGATCGTCCAGGCCGCCGTATGCGGCAAGCTCGGCCTCGATCACATCGAGGTCGGCGAGCGGTTCGCGCGCTGACTCGAGCGACGCGCAGTCGATGACGTGGACGAGCACCGAGCACCGCTCCACATGGCGCAGGAACTCAAGGCCCAGTCCCCGACCCTCGCTCGCGCCTGGGATCAGGCCCGGGACGTCAGCGACCGTGAAGACGACGTCTCCAGCCGTCACCACGCCAAGGTTGGGCACGAGGGTGGTGAAGGGATAGTCGGCGATCTTCGGCTTCGCCTCGGATAGGGCCGCGACCAGACTCGACTTGCCTGCACTCGGAAAGCCCACCAGCGCCACGTCCGCCACGGACTTCAACTCCAGGAGTACGTCGTGCTGCTCCCCGGGCTCGCCCAGCAGGGCGAAGCCCGGCGCCCGTCGGCGCGGAGAAGCCAGCGCGGCATTGCCGAGACCTCCACGTCCGCCGCGTGCCACGACGTAGGACTTGCCCGGCCCGGTCAGATCAGCCAGGAGTTCGCCATCAGTCGATGTCACTACGGTGCCATCGGGCACGGGGAGTACGACATTGTCGCCATCAGCGCCATGGCGATTCGAACCCTGTCCGGGTCGGCCGTGGGGTGCCCGGTGATGCGGCCGGTGGTGGAAGGCGAGGAGCGTCGTCACGCTGGGGTCCACCTCGAGGGTGATGTCGCCACCACGTCCGCCGTTTCCGCCATCGGGACCGGCGAGGGGCTTGAACTTCTCGCGTCGCACCGATGTGCAACCGTTGCCTCCGTCGCCTGCGAAGGCATGGAGGGTGACGCGATCAACGAAGGACGTCACGACGGGTCCAAGCGAAGGGCGGTCGGTTGACCGCGGGGATCAGGTCTCGACGATGTTGACGACGCGGCGCCCGCGGAAGGTGCCGAACTCGACGCGTCCAGCACTGAGCGCGAAGAGCGTGTCGTCGCCACCGCGTCCGACGTTGGTGCCCGGATGGAAATGGGTGCCGCGTTGGCGCACGATGATCTCGCCGGCGTTGACCACCTGGCCGCCGAAACGCTTCACGCCCAGACGCTGGGAGTTGGAGTCGCGACCGTTCCTGGAGCTGGATGCGCCCTTTTTGTGAGCCATGATCAGGCCTTCGTCTCGATAGCGGTCACCTTGACGCGGGTGAGGTCTTGTCGGTGACCCTGGCGACGCCGGTAGCCGGACTTGTTCTTGTAGCGAAGGATGCGGATCTTGGGACCGCGCTCATGGGCAACGACCTCGGCCGTGACGTTGACCTTGGCCAGCTTGGCCGGATCAGCAGTGACGGCACCGTCGTCGACGACGAGCACCACAGGGAGCCGGACGGAGTCGCCGGGCTCGGCACTGACGCGGTCGAGGACGACGACGTCGCCGACGGCTACCTTCTCCTGCCGGCCGCCTGAGCGGACGATCGCGTACACCTGGACTCCTTAGAGGGCTCGTGCGACCCGGATCGTTCCTCGGGCCGGTGGATGAGATTACCGGACTGCTGACCTCAGGGGCCAATCGCCCCCGCTCACGAGGCCTCCGAGGGGGCCTCGTCGGCTCCAGTGGATTCGGGGTTCTCGGTCTCGGCCCCCAGGGCGAGGCTGGCGCCCACGGCATCGGCGGGGTCGACCCCCTTGCCCTTGCGGCGCCCGGCCCGGACAGGGGCCTCGGGTGCGGTTGGGTGCAAGGAAACGTGGTGGCCCCGGCCGCCGCAGGATTCGCAGGGGGTGGCGAACGCCTCGATGAGCCCTTGGCCGATGCGCTTGCGCGTCATCTGCACCAGGCCCAGCGAGGTGATCTCGGCGACTTGGTGCTTGGTGCGGTCTCGGCCCAGGCATTCGACGAGACGACGAACGACGAGGTCTCTGTTGCTCTCGAGCACCATGTCGATGAAGTCGACCACGATGATGCCGCCAACATCGCGCAGACGCAGTTGTCGGACGATCTCTTCGGCGGCCTCGAGGTTGTTCTTGGTGACGGTCTCTTCGAGGTTGCCGCCTTGACCGGTGAACTTGCCGGTGTTGACGTCGATGACGGTCATGGCCTCGGTGCGATCGATGACCAGCGATCCACCCGACGGCAGCCAGACCTTGCGATCGAGCGCCTTGGTGAGCTGCTCATCGACCCGGAATGCCGCGAAGACATCCTGCGGGTCAGCCCACACCTCGACGCGCTCGAGCAGATCGGGAGCAATGGAGCCGACGTAGTCCTTGACCTCTTCGCGGACCTCCGGACCCGACACGATGACCTTCGAGAAGTCCTCGTTGAAGACGTCGCGGATCACCTTGATCGCCAGGTCTGGCTCGGAGCTGAGCAGGGCCGGGGGCGTCGCTGAGGCGCGCTTCTTCTCGATGTCTTCCCACTGCGCCTGCAGGCGGGTGATGTCGCGGGTGAGTTCGTCCTCGCTCGCACCCTCGGCGGCGGTGCGCACGATGACACCCGCGCCCTCGGGGACGATCTTCTTGAGGATTGCCTTCAGTCGGCCGCGCTCGGTGTCGGGAAGCTTGCGGCTGATGCCGGTCGTGGAGCCGTCGGGGACGTAAACGAGATAGCGACCGGGCAGCGAGACCTGGCTCGTGAGCCGAGCACCCTTATGCCCGAGGGGATCCTTCGTGACCTGCACGAGAACGGGATCGCCGGACTTCAAGGCCGTCTCGATGCGCCGCGGCTGGCCGTCGAGCCCAGCGGCATCCCAGTTGACCTCACCGGCGTAGAGCACGGCATTGCGGCCGCGACCGATGTCGACGAAGGCTGCCTCCATAGAGGGCAGCACGTTTTGAACACGGCCGAGGTAGACGTTGCCCACCATCGAGGACGAGGAGCCGCGATCGACGTAGTGCTCGACCAGGACTCCGTCTTCGAGGACGGCGATCTGAGTGCGGCCACCGGTCTGGCGCACCACCATGACTCGGTCAACGGACTCGCGGCGCGCGAGGAATTCGGCCTCAGTGAGGATCGGCGCGCGCCGACGGCCTGCATCGCGGCCTTCGCGTCGGCGCTGGCGCTTGGCCTCAAGGCGCACCGAGCCCTTCAGCGCCGCAGAGTCCTCGGATCCGCGCGAGCGAGGCTCGCGAACTCGAACGACGGTGCGCTCCGGATCGTCGGCCTCCGGCCCGGTGTCCTGCCCGCGTCGACGGCGACGGCGACGGCGACGCGAGGAGCCGGGTTCGCGGTCATCGGCATCGTCGGAGTCGGTGTCCGTGGGACTGTCGGTTGTTTCGTCGGTGCCGTCGACTCCGGAGCCTCGGCGTCCGCGCCCCCCGCGACGGCGTCGGCGGCGGCCCGCAGCGGCGTCGTCGCCGGCCTCGGCGGCGTCGGCAGCCTCCTCGGCCTTGGCTCGACCGCGCCGCGGCTTCGCCAGCACGGCTGCCGCAGGGTCGGGCGCCTGGAAGAGCGGGGCGGGACTCGCAGGTGAGCCGTCGGTCTTCTTTGCAGCCTTCGGCTTGTCATCGGCCTTCGCCGCCTTGGTCGAAGCCTTCCCGGCGGCCTTCGGCTTGTCATCAGCCTTGGCCGCCTTCGCTGCGACCTTCTTGGTCGCCTTCGGCTTGTCATCAGCCTTGGCAGCGCCCTTCTTGGCAGCCTTCGGCTTGACGGCCGCCTTGGCAGCGGCCTTCTCGGTCGCCTTCGGCTTGTCGTCGGCCGCGGCCGAAGCTGGCGGACCGGCAGGGCGAGTTACTGCTTTGCGGGGGGTACGGGTCGTCTTGACGACAGGCCCCTCACCCGCAGTGGTCTTGTCGACCATGGGGTTAAGTCCTCTCACGGCCCCGGGCGCCTTCACGCCACGCGGGGCCTTGCATTCGGCTGTCCCTTGCGGGACCAAAGTCTGGTTACGCCTCGCGATCCGCGGCGAGGGGATCGCCGATGGTGATGCCACCGGCGTTCCCACCCTCGGCGAGCGGCCCCTGCGACTCCCTAGTCACCTGTGGGGGGACCTGGGGCGCGAGGTCGGCCACGCTGCGCAGAGCGGCGAGGACGTCATCCGGCCTCACCGCAGGGGTTTCCTGCCGTAAGACCACCTGCATTATCGCACACGTCTCGCTCGACTCGGCGACCGACGCGGCCCTGCCCTCCGTGACGGCGATATCGACCACCGCGGGGAGCACCTCCACGCGCCGCATCCCATTCTTCGTGAGGCGCTCGACGACGACGTCGTGGGTCGCCAAGAGAGCGGTCACGGCGCGCTGGGCCGCGTCAGGGCTCACCCCGGGCAGGGCGATACGCCAGCGGCTTCCCTCGAGGCGCTGCACGAAATCCGGTGTCCTAGCCTCCACGACCTCGACGATGTCCAGGCCCGGTGGCAGGGCCGTGTCGATCCTGGTCTGCAGGTCATCTGCCCGGCAGTGCTCGGCGACCGCGATTTCCAGGTATTCGGCCTCGCTCGCCGTGCCCGTAGGTGCGGCGTTGGCGTAGGAGATCTTGGGATGCGGCGAGAAGCCGGCGCTGTAGGCCATGGGGACCTCGGCGCGCCGCAGTGCACGCTCGAACGCTCTTTGGAAGTCGCGATGGCTCGCAAACCGAAGCTGCCCCCGTTTCGCGTAGCGAATGCGGAAACGCTGAACCGGGGCGACAAACTCGCGTGGCGGCTGACGACTCACGCCATTGAATCCGCGCGCGGGCTGAGGGGTATGCCGGTCTCACCGCGTGCTGTCGGCATTCCCATCTCGACGCTCGTCGGGCCGACCTGGATCTGCGTGCCCATCTGGTCGCACACACCGCAGTCGAAGCACGGCGTCCAGCGACAGTCCTCGACTCCCTCTTCGTCAACGGCTGCCTGCCAGTCTTCCCAGAGCCACTCGCGATCGAGGCCCGAGTCCAGGTGATCCCACGGAAGGACCTCGGAGTGTTCGCGTTCGCGGACGGTGTACCAGTCAAGGCTCACGGGTTCGTCGGCCAAGGCAATCGACGCAGCCGACTGCCACCGCTCGAAGTCGAAGTACTCGCTCCAGCCATCGAACCTTGCACCCGCGCGCCATGCTTCGAGGATGACGCGCCCGACGCGCCGATCGCCGCGGGACAGCAGGCCTTCGATGATGCCGGGCTTGCCATCGTGGTAGCGGATGCCGATGGCCTTGCCGTATTCGCGGTTGGATCGAATACGATCGCGGAGCAGCGCCAGTCGAGCATCCGTGGTCTCGTGGTCGAGTTGTGCCGCCCACTGGAATGGCGTGTGCGGCTTTGGGACAAAGCCGCCGATGGAGACCGTGCAGCGAATGTCGCGTCGACCGCTCACCTCACGGCCGACTCGGATGACTTCGGCGGCCATCCGCGCGATCTGAAGCACGTCGTCATCAGTCTCGGTGGGCAGGCCGCACATGAAATACAGCTTCACCTGGCGCCAACCAGCGGCGTAGGCGGTCGCCACTGTCCGAATGAGGTCTTCCTCGGTCACCTGCTTGTTGATGACCTTGCGCATGCGTTCGCTGCCTCCCTCAGGAGCAAAGGTCAGCCCGCTGCGTCGCCCATTGCGGGACAGCTCGTTAGCGAGGTCCACGTTGAAGGCGTCAACACGGGTGCTGGGCAGCGAGAGCGAGGTCTGCGAATCCGAGTAGCAGTCGGCCAGATACGTGGTGACCTCGGCGATCTCGGAGTGGTCGGCACTCGAGAGGGACAGCAGGCCCACCTCTTCATAGCCCGTCGCCGCGAGGCCGCGCTTGACCATGGCGGCGATCCCTGCCTTGCTGCGTTCGCGCACCGGCCTGGTGATCATGCCCGCCTGGCAGAAGCGGCAGCCGCGCGTGCAGCCCCGGAAGATCTCGACGCTCATGCGCTCGTGGACGGTCTCGGCGAGCGGCACAAGCGGGGCCCGGGGGTAGTCCCATTCGTCCAGGTCCATCAGTGTGTGCTTCGCGACCCGCCATGGGATCCCCGCAAGCTTGGGCAGTACTCGCCGTATGCGCCCGTCGGCGAGGTATTCGACGTCGTACAGGGAAGGGACGTAGGCAACGCCAGACTTGGCGATGCGCTCGAGAAGCCCGGCCCGACCCCCGGGATGGCCTGCGACCTTCCAGTCGCGGACGATGTCGCTGAGCGCGAGCACTGCCTGCTCGCCATCACCGAGCACCGCAGCGTCGATGAAATCGGCGATGGGTTCGGGATTGAAGGCAGCGTGGCCGCCCGCGACCACCAGTGGATGCCCGTCGACTCGGTCAGCGGCCATGAGCGGAATACCCGCAAGGTCGAGTGCCGTCAGCATGTTGGTGTAGCCGAGCTCGGTGGAGAACGAGAGCCCGAGGAGGTCGAAGGCGCCGACCGGCCGATGCGCGTCGACCGTGAACTGCGGCACGTCATGCTCACGCATGAGCGCCTCGAGGTCCGGCCAGACGGCGTAGGTGCGCTCGCACAAGACACCCGGCTGTTCGTTGAGCACCTCGTAGAGAATCTGCACGCCCTGGTTGGGGGCTCCTACCTCGTAGGCGTCGGGGTACATCAGCGCCCAGCGCACGTCGGCCGCGTCCCAGTCGGACTGGACCGCATTGACCTCGCCCCCGACGTACTGGATGGGCTTTTGGACGCAGGGCAGGAGATGTTCGAGGCGATCGAACACCGACTCGGGGGCCATGGCCATCAGGGTAGCGAGGCGGCTAGGACTGCTCGTGAATGCGCACGTTTTCCAGCAGTCCGAGCGCTATCCACGAGGCAAACATCGACGTGCCTCCATAGGAGACGAAGGGAAGGGGTACGCCGGTAATGGGCATGATGCCAAGGGCCATGCCGATGTTCTCGAACATCTGGAAGGCCAGCCATGCCACCACGCCGGCGGCGACGAGTCGACCGAAGAGCTCGGTCGACGCCAGTGCGATGCGCATACCTCGCCAGAGGAGGATGCTCAGGAGCGCGATAGTGATGGCCGCGCCGACGAACCCCACCTCCTCACCGATGACGGTGAAGATGAAGTCGCTCTCGTTGACGGGCACGAAGTTGCCCTGCGTCTGCGGACCCTGGAAGAGCCCCTCGCCCCACATGCCGCCACTGCCGATGGCGATTCGTGCCTGGGTGGCGTTATAGGAAGCAGTCGTCGCTGCCTCCTCGGGATTGACAAAGGAGGTCAGGCGCGCGATCTGATAGTCCTTTACGAATCCGAGTTGCCATGCCACTACCGTCGCCGTGGCACCTCCCACGAGGAGGCCGGCGACCCACCTCGTGCGGGCCCCCGACACGGCGACCATGGCGATCACGATCGTGCACATGATGAGGACCGTGCCCGTGTCGTTCTGCAGGAGGACCAGGCCGATGGGTATGGCGGCCAGGGCCAACGCGAGGAGCACGTCGCGATCACGGGGCTCTGCCTCCGCGTCACGCTTCTCGGCCAGGATGAGCGCGAGGATCAGCACGATCGCGACCTTGGCTAACTCGGACGGCTGGAGCGTGAAGCCACCCGGGATCTTCACCCAGGCTCGGGCGCCCGCGATGGTCGTGCCCAGGGGCGTGTAGACCAGCAGGATTCCCACGATCGCCAGGCCGTAGATCAACGGCGTGTAGGCACGAAGCAGTCGGTAGTCAAGGCGAGAGATGACGACGGCGAGGACGACGCCGATGCCGATGTTGATGAGGTGCCGGTTGAGGAAGTACTGAGGATCATCGCCGGCAAGGTCCGATCGACTTGCCGACCACACGAAGACCGAACTGCCAGCGCTGAGGATCAGGCCGGAGCCGAGGAGAATCCAGTCGAGGCGGCGCCAGTAGGACAGCCGGCCCTCCTGGCGCGCACCGATGAACCGTCTGCCTGCCGGGGGCTGGAGGTCGGCGCTCATGGCAGCGCTCCCGTCGTGCTGGTCGTCGGCGACGCCGTTTCGCTCGCCGGCATGACGGGCGTGCCATCAGGCTTCACCACGGGCAACGCCGTCGACGGCTGCCCTCCGATGAGCACGCTCTGGGAGGGATCCACGACACTGCCGGTGACTCCGAAGAGAGCCTCGTAGATGGTGCGAGCGCTCGGTCCGACCGTGAGAGATCCGGTGCCGCCCTGCGTGACCATGAGGACCACGGCGTAGCGCGGGTTGTCTGCAGGCGCGAAGCTGGCGTACCAGGCGGTGGTCGACTTGGCACCGAAGACCTGCGCGGATCCCGTCTTGGACGCGATCGGGATCTCATCGAGCGGGAACCCCTCGAAGGGGACGCGACCCGTGCCGTCGAATGTCACGCCGGACAGGGCGGCACGCAGGAACTCGAAGGTGCCGAGGGGCGCATCCACGGTCCCGCGGACCACAGGGGCGAACTCCTCGACCACCTCTCCACGACCGCTGAGGATCGCCTTCGCGACCCGGGGCTGGTAGACGGTGCCGCCATTGGCTATCGACGCATAGGCCATTGCCACCTGGAGTGGGGTGATCGACGTGTCACCCTGGCCGATCGATGCGTTGATGGCATCGCCGTTGCGCCACCGGAATCCATCGAGGCAATTCTCCTTGGCAAGAGCGGTGTAGTAATCGGCCAGTCGCAGATTCTCCGAACGTATTGCGCTGAAACCGTCCTTGGCGTCTGCACACCATCCATCGCGACGCTGCTCCCACACGGCGAGCTTCTCGTCGCGCCCCGAAACCAGGCCTGCTGCCTCGTTGGGAAGGTCGATCCCAGTTCGTGACCCGAGCAAGAACTCCTCGGCTGCATCGGCGAGCGGATCGGGAGCACCATTGGGTGCGTAAAGGCCACCCGACTTGAGCCACATCTCGTCGGCGATTCGGTAGAAGACGGTATTGCACGAGACCTCGAGGGCACGCGTCAAGGTGATCGGCCCGAAGCCGGATGACTCGAAGTTGCGGAACCGCTGGGAACCGACCTTGTAGTCGCCCGGGCAGTCGTAGGTGCCGTAGAGGTCGTAGCCCTCGCGTGCCGCTGCAACGGTCGTGACCACCTTGTAGGTGGAGCCCGGCGGGTAGGTGCCCTGGACGAAGTTGGACGACAGGGCCTTGGTCTCGAGGAGTCGCTCGTAGTCCGCGGTCGAGATACCGCCGACCCACAGCTGCGGGTCATAGGTGGGGTAGCTAGCCATGGCGAGGATCTCGCCATTGGTGACGTCGACGACGACAGCGGCACCCGAGTCAGCGATCTCCCCCGCGTCACGCGCCCGGTATACGGCCTCAGCGAGTGCTGATTCGACTACCTCTTGCAGGCGCGCATCAATGCTGGTGACGACGTAGTTGCCAGCTACCGCCTGCGACTCGGCCAGCGTTCCTGTGACCCGGCCGGCCTGGTCGACCGCGAGAGTCGTCACGCCTGGGATACCGCGCAGAACGGTGTCGTATTGCGCTTCGAGGCCGTTGCGTCCGACGAGATCGCGCAATCTCAGTCGTGCGGGATCGGTCGAGTCACCTTGCTCGTCGAGCTGCTCCTGGGTCACCGGGCCTACGTAGCCCAGCACGTGCGCGAGATTTGCGTCGAATGGTCCCGGGTATACCCGAACGGCTTCGACCTGCGCGGTGATGCCGGGGAACTCAGCGCGACGCTCCATGATGGTCAGCGCCGTGACTGTGTCAACGTCCTTGGCGACCGGCACCGGCTGATAGGGCGATCCGTCCCAGCAGACGGGCAGTGGCGGCGCCCCTTCGGACCCGCACGGCATGAGGCGCTGCTCTATCGACTCGGGAGTGACCCCCAGTGCCTCGGCCAGGCGAGGGATGACGGTAGCGCCGTCATCCTCCTCGCGCATGAGTTCGGCGCGGTCCACCGAGACAACGAGTGATGTGCGGTTGGCCACCAGCGGCCGTCCGCGCTGATCGAGGATCAGCCCACGCGCCGCAGGGGAGATGACCTCGCGGGTCGAATTGCTCACGGCCTGGGCGCGGAATTCGTCGCCGGCCACTAACTGCAGGTAGAAGAGCCGTGCGAGAAGCGTGCCGACGAGCGAGACGATGAGGACTCCGAGGACAACGAGCCGCACATTCGACTTCTCGCTCATGTCCTCACCTCCTCGATCGCGATCGGTCCCACGGTACGACGCCCCACCCCGACGAGTCGTCCTGACGCGGCCTCCTAGCGCGGATAGGCCTCGGGTACGAAGGCGCGCGACAGACGATTGACGACGGGGATGACGAGCAGAGCCAGAATGGCGGCGTAAAGGGCCGCTGTGAGGATCAACACCGGCACATCGCCCCAGACGATCCGCGGATTCCCCAGGAGTCCCCCGAGGGCCGCTCCGGCCAGGATCGAGAGTGCAGCAGCGCCTGACGTTAGCAGCGTTGTCAGCATCAGGGGCCGCGTGTCGGAATCGAAGACGCGGCCGAGCGCATAGCCGATCACCGTGAGTATCAGCGATGAGATCCCCAGCGTTGCCGTGGTAGGAGGCGCAAGATTGAGGAGGAGGCCCGCGGCGAATCCGCAGGCTGCGCCGGTCGTGGGGCCAAAGGCGAAGGCGAGCGCAGCGACGACCACGAGGACAAGGCTCGGCGTCGCTCCGGGGAAGTCAAGCGGTGCCAGCACGGTGACCTCGACGATCACCGCAATCACGATCAGCAGCGCGCACAGCACGACACGACGCACGGTCATCAGGGAGCACCCCCGGTCGACGTGGGGGTGGGCGTGACATTGACAGGCTCGCGCTCGGAGCGTTCGGGCGCACGAAGCACCACTCCGACAATGTCGAGCACCGAAATGTCGACGTATGGCTCGACGATCGCCGAGCGGGTGAGCTGGCCCTCGGTCCCGCGCATCTCCTTGACGGTGCCGATGGGGATGCCCGGCGCGTAGGGACGATCCCCTTCCGACCCGAAGGTGACGATGACCTCGCCCAGGTTGATCACGGCGAGCGGGTCGAGGAACTGCATCTGGAGCACGTCCTGGCGACCGGTGCCCGAGACGATACCGATCTGCGAGGTGCCGGCTAGCCGCCCGCCGACGGTCGACGTGGCGTCCACGAGGAGAAGCACGGTGGCGGTTGCCGGCGCCACGGAGATGACGCGGCCCACGAGGCCCCTCCCGCTGATAACCGACATGTCGCGCTCGACCCCATCACGCGAACCCGAGTCGATCGTGACGGTCCAGGCGAACCCCTGGGCGGGCCCCACGGCGATGACCTGTGCCGGCACGGTGACGTAGTCATTGGCATCGATGAGACCAAGCAGGGCCTCTAGGTCGGCCACTCGCGCACGGTCATTGGCGACGGTGTCGAGTTGCGCTCTCAGCGCGTCGTTCTCCACCGTGAGATCGGCGATCACTCGATCCTTATCGCCGATGTTGGCGACGGAGTCGATGTAGGAGCGTACGGGGACCACGACGGTCGCAGCACCGCGCTCAAGCGGTCCGATGACCGTGGCGCCGACCGCGCGAAGTGGACCGAGTGGTCCTGACTCGCCTCCTCGAAGATCGAGCAGGATCATCGTCACCGATATCAGCACGAGCACGGCTAGGACGATGCGCGCGCGTCGGATGTCTCTCATGATGCTGACGGGCGGGCCGGCCCGGACCGCCTAGTGCCGAGGCTCGGAGATGAGGACCTGCTGGAGGGCCTCGAACTCCTCCACGCACTTGCCCGAGCCCAGGGCAACGCAATCGAGCGGCGACTCGGCGACGACGATGGGCATACCCGTCTCGTGTCGCAGGCGCTCGTCGAGCCCGCACAGGAGGGCACCGCCGCCAGTGAGTACGATTCCGCGATCCATGATGTCGCCGGAGAGCTCGGGCGGCGTGCGGTCGAGGGTCGTCTTGACGACGTCAACGATGGCGTT
Organism: Actinomycetota bacterium; assembly: GCA_016870515.1. Lineage (GTDB taxonomy): Bacteria > Actinomycetota > Actinomycetes > S36-B12 > S36-B12 > Mxb001. The sequence goes on along the minus strand of VGBL01000008.1, from coordinate 41,250 downwards.
GACGGGCTCGTCAATGGCCCTTCGCATCTCCTCGGCGGTTACGACCACGGTGCGGGGCAGGCCGCTCACCAGGTCGCGGCCCCTGATCTCGGCGTGCGGCTCATCGGGCATAGGAAATGCCGATCCGATGGCGACCTTGATCTCCTCGGCCGTGCGCTCGCCAAGCAGCAGCGAGTACTCCTTCTTGACGTATTGAATGATGGCGTTGTCGAGCTCGTCGCCGCCGACGCGTATGGAGATCGACGTGACAATGCCGCCAAGAGAGATGACCGCCACCTCGGTCGTGCCACCACCAATGTCGACGACCATGTTGCCGGTGGGCTCATGCACAGGAAGATTGGCGCCGATGGCAGCAGCCATCGGCTCCTCGATGATGTAGACCTTGCGCGCGCCAGCGGCGTAGCCGGCGTCCTTGACGGCGCGCTGCTCGACCCCGGTGATGCCGGAGGGCACGCAGATGACCAGGCGAGGCTTGGCCAGGTGGCGGCGGCGGTGGACCTTCTGGATGAAGTAGCGGAGCATGCGCTCAGTGGTGTCGAAGTCGGCGATCACGCCGTCCTTGAGGGGCCTGATGGCGACGATATTGCCGGGGGTGCGGCCGATCATCTTCTTGGCATCAGCGCCCACCGCCAGGATGCCCCCGGTGTTTTGATTGATGGCCACGACGGAGGGTTCGTTGAGGACGATGCCTCGACCGCGGACGTAGACGAGGGTGTTGGCGGTGCCCAGATCGACGGCCATGTCTCGACCGACGAAGGACATCGTGTTGGACAACGCGCTGACCTTCCCTCAGGGCGAACCCGCAGGTCCGCTGCTCGACGTGCCATCCATGGTACGGGCAGACGGCCAAACCCCCGAATTCACGGGGGGATCAGGCCTCGGTGATGCGCTCGGCGCGCGCGATCTCCAGGCTGCGCAGGGCGGTCTCCAGGCGTGCGGCTGTCCCCGGATCCGCGGACAGGGAGTACGCGGCAGTCACGGTGGCGCCGAGGTCCGCGCGGTAGTCGTGGCCCCGGCTCTCGAACTGCCCGGGCTTGACATTGGTAGCGAAGAGGGTGTCGACCATGACCTGCACCCAGGTGATGCCCGGAGCCCAGAGCATCTCCTCCGGGACGTTGCGACCGCGCGGTCGCTGAGCCAACCAGGGCGGTCGCCGGTAGGCGATCGTCGGCTCGAAACGAACCACTGGATCGCCATCGTGCTCGAGGAACCACACTCGAGGCCGCGGCTCCGGGACCGGATCGGGAATCTGCTCGGGACGGTCGATGGTGATCGACTCGCTCGCCACAGCCGCGTGGAAGGCGACCGACTGGGGTCCGCCGGGCGTGCCCACCCACAGCGCCGCGTCTGCACCGATGCGGTCGAGGTCGGGCGAGCCTGCGGGAATCGCTGCCTGCTGGACACGAGCCCCAAGACTCTCGCCGTAGAGCAGCACGCGCGGACGCTTCGAGCGACCAGCAAGGTCAGCGGTGATGCCGTCAATGAGCAAGCGCTGCGTGAGCGATGCGAGCTGCACGCGGTCGAGCGACAGGAACGACGGCAGCAATCCGTAGCCCACCGCGACAGCAGCAACGTCTCCGCCGGTGAGGATCTCCAGCACGTCGACGGGCGTCGAGTTGGCGTATCCGCTGCCAGCAGGCGCGCCGATGAGGAGTTGGCCGCGGTCATAGGCTCCCGTGCGCCGGAGCTCAGCGAGCGCGAGGGCAACGCGCGCCTCGGGCGTGGGGGCCGAGTCGTATCCGACGAACACCCGAATCGCAGACATGTCCGGCCGGCGGCCCGTCACCTCCTCGGTCACCCTGGCGCAAACGCTGGAACTGAGGAAGCGGGCGCCTTCTCGCCCCACGGTCGTGTAGTCGACGAGGGAACCCGGGCCCCCCGACAGCGTGTCGAGTGACGGAGGGGCGGCGAATCCCGATTCGATCCGACGACCGCCCCCCTGGAGTCGCGTCGATGCCCGAGACTTGGCCACTCGCACGGCACCGGTGGCTGTGCCGACCGCGAGTCCGGTCCCTACGAGTCGCCGCGTGCGACGGGCAAGTGACGGCGCCGATCCCCCGCGCAAGCCGATGGCGCCAGCGGCCGCGAATGTCGTCGCCGCCGTGACGCCGCCAAGCAGCGCGGTCACGGCCGGCCGCACGCGATCAGGCCACGGCACCAGTGAGGGCCGGGACGCGACGTATGTGCCGGCAGCAGCGGCTGCGATAGTGATCGCAACGCGCGACCCGGTGCGCACGGCCATGGACTACGCCAGGCCGGGGAAGAAGAGTGCGATCTCGCGGGCTGCCGACTCGGGGGAATCCGATCCGTGGGTCACGTTGAACTGCGTCTCCGTCGCTAGATCCCCACGAATGGTGCCCGGAGCTGAGTTGGCCGGATTGGTCGCTCCCATCATCGTCCGCCAAGAGGCGATTGCCTCGGGGCCTTCGATGACGGCCGCGACCAGCGGACCGGAGGTGATGAAGTCAACGAGATCCCGGAAGAAGGGCTTGCCGGCGTGCTCGGCGTAATGCTCCTCTGCAACGGTTGCGCTGAGGGTACGCATCTCCAGGGCGATGAGCCGAAATCCCTTGCGTTCAATGCGCGAGAGGACGTTGCCGACGAGGCCGCGTGCAACGCCATCGGGCTTAACCAGGACGAGGGTGCGCTGAGTCAAGGAAATCTCCTGTTGGTGACGGAAGGTGGCTGCAGCCTACTGGGCGCGACCTTCGACGTCGCTGGCGAGCCTGATGGCGAGCAGCCACAACAGCGCAAAGATCCCGCCGACGATGAACATCGCGGGAGCAAGAAATCCGGTGAGGACAACCAACGCCTGGAGCACCCAGCCGACCGGTATGGCCCAGGGCCTCGTGACGTAGCGCGCAGCGACAATCAGGCCGATAGCCAGGGCGACTCCCACCGGGATCGCAATGGCCGGCGATACCGGAAGGGTCCCGACCACGATGACCACGGGAATCGCCAGGATGACTACGATCGCCTCCAGGGCCAGCACCGATCCACCGAGAACCCTCACCGGTCTCGAACTCCCAGCAGCACACGCGCTTGACCGGCAGTAACCACAGAGCCGGTCACGATCACGCCCGACGCCGCATATGTGTCGGCCTCCTCAGCCAGTCTCACGCCGACATCGATCGCATCATCGATCTGCGGAGCGACCTCGACGCGTTCGTCGCCGAAGACCTGCCGGGCCAGAGCTGCGAGGTCATCGACGGGAAGGCAGCGCGGTGAAGCGTTTTGGGTGACGACGACCTGATCGAGCACAGGCTCAAGCGCCGTCAGGATGCCCCCGACGTCCTTGTCGCCGAGCACGGCAACCACCCCGACCAGGTGTGTGAAGGCGAATGACTCGCCCAGGGCCTTCGCCAACGCCTTTGCACCGGCGGGATTGTGAGCGGCGTCGACGATCACCGTGGGACCACGACGTGCGATCTCCAGTCGTCCCGGTGACACGACGTCCGCAAACCCCTGGCGCACGGCATCGACATCCAGCGCGAAGGCGCCCCCGCCGACGAAGGCCTCGACCGCGGCGAGGGCTACAGCCGCGTTGTCTGCTTGGAAGGGGCCGAAGAGCGGCACGAACACGTCGTCGTACTCGCACGTAAGCCCGTGCAGGTTGAGCACCTGTCCGCCAACGGCCACCGTGCGGTCTGCGACCCAGAAGTTGTCGCCCTGCCAGGCGACGGTGGCTCCCATCCCGGCTGCGCGCGCCCGGATCACCGACTCGGCCGCCGGATCCTGACTCGCGGAAACAGCAAAAGATCCCTCGCGAATAATTCCCGACTTCTCGCTCGCAATGAGTTCGATGGTCTCTCCGAGGATGTCTGCGTGGTCAATATCCACGCGAGTGAACACCGCGACCTGCGGGCGGCACACGGATGTGGCGTCCCAGGTGCCCCCGATGCCCACTTCGACGACTGCGACATCCACCGGAGCATCGGCGAAGGCGGCATAGGCGATGGCGGTCATGGCCTCAAAGAAGGTGACGGGGGTGCGACCCTCTGACTCCATTCGCGAGTCGACGGCGGCGATGTATGGAGCGACGTCGTAGGCAACAGCGACCAACGCTTCAGGGCTGATGGGCGAACCGTCGATCTCGATGCGTTCGCGAATGTCCACGAGGTGGGGACTGGTGTAGAGGCCGGTTCGTAGCCCGAAGGCGCGAAGCAGGCTCGCAATCATGCGTGCAGTCGATGACTTGCCGTTGGTGCCGGTGACCTGGATGACCGGGTAGGTCAACTGCGGCTCTCCCAGGAGATCCATGATGGCGGCGATGCGCTCCAGCGAGGGCTGGATCGCGCTCTCAGGCCAGCGACCCAGAAGTTGTTCCTGTAGCGACGCGTAGTCGGCAGGCATCGACGTGCTCGAACCGTCGCCATCCGCCACGATCTCCACACTAGTGGCCTCCTAAGATGAGCGCCCATGAGCGCCCGACTCCCCGACAAGCCCAGCATCGATGGCATCGAGAAGCGCTTGGTCGAGGAGTGGGAGCGATCGGGGGCCTACCGCTTCGATCGCACGCGGCCGCGATCTGAGGTCTATGCGATCGACACTCCACCACCGACCGTGAGCGGGTCACTCCACGTCGGCCACGTCTTCTCCTACACCCACACCGACTGCATCGCGCGCTACAAGCGCATGCGCGGCTACTCCGTGTTCTACCCCATGGGATGGGACGACAACGGCCTGCCAACAGAGCGTCGCGTGCAGAACTACTTCGGCGTGCGATGCGACCCTTCGCTCCCCTACGACCCGGGATTCCTGCCGCCGGAGGAGCCCGGCCCGAAGAACCAGATCCCCATCTCCCGTCGCAATTTTGTCGAGCTCTGCGAGCGCCTGACGGTCGAAGACGAGAAGGCCTTCGAGGAGCTCTGGCGACGACTTGGCCTGTCGATCGATTGGACCCAGACCTACCAGACCATCGATCGCAATGCGCGCGCCGTCTCGCAGCGGGCGTTCCTCAATAACCTGGCCCGCGGCGAGGCGTATCAGACAGAGGCCCCGACGCTCTGGGATGTCACCTTCCGCACGGCCGTCGCACAGGCTGAGTTGGAGGATCGAGAGCGTCCGGGTGCCTATCACCGCATCGGGTTCGCCCGCAGCGATGGATCGGGCCCGGTCTTCATCGAGACGACGCGCCCCGAACTCATTCCGGCCTGTGTCGCTTTGGTCGCCCACCCTGATGACAAGCGCTACCAGCCCCTCTTCGGCTCGACTGTGCGTACTCCGCTCTTCGGGGTCGAGGTTCCCGTCGTGGCCCACGCCCTGGCGGATCCCGAGAAGGGCTCCGGCATCGCGATGATCTGCACCTTCGGCGACCTCACCGACGTCACGTGGTGGCGCGAACTCCAACTGCCTACACGCCCCATCATCGGCTGGGACGGCCGCCTGCTCGCCGAGATGCCCGCCTGGATCGAGAGCGCCGCGGGGCAGGCCACCTACGCCGAACTCGCTGGCAAGACCGCCCACTCCGCGAAGGAGGCCATCGCACAGTTGCTGCGCGAGTCGGGTGACCTCGTCGGTGAACCCCGCGAGATCACGCACGCGGTGAAGTTCTTCGAGAAGGGCGACCGGCCGCTGGAAATCGTGACCACCCGCCAGTGGTACCTGACCAATGGCGGGCGCGATCCCGAGCTCCGACAGGCACTACTTGAGCGTGGTTGCCAACTGCATTGGCATCCGTCTCACATGCTCGTGCGATACGAGAACTGGGTCGAAGGCCTCAACGGGGACTGGCTCATCTCACGGCAAAGGTTCTTCGGCGTACCCATTCCCCTGTGGTACGCGCTGGACAAGGACGGCAATCCGCTCTACGACACGCCTCTCGTGCCCGACGATTCGCTGCTGCCGATCGACCCGTTAACCGACGTCCCGGCGGGCTACAACGAGGATTCACGCGGTAAGCCCGGGGGCTTCATGGGCGATCCCGATGTCATGGATACCTGGGCTACGTCGTCGCTCACCCCGCAGATCGCTGGCGGTTGGAGCCGCGACGACGATCTGTGGTCGCGTGTCTTCCCGATGGATCTGCGGCCCCAGGCCCACGAAATCATCCGCACGTGGCTCTTCTCGACGGTCGTCCGAAGCCACCTGGAGTTCGGTGGGCTTCCCTGGACAGACACTGCAATCAGTGGCTGGATCCTGGATCCCGATCGCAAGAAGATGAGCAAGTCCAAGGGCAATGTCGTCACACCCATGGGCCTGCTCGACGAGCACGGCTCCGACGCCGTTCGCTACTGGGCGGCCTCGGGGCGCCCCGGCACAGACACGGCATTCGATGTCGGACAGATGAAGATCGGCCGCCGCCTAGCGATCAAGATCCTCAACGCCTCGAAATTCGTGCTGGGACTTGCTCCCGTCGCCGACCCTGCCGTGATCACGGCACCACTTGATCGGGCCATGCTGGCCGATCTCGCCGAGACGGTGCGCCAGGCAACCGCCGCATTCGAGGACTACAACTACACCCGGGCCCTGGAGCTCGCCGAGACGTTCTTCTGGTCGTTCACCGACGATCACGTGGAATTGGTCAAGGACCGCGCCTACGGCGGCCAGGGTCCCCAAGGAGAGGCTTCCGCCAAGGCTGCCCTGGCCCTGGCCCTCGACGTCCAACTGCGCCTGTTCGCGCCCTTCCTTCCTTTCGTCGCAGACGAGGTCTGGTCGTGGTGGCGGGAAGGTTCGATTCACCAAGCGGCATGGCCGGCGCCCGAGGAGATCCTTGACATTGCCGCCACAGGCGATCCAAGGACGGTCGCTGACACGGCGGCCGCACTGTCACTTGTGCGCAAAGCCAAGAGCGACGCCAAGGTCTCGATGAAGGCCGACGTGGAGCGTGCCCGGGTCACCGGCCCCGCCGCGTCAATTCAGCGGATCGCTGACGTCGCCGGTGACCTGAAGGCAGCCGGCTCCATCGCCGAACTGGAGTTCGCACCTGGCGGCGACGCCATCAACGTCGACGTGACGCTCGCCCCGATGTCCGACTAGGACCTCCGTGCGTTGTGCTGCACGCCCCACTCGGCGCATGCAGAGGCATAGTCGCCCTCGACTCCGCCCAATTGCCACACCTGCTCGAATCCGCCGAGCGGATCCTCGAGAGACATCGTGATGGCCCGTGGGCGTCCGGCGAGGAAGGCCCGGACATTGGCCGTGACGGTGTCGACAAAGGTCGCGGCCACGTGCGTCCACTCGTCGTCGGTGTAGGGCTCACGACGGGAGATGATCCCTTATCCAAAAGCCCGGAGGATCGAGATGCGACCCCAGTGCCGCTCTCGAAAGCTGTCGATGACCGCGTCGCGATCACGGGTGAGGTGCACATAGACCGGATCATTGCCGAATCGGTCGCCGAGTGCTCCTAGCATCCACGTCAGCCGGTTGTCGGCCTCGGCATGCCAATCGGCGTAGTCCAGACGCGCGTCACCCAGCATGGCGGAGCGGGTCTCATGACCGCTGGTGTAGTTGGTGGCGTGCTGAAGCGCACGCGTGAACGTCGTGGTGCCGGATCAACCTGTGCCCAGGCAGAAGATCCGAATGCGTCTACGCGGACTCCTTGCGCACTCGGCGCTTGGGAGTCTCGATCTCACGCGGGACGAGGGTGGGCAGGACGTTGTCGCGCACGGTCTCTTCGGTGACGACTACGCGCGCGACGTCGGAGCGACTGGGAACGTCGTACATGACATTGAGAAGAACCTCCTCGAGAATCGCCCGCAGACCACGCGCACCGGTGCCGCGCTTGAGCGCCTGATCAGCGATCTCGCCGAGCGCGCCCTCGGTGAAGTCAAGCTCGACGGCGTCTAGGTCAAAGAGGCGCTGGTATTGCTTCACGAGGGCGTTGCGCGGCTCGGTCAGCACCTTGACCAAGGCCTCGCGGTCGAGTTTGGTCACGGAGGTGAAGACCGGCAGGCGGCCGATGAACTCGGGGATCATGCCGAACTTGAGCATGTCTTCGGGCATGACGTAGCCGAAGATGTCGTCGGGATTGGTGTCGCTGACGGTCTCGCCATCATCGGAGACGATGTCGAAGGTGAAGCCGACGCGCTTCTTGCCAATGCGCTGCTCGATGATCGAGTCGAGGCCCGCGAACGCGCCGCCCACGATGAAGAGCACGTTGGTCGTGTCTATCTGGATGAATTCCTGGTGGGGGTGCTTGCGACCGCCCTGTGGAGGCACCGATGCCGTGGTGCCCTCGAGGATCTTGAGCAGTGCCTGCTGGACGCCCTCGCCGGAGACGTCGCGGGTGATCGACGGGTTTTCGCTCTTGCGGGCGATCTTGTCGATCTCGTCGATGTAGATGATGCCCGTCTCGGCCTTCTTGACGTCGTAGTCGGCAGCCTGGATCAACTTGAGCAGGATGTTTTCTACATCTTCGCCGACGTAGCCTGCCTCCGTGAGGGCCGTGGCGTCGGCGATCGCGAAGGGGACGTTGAGCATGCGGGCAAGGGTCTGCGCGAGAAGCGTCTTGCCGGAGCCGGTCGGGCCGAGCAGCAGGATGTTGGACTTGGCGAGCTCCACGGCGTCTTCGCGGCCGCGCTGGTTGGCGCCTGCCTGCACGCGCTTGTAGTGGTTGTAGACCGCCACGGAGAGCGCCTTCTTGGCGACGTCCTGGCCGATGACATAGTTGTCGAGGAACTCGTAGATCTCGCGTGGCTTGGGGAGTTCGCCGAACGAGACATCGGTGGAGTCGTTGAGCTCCTCTTCGATGATCTCGTTGCACAGGTCGATGCACTCATCGCAGATGTAGACGCCGGGACCAGCGATGAGCTTCTTGACCTGCTTCTGGCTCTTGCCGCAGAACGAGCACTTGAGGAGGTCACCCCCATCGCCGATGCGCGCCACAACTGCTCCCTAGGCAAAGGGGCGCACCTGAGGCGCCCCGGAGTTACGACGGTACCGCCCGGGGACGGATTCCGGCGTGAAATACGCCCCGGCGCGTTCAGCCGTGAGCGGACTGCTGCCCTCAGGCGGGGGTGGCGACCTTGCGGGACGCGATCACCTGGTCGATGAGCCCGTATTCCTTAGCGGCATCGGCCGTGAGAATGCGGTCGCGCTCGATGTCCTTCTCGATCTGCTCCTTCGAGCGGCCGGTGTGCTGCGACAAGATACCTTCCATTTCGTCGCGCATGCGCAGGATCTCATTGGCCTGGATCTCGACGTCGGACGCCTGGCCGCCACCCTCGGTGTAGGGCTGGTGGATCAGGATGCGCGCGTGGGGCAGGGCGAAGCGCTTGCCTGGGGTGCCGGCCGCGAGCAGGACTGCCGCTGCCGATGCGGCCTGGCCCAGGCACACGGTCTGCACCTGCGGCTTGACGAACTGCATCGTGTCGTAGATGGCGGTCATCGCGGTGTAGGAACCGCCGGGCGAGTTGATGTAGATCTGGATGTCGCGATCGGGATCCATCGACTCGAGGCACAGGAGTTGTGCCATGACGTCGTCGGCCGATGCGTCATCGATCTGCACGCCGAGGAAGATGATGCGCTCCTCGAAGAGCTTGGTGTAGGGGTTGTGCACCCGCTCGCCGTTGGCGACCCGCTCGCGGAACTCCGGGACGATGTAGCGGGCCGAGGGCACGGATAGGCCCGACTGCGTGTGCATGCGTTCTCCTTGGGACCAGGGTGGACTCGTCATGACTTGCTCCCCGGGGCGTCGGCTGCCGTCGAGTAGACGTGGTCGATCAAGCGGTAGTCGCGCGCCTCCTCGGCCGTGAACCAGCGGTCGCGATCGGAGTCGGCCTCGATCTCCTCGATCGTGTGGCCGCAGTGCTCGGCGATGAGCTGAGCCATGCGCTTCTTGATGAAGAGCATCTGCTCCGCCTGGATCTTGATGTCGGACGCCGTGCCGCCGATGCCGCCCAGCGGCTGGTGCATCATGATCCGCGTGTTGGGCGTGGCATAGCGCTTGCCCGCTTGGCCCGCGCATAGCAGGAACTGCCCCATGGAGGCGGCCAGGCCCATCGCAATAGTGGTGACATCATTGGGGATGAGCTGCATGGTGTCGTAGATGACCATGCCCGCGGTGATGGATCCGCCGGGGGAGTTGATGTAGAGGGTGATGTCCTTGTCGGGGTCCTCGGCAGCCAGCACCTGGAGCTGCTTAGCGATGCGATTGGAGTTCTCGTCGCGCACCTCGCCCTCGAGCCACACGATGCGCTCGCGCAGCAGGCGCTCGTCGAGCATGTCGCCAAAGCCCACCATGCCGGGCGATCCCGTCCGCAGGTCGACGTAACTATCCGCGCTCACGCGCACTCCTTTCACGACGGTCACGGGCGCTGGGCGCCCACCTTACTGACCCTAACGCTGACGGCCCGCGGGATAGTCCCGGCCCCGCGGGTGTTCGCCCAAGGCTCAAATCGGGCTAGTCCTCCATGACCTTGACCTCGCCTGCCGCCTCTGCCTCTCGCAGGTCGGCGTCAAGGGCTTCCAGGTCGACCGGGCGCCCCGACGCATCGAAGACCTTCGCCTTCTGGGTGACGACGGCCAGGGCCTTGCTTCGACGGATGTCGGAGATCGCCATGGGCAGCTGCCCGGCCTGCACCAGGGCCTGCGCGAACGCGTCGGGGGCCATGCCGTAGCGCGGGGCATTTTGCAAGAGCCACGCGGAGAGCTCGGACTCGCCCACCGCGACGCTTTCGGCCTCGGCGATGCGATCGAGGATGAGTTGGCTCTTGAGGCCGTTGCGAGCGTTGCGCTCCACCTCTGCCCGTTGCTCGTCATCGCCCGCTTGGCCAGCGGCGAAGTAATCCTCGACCTCGGCGCGGATGACGCCGTCGGGCACCGGGAAGTCGACGAGCTCCAGGAGTGCCTCATGGACCTTGCCGCGAGCCTGGAGGCCTTGCTCCAGGACGCGGATCTTGGCCAGGCGGGCCTCGATGTCGCCGCGCAGCTCACCGATGGTGTCGAACTCGGACGCCATCTGGGCGAAGGAGTCGTCGGCCTCGGGTAGTAAGCGCTCGCGAACCGTGGAGACTGTGGCGGTCACCGTGAGAGGGCTTCCGGCGAACTCCCCCACCTCTGGGGTGAATTCGAACGTGCGGCTTTCGCCAGCACTAGCGCCGCGCACGGCGTCGTCAAATCCCGGGAGCATGCCATCGGTGCCGAGTTCGTAGGAGAGGGCGTTGCCGCTGAGGTCCTCGACGGCGGTGCTATCAGCCTGCGCACCGGAGATGTCCACGAGGAGCACGTCGCCATCGGCAGCCGCCCGCTCCACCGGCACGAGACTGGCGAACCGGCCGCGCAGTGCCGTGAGCTGCTCCTCGACGTCGTCGTCGCTGACCTCGGCGTCGTTTACCGTGACCGAGATGCCGGTGTAGTCGGGCAGGTCGAACTCCGGCCGAGTGTCGACCTCGGCGGTGAAGGTGACGGTCTGGCCGTCTTGGATCTCGGTGATCTCTACGTTGGGGCGCCCGAGGGGCGTGACGTCGTTTTGCCGCAGCGCCTCTTCGTAGGCCTTCGGTAGCACGTCGTTGACGGCCTCTTCGAGCACGGCGGAGCGCCCGACCCGCTGGTCGATCAAACGGGCGGGCACCTTGCCCTTGCGGAAGCCGGGGATGTTGATCTGCGCTGCGATGGTCTTATAGGCGGCATCCAGGCTGGGTCGGAGTTCATCGAAGGGCACCTCGACGGTGAGCTTGACCCGGGTCGGCGACAGGGTCTCGGCGGTGCTCTTCACATCTACTCCTGCGGTTCGAGGGGGCCGCGTAAGACTACTTGCCCCAACGGACGGTGGGGTCGGCGAGTCCGCGCGGCCCGGCGGACCGGTACTTCCGCTCCTACTGTCGGGGTACCCGGATTTGAACCGGGGGCCTCCTGCTCCCAAAGCAGGCGCGCTACCAAGCTGCGCCACACCCCGCCGCCCGGCGTACCGAGCCCACCAAGTCTAGGCCTGCGCCACGATGCACCGGGACGGGGAGCGATAACCTGGCGGTGCATTAACGCGGGTGTAGCTCAATGGTAGAGCCCCAGCCTTCCAAGCTGGTGGTGCCGGTTCGATCCCGGTCACCCGCTCACACGAGTGTCCATGGCCCGGCAGCGCCGAGTGCGCGCTACCGGGCCCGCTGAGGCCGCATACGTGCGCGCTACTGCACACTCGCGGTGTGGTCGAGCCTCGCCGTAACGTCTCCTCCATGAGCGAGGCACCCGGGGTCATGGCCGCCCAGCAGCGGGGCCTGGCCTTTCGCATCATTCATCCCGGTCATGTCACCTCATTGGCCGATGCCGCGGTCGCGTGCGGCGTCCCCGTGGAGTCGCTGGTCAAGACACTCGTCGTACGTCGCGCCGAGGCGGATTACATCCTCGTTCTCGTGCCCGGCGACCGAAGCCTGTCGTGGAAGAAGTTGCGAGCCGTCCTCGGCGTCAATCGCATAGCGCTCCCTGACGCCGACGAGGCCCGCGAGGCGACGGGATACGCCCGCGGCACCATCTCGCCGCTCGGACTCGACCTGCCCGTCGTCGCCGACGAGCGCATCCGTGGCCGTGAGATCACGCTCGGCACGGGGCTGGCTGGCACGGTGGTCGCCGTCGACGCCGATGCCCTGATCGCGTCCTACCACCCGATAATCGCCGACGTGACCGACTAGGCGCGGTCGCCCCGCAGACGGTGCAGGAGATCCCAGGGTCCGCGCTGACGTCGTCGTCTGCCGCGGTGGGAATCGCGACACGGCGATGGTGCAGTTCGGGCAGCAGGGTGGAGGTCCTCAGCACCATGCCGTAGCCGGACATATGCGAGAACGCGGCGCGCTCAGTAGCGCGGGGCCACCGACGGCGGTAGCGCGGCGATGTCGGCGAGGTCCGCGGCGCTCAGGTGGATGCTCGCGGCCGCAGCGTTCTCCTCCAGCCAGCGCCGCCGCTTGGTGCCGGGGATCGGCACGACGTGCTCACCCTGCGCCAGCACCCACGCGAGCGCGACCTGCGCCGATGTGGCACCAATTCGCTCAGCCACCGCCTTCACGCCGTCGACGATGACCTGATTGGCCGACATCGCCTCGGGCGTAAAGCGCGGATTGGCGCTTCGATAATCGTCGGCCTCAATGGCGTCACTCGTGAGGTGCCCGGTCAGGAAGCCGCGGCCCAGCGGGCAGTAGGCAAGAAAGCCGATACCGCGCTCTTGGCAGAGGGCCAGGACGCCGTTGTCGACGTTTTCGCTCGTCCAGAGGGACAACTCGCTCTGGACGCTCGTCACCGTATGGACCGCATCGGCAGCGGCAATCTCCTCGGCCGTCGCCTCGGACATCCCTAGATGGCGCACCTTGCCGGCGGCGACGAGCTCGCTCATGGCGCCCCACGTCTCCTCGATCGGAACCTGCGGATCGACCCGGTGGAGCTGATAGAGGTCGATGACGTCGACTCCGAGCCTGCCAAGGGATGCGTCGCAGGCCGCCTGCACGTGGCGCGGTGATCCGTCGCGCTGGTAGGTGGTGGCGTCCATGGCAATGAGGCCGCACTTGGTGGCGATGACGACATGATCGCGAAGTCCGTGGCGCACAACGTAATCGCCGATGATCTCCTCATTGGTGAATGGCCCGTAGACGTCTGCTGTGTCGAGCAGGGTGATGCCCAGGTCGATGGCGCGATGCAGGGTTGCGCGCACTTCCGCCGGATCGGCATCGGCCTTGCGATACGCCCACGACATTGGCATGCAGCCGAGGCCCACCGCGCTGACTTGCAGGTCGCCGAGGTTGCGCACGGGCATGTCATGGATCATGCGGCCACACTAGCCACGGGGATCAAGGAGTCGAGAGGATAGTCGTGGTGGAAGTTTGATGTCGACGAAGAAGGGGCGATAGAGGCGAGGAGAGGACGTAGGTCGCGATGGCCGAGCCCCGATTGACGAACGCAAATGCCTGTTCCTTGCCGCGGACCCGCTCGGCGAGGACGCGCGCGACGGAACCTCGAGGGAGGGCTGCACTCCCGATGCTAGGCACCGCGGGTCACCCGGGCTGCCGACTCGGAACGGTGAGCAGGTGTTCACGACCTGTGACACGCTGCTGGCCCCACCAAGGGAGACTATATGAGACCGGCAACCCTGACTCGCTGCACAGCAGCGATGCTCAGTGAGCGAATGATCGTCGCAGGTGCTGCTGCCCTCGCGCCCGGAGCGCTTCTCCGGGCATTCGGAATCGATGCTGACGAAGACTCCCCCACCCTGCGATACTTCGCGCGACTCTTCGGCATTCGCAACGCGATCATGGGGGTCCTGCTCTGGCAGGTGCGCGATGATCCGCGGGCGCTCGCTCGCATGGCCGCGCTCAATGCCGCGACGGAGGCACTCGACGCTGTCGCCGCCGCCGTGCCGCTGGCGACAGGCCGCACCAAGCCCAGTGCTGCTGCCGGCGCGATCGGGGCCTCCGTCGCTGTCGGTGCCGGCTTCGCGGGCCTCGCCCTCGCGGCCCGGCGAGCGAGCACTCGGGCCTAGGCTCGGGTACCGACAGGAAGGTCACGTGGACATTCGCACGGTGGTTGCCAGCCTGCAGGAAGTGCCCCGCGAGGGCGGAGCCCCGGTGGTGCCGCCGACACGGCAGGTCGTCGGCACAGATGGTGAGCTCGAGCGCACGGCAGCGGTCCTTCACCCGCGCTTCAATGCGCCCGTACGCGCGGCCATCGGCGGAGGCGGCGGATGCGACAGATATCGGCAAGGCAGTCGCCGCTGATTCGATGGCGCACGTGAGCGCGCGCATGCGCACGCTCGCTGACGAGCATGAGGTGCTCGGCTAGGCCTCGCAGTACTTCTTCAAGCCCTTGGTCGCGCCCTTGAGCGTGTCGCCCAGCGTCTTCTTCATGAGGAAGCCCGGCAGCGGCAGCGACGGATCGATCGACAGCGACAGGGTCGCCTCCGTGCCACTCCCCTTCTCGACTAGCTTCCACGATCCGCTAGCAGCCTTCTGGGCCCTGCTCGGGGCGACGAGCTTCCACGACATGCCCGAGCCGGTGTGCTGGTAGTCGAGTTCGTATTCGTCCTTGGCCACCTTGACGTCGTTGACCTGCCGTGCGCGTGAGGCAAGGCCCTGTGCATCTGTGGACAGCACCTGCGAACTCAGGCAGCCGGGAAACCAATCGACCTGCGCGGGGAGGTTGCGAATGACCGCCAGCACGTCGGCGAGCGGCGCGTTGATGGTCACGGACTCCGAACCAAAGACTCCACCCATGGCGCCACGGTAGAACTACTCGCGGGCGCGCGCGGCAGTTCCGGGGAAGTCCCCTCCCGGCAGGGCGATAGCGTCTGGGCCCATGGCCGAGCAACTCCCCTCACGTGCCCGTGTCGTCGTGATCGGCGGCGGCGTGATCGGGGCCTCCATCGCCTACCACCTCGGCCACCTCGGCTGGGGCGCCGACACCGTGCTCCTAGAGCGCGATCGACTGACCTCCGGAACGACGTGGCATGCCGCCGGGCTCATGGTGACCTTCGGCTCGCTCTCGGAGACCTCCACCCGCATGCGGCTCTACACGCGAGACCTCTACAGCCGCCTCGAGGCCGAGACCGGGCAGTCCACGGGCTTCGCACCCATCGGGCTCGTCGAAGTCACCGCGGACGAGGGTCGTCTCGAGGAATACCGCCGCGTATCTGCCTTCAACCGTCTGTGCGGAGTGGAGGTGCACGAGGTCACACCCCGGGAGATCGCCGATCTCTTCCCTCCCGCCCGCACCGACGACCTGCTCGCTGGCTTCTACATGCCCAGTGACGGACGCGTGAATCCTGTCGACGTCACGATGGCACTGGCGAAGGGCGCTCGCATGCAGGGCGCCACCATCCTCGAGGGCACGCCGGCGCTCGACGTGCTTACCAATGACGGACGCGTCATCGGTGTGCGCACCGAGCACGGCGACATCGAGTGCGAGTACGTCGTCAACGCGGCAGGCATGTGGGCACGGCAGTTCGCTGCCAAGTCGGGTATCACCGTGCCCAATCAGGCGGCCGAGCACTACTACCTCATCACCGACACCGTCCCCGGCCTGGATCCAACGCTGCCGGTCTTCGAGGACCCAGGTTCCTTCGGCTACTACCGGCCCGAGGGAGACGGCCTGATGATCGGCCTCTTCGAGCCGGTGTGCGCGCCATGGAAGGTGGACGGAATACCCGAGGACGCGTCATTCCTGACCCTGCCACCCGACTGGGACCGCATGGGCCCCTACCTGGAGAAGGCCATGGCGCGCGTGCCGGTCTCCATGGAGGTGGGCATCCGCACGTTCTTCTGCGGCCCGGAGTCCTTTACCCCGGACCTCGCCCCGATCGTCGGAGAGTCACCGGAGATCGACGGCTACTTCGTCGCGGCAGGGCTCAATTCGATTGGCATCCTCACCGGCGGCGGCATCGGCAAGGCGGTGGCGACCTGGATCGTCGACGGACGGCCGGACGTCGATGTCACGGGGTTCCACATCGACCGGTTGCACCCCTACCAGACCTCACCCGAGTACCGCGCGACGCGCACGGTGGAGTCACTCGGCATGGTCTACCAAACGCACTTCCCCGGGCGGTCGATGCAGACCGCGCGCGGGGTGAAGCGATCGCCCATCCACGATCGGCTCGCAGAGCAGCGCGCCTACTTCCGCGACGTCTCCGGCTGGGAGGGCGCCGACTGGTTTGCGCCCGAGGGCGTCGAACCGGTCGTCGAGGAGTTGAGCTGGGGGCGGCAAAATTGGTTCCCCTACTGGGCCGAGGAACACCGGGCGATCCGCGAGGGCGTGGGCCTGATGGACATGACGTTCATGGCCAAGTTCCTCGTGCAGGGCCCCGATACCGGTCGCGCGCTCGAGCGCATCTCGGCCAACCACGTCGACGGTGACCCCGGCGTCATCACCTACACCCAATGGCTCAATGACGGCGGCACCCTTGAGGCCGACCTGACCGTCACCAAACTCGGCGACGACCGCTTCTGGGTCGTCGCCTCCGACACCGCGCACCGACACGTGGAAGCCTGGATGCGCCGGCACATGCGCGATGACCGCGCCTATGTCACCGATGTGACCTCGGCCTACGCGCAGATCAACGTGCAGGGCCCGCTGTCACGCCAGTTGCTGCAGGCGATAACTTCACTTGACCTATCCAATGAGGCATTCCCCTTCCGCACCGCGCGCGAGATCGACCTCGGCTACGCACGTGCCCTGTGCGTGCGCATCACCTATCTCGGCGAGCTCGGCTACGAGCTCTACGTGCCAGCCGAGCAGGCTATCCACGTGTACGAGCGGCTTCGCGAAGCCGGGGATCCGATGGGCCTGCGGCACACGGGACTCAAGGCCCTGTCAAGCCTGCGCATGGAGAAGGGCTACCGCGACTACGGGCATGACATCGACAACACCGATTCCGTCCTGGAGGCCGGCCTGGGATTCGCGGTCGCCCTCGACAAGGACTTCATCGGTCGCGATGCGGTGCTGCGTGTGAAGGAATCCGGGCCATTGCACCGCCGCCTCGCGCAGGTGCGGCTGCTCGACCCCGAGCCGCTGATGTTCCATGGCGAGGTCGTCTACCGCGATGGCGCACCCGTCGGCTACGTGCGCGCGGCGAGCTACGGCCACACCCTTGGCGGCGCCGTCGGGCTCGCCATGATCGAGCCCGGTGAGCCGGTCACGCCCGATTTCATCAACTCCGGCACGTGGGAGGTCGACGTCGCCAGCCAGCGCTACCGCGCCGCCGCATCACTGCGGCCGATGTACGACCCGGACAACGCGCGCATCCGGGCCTGACTGACTAACGGCACTACTGAGCGAGCGGAGCGGCATCACCCGGGATGACGTAGAGCACGCTCCGCGCCTTGCCCTTGGTGCCGGACTCGATCACAACGGCCTTGCCCTTGCCGACCTTCACGGTCAAGGAGGCCTTGACCTGCGTGCTGCAACCTGGATCGTCGAGGAGGTCGAAGGCGGGCACGTAGATGCTCCCCACCGCGTGATGCTGCTGCCAGGTGATCCTCGTGGTGCGCGCACCCGTCTTGGCCGTGGCTCGAGCCGTGGCACAGGTGAGGCCTGGCTGGGTGGCCACCTGAGTGAGCGTGAGGGACAAGGTCATGGTCGCCGACCCCTGGATCGCCGTCTTGCCTGCCTTGGCACAGGAGTCCGGATACGACTTCTCTATGCAGTTGGTCACCGACAGCAGAACTCCGATCCGCACCGCCTCCGGGAATGCCGCACCCACGTCGAACGTATTGGTCATCCTCTGCGAGGCACCCGGCTTGATCAGTAGATCCTTCTTAGCGGGGACCTCGACACCGTCAGCCCAGGCCGGCAGCGCGGTGCTGACGTAGAGGAAGGAGTACTGCTTGGGATCCATACGCTGGGTCACGATCGAGACCACGCCCGCGCCGCTGGGCGCCTCGCAGTTGCCTGGTTCGCACAGCATGACGTCGGCCTGGCAGTCGTAGGTGCCGGACACATCCATGTTGAGGACGAAGCCCACGGGGATGGCAAAGTCGGGGGCACTCGGCCATACGTTGCATCCGGTGCCGGCGGACGAGACTGTCCCTGACGGGCTCGTGCAACTCAGCGTCACCCCGACGTAGAGCTCGTTGGGCGAGGTGCCCTTGGCGTCCTCGACGACCAGGTTGGTGACGACTTGGCGGGTCTCCCCCGCCTCGGCCTGGAAGGAGACGGTGAAGAACTCCTCGTGGCTGGTCCCTGGCCGTGAGTTTCGACGTCGTGGGCGTGACATCGAGGATCGCCCCGTCAGAGGCCGCAGGGGCGGCGAAGGCGGGAGCGCCCGGCAAGGCGGCGATCACGAACACGGCAGGGGCAGCGACAAGCAGGTCACGAGGACGCATGTGAGAACCGTACGGGAACTCGCCCCAGGATGGCCCGTCAGAGGGAGGGGCCGCTCCATGGCAGCAGTCGAAAGCCCTTGGACTCCGCATCCAGGCCGTTGACCGCCTCGAGGGTTCGCTGCCACGAGGCGGCCTGGTCCGGCGTTTGCGAACTCATTCCCGGAACCAGCGAGAGTCGGAATGGGAAATCGTCGTTGTGCACGGCGTAGCCGGACGCGTCCGTCACCACGAACGAACCATCCGACTGCTCCGTGAACGTGAACATGCTGATGAGACCATCGCCTGACCGAGGATCTCGACGCGATTGCGCCGTGAGCAGGTTGCCGTGGCCGTAGACGACCCACATACCGTCGATGACGTCGACCGGCTGCACGACGTGCACGTGGTGGCCCAGCACGAGATCGATCTGGCCTGACTCGGCCAGCGCGTGCATGACCTCGACTTGCTGGCTGGACGGCGTACTCACCCCTTCGTCACCGGCGTGCAGGCCGAGCACGACGATGCGGGCCCCTGCGGCGCGCGCGGCACGAGCCTCGTCGATCATGCGCGGGACATCGATGAGGTTGGCGCACCACTCCTGCCCGGCGGGGCAGGGAATGCCGTTGAGACTGTAGGAGTACGACAGCAGCGCGATCGACACGCCCTTGACGTCGACGATCGTGGGCGTGGATGCCTCCTCGGCGGTTCTTGCAGCACCGGCGTGCGCGAGGCCCTGGGCATCGAGCCCGTCGAGCAGCCGCGACATCCCGTCGAATCCTTGGTCCAGCACGTGGTTGGACGCCGTGCTACAGGCATCAAAGCCCACGGCAGCAACCGCCCGGGCCAGTTGCGGGGGGGCATCGGGAATGCCCGGCCACGCGGTCCACGGGCCCTGCGGCTGCCCCATCGGATACTCCATGTGGCACACCGCCACGTCCGCAGACGACACCAGGTCGGCGATCCCCTGAAACTGCGGCACGAAATCCGCGGGGCTGGCGCCGGCTGCGTCTTCAATCGCCTGGGCGATGATCTCCTTGTGCGTCAGGATGTCTCCGACGCCGAGGATCGAGATGCTGCGCATCGGCGCGGTGTCGGCGACCACGGCCGTGTCGCTCACCGGTACGACGACCGTCGAGGGAGCGGGAGATGTCGCAGACCACTGGCCGGCGGGGGCCGGATCGTGCTGGGGGGTCGGCGTCACGATGGAGGCCGTGGCCCGATCACCCAACGGCACGGGCGAGCCCATGCCGAACACGAGCCCACCGGTTAAGCAGGCCAGGGCGGCGACAAGCAATCCCGCGGTCCTCGCACTCCAACGCAGGTAGCCCGGCGGGCGAGGGGACGCCGGGGCCCCGGCGTGGCGACCACTCACGAGCTTCAGTGTGGCGGCACAGCAGGTCTGGATCGTGGAGCACGCGCGAGTCGCGCCGCAGCGAGCCAACGTGCGACCGCAAACACGGTCGGATCGGACCTGACTACCCTAGTGCGGTGCATCGGAACTCCGACGAGCTTCACCCCCTCAACGTCCTCTTGGGCGGACCCTGGGGCGCGATCGAGTCGATGGCACCCACGGTCCTGTTCGTCCTGGCCTACTTCGCCTCGGGCAACAACCTGTCCGTGGCCGTCGGCGTCGCCCTCGGCGCCGCCATCATCCTGGCGGCGATCAAGGTCGCTCGACGGGAGAAGCCGGTCCGCGTGCTCTCCGGCCTGCTGGGTGTCGCCATCGCCGCGCTCTTCGCTGCCTACCAGGACGATCCGCTCGGCTTCTTCCAGATCCGCGTGCTCGCCAACGTCCTCAGCGCACTCGCCTTCGCGGGATCGATCCTCATCCGGCGGCCTCTCATGGGCGTGATCATCGGCCCGATCATGGGCACGGGCATGCGCTGGCGACAAGACCCCGACCTTTTCAAGGCGTATTCGCGCGTCACGTGGCTGTGGGCGATCCTCAGCCTGGTGCGCGCGGCCATCCAGATTCCGCTGATCCAGGCCGGTCAACTCGCGTGGCTCGGCGCGACCCCCTTCCTCTTCTACGGGCTGGTCGCGCTCACCATCGCCGCATCGTGGTGGGTGATCAAGAAGACGCTGCCCCCCGGCCATCCCGGCGTCCGGAGGCCGCAGCTCACCACAGCCACCTAGTCTGCGTCGCCATCACGGGCCGACTACACCGCGCCCCCACCACCGGCCGCCCAGACCGCGGCCCCCTGGTCGAATGTGCGCTTACGCGCATGAATGGGCCCGATTTCGCGCGCGAAGGTGCACTCTCGGCGCGATGGAGCGACCCCTACGACGGCTGGCAGGTGGGGCACCAGTAGAGGTTGCGGCCAGCCATGTCGGCCCAGGCCACCTCGTCGCCGCAGACCAGGCACGGCCGCCCCTCGCGTCGGTAGACGTAGACCTCTCCCCCGTGGCGGTCACGCCTGGCAGTACGACCTGTCGCGCGCGGCGAGTCCTCCGGCCGGACCGTGTCGATTCGGCCCCGACGTACGCCGTCACCCATCAAGACGACCAGGTCACCCCACATGCCGTCGAACTCGGCGCGGCTCACCTCTTGTCCTGGGCGGTAGGGGTCGATCCCCGCTCGGTAGAGCACCTCGGCCCGATAGATATTGCCCACACCAGCGAATGCCGACTGGTCCATGAGCAGGCCACCGATGGGAGCGCGACTGCGGGACACGCGGGTCCAGGCGCGCTCGGGGTCGGCGTCCTTGCGGATCGGATCGGGGCCGATGCGATCGGTCAGGGCGCGGACCTGGTCGGGGTCCAGGACCTCGCAGGCCGTGGGACCGCGCAGGTCGGCGTACGCGTCGCCGCCCTGGATGCGCAGCCGCACCTGACCGCGTGGCTCGGGCGCGTCACCCGTGCCGAAGGTCCATTTGCCGTAGAGCCCGAGGTGCACGTGGAGCGTGCGCTCATCGTCGAAGTCGACGAGCAGGTGCTTGCCGAGGGCGTCAGCGCCTCGCAGTGTCGTGCCGTCGAGGAGCGCGGCGCCGGAGTCGAAGCGGCCCTGCGGACTCTGGACGTCGAGCGCCTGGCCCTTGAATGCGCGGTTGATGCGCCGGGCCTGGCGATGGACGACGTGGCCTTCGGGCATGCGCGGGAGTGTGCCAGGCTTCGCGCATGGCCGCAGTGGCAGGAGTGGATGGTCGCCGTGGCGGTTGGGTGATCGCCGTCGTCAACACCACGACTGTGCCGCGACTGGAGTCGGTGGAGTTCGTCGCCCCGCTAGCGCCGGCCCTGACCGACGACCTGGCCGTCATCGCGATCGACATGCCCATCGGCCTGCCCGACCACGCCCCGCGCGCCTGCGATGTGGCGGCGCGCAAACTCCTGCGGCCACACGGCTCCCGCGTCTTCCCCGCGCCGCCCCGCA
The DNA here is from genome assembly GCA_016870515.1 of Actinomycetota bacterium. Taxonomy (GTDB): domain Bacteria; phylum Actinomycetota; class Actinomycetes; order S36-B12; family S36-B12; genus Mxb001. Next base: position 19,170 of record VGBL01000008.1, on the reverse strand, counting down.
CAGCCCTGGCCCACCCGGACGACTACGCGGCCGCCTGCGAGGCAGCCCTGTCGGCGTCCGGCCGGTCACTGTCGAGGCAGACGTGGAACCTCCTGCGCGCGATCGCGGAGGTCGATACGCTCGCGGACGACCCCCGCATCGTCGAATGCCACCCCGAGATTGCCTTCGCCCTGATGAATGGCCAGCCCATCGACGAGCGGAAGAAGACACCCGCGGGGCGCGAGGCGCGGCTCGATCTCCTTCGTCGATGGCTACCGGACCTGGCCGATCCGACGTATGGCGACGATGGACTGGACGCCATCGCGTGCGCGTGGTCGGCCGCGCGCATCGCGAGCGGCGATGCCCTTGCGCTTCCGCACGGAGAGGTGCCACGCGACGCTGTCGGCCGGCCGATGAGGATCTGCGCATGACCTATATCGCCGTCATCTTCACGACCCAGCGGTCCGCTGACCTCGATGGCTATGCGGAGATGGCCGGGCGGATGGACGAGCTGGCGCGCCAACAGCCGGGGTTCATCGGAGTGGATTCCGTGTCGGATGGCGACCGGGGCATCACCATCTCCTACTGGGTCGACGAGGCCGCCTCGCTTGCCTGGCGGCAGGTGGCCGAGCACCTCCTGGCCCAGCGGCTCGGCCGGGAGCGGTGGTACGACTCCTACGACCTGAGGGTGGCCACCGTGACCAGGGAGCATGCCTTCCGCAGGGACGGTTCCTGACCGAGGCCAGCTTTTGACGGGGTCCAGATCCCCCACTAGGTTCGAGCCGTGCACGCTCCTTCCGACCTCCTCCGGGCCCACGGCGTCCAGGTGACCGCCCAGCGCCTGGCGGTCCTGCGGGCGGCCCAACTCGAGCCTCACGCGACGGCCGATGCCCTCGCGGATGCCGCGCGACTGGCTATCGGGGCTATCTCACGCCAGTCGGTCTACGACGCACTCAACACCCTCGTGGAGGCCGGCATCGTGCGGCGCTTCCAGCCCGCCGGCTCCCCCGCCCGATTCGAGACGCGCGTGGGAGACAACCATCACCACTTGGTCTGCCGCGACTGCGGCGACGTCATTGACGTGGATTGTGCCGTGGGCTACGCCCCGTGCCTCACGGCTGCCGACGACAAGGGCTTCGCTATTGACGAGGCCGAGGTCACCTACTGGGGGCACTGCACAACCTGCGCTACACGCACCACCGCTACACCGGCGCCACTGAAGAGCTAGCGATCTAAACCACACGCCGCAATAAGAGGAGATAAGGAACATGTCCGACGAGAGCGCATGCCCCTTCAGCCGCGATACGGCCGAAGGCACCTACAACCGCGACTGGTGGCCCAACCGCCTCGACCTGTCGGTCCTGCGGCAGAACCTGCCCGCATCCGATCCCATGGGCTCCGGGTTCGACTACGCGACGGCGTTCGAGAGTCTCGACTTCGCTGCGTTGAAGACCGACCTCAAGGCCCTCATGACCGACTCGCAGGCGTGGTGGCCCGCTGACTATGGCAACTACGGCCCCTTCTTCATCCGCCTGGCCTGGCACAGCGCCGGCACTTACCGCACCACTGACGGCCGCGGGGGTGGCGGCTCGGGCCTGCAGCGCTTCGCTCCGCAAAACAGCTGGCCCGACAATGGCAATCTCGACAAGGCTCGCCGCCTGCTCTGGCCGATCAAGGCCAAGTACGGCGAGCAGATCTCGTGGGCCGACCTCATGATCCTGACGGGCAACGTCGCCCTCGAGACGATGGGCTTCACGACCTTCGGCTTCGGCGGCGGACGCGCTGATGTGTGGGAGCCCGACGAGACCTACTGGGGCTCGGAGCAGGAGTGGTTGGCCGACGAGCGCTACCGCGGCGATCGCGAACTCGAGAACCCGCTCGCCGCTGTGCAGATGGGCCTCATCTACGTCAACCCCCAGGGCCCCAACGGCGTACCCGACCCGCTCGCGTCGGCTCGCGACATCCGCGAGACGTTCGGCCGCATGGCCATGAATGATGCGGAGACCGTGGCGCTCATCGCCGGCGGGCACACCTTCGGCAAGACCCACGGTGCAGCTGAGGCCGCCAAGTACGTCGGCCCCGACCCCGAGGCCGCCCCCCTTCAGCAGATGGGCCTGGGCTGGAAGAACTCCTTCGGCACTGGCAATGGCGACGACACCATCACCTCGGGCCTTGAGGGCGCCTGGAACTCCACGCCTACCCTCTGGGATAACGGTTACTTCGAGACGCTCTTCGCCCACGAGTGGGAGCTCACGACGAGCCCCGCCGGCGCCAAGCAGTGGATCCCCGCCGGTGGTGCCGCTGCCGGCACCGTGCCGGATCCGCAGGATCCGTCGAAGAAGCACGCGCCGGTCATGCTCACCACCGACCTCGCGCTGCGCATGGACCCGATCTACGAGCCAATCTCGCGTCGCTTCAAGGACAACCCGCAGGAGTTCGCCGATGCGTTCGCGCGCGCCTGGTTCAAACTCACGCACCGCGACATGGGGCCGAAGATCCGCCTCCTCGGACCCGAGGTTCCCATGGAGACCCTCATCTGGCAGGACCCCGTGCAGGCAGTTCCCACGCCGGCGATCGGCGCCGCCGACATCGCCGCACTCAAGGGGTCGGTGCTGAGTTCGGGGCTCACGGTGGGCGAACTCGTCGCGACCGCGTGGGCGTCGGCCTCGACGTTCCGCGGCACCGACAAGCGCGGCGGCGCCAACGGCGCTCGCGTGCGCCTGGCTCCGCAAAACGACTGGGCGGCCAACAACCCCGCTGAGCTCGCCAAGGCGCTCGGCGTGCTCGAGGGCATCCAGCAGTCATTCAACGCCAAGGGTGGTGCGCAGGTTTCACTGGCCGACCTGATCGTGCTGGCCGGCACCGCGGCTGTCGAGAAGGCGGCCAAGGACGCCGGCGTCTCCGTCGATGTGCGATTCACCCCCGGTCGCGGCGACGCGACGCAGGCGCAGACCGACATCGAGTCCTTCGCGGTCCTCGAGCCGTCGGCCGATGGCTTCCGCAACTACCTCGGCAAGGGCAACGTGCGCCCGGCCGAGAAACTGGTCGTCGACAAGGCCTGCCTACTCACGCTCACTCCCCCGGAGATGACCGTGCTCGTCGGTGGCATGCGGGTCCTCGGCGCCAACTTCGACGGGTCCGACCTCGGCGTCTTCACCAAGACACCGGGTGTGCTGACCAACGACTTCTTCGTCAACGTGCTCGACATCGACACGGTGTGGGCCCCGATCTCCGACACGGAGGAGACCTTCGAGGGCCGCGACCGCGCGACGGGCGGTCCGAAGTGGACGGCCAGCCGCGTCGACCTGGTCTTCGGCTCCAACTCCGAGCTGCGGGCCCTGTCCGAGGTCTACGGCAGCGCCGATGCCAAGGAGAAGTTCGTGCGCGACTTTGCCATGGCATGGAGCAAGGTCATGGAGCTCGATCGCTTCGACCTGCACCGCTAGTCAGACACGAAAAGGGGGCGGGGCGGATGACCGCCTCGCCCCCTTTTCGTGCTTTTTCTCAGGGGCTAGACGAAGTCCGGGTCGGCGGTGCGGGTGCGCTTGAGCTCGAAGAAGCCCGGCGTGCTGGCCACGAGGATTACGCCGTCCCACAGCCGGCCCGCTGCCTCCCCCTTGGGAGCGGGCGTGATCACCGGGCCGAAGAACGCCACGCGCTCACCATCGGATCCCGGCACGGCAATGACCGGCGTACCGACGTCCTCACCGACGAGGCCGATGCCCTCCGCATGACTCGCACGCAATTTGGCGTCGAACTCCTCGGAGGTCGCGGCATCAAGTAGTGCGTCGGGAAGCGCTAGGCCGCGAAGGGCGTGCTGCACGGCCGCGACGTAGTCCTCCCCCTGCACATGGATGCGCGTGCCGATATCGGTGTAGAGGTGGCCCACCATGTCATCGCCGTAGTCGCGCTGAGCGGCAATGATCGTGCGCACCGGACCCCACGCGGTGAGCATCAGATCGGCGTATTCGGCAGGCACTTCGCGTCCCTCGTTGAGCACCGCCAGGCTCATCACGTGCCAGCGCACCTGCACCGGGCGCACCTTCTCCACCTCCAGCATCCAGCGAGAGGTGATCCAGGCCCAGGGGCAGATCGGATCGAACCAGAAATCCACGGGTGTGCGTTCGCTCATGGATCGACCGTACCCAGGGGATCCGTAAGAGGCCATGCCAGGATAACGCCGTGCCCGCAGACCTCAACATGACCCGCGCCGAAGCCGCCCAGCGCTCGCAGGTGGTGACCGTCGGCGGCTACGACGTTGCCCTCGACCTGACCACCGGCCCCGACACCTTCGGGTGCATCACCACGGTTGCCTTCAGCTGCCGCGCCCCCGGTGGCAGCACCTGGATCGACCTGGTCGCGCCGGAGGTGACCTCGGTCAACCTCAACGGCCGCGTGCTGGATCCTAAGGAGGTCTTCAACGGGGCACGCATCCAACTCGACAACCTCGATGTGGCCAACGTCCTCATCGTCCACGCGCGCTGCGCCTACATGCGCACCGGCGAAGGACTCCACCGCTTCGTGGATCCGGTCGACGACGAGGTCTACCTCTACACGCAGTTCGAGTCAGCCGACGCCCGCCGGATGTATGCGTGCTTCGAGCAGCCCGACCTCAAGGCACCATTCACCCTCCACGTGACGGCACCCGATCACTGGCAGGTCGTCAGCAATGCGCCTACGCCCGACCCCGTCTCGCTCGGCGACGGCACGGCGCGCTGGGACTTCCCGCCGACCAAGCCCATCTCCACCTACATCACGGCCCTCGTGGCCGGTCCCTATCTCGTGGTCCGCGACTCCTACACGGGGAAGTTCGGCACCTACCCGCTCGGCATCTTCTGTCGTGCATCCCTCGGCGAATTCCTGGACCCCGACGACATCTTCCTGCTGACGAAGCAGGGCTTTGCCTTCTTCGAGGATGAATTCGGCATTCCCTATCCCTTCGGCAAGTACGACCAGCTCTTCGTGCCCGAGTTCAACGCCGGGGCCATGGAGAACGCCGCGTGCGTGACGTTTCTCGAAGACATGGTCTTCCGGTCGCGCGTGACAGATACCGCCTACGAACAGCGTGCCAACACGATCCTGCATGAGATGGCACACATGTGGTTCGGGGATCTCGTCACGATGAAGTGGTGGGATGACCTGTGGCTCAACGAGTCGTTTGCCGAGTGGGCGGCGCATCATGCCAACGTCAACGCCACTCGCTACCACGACGCGTGGACGACCTTCGGCAACCTGCGCAAGGCCTGGGCCTACCGGCAGGATCAGCTGCCCTCCACGCACCCCATCGCGGCCGACATGGTCGATCTCGATGCCGTGCGGGTCAACTTCGATGGCATCACCTACGCCAAGGGCGCGTCCGCACTGCGACAACTCGTGGCCTGGGTGGGCGAGGAGAACTTCAATCGCGGCATCAACGCCTACTTCACCAAGCACGCCTGGGGAAACACCGAACTCAATGACCTGCTGAGCGAACTCGAGGCCGCCTCGGGCCGGGATCTGTCCGACTGGACGGCTGAGTGGCTGCAGACCTCCGGAGTGAACCTCATGCGCCCCGACATCACCGTCAACGACGACGGCACCTATGCCAGCGTCGCGATCCTCCAGGAGCCGCCACGCCTGCCCGAGGGGGTCGCTCCTACCCTGCGCTCACACCGGATGGCCCTCGGCCTGTACGACCTCACGCCCGACGGGCTCGTACGCCGCGACCGCATCGAGCTCGACATCGTGGACGCTCGCACCGAGGTGCCCCGGTTGACCGGCGCGAAGCAGCCGGACCTCCTGCTGCTCAACGATGACGACCTGACCTTCACCAAGGTGCGGCTCGACGATCGCTCGTGGCGCACGGCCGTCTCCCACCTCGGGGGCTTCCCGTCGTCGATGCCACGCTCGCTGGTCTGGGGCGCCGCCTGGGACATGGTGCGAGACGCCGAGGTCCCGACCGGGGAATACGTCGACCTCGTCATCTCAGGGCTCCCCCATGAGACCGACATCAGCGTCGTGCAGCAGACGCTCAGGCAGGTGAAGTCCGCCATCGATCTCTTCGCCGACCCCGACAATCGGCCCGCCTACCTGCAAAGGCTCGCCGACACTCTCGATCAACTCATGCGGGCTGCCGACGCGGGCTCGGACCGGCAACTCGCCTTCGTTCGCGCGTTCACCTCGTGTGCAACATCCCCTCCTCACCTCGACACCGTGGCCGGATTGCTCAACGGCTCGACCGTGCTGCCCGGCCTGGCGGTCGACGCCGACCTTCGCTGGTTCCTGCTGCAGCGACTCGCCGCCACCGGCCGCGCTGAGCTCGACATGATCCAGGGCGAGGTGGTACGCGACGACACGGCTACCGGTCGCCGCCAGGCAGCGCTGGCACGTGCGGCGCGACCCTCACCCGAGGCGAAGCAACTCGCCTGGGCGGAGGCCATGGAGAGCACCGACCTGCCCAATGCCGTGCTCGAGGCGACCATCATGGGATTCGTCCAGCCCGACCAGGTCGACATCCTCACCCCCTTCCGCGAGCGCTACTTCGAGCAGATCGTCGGCAGCTGGGCTGCGCAGACGATGGAGATGGGCCAGGCGCTCGCCATGGGCATGTATCCGTCTCTCATCATAGATGCCGAGACGCTGCGGCAGACCGACGAGTTCCTCCGGCGCGACGATCTCAATGCGGCACTTCGGCGCCTGGTCGTGGAGGGCCGTGACGGAGTGCAGCGCTCTCTTCGAGCGCGGGCGGCCGACTCGGCCTAGACCTGATCTACGTGGAAGACGCGCATGCGTCGCCCATGATCGGCGAGTACGCCGAGTCCGTCGCGCAGGCCGCCCATGAGGTCGTCGGCGACGAACGAGCTGGTCATCGACAGGACCGCGAGGCCGCACGCGTGGTCGTCGAGGGGGATGCGCGCCAGGCGCCCGGTGACGATCTCGAGCGAGCGCCCCTCGGGGTCGACCGCGACGAGCACGCTGCGGTCGGGGTCGGGCAGTCGCGCCAGGAGTTCCTCAGCGCCCTCGCGGCCGCCGCTCCACGCGCCCAGGTAGACGCTGAAGGTCAGCCCCGACTGCTCCTGGGCATGCAGCAGCAGGCGGTGAAGCTCGGCGAGCTGTGCGGGGGTCAGGTCACCACCGGCCACTTGCGCCTCCGCGCTCGGTGTGATCCGTCGGGCCCGACGGCGTGATCATTCCGGGACCGGACGGTGCCGACATGGAGCCGGCCGGGCTCGTCGCCCACACCGGGCCGCCGCCGGAGCCACCTGACTGCTCGCCGTCGCGGCCACGGATCCATCCGGGCGCGTAGGCGGAGAGGCAGATCACGAGGACGATCACCAGGGGAATCCCGACGAAGAGGCCGATCGCCTCGAGGGGGGTGTAGGTCGGCGGCGCCTGCCACATCGGATCGACGGCGAGGAAAGACATATCGCAAGCCTAGGGCGTGCGGCCGATGGCTCGCAGGAGGGGAGCGGCCAGTGCCCTGGACGGCAGGTCATCGAGGAAGACGGCTCGGCCCGCTCCGTCGCAGAGCGGCACTCGCCAGTTGGGGTATTCCTGGTCGGTACCCGGCTGGTTCTGTGCCCGAACATCTCCCACTAGATCGGGTAGCGATACGCCCACCAGTCGAGCTGGCGAGGCACCGACGACGCGATGAAGTGCAACGATCGTGGCGGCCTCATCCGCGTCGTCTTCGAGCCAACCGCGCTCGCGAGCCAGATCAATCCACTCGCGGGTCTCTCGCTCGTTGTTCTCACGCTCGCGCTCTACGGGCTGGGTCAGCAGGCCGAGCTCGTCACGAATCCGCACGTGCTCTCCGCGCAGATAGCCAGCGGTAGGTGGGAGATCGTGGACCGCGACGCTGGCGAGTACGTCGCTGCGCCACTGCTCCGGTGCCCGGATCTGCCCATCGTCCCCGCGCTCGAACCACAGGATGGAGGTGCCCAGAATGCCTCGCTGGAAGAGTGCTTCTTGCACCCAGGGCTCCACGGTGCCGAGGTCTTCGCCGATGACGAGCGCTCCGGCGCGATGCGCCTCCAGAGCCAAGATCCCAACCAGCGCCTCGTGGTCCAGGTAGACGAAGGTGCCCTGGCCGGCGGGCCTTCCGGAGGGAATCCACCACTGTCGAAACAGCCCCAGCACGTGATCGATGCGTATGCCACCTGCATGTCGAAGCACGGTGCGCAGCATCTCGGCGTACGGCCGATAGCCCACGTTTGCCAGTGCCGTCGGGTCCCAGGGTGGCTGAGCCCAGTCCTGTCCGAGTTGGTTGTACATGTCAGGCGGTGCACCTACCGACACCCCTGACGCCATGATGTCTTGAAGTCGCCATGCATCGGCACCGTCTGACGTAACACCGACGGCGAGGTCGTGAATGATGCCCGCACTCATCCCGACATCGAGGCTCGCACGTTGCGTTGCCTCCAGTTGCTCGTCGACGAGCCACTGCATCCAAAGGGACCGCTCGATAGCATCGGCGTGATCGAGTCGCCACTGCAAGACTTCGGGTGAGCGTGGATCGCGCAGGTGCTCGGGCCAATCCCGCCAGCAGATGCCCATCTGGTCTGCCATGGCGCACCACGTCGCAAAGTCGACAAGCCCATCGCCCTCTCGCAGCACGAAGGCGTCGTACTGCGCCTGGCGACCTGGGGTCAGGCCGACGCTTCGGATGATGTCGAGGGCGTCCGACTTTGCCCGCCATGTGGCGTCTCGATCGAGCAGGGCTGCCGACCTGCGGCGCAGCGGCTTACCCAATCGGCGCACGGCCTTGCGGTCCTTGGCCGACAGGTATGCGTATTCGGGTATCGCCTCGATACGCAGGTAGATGGGATTGGGGAAGCGTCGAGTGGTCGGTAGGTAGGGCGAGGGCACCATCGGCGAATGGAGATTTGCCGAGTGCAGCGGATTGACGAGAGTGAAATGGGCGCCGAGCACCTGGCCACTCCACGACGCCAGGTCGGCCAGATCCATCAGGTCGCCGATTCCCCACGAGCGTCTCGAGCGCACCGAGTAGATCTGGGTCATGAAGCCCCAAAGCCGCGCACCCGCGGCGAGGGCCGTTGGCTGCAGCCGCTCGGGCGTGACCACCAGCACGCACTCGGCAAGTCCGTCATCCGAAAGGGCCTTGAGCGCGTGCCATCCCAGCGGAAGATCGGCAGGCAGCACGAAGGTGGCTTCACCCACCAATCGACCATCGACTTCCTGGGGATCCACCCAACGGTTGCTCTGGGCGGGCTCGACTATCCCGCCGTCCTCAAGCTCGATCCACACCCGCACGGCGCTCCCGTGCGGCACGTGAACTGGCACCTGGGCGTAACGGCCTCCGGTGACGACCAGGGTCGGTGGCAGGGTGCACCGCCACGGAGCAAGACGGCGTTCGGCGAGACTGCGCTGGATCGCCGCATCGGTGGACGTGTCGGCCCCGAGGGCGACAAGGACATCGCGCACTACCTCAGGGTCGACCTCGACATGGGCGCCGGACTGATCCCGGTAGTCGACGGATACGCCATACGCACGGGCGAGTTCGACGAGCACGGAGCTCACCAGATCTCCGGATGCCGCCCCAGCCACGGCTTGGCCTGCTCAACTTGAGCGGCGAGCGAGATCAGCGTCGGCTCGTCGTAGGGGCGGCCGATGAGTTGAACGCCGATCGGCAGTCCTTCGGAGGTCCAGTGCAGGGGAAGGGAGATGGCCGGCTGGCCTGTCACGTTGAACAGTGCCGTGAACGGGGTGAAGGCCTTCTGCCGAGCGAAGTCGGTCGCCGGGTCCCCTCCATCGGTGAAGTAGCCCACGGGCACGGGGGGCATGGCGAGCGTGGGAGTGAGCAGCACGTCGTAAGCGGCTGAGGCGGCGATCGCACTCCGGGAGATGATGCGCGCGAACGATACGGCGCCGGCGAGTTCGAGCCCGCTGACGCCCGCTCCGCGTTCGCGGAGGTAGCGGGTCAGCGGCATGAGGTCGTCTTCACGCGCTGGATCGACGGGTGTCAGCAGTGCCAGGACCGACCAGATGGTTTCGAAGGTGCCGACCATGGTGTCGGGGAAGACGGGCGTGAAGTCCTCGACAACGTGACCGAGTTCTTCGAGCAGCATGCTCGCGGAGTCGTAGGCGTCGATGCAGTCCTGATGCACTTCGGCATCTGCGATCAATGGCGTGCGGAAACGGCCGATTCGCAGCACGCCGGGCTCGCGACCAGCCGCCTTGAGGAAGGTTTCGCCGGGGAGGAGCGGTGGGGCGGGATAGGGATCGTCGGTGAAGGCACCGGCCATCACGTCGAGCAGGGCTGCGGCATCACGCACCGTGCGCGCGAGCGGGCCGTTGACGGGGAACTCACCCACAGGATCGCGCAACGGACCCATCGAGGTGCGTCCGCGCGACGTCTTGATGCCGACCAGGCCGCACACGCTGGCCGGGATGCGCACGGACCCACCGCCATCGGATCCGTGCGCGGCAGGGGCCAGGCCGGCGGCGACCGCCGCGGCCGCACCGCCGCTGGATCCCCCCGCCGAGCACGAGAGATCCCAGGGCGTACGCGCGGGCAGGGCTACGGACGGTTCGGTGTAGCAGGGCAGCCCGAACTCAGGAGTATTGGTCTTGCCGGTCATCACCACATTGCCCTGCTTCAGTCGCGTGACCACATGGTCGTCGCCAAAGGGCGTGATGTTGTAGGTCGCCGAGCCCATGGTGCAGCGCACGCCACCGAGGAACTGCAGGTCCTTGACCGGAATCACCACGCCGTGTAGCACGGGAAGCTCACCGGGATCTGCTGAATCCACGACCGCCTGCTCGGCCGCGCGTGCATGCTCGAGGGCCAATTCAGGGGTGATCGTGATGAAAGCACCGACCTCGTCGTTGAGGGCCTCGGTGCGCGCCAGGTAGTGCTCGGCGAGCTCTACCGGCGACAGGGTGCGCGTGCGAATCGCATCGGCCTGCTCGAGGGCGGTGAGGTCGTGGAGGGCTGACATGCGAACACCCTAGGGCCCTGGTGGACTACCTCAACCGCCAAAGCCCAGGGTCCGAGGCCCTAGGGTTGGCGAATGCCCGTCTACCCCGCCGCTGACCGCCTCGACCTGGTCGACGACCTGCACGGTCGATGCGTGCCCGACCCCTACCGCTGGCTCGAGGATGCCCAGGATGCGCGCACCACACAGTGGCGAGCCGCGCAGGACGCCCTCATGGACGCAGAGCGGTCAGGATGGGCCTATCGCGACCGATTCGCGGAGCGGGTCGAGCAACTCATGGGCTCCGGCTCGGTCTCGCCTCCCTACACGCGCGGACGATGGACCTTCTTCACTCGCCGAGAGCCCGGCCAGCAGTTCCCAGTCCTCTATGTGCGCGAGGGCGATGGTGAGCCGCGCGTGCTCTTTGATCCCATCGAGAAGGATCCGAGCGGCCTGACCACTCTCGACGCCTGGCAGCCCAGCAAGGAGGGCGATCGTCTGGCACTGCAGTACTCCATCGGCGGCAACGAGGAGTCGATCCTCGTCGTGATGGACACGGCCACCGGCGCGATGCTTGAAGACGGCATCGACCGCTGCCGCTACTCACCGATCGCATGGCTGCCCGGCGGCGAGCGCTTCTACTACGTGCGCCGACTTGCTCCCGAACTCCTTCCCGAGTCGGAGCAGCAATTCCATCGGCGCGTCTATCTCCACACCGTCGGCGCACCCACCGACGACGATGTGCTCGTCTTCGGCGCCGGCATGACGATGACGAATTACTACGGCATCGAGGTCAGTCACGACGGTCGCTGGCTCCAGGTCTCGGCCTCCGAGGGCACCGAGCCGCGCAACAACCTGTGGATCGCTGACCTGCGGGCATCGCTGCCTGCGGCCCCGGCGTTCCAACTCGTGCAGGGCGATGTCGACGCGCAGACTGCGATCCACGTCGGACGCAATGGGCTTTTCTACATCTCCACCGATCGAGACGCCCCACGCGGCCGCCTCTGCGTCAGCGCGCCGGAGCAGCTGTGGGACGAGCCCTGGCGCGACCTCCTACCCGAGGAAGCCGAGGCCGTGCTCGACGGCTACGCCATCCTCGACGGACCCGAACTGATCCGCCCACTCCTGGTCAGCGTGTGGACGCGTCACGTCGTCAGCGAGATGACCCTGCACGACTTGGAGACCGGCGAGCTACTCGAGCGCATCACGCTTCCCGGAGCAGGCACCATCGGCGGACCTGTCGAGCAGCCCGATGGCGGCCCCGTCGTCTGGCTCGTCTACACCGACCACACCACGGTGCCGACCATCTATTCCTTCGATGGCCGCAGCCGTGCCATCGAACTCTGGGAAGCGCCACCCGGCACGGTGGAGGTGCCGCGCGTGCACTCACGGCAGGTCACCTACAGCTCGGCCGACGGCACCGAGGTCCGGATGTTCATCCTGTCGCCGACCGAGGAGCCCGACCAGCCGCGGCCCACGATCCTCTACGGCTACGGCGGGTTCGGCATTCCACTCTCCCCCGGCTACTCGGCCACGATCCTCAGCTGGGTAGAGGCCGGTGGCGTGTGGGCCGTTGCCAATCTGCGCGGTGGTGGCGAGGAGGGCGAGGGGTGGCATCGTGCCGGGATGCTCGGCAACAAGCAAAACGTCTTCGATGACTTCCATGCGGCTGCGGAGTTCCTCATCGACAACGGTTGGACGACGCGCCAGCAGCTCGCCATCAACGGCGGATCCAACGGCGGCCTGCTGGTCGGTGCCGCGATGACGCAGCGCCCCGACCTCTTCCAGGCGGTGATCTGCGTGGCGCCCCTGCTCGACATGGTTCGCTACACCACCTCCGAGCTCGGCCCGACGTGGACTGTCGAGTACGGCGACCCGGAGATTCCCGAGCAGCTCGACTGGCTCCTCGGCTACTCCCCCTATCACCGCGTCGAAGAGCGCGTGGCGTACCCCGCCACGATGTTCGTGACCTTCGACAACGACACCCGCACCGACCCGATGCACGCACGCAAGATGTGCGCGGCCGTGCAGCATGCCACGACCTCCGATCGCCCGGTCGTCTTCCGCGGAGAGGGTGATGTCGGTCACGGGGCACGTTCACTCAACCGTTCCATTGAGGAGTCGGCCGATGTGCTGGCCTTTGCCGCTCGCTGGACCAGCCTGACTCCCTAGGCACTCGGTCTGCGAGATCGCCTGATCGGGGCCAGGATAGGTGCGTGAGCCGCCTCTGCCTGGTGACCGGCGCAACGGGATACGTCGGCGGTCGACTCGTCCCTCGCCTGCTCGAGGCGGGCTTCCGAGTGCGCGTCCTCGTACGCCATCCCGACCGGGTGCGTGACCTGCCCTGGGCCCACCAGGTGGAGGTCGCGGTCGGCGACGCCGGAGACCACGCTGCGATCACCTCCGCTCTCGAGGGCGTCGACGTCGCCTATTACCTCTTGCACTCGCTCCAGCAGGGATCCGCCCTCGAGTCCGAAGAGGCCCACATGGCGCGCGTCTTCGCCGAGGCTGCGCGCACCCAGCTTGTCGGGCGAATCGTCTACCTCGGCGGCCTCGCGCCCGAGACATCGGCCGCCAAGATGAGCCGCCATATGCGCTCCCGCTCGCAGGTCGGCGACATCCTGCGGTCCTCGGGCGTTCCTACGTGCGAACTGCGCGCCGCCGTCGTCATCGGCTCGGGTTCGGCCTCCTTCGAAATGCTGCGCTACCTGACCGAGCGCCTCCCCGCGATGATCACCCCGCGGTGGGTGCGCCAGAAGACACAGCCCATCGCGGTTCGCGACGTGCTGCGCTACCTCGTCAAGGCCGCAGACCTCCCGCCCGATGTCAATCGCGCCTTCGACATCGGTGGACCCGAGGTGATGACCTACCAGCAGATGATGCAGCGCTACGCCGCCGTCGCTGGCCTGCCGAAGCGCCTGATTCTGCCCATCAACCTGCTTTCGCCCGGGCTCTCGAGTCACTGGGTGGGCCTGGTCACCCCCGTGCCCCGCCGCCTCGCCCGGCCACTCGTCGAGTCACTCAGGCACCCCGCGGTGTGCGGCGAGCACGACATCGCGACCTACATCCCCGACCCTCCCGAGGGCCTGCTCCCCTTCGACAACGCGGTCGGCCTTGCCCTCACGCGCATCCGCGATGCCGAAGTGACCACACGGTGGTCGGACGCCTCTACGCCCGGTGCCCCGAGCGATCCCCTCCCCTCCGATCCCGAATGGTCGGGCGGGTCCCTCTACACCGACGTGCGCGTCGTTGACTCCACCGCGAGCCCCGAGGCCCTCTGGCACGCGGTCGAGGGCATCGGCGGCGAGCACGGCTACTACTCCGCGACCTTCCTGTGGCAGGTGCGCGGATTCCTTGACCGCCTTGTCGGCGGCGTAGGGCTTCGCCGCGGCCGTCGCGACCCCGACCACCTCGTCGTCGGCGATGCCATGGACTTCTGGCGCGTCGAAGAGCGCATCCCACCGCGCCTGCTGCGCCTGCGCGCCGAGATGAAGATGCCGGGTCTGGCCTGGCTGGAGTTCTCGATCGAGCCACTCGACGGCGGCGGCTCACGCCTCACCCAGCGTGCCGCCTTCTTCCCCCGAGGGCTCTCCGGTCATGCCTACTGGTGGTCAGTAGCGCCGTTCCATCGCTTCGTCTTCCCCGGCATGGCCGGTCACCTCGTGCGAGAGGGAGAGCAGCATCCCGCCGTACCGTCTCAGACGCCGGCAGCGTAGAAAGGACGTCATGGGACTCATCTCGAGAGCGGCCTCGCTCGCCACCGTGCCGGTCACGACCGGTGCACGGCTGGCCGGCGCCGCTACGGCCGCCGCCCTAGGCGCTGATCGCGATGCGGTCTATGCCAAGGCCACGGCGGCATCGGTCCAGACGCTGACGACCGCACTCGCCAAGGCCCGCGGCCCGGCCCTGAAGTTCGGCCAGGCACTCGCGGTGTTCTCTGCGGCGCTGCCACCCGATCAGGCTGCCCAGTTGACGGCCCTCACCCGCCTCTACGAGGACGCCAAGCCGCAGCCCCTGAAGACGATCGAGAAGCAACTCAAGCAACTCCCCAAGGGCGTCGACATCGACCCACAGGCGATCGCGGCCGCCAGCCTGGGCCAGGTGCATCGCGGCACCTGGAGAGACGGCACCCCCGTAGCGATCAAGGTGCAGTACTCCGACGCGCCCAAGGTCGTGAAGGCCGACATGATGCAGTTGCGCGCCATGGCACCCCTCGTGGGCCGACTGCTCCCCACCCTCGACGTCAAGGCGCTCGTCGACGAGCACGCATCTCGACTCGCTGAGGAACTCAACTACACCCACGAGGCCTCGTGGCAAAAGAGGTTCCGTAAGGCGTGGAAGACTGAGGGCATCGTGGTGCCCAAGGTGCACTTCGCCACCGAGACGATCCTGGTCACCGAATGGGTCGACGGCACGTCGTTCACCGCGCTTGCCGATGAGCATGCATCTCGTCGCAATGCGGCCGGACGCCAGCTAGCGCGTTTCTGCCTGTGGTCGCCCCGCCTGGTGGGGGCGACCCACGCCGACCCGCACCCGGGCAACTTCCGGCTGCTCGACGATGATCGCCTCGCAGTGCTCGACTTCGGCAGCGTGGCCGACGACTCCGGGCTCTTCACGCATCTCTTTGCCCAGACGCTCATGCTGACTACGCGCGGTGACTACGACGCAGTGCTCGACGCCTGGCGCGCCGCCGGGCTCGTCAGCGACTTCACCACGACCGATCAGCTCATGGAGATGCTTGACCCTGACGACCGCCCCTATACGCGCGAGGAATTCACCTTCAGCAAGGAGTGGCTGCAGTCTCGGTCGCAGCAGTTTCAGGATCCGGTGCAGGCCCTGCAGGGCGCGAGCCGCCTACGCTTCCCGCCTGACTACCTGCTCGAGCACCGTGCGGTCATGGGCACCATCGCTCTGCTGTGCGGGATCGACGCGACCGTCGACTTCCGCTCAGTCATCGACGGCGTGGGCGACGCACTACCGACCCCGGCCTAGGCCGGGGGCCTGACAGGCAGAATGGCCCCGTGGACGCCACCGAGGAGGTCACCCCCTATGAGCGGTTCGGGGGTCACGACTTCTTCGCCGCCCTCGTCAGCGACTTCTACGCCGGGGTCGCCACCGACCCCGTCCTGCGACCGATGTACCCGGAGGAGGACCTCGGGCCGGCCGAGGAGAGGCTGCGGATGTTCCTCGAGCAGTACTGGGGCGGCCCTACGACGTACTCCGACCAGCGAGGGCACCCCCGGCTGCGCATGCGTCACTCCCCCTATGCCATCGACTTCGACGCCATGCAGCACTGGCTCGACCACATGCGCACGGCCCTAGATGCGCGCGACCTTGCGCCCGAGGACGACGCCGAGCTGTGGAAGTACCTCTCCCAAGCCGCCTTTGCGATGGTCAACACCGGCTTCGAGTGACCGGCGTGACGACTACCTCACGACGCTGAGGCTGGGGCGACTCACCGGCGGCACCGTGCGTACGAAGACCTGACCGCGCACGGTGGTCAGGCGCTTCCATCCGGTGCAGGTGCTGGCCGAGACCCGTGAGGCGTCGTCCGACAAGAACCCGAGGCGTCGCGCGGCATGGAGGGCCCGCAGCGGAAGGCCACCGAAGCCCGGCCGATCCCATATCTCTTGGGCCAGGCACGTGAGCTCGGGGCTGCTCGGCGAGGAGTCGGCGACACTGGCCGCACGGCGACGGAACTCCGCGACCGCAGTATCGACCAGGGGCAGGATGTCACCGGACACCCCGGCTATCGGCAGTTGCCAGCTGTCAGAAGGCGGCAGGACGGCGAGAGCGGTGTCGCCGACGACCACCGCCGGTACGCCGAGGTGGCCGTGCTCGTCGATGTTCGCGCGCAGGTCCGACACATGAGTCGTCGTGTCGAGTTCGACGTCGACCGGCTCCGTCAGCGGAAGCGCCACGAAGGCGATCACCTCCATGGGCGGCGCACTGTAGATGCCGAGGGCACGGGCGCGAGCGACCAGCCGCACGGGCGTGCGGGGGTCCCACGTTGCGAGTCGATCGAGGTGCGCGGCAAGCAGTCGACCCTCGTGTGCGGGCACGCTTAGCGACGTCGGTGCGACAGGCTCGCTCACGCGCCCGACCCATCGGCAGCCACGGCGAGAAGATCGCGCTCCTCGTCGGTCAGCGGCTCGGTAGTCCCGTCGTCGCCGAGTCGCACGAGCACCGTCTTGGACCGGGCCGCGACCTCACCCACGGGATCGAGGATCTCGCAGGCGATGGTGTAGGACGAGGTGCCGATGCGCTCGACCCACGCGTCGACCTCGAGAGGCTCGCCACCCAGGCTCAGCTCACGGAGGTAGTCGATCTCGTTGCGCACCACGACGTGGTTCATGCGGGATAGCCTGTCTCCCAGCAGTCGCGACAGCAACTTGAGACGGATCTCCTGCACGTAGACGAGGTAGGCCACGTTGTTGACGTGACCTAGCAGGTCAAGGTCAGCAAAGCGCTGCGGAACCTGGAAGCGGACTCGCGCCATCAGTCGCGGGTCAGCTTGCGATACGTCGCCCGGTGCGGCCGGGCCGCCTCGGCGCCGAGTCGATCGAGCTTGTTCTTCTCGTAGGACTCGAAGTTGCCCTCGAACCAGAACCACTGGGAGTCGCCCTCGTAGGCCAGGATGTGCGTGGCAATGCGATCGAGGAACCACCGATCGTGCGAGGTGATGACCGCGCAGCCGGGGAACTCCAGGAGCGCGTTCTCCAGCGAGCCGAGCGTCTCGACATCCAGGTCATTGGTGGGCTCGTCGAGCAGGAGCAGGTTGCCGCCCATCTTCAAGGTGAGTGCGAGATTGAGTCGGTTGCGCTCGCCGCCCGACAGCACGCCCGCGGGCTTTTGCTGGTCGGGGCCCTTGAAGCCGAACGCGGAGACGTAGGCGCGCGACGGCATCTCGACGTTGCCCACCTTGATCCAGTCGAGGCCATCGGAGACGACCTCCCAGACGTTCTTCTGCGGGTCAAGGCCCGAGCGGCTCTGGTCGACGTAGGACAGGGTGACGGTCTCGCCGACCTTGATGTCTCCGGATGTGGGGAGCTCGTCCTTGTCGTCGGAGCCACCCTGGGCCGCTGCGACGAGCATGCGGAAGAGGGTCGTCTTGCCGACGCCGTTGGGGCCAATGACGCCGACGATGCCGTTGCGGGGCAGCGTGAACGACAGGTCATCGAGGAGCACGCGATCACCGAATGCCTTGGTGAGGTGATGCGCTTCGACGACGACGTTGCCCAGGCGCGGGCCGGGCGGGATCTGGATCTCGTCGAAGTCAAGCTTGCGCGTCTTCTCTGCTTCGGCAGCCATCTCCTCGTAGCGCTCCAGGCGCGAGCGGCTCTTGGTCTGGCGCGCCCGGGCGCTGGAGCGCACCCACTCGAGCTCGTCGGTGAGGCGCTTCTTGAGCTTGGCGTCGCGCTGGCCCTCGACCTTGAGGCGCGCGGCCTTCTTCTCGAGGTAGACGGAGTAGTTGCCCTCATAGGGGTATGCGTGGCCGCGGTCGAGCTCGAGGATCCACTGGGCGACGTTGTCGAGGAAGTAGCGATCGTGGGTGATGGCCACCACGGTGCCGGGGTACTTCTCCAGATGCTGCTCGAGCCACTGCACGCTCTCGGCATCGAGGTGGTTGGTGGGTTCATCGAGCAGGAGCAGGTCCGGCTGCTGCAAGAGGAGCTTGCACAGCGCCACGCGGCGCTTCTCGCCACCGGACAGGACGGCGACATCGGCATCGGCTGGAGGGCAGCGCAGTGCGTCCATGGCCTGCTCGAGTTGGGAGTCGAGGTCCCAGGCGTTGCGGTGGTCGATCTCCTCCTGGAGCTTGCCCATCTCGGCGAGGAGGGCGTCGTAGTCGGCGTCGGGGCCGGCCATCTGGGCGGAGATGTCGTTGAAGCGCTCGAGCATGGCCTTGGTCTCGGCGACGCCCTCCTCGACGTTCTCAAGCACCGTCTTTGACTCGTCGAGCTGAGGCTCCTGCATGAGGATGCCGGCGGTGAATCCGGGCGACAGTAGGGCATCGCCATTGGAGACCTGGTCGACCCCGGCCATGACCTTCAGCAGCGAGGACTTGCCCGCGCCGTTGGGGCCGACCACTCCGATCTTGGCTCCCGGAAGGAACGACAGCGTCACGTCGTCGAGGACGACCTTGTCGCCGTGCGCCTTGCGTGCCTTGCGGAGCGTGTAGATGAATTCGGCCATGGCTCGGAAGCCTAGTGCGCCGCACGTCTCGCCTCGGCGGCCGGTCGGGACCGGCGTTCTTCGGGAAATCCAGGGCCGC
>VGBL01000007.1 GCA_016870515.1 Actinomycetota bacterium | reverse complement strand
CTCGCGGCATCGGGCCTGGCCTGGTTCAACCAGACCTTCGGCACGGCGTTCACTCAGCAGGAGATCCTCGCCCAGGTCGGACTCGATCAGGAGGCCATCTCCAACATCGCCCGCGAGGCCGCCCGGGGCATCTTCGGCATCGCCCTGTCGGTGCTCGGCGGCATCTTCGGGCTCTTCACCTTCGGCCTCATCGCGTTCTACCTGTCGGCAGACGGCCCGCGCGTGCGCAAGTACGTCGCTCGCATGCTGCCCCCGCAGAGCCAGGCCGTGTTCATGAACGTGTGGGACACGACCGCCGACAAGACCGGGCGCTACGTCGCCGCCCGCGCGGTGCTGGCCGCCATCAACTCCTTCTTCAGCGGCATCGTCTTCGCCGTCATCGGCCTGCCCTACTGGCTGCCACTGGCACTGTGGACCGGCATCGTCGCGCAGTTCGTGCCCACGATCGGCACCTACATCTCCATCATCCTGCCGGTCATCGTCGGCCTGCTCAGCGGCAATCCGTGGCTCGGGCTCATCGTTTTGATCTATGCCCTGATCTACCAGCAGATCGAAAACCTCACGATCGAGCCCAAGATCAGCGCCAAGGCCGTCGACGTCCATCCTGCCTACGGGTTCGTCTCCGTGCTGCTCGGTGCCGCCCTCTTCGGGGTGGCGGGCGCACTGCTGGCGGTGCCGGTCGGGGCGATGATCCTCGCGCTCGTGCAGACCTACGTGAAGCGCCACGACCTCATCGACGGGCTGGACCTACCCGACGATGTCGTCGATCCGGCGGGCTAGCGCGACATCGAGATCGGTGATGCGCCCGCCCGCCGAGTGAGTAACGAGGGCCAGGCGAAGGTGCCGCCACCGGATGTCGATGTCCGGGTGGTGATCCATCTCCTCTGCCGCAGCGCTGATGGCCACGACGTAGTCGATCGCGATCGGGAACGACGGGGCCTGCACATCGCGCACGAGCATGCCCTCCTCGATGCGCCACACCGGCAGGTCGGCGTGCAACGCGGCGATCTGCTCGCCGGTCAGCGGCTCAGCCATCGCGGGTGAACCTCGTGAAGAGGAAGCCGTCCTCGCTGTGCGCGTCTGCCACGCCGAAGCGGGTCGATCCGGCAAGGCCCGACAGGGTGACGTCCCACTCGTCGATGACGCCCGCGTCGGCAAACGAGGCGAGGAGGCCGCGCCCGCCCTCGCACACGATGCGGCGCAGGCGCAGGGCGTAGAGCTCGTCGAGGAGCCACGCGGGATCCACGCGCGAGCCGGGCGAAACGAGCACGTCGGCGTGGTCACGGGCCCGCGCCAGCCAGTCGGCATCGTGGCCAGCGACAGTTGCCACGATGGGACGCAGCGCCGACTCGGTAAACACCGGCTCCTCCCAGGGCAACTTCAAGGACGCGCTGACGATCACGAGCCGGGGCGCGATGTCGATCCCCTGCTCGGCACGACTCTCCTGATACTCGGGCTTGGCGCGGAACGGCTTGTAGCGCTCAACGCGCAGCGTCTCGGCTCCGATGACGACGGCATCGCAGTGGCTGCGGATGGCGAGCAGTGCGGCTAGGTCGGCAGGGCCGGAGAGCGAGCGCGAGCCGCCGTCGGGCCCGACGGTCGCACCATCGAGGCCCATCACCATCATGGCGCGCACGTAGCGCCCGGACGCGGGCCAGGGATAGCGCGAGGCGACGTCGTTCATCGCCACGAGTCTCGCACGCTAGCCTGACCGACCATGCCCGGCATTCCTGGAGACCAGATCGGCCCGCTCATGCACTCGGTCGTCCCCATGGTGGGGACGCTGGGACTGGAGTACGTCGAGGTCTCGACCGAGCGCACGGTCGTGGTCCTGCGCGACCAGCCGGAGTACCGCAATCACGTGGGCAGCCCGCACGCCGCCGCGATGTTCGCCCTGGCCGAGTCGGCCACGGGCGCCGTGGCCATCGCCGCCTTCGGCGACATGATGGACCGCGCCGTGCTGCTGCCGACCACGGCAACCATGGACTACGTCGCGATCGCCCGCGGCGATCTGACCGCCACCGCGTGGCTCGATGCCGATGCCGCCGCCGCGCGCGAGCAGTTCGAGGCGGGCTCGCGACCGGAGTTCGACATCCTCTGCGACATCGCCAACGCCGAGGGCGAGATCACCAGCCGCCTGCGGGCCCGCTGGACCCTCAAGGCGATGCGCTCCTAGATCGCGTTCCACCCGCGCACCCGCCGCCAGCCCACCTTCGCCACTTCGTTGGCCAGGACATAGGCCACGCACAGCCCGCCGGCGGCCTGGCACCGCGTTTCGGTCGGCAATCGGGCATGCCTACAGGCGGGCGGTGCACGAGGCCGACGTCCGCCGCTGACCGCCATGCGCCTCGTGGTCGGTTTGGGCGTCGTCAGTGCCCTCGCCGACATCGTGTACGAGGGCGCCCGCAGCGTCTACGGTCCGTTCCTCGCCTCGCTCGGCGCGACGGCGCTCGTCCTCAGCGTGGTCACCGGCCGCGGCTGGGCCTTCGCCATCCACGAAGCGATGGACCAGACCGGTGCCTTCCTCGGCCCGCTGCTCATCTCGGCATCGCTCGCCCTCACCGCGTCGTTCGGTCCGGGCTTGCTATTACCAGCCATCCCGGGGATCGCCGCGAACCTCGTGCTCGTCTACCTGCGCCGTCGCGTGCACGATGTGCGGCGCGCAGCGCCTACGGCTGCGCGGTCCAGCGCAGGTAGGGCTTGACCTCTTCCACCTGGCCGAACTTCGCCTTCGCGTCTTCGGTCGACATCATCGGCGAGACGATGACGCGGTCGCCGGGGCGCCAGTCGACCGGCGTCGACACGGGCGCGCGATCGATGAGCTGCAGCGCGTCGATGACCCGCAGGATCTCGTCGAAGTTGCGTCCCACCGACTTGGGGTAGGTGAGCGTGAGCCGCACCTTGTCGTTGGGGTCGATGATGAAGACCGAGCGCACGGTCGAGGTGTCGCCCTCGCCCGGGTGGATCATGTCGTAGAGCTCACAGACGCTGCGGTCGGGATCGGCGATGATCGGGAAGTTGAGGTCGGTGCCGCTCACGTCGCCGATGTCGCCCGCCTAGCCGCGATGCGACTCGAGGGGATCGACGGAGATGGCGATGGTCTTCACGCCGCGTTTGTCGAACTCCGACTGCAGGGCCGAGGTGCGACCGAGTTCGGTGGTGCAGACGGGGGTGAAGTCGGCCGGGTGGCTGAAGAAGACGACCCAGGAGCCCTTCTTCCAGTCGTGGAAGTCGACGACGCCCTCAGTGGTCTCGGCACTGAAGTTGGGGGCGGTGTCGCCCAGCCGGATAGACATGCTCACTCCTCACCGCGGCCGTACGCAGCCATCGCCGCCCGCCCAGGATAGACGCACGACGTACACCTCCCACAAACGGCGGTGTCAGGCTCCCTGGTCACGAACCACGCGCGGCCCGTGGTCAAAGTCGTCATGCGACCGGGGGTCCTCGCTGGGCTCGAGGTGCGTGTGGACCTGCGCGTGAGGGAGGGCCTGGCGTATCGCCTCTTCAACCTCTTCGACGAGATCGTGGGCCCGCATGACTGTCCAGGCTCCCGGCACCAGGACGTGCACGGAGACGAACCGGTCGCGGCCGGACTCCCGGGTCTGCAGACCGTGGAACTCCAGGTCGCCGGGCAGATAGCGGTCGACGAAGGACTGCAGCACCGCGACGACGCGGTCGGTGTCATCGGCGGGCAGGGCGTGATCGAGCAGTCCCCGACCGGCGTTGCGCACGAGGAAGTAGCCGGTCCACAAGATGTTGATGCCGACTGCGATGGCCACGATCGAGTCGAGGGGCAGCCACCCGGTGAGCCACACCAGCGCAACGCCCACGATGACGCCCAGGGAGGTGTAGACGTCGGTCATGAGGTGCTTGCCGTCGGCCGCCAGGGCCATCGACCGATGCTGTCGCCCCTGGCGGATGAGCACTAAGCCGACCGCCCCGTTGACCGCGGTAGCGGCGAACGTGATGGCCAGGCCGATGCCGAGATCCTCGAGCGGCGCGGGATTGACCAGGCGGTCGACAGCGGCGTAGATGATGAGGCCGGCGGCCACGATGATCATCACGCCCTCGGCACCGGCCGACAGGTACTCCGCCTTGCCGTGGCCGAAGTGGTGCTTGGCGTCAGCCGGCTTGGCCGCCGCCGAGATGGCGATGAGTGCGAGCACCGCGGCGACCAGATTCACCATGGACTCGAGGGCGTCGGAGAGCAAGCCAACCGATCCGGTGAGCAGGTAGGCCACCGTCTTCATACCAATCGTGACCACGGCCGCACCCACCGACAGCCACGCCCAGCGCGTGACGAAGTGAGCGTGACCACCGGACACCGCGCCAGCCTCCCACGGCCCACGCCCTAGGGTGTTGCCGAGCGGAGGAGGAGACGTGAGCGAGCTCGCGTACGACGTCACCGGCAGCGGCGAGCCACTCGTGCTCGTGCACGGCCTTGCCTCCTCGCGACGCTGCTGGGACCTCGTAGTCGACGAACTCGCCCACGACTTCACCGTCTACGCGATCGACCTGCCCGGCCACGGCGGATCCGCGCCCATCCCCGGCCAGTCGCAGACACCCGCCACCGAGATGGCACTCGCCGTCGGACGCTTCCTCGACGAGCAGGGCATCGACCGCGCCCACATGTGCGGCAACTCCCTCGGCGGATGGACCGTGCTCGAGGCCGCCGCCGACGGCCGCGCATCGTCCGTCGTCGCCCTGTGCCCCGCCGGCCTGTGGGAGCCCATAACCGAGCCGATGTCGGCGATCCAGTTCAATCGCCGAGCGGCCGTCAGCACGCGACGCGTCATCCCGACACTGATGCGCATCACTTTGCTGCGCCGCACCCTGATGCGCACCGGGGTCGAGCGCACCGCCCAGGTGCCCTATCGCGTGGCGGTCGAGGCGGCCTACGCGCAGGCCGACGCCAGTGGCTTCGAGCAGGCCCACGACGGCGCCCTTCACCGCAGGTTCGACCGGGCCGAGCTCATCTCCCCCGACGTGCCGGTCACCGTGGCCTTCGGCGACAACGACCGCCTGCTGTCCTACCCGCGGTTCCAGAAGCGCGACCTGGCCCCGGCGCACGTGCGCTGGGAGGTCCTGTGGAACTGCGGGCACGCACCGATGTGGGACGTGCCGCGCGTGACCACCGAACTCATCCGCGACGCAGCCGCCCGGAGTTCCGCGGCGTGAGCGTCCGCATCTACCAGGGCCCCCACTCCGACGGTCGACGCGCACCCGTCACGTGGGCATGGTTGCCATGGCTCTTTGCCGGCATCACTATCGGCGGCCAGATCATCTGGCTCCTGGTGCCCGATGCGCGCGATGCGCTGACGATCACGACCGTCGTCAGCTTCTTCCTCGCCTCGTTCACGCACGCGTGGCAGAGCCGCGGCGCGTGGTGGGCACTGGGCTACACCGTCATCGCCGCAGGCATCGGCTGGGGCATGGAGGCCATCGGCGTACGCACGGGCATCCCGTTTGGCCGCTACGAATACGCCGACACCCTCGGGCCGATGCTGCTCGGCGTGCCGGTGGTCGTGATGCTGGCGTGGGCGATGATGGCCTACCCGTGCCTGCTCGCCGCGCGACGGCTGTCGCGCACGACGGCCGGTGTTGTCGTCTTCGGTGCCTGGCTGCTGGCGTCGTGGGATCTCTTCCTCGATCCGCAGATGGTGTCGGAGGGCCATTGGACCTGGCAGACGCCGGACCCGGGGCTCCCCGGGGTCCCCGGGATTCCCCTCACCAACTACATGGGGTGGGTCGTCACCGCTGTCATCATCATGGCTCTCCTGCAACGCCTACCCCAGCGATCTCGCTCCGGCGATGGCGTGCCCACGCTCATGCTGCTGTGGGTCTACTGTTCTAACGTGCTCGCCAATGCCGTCTTCTTCGGGCGCCCCTGGGTGGCCGTGTGGGGCGGCGTCATCATGGGCATCGTCGTCATCCCGTGGGCGTGGATCACCTGGACGCGTCGCCCATGAACCTACGACGCATTAGCCAGGCGGTGGCCGGCACGGGCGCGCTCACCGCCAGTGTCCTCACCGCGCACACCGCGATCAACATGCGCATGATCCGCCGGCCGCGTGACGAGGCGGTGACGATCGATGAGCGCGTGTCGGTGCTGCTGCCCGCGCGCGACGAGGCCAATCGGATCACCCCGACGCTGCGGGCACTCCTGGCGCAGGAGGGACTGCCCAACCTGGAGATCCTCGTACTCGACGACGGATCCACCGACGGCACCGGCGACGTCGTGCGCCAGGTCGTCGGCACCGATCCGCGCGTCAAGGTGATCGACGGACCCGACGACCCGCCCCCGCCCGGCTGGCTCGGCAAGTCATGGGCCTGCCACCGCCTCTCGCAGGAGGCCACCGGCGATGTGCTGGTCTTCGTCGACGCCGACGTCGACCTCACCCCCCGTGCGATCGCCTCGACGATCCACCACATGCGCGAGGCCGGGCTCGACCTGCTCTCCCCCTACCCCCGCCAGGTGGCCGTCACGCCCGCGGAGCGCATCACGCAGCCCCTCATCGTGTGGTCGTGGGTGACCGCGCTGCCCATTCGCATCACCGAGCGCAGCCACTATCCCTCCATGGCGGCCGCCATCGGGCAGTTCCTCGTCGTCGATGCGCGCGCATACCGCATCAGCGGTGGCCACACCGCTGTCGCCGACATGATCATCGAGGACGTCGGCGTGCTGCGAGCGCTGAAGCGTCACGGCTTCAAAGGCGCGCCCGCTGACGGCAGCGCGGTCGCGAGCTGCCGGATGTACGAGAGCGCTGACGACATCTACGCCGGCTACACCAAGTCGGTGTGGTCGGTCTTCCAGCCCGCCATCGCGGCCTACGGTCTTGCCGGTGTCATGGTCGGCGCCTACGTCGCACCGCCAATCTTCGCCCTCGTCGGCCCCGGCCGTCGCACACGCATGTGGGGGCTCACCGGCTACGGCGCCGGCGTGCTCGGCCGCTACGTCGTCGCCCGCCGCACGGGCGAGCACGTCTGGCCCGATGTCTTCGCGCAGCCGCTGTCGATGGCGGTATTCGCTGGGCTGATCGTCGAATCGATACGCCGACATCGCGCGGGCACCTTGACCTGGCGAGGCCGCGCGATCCCGTGACGATCACTGTCGTCCTCGGCTACGCCATCGGGGCGCTTGCCGGCTGGTCCTTCTCGCGCAGCGAGCGCATCGCGCCCGCCTGGCGCGTGATCACCCGCGCGTAACTCATGCTCGTGTCGATCTTCGTCTCACTACTGGCCGCCTGGCGGCTGCAAGGGCTCGCCGACCTCGTGTGGCCGCTCTACGCCGACCCCGGTCGTCTCGGCAGGGGTCCGGTGGGGCTGGCTCTTCGCGCCCGTGGGCGTGGTCGCTGCCGAGCTCGCCTTCCGCCTGCGACCACCCATTAGCCTTGCCGGCGTGGCACGCATCGCTGTGGTCGGCGCCGGCATGGGCGGCATGGCGGCAGCGGCGCGCCTGCGTGTGCAGGGTCACGACGTCACGGTGCTCGAGCAGGGCACGACGTACGGTGGCAAGCTCGCGCGCTACGAGCGCGACGGATTCGTCTTCGACACCGGTCCCAGCCTGTTCACCCTGCCAGCGGTCTACCGCGACCTCTTCTTGAAGACCGGCAGCGCACTCGAGGACGCCGTCGACCTCCAGCTACTGGACACCGCGTTTGGCTATCGCTTCGGCGACGGCTCGACGCTCGAGGTCCCCGGTGTCGACCCGGGTCGGATCGCGCGCGCCATGGGCGATCAGCTCGGGGGTACGGCGGCCGACGACTGGCGGGCGCTCATGGCCCGCGCCGGCGAGGTGTGGCGCATCACGCGCGGTCCCTTCCTGCAGTCGCCGCTCGAGGGCGCCGGCACGCTCATGCGGCTGGCCACCGACCCACGCGAGGTGCGCGCCGTCGCGCCCTTCACGTCGCTGCGCTCGCTGGGCCGTAAGCACCTGAAGGATCAGCGCCAGGTGGCGCTGCTCGACCGCTACGCCACCTATCAAGGGTCGGATCCGCGCAAGGCGCCAGCCGCGCTGATGACCGTCCCCTACGTCGAGCAGACGTTCGGCGCGTGGCACCTCGGCGGCGGCGTGGCCACGCTCGCCGATGCGCTCGCCGCGCGATGCGCCGAGCGCGGGGTGACCATCCGCATGTCAGTCGACGTCAGCCGCGTCCTGACCAACGACTCCGGCGTGACCGGCGTGCAGTTGGCCGACGGAGAGTTCATCGACGCCGACATCGTGGTTGCCAACTGCGACGCCACGCACCTCTACGCGCACATGGTCGACGACGCCCGCGGCCGCAAGCCGCTGCGCCGAGCCAGCCGCGCGACCCCCTCCCTTGCCGGCTTCGTCCTGCTCCTGGCCGTGCGTGGACGCACCGAGGGGCTGCAGCATCACAACGTGTGGTTCCCGCAGGACTACGACGCGGAGTTCGATGCCGTCTTCGGCGGCCGGCCCGTCGCTGACCCCACGATCTACGTCTGCGCTCCCGACGACCCGCGGATGCGTCCGGACGCCGACCACGAGTCGTGGTTCGTGCTGGTCAATGCACCGCGCAACGGACCGGTCGACTGGGACTCCCTGCGCGAGTCCTACGCCGATCACATCCTCGAGGTCATGGCACGGCGCGGCTTCGACGTACGCGACCGCGTGCTATGGCACGAGATCCGCACGCCGGCCGATCTCGAGCGGTCCGCGCGGGCGCCCGGCGGTTCCATCTACGGCACGAGCAGCAACGGCACGCGCGCCGCCTTCCTGCGGCCGGCCAACGTCTCGCCGATCCCCGGCCTCTACCTCGTCGGAGGCTCGGCCCACCCGGGCGGCGGGCTTCCACTCGTGGGTATCAGCGCGGAGATCGTCGCGGAGGCGGTCGGTCGCTCCTAGGCCTAGGCTCTTCCCATGCCCTCCCCGCTCGACGCCGAAGACCTGCGCCCACGAGTGCAGAAGGTCGTCGACGACTTCATCTCCGGGCAGCAGGCGATCCTCGATGGTGTCAGCGACGACCTCTCCCCCCTCGTCGAGGCTGTCAGCGACCTCCTCGGCGGCGGCAAGCGACTGCGGCCGGCCTTCTGCTGGTGGGGCTACCGCGGCGCGGGCGGCCCCGACACCGAGCAGGCCCTGCGCGCCGTGGCGTCGCTGGAATTCCTCCAGGCATGCGCGCTGATCCACGACGACGTGATGGACGGATCCGACACGCGCCGCGGCATGCCCTCGGCGCACCACCGCTTCGCAATGCTTCATCGCGGGTCCGAGTGGCGCGGCTCGCCAGAGGCCTTCGGCGTCGGCGCCGCGATCCTCCTCGGCGACCTGTGCCTGTCGTGGGCCGACGAGCTGCTGCTGACCAGTGGCATGGACGCCGCGGCCATCACGCGGGCCAAGGCCGTCTACGACGAGATGCGCACCGAGCTGATGGCGGGCCAATACCTCGACCTGCTCGAGCAGGCGCGCGGCGGCGGCTCGGTCGAGCGCGCACTCCTGGTCGTGCGCTACAAGTCGGCGAAGTACACGATCGAGCGTCCACTGCACCTTGGTGCGGGCCTGGCCGGCGCCAGCCCCGACGTCGTGGCCGCCTACACCGGCTACGGCCTGCCGCTCGGGGAGGCCTTCCAGCTCCGCGACGACGTGCTCGGTGTCTTCGGCGACCCCGCCGAGACCGGCAAGCCCGCGGGCGACGACCTGCGGGAGGGCAAGCGCACCGTGCTGATCGCCACGGCCATGGAGCGCGCAACCCCCGCGCAGGCCGCTGAGATTCGCCGCCACCTCGGCGACCCGGGCCTTGGTGCGACGGGCGTCGCCACGCTTCGCGAGGTGATTGCCGACACCGGCGCGCTCGACCACGCCGAGGGCCTGATCACCTCACTGACCGACCAGGCGCTGGCCGCACTCGACACCGTCGAGCTGGCAGCGCCGGCATCCGAGGTGCTCACCGGCCTCGCCTACGCCGCGACAAGAAGGAGCCTGTGATGGCCCGCACCGTGACCGGACCCACCGACCGCGTGGTCGTGGTCGGCGCCGGCCTGGCCGGACTCTCCGCCGCCCTGCGACTGGCCGGAGCTGGCCGCCAGGTGACGGTGCTCGAGCGCGAGAGCGTGCCGGGCGGTCGCGCCGGCCAGCTCGAGCTCGAGGGTGCCTCCGGCACCTACCGCATCGACACCGGCCCCACGGTGCTGACGATGCCTGACCTCATCGCCGACGCGTTCGACAGCGTGGGCGAGGACATGGCCGATTGGCTCGAGCTCTCCCCCGTCGCTCCCCTCTATCGCTCGTTCTACCCCGACGGCTCCCGGCTCGACGTGCACGCCAATGTTGACGAGATGGCCGAGGAGATCCGCACGGTCATCGGGCCGCAGGAGGCCGCGGGCTATCGCCGCTACGTCGATTTCGTCTCCGAGCTCTACCGCTACGAGATGACCGACTTCATCGACCGCAACATCGACTCCCCCTTCGACCTACTCACGCCCAATCTCGCTCGCCTCGTCGCGATCGGCGGCTTCCGCAAGCTCGCCCCCAAGGTGCGCCAATTCCTGCGCGACCCGCGCACCGAGCGAGTGTTCTCGTTCCAGGCGATGTACGCCGGGCTCTCCCCCTACGACGCCCTCGCCATCTACGCCGTCATCGCCTACATGGACTCCGTCGCCGGGGTCTACTTCCCGAAGGGCGGCATGCACGCGGTGCCCGAGGCCATGGCCGCGGCGGCCGAGAAGCACGGCGTCGACTTCCGCTACGACACCGAGGTCACGCGTGTGGAGACGCGCGGGCAGCGCGCCGTCGCCGTCCACACGGCGGGCGGCGAGCGCATGGAGGCCGATGTCGTCGTGCTCAACCCCGACCTTCCGGTGGCCTACCGCGACCTCCTGGGGCGCTCGCCGTGGTCGGTACGCCGACTCGACTACTCGCCGTCCTGCTTCCTGCTACTGGCCGGATCGTCGGCTTCGTACTCCCAGATCGCCCACCACAACATCCACTTCGGTCGCTCCTGGAAGGGCGTCTTCCGCGAACTCATCGACGAGAAGCGACTGATGAGCGACCCCAGCCTGCTCGTTACCAACCCGTCGCACTCCGATCCCGGTCTCGCTCCTGACGGCAAGCACATCTACTACGTGCTGTTCCCCACGCCCAACCTCGACGCCCCCATCGACTGGCGCACGGAAGGCCCGCGCTACCGCGACGAGGTCGTGCGCGTGCTCGAGGAGCGCGGCTACCGCGGCTTCGGCGACGCCATTGAGGTCGAGTCGACGACGACCCCGCTCGACTGGGAGCGCCGCGGCATGGAGCGCGGGGCGCCGTTCGCCGCCGCCCACTCCTTCCTGCAGACCGGGCCCTTCCGGCCGTCAAATATCTGGGGCGACAACGTCGTCTTCGCCGGCTCGGGCACCCAGCCCGGCGTCGGCGTGCCGATGGTGCTGGTGTCCGGCCGACTCGCTGCTGAAAGAGTGCTCGGCCACGATCCGCTCTACCGCTCCCGCGCCCTACGCTGAACGCGTGACGCGATCCGGGCACGACGGGGCGGCCAAGCCGCCCTCGACGGGCTGGCTCGACGGGCGCATGCTCGCCCGCTACGGCCTGCCGGGCTTCGCCGGATCGCTGCTGCTCACCATCGGCGCCTTCGGCGTCGGCTGGCTGCCGCTGAAGACCGGCGTCATCGAGATCGCCTATGTCGAGGCACTGCGCGGCACCACGCTCGGCACGCTGATGTCACGCGCGCTGATCTTCGTCGGCGTCGCGCTGCTGCTGCAGGCGTGGCTCATCCTCGGACACGACCTCCTCGCCGATCGCGACGACCCGCACGCGCTCGTCGACGCGACCCCGGGCTCGATGACCGCGATCCTCGCGGCGTGGTGCGCGCCTCTGCTCATCGCACCGCCGCTGTTTAGCCGCGACGTCTACAGCTACTTCGCGCAGGGGCGCGTGCTCGACATGGGAGCCGATCCCTACTCCACGGGCGTCTCCGTCGTCGACGGATGGTTCCAAGACGGCGTCGACCCGATGTGGGCCGAGACACCCACGCCCTACGGCCCGTTCTTCCTACTGATCTCCCGCGGGGTCGCCAACTTCGCGACCGACCAGCCCGCGCTGGCCGCACTCGTCTTCCGGGTCATCGCCCTCATCGGGCTCGCCCTCCTCGTCGTCTACGTGCCCCGGCTCGCCTTCCTGCACGGCATCAATCCCTCGCGCGCGCTGTGGCTTAGCGCACTCAACCCCCTCGTCGTCATGCACTTCGTCGCCGGCGCGCACAACGACGCGCTGATGGCAGGGCTCGTGGTCATGGGGCTGTGCCTGGCGGCCGAGCGACATGCCGCATCGGGCGCGGCCGCCATCGCGCTGGCCGCATCGGTCAAGCCGATCGCCTTCCTCGCCCTGCCCTTCATCGGGCTCCAGTGGGCCGGCCTGCAGTCCGGCTGGTGGCAGCGCATCCGCGGATGGCTGCTCGCGGGCATCATCGCGGGCGCGGTCTTCCTCGCCACCGCGTTGCTCGCCGGCTTGGGCTTCGGCTGGATCAGCGCACTGTCCGCACCCGGCGAGGTGCGCACGTGGCTCTCGCCGCCCACCGCGATCGGCATGATCGTCGGTGGAGGCACCACCTGGCTCGGCCTGACCATCGACAACAACATGGCGGTGGCCATCGCCCGGCTCATCGGCGCGATCGCCGGGCTCGGCATCGTGGTGTGCCTGATCCTTCGCCCCGAGGGGCGCAGCCCGGTGCGCGGCTGCGCCCTCGCCTTCGTGGCCGTCGTCGTGCTCGGGCCGGCGTTCCAGCCGTGGTACCTGCTGTGGTTCCTGCCGCTGTTTGCCGCGACCGGCCTGACGGCGGCGCAACTGCGCTGGGTCATCCTGCTGATCGCGGGCTTCTCCCTGCATGGCATGGCAGAGTCGAGCGCGACATCCGACAACCTCTTCGAGTTCAGCGATGGCCTGGCCATCCTCGCGGCATTCGCCGTCGTCGGACTCGTGCTGCTCGTTAGCCCTCGCGAACGCCGGCTCGTCCTGGGGGGCCCGCTCTCCCGTGGGCTCCTGCCGACCAATGCACCGGCGGAGGCACGAGCCAAGCAATCGGTCTTCCGTGGCAGGATCGGGCCGCAGGAGGGCCAGACTGCGTGAACGAACTCGATGCCGCGGGCATCCGCGATGCGTCGTTGCGCGCCTCCTACGAGCGATGCAAGCGACTCAATGCGCAGCACGGCAAGACCTACTACCTCGCCACTCTGCTGCTTCCGCCACGCAAGCGGCCCTATGTGCACGCGCTCTACGGCTTCGCGCGCTACGCCGACGAGATCGTCGACGACCTGTCCTCGACCCTGAGCGACCGGGAGAAGGCCGACTGGCTGGGGTCGTGGGGCAACGAGATCCTGGCCGACCTGCGCCGAGGGCGGTCGCACGACCCCGTCGGCCGGGCCCTCGTCGACACCGTCCGCACCTGGAAGATCCCGCTCGAGCACTTCGAGGCATTCCTGCACTCGATGCGGATGGACCTGACCGTGCGCGACTACGCCACCTACGACGCGCTCTTCGAATACGTCTACGGTTCGGCCGCGGTCATCGGCCTGCAGATGGTGCCCATCCTCGAACCGCGAGCAGCCGAGGCCTACGACCGGGCCATGGACCTCGGCGTGGCGTTCCAGCTGGCCAACTTCATTCGCGACGTGGGCGAAGACCTCGAGCGCGGACGCGTCTACCTGCCGCTCGATGAGCTTGCCGAGCACGGCGTCACGCGGGCAGATCTGGAGACGCGCGTGGCCACGCCTGCCATCAAGTCAGCGCTCGCCGCGCAGATCGCCCGAGTGCGCATGCTCGAGGAGCGCTCGCGACCGGGCATCGCACTTCTCTCCCCCGACTCGCAGCCGTGCATCGAGGCAGCCCGCGTCCTCTACTGCGGCATCATCGACGAGGTGGAGAACATCGACTACGAGGTATTCGACCGGCGCGCGACGGTGCCGCTACGCCGTCGGCTCGCCGTCGCGGGCCCCGCCTGGGCCCGGGCCGTCCGCGCTCGGCGCCGTGGACGGCACGCGACCTGACCATCGCCAGATCGGCGGCCCCGACATCGGCGTGCGTTGCACGCCGCGCCTGCCCCAATAGATCCACAGCGCCATCGCCAGCAGGCAGAGTGAGAAACCCATGAGCAGGTCCTCGAAAGGCTGGAAGAAGATTCGGCCCTGGCCGAAAAACGGCGGCGGCCCATCCGACGCGGGCTGGTCGCCGACGATGGCCGAGTCGGCGTAGGTGAACACGTGAAGCGATGTCAGCACGCCGTTGGTGACGCACTGGAAGAACAGCACGATGGCGTAGGCGACCCAGAAGCCCTTGCGCGTGACCAGGCGCGTGCGCAGCACCAGCAGGTCGGACACGACAACGGCGACGACGAAGAGGATACCGATCTGCGTGTAGGTCATCTCGATGCCTCATCGCCCAGCGGCCATCCCTTGACCGAACGCACAGCCTCCAGGCTGAGGATCGAAGCGATCGGCACCACGAGGAAGAAGATGAGTTCCTCGACAGGCAGGATCCCGAAGAGTCGGATCCCCAGCGTGCGATCAGGGTCGATGGCCCAGTGGCCGCTGGCGATCGCCCAGATGTCCCAGATGACGAAGACCACCACCGGTACCGAGAGTGCGAGCAGGAGTCGCTTCCAGCGGCGGAACACGCGGGTACGCAGGGCGATCTCCAGCCATGCGGAGCCGAAGAAGATGAAGACGAGGACGCCGAGGTAGGTCAAGCGCTCCATGGGGATCAGGGCACCAGCTTGGTGTGGTCCCACGACACCACGCGCTCGACGACCAGCCGAAAGGCGGCCTGCTTGGCCGCCGTAGGCCGGTAGGCCTCGCGCACGGCGGGCACGTCGCCGGGATCTAGGCCTTCGTACTTCACGAGCAAAGCAGCGGCGATATCGCAGATCACCTCAATGTCGTCGGAGATCTCGAGCCTGCCGCTGAGCTGAA
Organism: Actinomycetota bacterium; assembly: GCA_016870515.1. Taxonomy (GTDB): domain Bacteria; phylum Actinomycetota; class Actinomycetes; order S36-B12; family S36-B12; genus Mxb001. Next base: position 108,699 of record VGBL01000007.1, on the reverse strand, counting down.
CTCCGCGGAGCTCGGCGTAGCGCTCACCATCCTCGACGAGAGCCGAGACGCGCGGATCCCGGCGTACGTTGGCGACCTTTTGCGACTTGGCGTAGGTGCGCATGCAGAGCTCGCCGTCGCGCATCACGAACCACATGCCGACCGGATCAGGAACGCCATCCGGCCCGATCGTGGCGAGGATGAGGGTGCGGGCTCGTGAGAGATAGGAATCCACCTCGGCCGGGGACATGGCAATCTCGGCGCGGCGGCTCACCCGACCATCCTGCCCAGGAGTGAGCGGGCCTGCCACGCCGGACCCGCGCATCCCGGGCTGGGGCGTGGCGCCGACCTAGACTCGGGAACGCCATGGAGACCCCTGCCCAACCGGTCCGGCCCGGAGGGTCGGCAGAGCCGACCCTGTCGGGCTCGGCGGTCCCCGCGATCCCAGATCCCCTGGTCGGGACCCTCGTGGACGGCCGCTATCGGATCGTCGCGCGCCTGGCGCGCGGCGGCATGGCGACCGTCTACGAGGCGGTCGACACGCGGCTGGACCGCACCGTGGCGCTGAAGGTCATGAGTCCGGCGCTGGCCGAAGACGCGGAGTTCATCGCGCGCTTCCGGCGCGAGGCGCGTGCGGCCGCCCAACTCAGCCACCCGCACGTCGTCGCCGTCTTTGACCAGGGCGAGGCCGATGGCGTGCCCTACCTCGCCATGGAGTTCGTGGCGGGCCGCACGCTGCGCGATGTCCTGCGCGACTACGGTGCCCTGACCCCCGAGCAGGCTCTGACGATCCTCGACCCGATGTTGGAGGCGCTTGCCGCGGCCCACAACGCCGGGTTCGTGCATCGCGACGTCAAGCCCGAAAACATCCTCATCTCCGACGACGGCCGGGTGAAGGTGACCGACTTCGGTCTTGCACGTGCCGTCACCAATGTCACGTCTGCTACGCAGGGCATGCTCATCGGCACCGTCGCCTACCTCTCCCCCGAGCATGTCGAGCGTGGCGATGCCGACGCGCGCTCCGACGTATACGGTGCCGGCATCTGCCTCTTCGAGATGGTGACCGGGCAGGTGCCGTTCGCCGCCGAAAACCCGCTCACCGTCGCCTACCAGCACGTCAACGCCGACGTACCGCCGGCATCATCACTACGCCCGACGATTCCCCCCGATGTCGACGCGCTGATCGCCACCGCGACGCGTCGCGACCCCGCGGCGCGCTATCCCGACTCTCGCAGCTTCTTGGCCGATGTCCGTCGCATACGACGCACCATGCCTCCCCCGCAGCCCATGTCGCGCACGACGCAGGACACCCTCGTCGTGCCCGCAGACCTCGCGATCGCGTCTGCCGGCGGCGGTGCACCCCCCGCCGCCGTCACCGCTCGCCCACTTGCTCCGGGCGAACGCCCCGCACCGCCCCGCGCTGCCCCACCGCGACCTCGCAAGCGCGGATGGCTCATCGCGATCCTGCTGCTGCTCCTCGCCGTCGGCGGCGCCGCGGTAGCGGGGTGGTATCTCGCCGCCGGACCGGGCAAGCAGGTCGCTGTCCCCGGCGTCATCGGCATGGACGAAGCGGCGGCGACATCGGCACTCCAGCAGGTGGGCCTGACCCTCGAGGTCTCCGGAGAGGAATTCAGCGAGACCGTCGCCAAGGGCCTGATCATCTCGTCAAACCCCGAGCCCGGAGCGTCAGCGGCCAACGGGTCGAGCATCGGCGTCGTCTTGTCGCTTGGCCCCGAACGCTACGCGGTGCCCGTCGTCACCGGACTCACCGTCGAGGAGGCCGGTGCCGCTCTCGCCGAGGCGAAGTTGAGCGCGGGCTCGGTGACCGAGGAATACGACGCGGTCGTCGCCGTGGGCAAGGTGGTGTCGAGTGACCCGCCTGCCGGGGACGAACTCAAGCCGGGCACCGTCGTCAAGCTCGTGGTGTCCAAGGGCCCCAAGCCGGTCAAGATCCCCAACCTCGCCGGCACGCCGGTCGATGAGGCCAAGGCTCAACTCGAGGCAGCCGGGCTCATCGTCACCACGACCGAGGACTTCTCGACCGAATACGCCGAGGGTGAGGTCGTCTCCTCGACGCCGGGCAAGGGCGAGAAGGTCGACGTCGGTAGCACGGTGGCGCTGGTCGTCTCGAAGGGGCCGCCTCCGGTCGAGGTGCCCTACCTCATCGACATGCCGCGCCAGGATGCGATCGACCTGCTCTACTCACTCGGCCTCAACGTCTCGGTCAACGAGCCGCCGGTGATCGCGCTAGATCGGGTGATCCTGCAGGATCCATCTTCCGGCACGATGCTGCCCGCAGGCAGCACGGTCACGATCACGATCATCTAACGCTAGAGCAGGGCTCCCTCGTGCTCCAACAGGAGCACCTTCAGGTCGGGCCCGAATCCATAGGCGCTGATCGTCCCGTCCGTGTGGATGATCCGATGGCACGGCACGAACGGTGCCACGTGGTTGAGCGCGCACGCCGTGCCGGCCGCGCGTACGGCCTTGGGACTGCCGGCCATGCGGGCGACGTCGGCGTAGGTCACCGTCGTGCCACCGCGCACCTTGCGCATGGCCTTCCAGGCCTTCTGCTGGAAGGGGCCGCCCGGCTGGTCGACGGGCACGTCGAGGATCGCGTCGACATCACCGTTGACCCACGCCAGGATCGCATCGCTCGCGCCGTCGATGTGGCGCACCTTACGGGCGGAGTCGAGGTCGATGTGTGCGGCATCGGAGTCACGGGGGGCACCAAACCACGAGGCGACGACGACACCGTCTTCGTCGGCAACGATGCCGACCGGGCGCCACGGCGTCTTGACCGTGGTGCGCACGAGCGACGCAAATCGGCGGGAGCTCACGTGCTCATCCTGCCCCGTCGCGGCGGCCGCGGCTACGCCGACACCGGACATGCAATTCGCGACGGGTCGCTAGCGCTTTAGCAGCATGTCGGCCACGAGGAAGGCCAACTCCAGGGACTGCTCGCGGTTGAGGCGCGGGTCGCAGGCGGTCTCATAGCGGAAGCCAAGCCCGTCTTCAGCCAGTCCGCCGGAGCCACCGACGCATTCGGTGACGTCATCACCGGTGAGCTCGACGTGGATGCCGCCGGGGATGGTGCCGAGGGTGCGGTGCACTTCGAAGAAGCCCTCGACCTCGCCGATGACGTCGTCGAAGGAGCGTGTCTTGTGGCCACTGCTGGCCTCGAAGGTGTTGCCGTGCATCGGGTCGCACACCCAGACGACCGGATTGCCGCTGGCCTCGACCTTCTGTACGACAGCAGGGAGAGCGTCGCGCACCCTGCCCGCACCCATTCGAGTGATGAGGCTGAGCCGACCGGGGACGCGGTCGGGATTGAGCATCTCGACGGCGTCTAGGACCTCCTCGGGCGAGGCCGTGGGGCCGACCTTCATCCCGATGGGGTTGCGGATGGTGGAGGCGAAGTGCATGTGGGCACCGTCCAGCTGTCGGGTGCGCTCCCCGACCCACAGGAAGTGGCCGGATACGTCATAGGGCAGGCCGGTACGCGAGTCGATGCGCGTAAGCGCACGCTCGTACTCAAGGCTGAGCGCCTCGTGGGCGGCGTAGAACTCGACGCGCTTGAACTCCTCCGGGTCGGCACCGCACGCCTGCATGAAGGACAGCGCGCGATCGATTTCGGTCGCCAGTCGATCGTAGAGCTGGCCCGCGGTCGACTCGCGGACGAAGTCCTGGTTCCACGCGTGCACCTGTCGCATGTCGGCGTAGCCGCCCTGCGTAAATGCCCGAATGAGATTGAGGGCCGAGCCGGAGGCGTGGTAGGCGCGGAGCATGCGAGCGGGATCAGGACGCCTCGACTCAGGGTTGAAGGCGATGTCGTTGACCGCGTCACCGAGGTAGCTCGGCAACTCGATGCCATCGCGCACCTCGATGGGCTGGCTACGCGGCTTGAAGTACTGCCCGGCAACCCGGCCCATCTTCACGATGGGGAGGGAGGCGGCGTAGGTAAGCACGATCGACATCTGCAGCACCGTTTTGAGTCGGGCGCGAATGGAATCGGCGGTGTTGGCGGCGAAGGTCTCAGCGCAGTCACCACCGGTGAGCACGAACGCGTTGCCCAGGGCAGCTTTGCCCAACTGCACGGTCAGGGTGTCGCACTCCCCCGCGAAGACCAGTGGCGGCTGCGAGCCCAGGTCGGCGAGCACCCGCTCAAGGGCATCCTGATCGGGCCACACGGGCTGCTGCCGGGCAGCCAGATCCGGCCAGGTGATCGAGGACATGTGGATAAGGGTACGGGGCGCGTGGACCTCAGCCAAAGAAGGCTGCGGCCTCCTCGTAGCGCGAGATCGGAACGGTCTTGAGCGTGCCGGTGGCGTCGGCCAGCGGCACTCTCACGATGTCGGTGCCGCGAAGGGCCACCATCTTGCCCGAGTCGCCGTCCTTGACGGCTTCGATGGCGTTGAGGCCGAAGCGGGTGGCCAGCACTCGATCGAAGGCCGTGGGCGTGCCGCCGCGCTGGATATGACCGAGCACGGCAGCCCGCGACTCCTTGCCGGTGCGCTGCTCGATGGCCGATGCCAGCCAGTCGCCGATACCCGACAGCTTCACGTGGCCGAAGGCATCGACCGTGGCGTCCTTGGTGATCAGGTCGCCGTCCTTGGGCAGCGCACCCTCGGCCACGCAGATGATCGGCGCGTATTGCGAATGGAAGCGCTGCTCGACCCATCCGCACACCTGGTCGAGATCGAAGGGCACCTCGGGGATGAGGATGACGTTGGCGCCGCCCGCCATGCCAGAGTGCAGCGCGATCCATCCCGCGTGCCGGCCCATGACCTCGATCACGAGCACGCGGTGGTGCGACTCGGCCGTGGTGTGCAGGCGATCAATGGCTTCGGTTGCGATGGTCACGGCCGTGTCGAAGCCAAAGGTGTAGTCGGTCGCGTTGAGGTCATTGTCGATTGTCTTGGGCACGCCGACGACGGGCAGGCCGTGGTCGGCCAGCTTGGTGGCGACGCCGAGGGTGTCCTCGCCGCCTATGGCAATAAGAGCGTCGACGCCCAGGTCGGCGAGATTGCGCTGGATGCGCTCGACACCGCCCTCGATCTTGATCGGGTTGGAGCGCGATGAGCCGAGGATGGTGCCGCCCCTGGGCAGGATGCCGCGCACGGCCGCGATGTCGAGGGGCATGGTGGTGCCTTCGAGCGGACCCTTCCATCCGTCGCGAAAGCCGACGAAGTCGTATTCGTATTCCCTGATGCCCTTGCGGACCACCGCACGAATGACGGCGTTGAGGCCGGGGCAGTCGCCCCCGCCGGTGAGGACGCCCACGCGCATGACCACTCCCGAAGCCGGATGTGTAAACGTGTGCAGAGCCTAGCCGACGAAGGGCCGCGGCTGGCTAGGGTCAGGACATGGCCGTGCTGTCCATCGATGCCGGGACCACCGGGGTCACCGCCCTGCTCGTCGACGATGCGGCGCGGGTGATCGCCCGCGGCTACCGGGAGTTCCCCCAGCACTTCCCCCAAGACGGTGGCGGCGCCGGCGCCGCCTGGGTGGAGCACGATGCGGGCGAAATCTGGAGCGCAACGCTCGAAGCGACACGCGAGGCGCTGGCCTCCTCGCCCGAGGCGCCCACGGCTCTGGGCATCACCAACCAGCGCGAGACCGTGTGCTTCTGGGATCGCGAGACGCTCGGCTCGGCGCGACGAGCGATCGTGTGGCAGGACCGGCGTACCGCTGCGATGTGCGACGAGTGGAAGTCGCAGGGACATGAGCCGCGGGTCAGCGAGCTCACCGGCCTGCGGCTCGACCCGTATTTCTCCGGCACCAAGATCGCCTGGGTCGCGCGCAACGATCCGACCACCTGGGCACAGGTGACATCGGGGCGCGTCGCCATCGGCACGATCGACTCCTACCTGATTGCGCGCATGACGCGGGGACTTCATCACGTCACCGACCCCACCAATGCCTCGCGGACGCTGCTCTTCGATATCCGCACCGGCACCTGGAGCGCGGAGCTCGCGGCATTGTTCGGCGTTCCCATCGACGCCCTGCCCGAGATCGTGCCGTCGTACGGCGAGATCGCCCGCACCGATCCGGCCGCACTCTTGGGGCTGGACCTGCCCATCGCCGGCATCGCGGGCGACCAGCAGTCGGCGCTCGTCGGGCAGGCGGGCTTCGCCGAAGGCGACGCCAAGTGCACCTACGGCACGGGCTCCTTCCTGCTCGTCAATACCGGTGAGCGCGCGGTGCCATCGCCAAGCGGGCTGCTGACCACCGTCGCCCTCGGTCGACCCGATGGCTCGCTCACCTACGCACTTGAGGGTGCGGTCTTCGTCACGGGTGCCGCGGTGCAGTGGCTGCGTGACGGACTCGCCATCATCGCGAGCGCGAGTGAAACGCAGGCAATCGCCGAGTCCGTGCCCGACAGCGGCGGCGTGGTCTTCGTCCCCGCGCTCACCGGCCTCGGTGCACCCGACTGGGATCCCTACGCGCGCGGCACGATCATCGGCATCACGCGCGCCACCACCCGCGCCCACATCGTGCGGGCCACGCTCGAGGCGATTGCCTTCGAAGTGCGCGATGTCGTCGATCTCATGGCGAGCGAGGGCGGGGTGCGACTGCCGAGGCTCGCGGTCGATGGTGGGGCGGCCGCCAACGACCTGCTCTGCCAGATGCAGGCCGACCAGGTGCGCGTTCCCGTGGATCGCTCGGCGGAATTGCAGACCACCGGCCTGGGCGCGGCGTTCCTCGCCGGGTTGGGCACCGGGGTGTGGACCCAGGAGCAGATCGTCGCCACCCGTCGCACCGACCGGGTGTTCACGCCCCAGGGAGGCGGCGAGGCCGCGCATCGTCTCTGGCGTCGGGCCGTCGAGCGCGCGAAGGGCTGGCTCGAGGAGTAACTCGCGCACTCCCCGCTTCCGCGCCACGTATCGTCAACTACGCGTCCTCTAGATATCGATATGCGGCGCTACTCGGACGCGGTGACGCTGATCCTCACCGAGGACAAAAGTCACGTGCCGCGCATGTGCTGGCCCTGTGAGACCGCGGCGCGTGCACCGTCATAAATCGCCGAACGGCGGACTCGAGGCGATGCGCTAGCGCTCACCGCGCGCCAGGGTCAGGCCCACACCCACTTGGTGGACGCACCCGACTTCTTGCAGCGCACGAGAGCACTCGTCGACTTCGTCAGGGTGAACCACTCCACCAGGGCACTCGGGCACGCCTGCCACGGCTGCACACTCTGGCCGGGGCACCCCGTGCGGGCGCGGCGGGCATAGGACTCGCAGTCACGCCAGGTCGCCGAGGGTGAGGCCGCGGACGCCTCGGCCGTCCTTCTAGCCGTTAGGCGGTAAACCTCCCTGACGGCTTTGCAGATTGTTGACAATCTGGTCAGGAGTTCCTAGCCTGCGGCGCATGGGCGTCGCCGTCGTCACGGGGGCCGGGAGCGGCATGGGCCATGCCACGGCCCGCTGCTACCTCGCGCACGGCTGGTCGGTCATCGGCATCGACGTCTCCCCCGACATGCGGCACGACCATGCCGACTTCACGGCGGCCGTCGTCGATGTGCGCGACCGGGCAGCGGTCGAGGCCGCGCTCGCCAGGACGGTTGGCGGGCGCTCGATCGACGCGGTGGCCAACGTCGCGGGCGTGTATCCCCCCACGACTCTCAAGACCTACACCGACGAGCTCTATCGCCGCATCTTCGACGTCAACGTGCTGGGCATCCTCAATGTCACCGCCGCGTGCGTTCCGCGCATGCCCGCGGGCTCCGCGATCGTCAACTTCGCCTCGGTCGATGCCTTCACCGTCTCGCCGGGACAGCTGCTCTACGGCGCATCCAAGGCAGCGGTTGTCATGCTCACCAAGGAGCTCGCTCTCGAACTCGCTCCGCGCGGTGTCCGCGTCAACGGCATCGCGCCCGGCTGGGTCGATACGCCGGGCAACGCCGCCACCGGGCGCATGGCCGAAGCAGCGGCATCCATCCCGCTCGGCCGCGTGGCCCAGCCCGCCGAGATTGCCGAATGGGTGTGGACCCTCACCGGATCCGGCATCGCCGGCTTCATGGACGGCGAGACCATCGTGCTGTCTGGGGCGGATGTGATGCGATGACCTTCGAGCGACTCCCCGATCTGTCGACCGCCGAGCTCGTGGCCGAGCGGATCCGCGAGGCTCTCCTGCAGGGCACGCTGCGACCGGGAGACCGGCTCATCGAGGCCGACATCGCGGCGGAGCTCGGTATCTCCCGCGGGCCGGTGCGCGAGGGCATCCGCCTGCTCGCTGCCGAGGGCATCGTCGTCCTGCGACGCAATCGCGGCGCCGTTGTGACGTCTCCAACATTCGACGACGTGCTGGAGGTCTACGTCGTGAGGCTCGGCCTCGGGCTGCTCGCCCTCAACCACGCCATGTCGCTCGATGCGGCGTCCGCACCGGAGTTCGACGACGTCGAGCTACTGCTGCGGCGGATGCGGAACCCCGGGGTGCAAGGCGATGCGCTGCTCATGATGGATGCTGACCTGCACTTTCAGTCCGCGCTCTTCGATCTCAGCGGCCTCACACGCGTCACGGCCGTGCTCGACCAGACGGCCCGCGACATCCCGGTCTTCGTCAAGGTCCTCGGCATCACCTACGACGAGCTCGACCACTCGGCCCTCATCGAGCGACACGAAAGGCTCCTGCACGCCGTGCGGCAACGCCACCGCGACGCGGCCGCGGCCGCCTGGCGGGATCACGTGCGCTGCACCGTCGGCGAGTTCGCCCGGGGCTACCCAGCCGCCCAGTTCGAGGGCATCTTCGACCTCCCGCTCATGCACCACGTCTTCGACCACCACGACAACCTGGGGTGACCATGTCGCGCTACTGCATCATCGGCGGCGGACCCGCCGGCCTCGCCTCCCTCAAGGCCACGCTCGACGCCGGATATGACGTCGACTGCTTCGAGAAGTCGGACACCATCGGTGGTCACTGGAACCACGACTACGACGCCCTGCACCTGATCACCTCACGCCAGGTCACCGGCTTCCCCGACCTTCCGATGCCCGCTCACTGGCCGCTCTTCCCGCACCGCGACCAGATGCTCGAGTACTTCCACCTCTACGCCGACACCTTCGACCTGAAGCGACACATCACGTTCAACACGACCGTCGACCGCGTGGAACCCCTACCGAGCGCGGGTCCGGTCGGCTCCGCCGGCTGGTCGGTGACGACTTCCGACGGCGTGACGCGCGAGTACGACGGCGTGCTCGTTGCCAACGGCCACCTGCGAGACCAGCGCGTCCCCGAGATCCCCGGCACCTTCACCGGCAAGCAGATCCACTCGGGGTCCTACCGCAACACCGGTGACCTCGAGGGCCGTCGGGTCCTGGTGGTGGGCTCGGGCAACTCCGGATGCGATCTCGCCGTCGACGCTGCTCAGGACCACCTCGACACGCACATCGTGATGCGCCGAGGCCACTTCTTCCAGCCGAAGACGTTCTTCGGCAAGCCACGCTCGGAGCTCGCCTGGATGCAGGAGTTCACCTTCGAGGAGCAGGACCTCATCGCCCGCATGATGATGCGAGTGTCGGTGGGCACGGCCACCGACTACCCGGGCATGCCCGAGCCCGACCACCACACGCTGGCCGACGGACCGCCCGTCGTGAATGACCTCCTGCTGTATTGGATCCAGCACGGCCGCATCACGGTGCGCCCGGGCATCGAGCGATTCGAGGGCACCACCGTGCACTTCGTCGACGGCACCAGCGATGACTTCGACACGATCCTGTGGGCGACCGGATTCCACGCATCGCTGCCGTTCCTCGACGAGTCACTGCTCGTGCGGCAGGACGGCGTGCCGCTGCGCGTCGGCGGCGCAATCGTGGCCCTCGACCTGGAGAAGCTCTACCTCATCGGCCTGATCGGCGCTCGCGGCCCGCAGCCGCCCATCTACTGCCTGCAGGCCGACGTCGCCGTGCGGATGATCGCCATGCACGAGAAGGCTGGCGGCTTCCTGCCCATCGCGGGGCCGCTGACCAAGCTCCAGGCTCACGAGTGGCGCATCGACATCCTGCGGCCCCTGTGGCTCGACCAGGTCGAGCAGACGAGGTCCGCCCTGGCCTTCCTCGAGTCCACGCAGGACGCCCATGTCTGACTGGCTGGGCCTGAGGGGACGCCGGGCCGTCGTCACCGGCGGGGGCAGCGGCATTGGGCGAGCCGCAGCGCTCGCCTTGGCCGCCGCGGGGGCCGACGTCATCGCCGTCGACCGCGACATCGCGCCCCTTGACGGATCGGGGCTGCGCGCCGAGGACTGCGACATCTCGAGCGAATCAGCTGTCGAAGCGCTTGCCGATCGCATCGGCCCGTGCGACATCGTCGTCAATGCCGCTGGCATTATCCGGCCCGGCGCACTCGTCGACGTCGAGATCGCAGACTGGGATGCGCTGATTTCGGTGAACCTGACCGGCTACCTGCTCGTGTCGCGCGAGTTCGCCCGCGGGATGACTGAGCGCGGTGGTGGCTCGCTCGTGCACGTGGCATCCATCTCCGGTACCCACGCCCAGGCCAACAGCGGTGCGTACAGCGCGTCGAAGGCCGCCCTGATCGTCATGTCGCAGCAGCTCGCCCTCGAGCTCGGCCCGCAGGGCATCCGCAGCAACACCGTCAGTCCGGGCATGGTCCGCACTCCGATGACCGAGGAGTACTACCAGGCGCCCGGCGTAGCCGAGCGCCGCGACCGCGCGGTGCCGATCGGCCGAGTGGCCATGCCCGACGACATCGCCGATGTCGTCGCCTTCTTGTGCAGCAGCCGGGCTCGCTATGTCACCGGCGCCGACATCGTGGTCGACGGTGGCTTCACCACGACCCTGATGAGCTGGGTGCCGCGCCCCGGCTTCGAGGGCTCCTAGTCGTCGTCCGGCTCCCCGGCCGCCACAGCGGCCTTCTCGGCCCTGATCTGCTTGGCCCGCGCGGCGTAGACATCGACGTATTCCTGATCGGACAGCCCCATGAGGGCATACATGATCTCGTCGGTCACCGAGCGCAGGACGAAGCGATCACCCTCGAGGCCGTCGTAGCGGGAGAAGTCCAGCGGCTGGCCGAAACGAATGCCGACGCGTCGGATGTGCGGACGCACTTGGCCGGGCGGCTGGATCTCGTAGGTGCCGATCATGGCCACCGGAATGACAGGCACACGGCTCTCGAGCGCCATGCGTGCCACGCCGGTCTTGCCGCGATACAGGCGGCCGTCGGCCGTGCGTGTGCCCTCGGGGTAGATGCCGAGAAGGTGGCCATCGGACAGCACGCGCAAGCCGGTGTTGATGGCCGCCTCGGCGGCGCGGCCGCTCGACCTGTCGATCGGAACCTGGCCCACGCCGGTGAAGAAGGCCCTGCTGATCAGGCCCTTGATGCCCTTGCCCGTGAAGTACTCCTGCTTGGCCAGGAAGGTGATGCGGCGATCCACGACCAGCGCAAGGAAGAAGGAATCGCAGAAGGAGAGGTGGTTGCTCACCAGGATCGCGGGACCCTGAGGGGGGATGACGTCCATGTCTTCGGTCCACGGTCGATAGAGCACGCGCAGCCATGGGCCGATGACGATCCACTTGAATAACCAGTAGAGCACGGCCTCAACCCTAGCCGTGTGGCACTATCAGTGGCACCCGAAGGAGGTCCGCATGCCGCTGTTCCTCGGAGCCGATCCGTTGGCCGTCGACGGAGGGGTCACCGGCGTCCTCCTCCTCCACGGCTTCACCGGATCCCCCAAGTCGATGAAACCGTGGGGCGAGCGCATGGCCGCCGAGGGCCACACCGTGCGTGTGCCACGCCTCCCCGGCCACGGCACTCGCTGGCAGGACATGAATCTCACCCGCTGGGAGGACTGGTATGCCGAGGCCGATCGGTCCTACCTGGAGCTTGCCAAGTCGTGCGAGCGCGTGTTCGTCTGCGGACTGTCGATGGGCGGCTCGCTGACCCTGCGCCTGGCCGAACAATATGGCGACGCCATCCGCGGCATCGTGCTGGTCAACCCCGCGGTGCACTCCGAGCGACCCGATCGCTTCCTGCTCCCGGTGCTCCAGGCCATCGTGCCGGCGTTCCCCGGCATCTCCAATGACATCAAGAAGCCCGGGCAGGACGAGGGCGCCTACGACAAGATCCCGCTCAAGGCGGCCCACTCGCTGACCAAGCTGTGGAAGCTGACCAAGGACGACCTGCCCAAGGTGCGCAACCCCCTCCTGCTCTTCCGCAGCGAGGTCGACCACGTCGTCGAGGCATCCAACAGCCGCTACATCCTCGATCACGTGTCGAGCTCCGACAAGACCGAGGTGGTGCTGCGCGACTCCTACCACGTGGCCACAGTCGACAACGACGCCGAGACGATCGTCGCGGGCAGCATCGCCTTCGTCAGCCGACTTCCGTAGCCTGGGCCCATGCCAGAGTCCGGCTTGCCGGCAGCGTCCTACGCCAAGCTCGTCGACGTCGATCCGCCCCTCGTCGACCACGTGATGGAGATCCTGCGCGCCTGCGGCCTCACCGCCTACGCCGAGCCCCTGGCCGGCGAGACCGGGCCCTACCGCGACGTACACCCGCCGGATCGCCCCACGACGCGCATCTTCGTCGAGCGCGCGCGCCTCACCGAGGCTCGAGCGGCCGTCGAGCAGCAACTCCCCGCGCTGCGGGCGGACTTCCATGCCGACGCGGCGCGACGTGTCGACGCCGAAGACATGGCGCACGCATCGTCCGTCGAGATCGACGCCGCCTGGGAGCGCATCGTCGCGGGCTTCGAGGAGACCGGGCCTGACGAACCCGCTGCAAAGCCCGGTGGCTCCGGACTCTCGTCACGCCTGGTGCGTCAGCACACGCGGCCGCCGAGCGGTCCGCGCGACTACGTCCCCGCCGAGGATCCCGACGACGAGCGCTTCGTGCCCCCTCCGCCGCCTCCGCTGCCGCGGCCGCGCGACCGCTTCGATGCTTTCGCATGGGCAGGCACGATCGGCGGCCCCATTGCCGTCGTCACGGCATACGCGACGGGCGCGGGCGGTTGGCTTGCCGGCCTCGGCTTCGCGGCGTTCACGGCCGGATTCATCACCTTGATCGCCAGGTCGGGCGATCGTCGACGCGACGACGACGGCGACAACGGCGCCGTCGTCTGACGCGCGCTACGGCTGACCGATCTCCGCGACTCGCTTGCGCAGTCCCTTGAGGGCCGTGTCGACGATGACCCTCTCGGCCTTGCGCTTGATCATCCCGATCATGGGGATCTTGACGTCGACCGCCAGGCGGTAGTGCACGGCGGTCGAGTCACCGTGGGGCTCGAGGAGGTAGGTGCCATCCATGGCCTTGAGCATGTCGCCACTGGTGAGCGTCCACGAGACGCGGCGATCGCCATCCCAGTCGTAGAGCAACTCATAGGTGTCGCGGATGGGCCCGGACTCCAGATGAAAGCGCGCGCGCAGCGGGCGGCCGTCCTTCTCCTCCAGCACTGTGACCTGGCTGATGCCGTCGCTCCATGAGGGGTAGGCGGGCAGATCGGCGATCACGTCCATAATGAGCGACGCTGGCGCTTCGATGTCGATGGTGGACTCGGTCTGGTCAGCCATGAGCGCACACTAACGCGGCTCGCCCGGGGCGCGATCGCCCTCCATCTCATCCTTCAGCGCCCAGATCACGCGCTTCCAGGCGATCGCATGCCGGCGGCGCAGCCGATCGACCTCTCGCCTGCCGCGAGCCGACTCCGGCAACTGGCGCGCACTGGTGCGCGATCCGGGGGTCGTGGGGTCGGCGCGCAGGTAGTAGTGGACGAGGACGCCGTCGCCCAGGGCCTCGAGCCACAGCTCGCAGGAGCCCACGAGGTCGCCGGTGATCGACCAGCGGATCCCGTCGAGGCCCCTATCCATGAAGACGGCAAGGTCGAGCCCGGGCCACCAGGCCCGCCACCGCACGGGGTCGGCCACGACGGCCGCGATCTGCGTGCGCTCCACCACGACGTAGGTCTCGTCGACCAGGTCCAGCGTGGGCATGCCCCTGAGGATAGGCCCGGCCGCGGGATCGGAGACGGGGGTTTTGGTAGCCACCTTCCCGCTGATCCCCTAGCGTCATCACAGGGAGTCTCTCCGCTTGGCGGGGGACGGAAACACAGGGAGACATCGTGAAGACGGAGTTCAGCGTCGAAGCCATCGTGCCGCCACCCGCGACAGGCAGTCTGGTGGACGCCATCGTCGACAACGCCACGTCGGCACCCAACCGCATTGCCCTCTCGGTCAATCGCGGCGGCGCCTGGGTCGGGGTGACCTCGCAGCAGTTCCTCGATCAGGTCAAGGCGGTCGCCAAGGGCATCGTCGCCTCCGGGGTCGAGCCCGGGCAGCGCGTGGGCATCATGTCGCGCACCCGCTACGACTGGACCGTCGCCGACTATGCCATCTGGTACGCCGGAGGCACGGTGGTGCCCATCTACGAAACGTCGTCTGCCGAGCAGGTCGACTGGATCCTCAGTGACTCCAACGCCGTCGGAGTGTTCCTGGAGAGCAAGAAGAACAAGGTCGTGTTCGACGAGGTCGCCGATCGGTTGCCCGACTGCACGCGTGTGTGGATCTTCGACGACAACGCCCTGGAGACCCTTGCCACGGCGGGCGCGGGAGTGTCCGACGAGGAGCTCGAGAGGCGGCGCGCGACGCTGACCCCCGACACCCTGGCCACGATCATCTACACGTCGGGCACCACGGGTCGCCCCAAGGGCTGCATGCTGACCCACGGCAACTTCATGTTCGAGGTGTCCAACATCGTCGCCGGCATGCCGGAACTCTTCAAGGTGCAGGGGGCCTCGACGCTACTCTTCCTGCCGCTGGCCCACGTCTTCGGCCGGATCATCCAGCTGGGCTGCATCTACTCCGGCACCCGCCTGGGCCACGCCCCCGACATCAAGAACCTTCTTGCCGACCTGCAGTCGTTCCAGCCCACCTTCCTGCTCGCGGTGCCCCGCGTCTTCGAGAAGGTCTTCAACTCGGCACAGCAGAAGGCCACGGCCGAGGGCAAGGGCAATATCTTCAACACCGCGGCGCAGACCGCCATCGACTACTCCAAGTCGCTCGACACCGGTGGTCCCGGCCTTGGACTGAAGATCAAGCACAAGGTCTTCGACCGACTGGTCTACGGCAAGTTGCGCGCCGCCATGGGCGGCAAGATCGCGTGGGCCGTTTCCGGCGGTGCTCCGCTCGGCGAGCGCCTGGGCCACTTCTTCCGCGGCATCGGCGTCACCATCCTCGAGGGCTACGGACTCACCGAGACATCGGCGGCTACCACCGTCAATCGTCCGGGTCATCTGAAGATCGGCACGGTCGGCCAGCCGTTCCCCGGTGCGAGCGTCAAGGTCGCATCAGACGGTGAGCTCCTGCTCGCCGGAGCGCAGATCTTCAAGGGCTACTGGAACAACCCAACCGCCACGGCCGAGGCCATCGAGGCCGACGGCTGGTTCCACTCTGGCGACATCGGCGAGATCGACGACCAGGGATTCGTCAAGATCACCGGGCGCAAGAAGGAACTGATCGTCACGGCCGGCGGCAAGAACGTCGCACCCGCGGTGCTGGAGGATCGCCTGCGCGCCAACTGGCTGGTCGGCCAGTGCATCGTGGTCGGCGACGCCCAGCCCTTCATCGGCGCCCTCATCACGATCGATCCCGAATCGCTTCCCGGCTGGCTGAAGCAGAAGGGCAAGCCCACGGATGCGACGGTCGCGTCGATGGTCGACGACCCCGACCTGCGCGCCGAAGTGCAGTCGGCCGTTGACGAGGCCAACAAGGCTGTCTCCAATGCCGAGGCCATCAAGAAGTTCACTATCCTGCCCAGGGACTGGACGGAGGAGGGCGGCCAGCTCACCCCGTCGATGAAGATCAAGCGCAATGTCGTGATGAAGGAGTACGCATCCGAGATCGACGCGCTCTACGCGTGAGCGAGGCCCTGGCCTCGCGTCGCACCCGGGAGGGCGTGGCGCGGGGCCTTGGCTTTGCTGCGGTCGTCGCCCTCGCATTCCTGACCGGCGACTTCGCCAAGTCGACCTCGCAGATCGTCTGGCTCGCCGCGCTCGCCATCGCAGCAACCGCTCTCGGATTCATCCGGCGTCCCATCTGGGTGCGCTTTGCCGTCCCCCTCGCGGAAGCGGGCGCAGCGGCCCTGATCGTCATCACCGCGATGCCGGGAGACCGGCCCTCCATCGTCTATCTGGTGGTGCCGCCAATCACGGCGGCACTGTCGATGGGCGTGTCGGGAGTCACGGCCAGCATCGCCCTCGAGGTGCTCATCCTCGTCGTTGGCACCGTCATACGGCGAAGCGAAGACCTGCCGATCGGGCTGGTCGATCTCACCGTGGCCGTGGCCATCGGCATAGCCCTTGGCCTTGGCGCCGCTCTCACCGCGCACCTGCGCGAGCGCACGGCGCCGCCGCGCACCGACTACGACGCGGCGCGTCGACTGCTGACCTCGCTCCGCGACATCGCGCGCCAACTCCCCGGCGGACTCGAGGAGACGGCGCTTGCCGAGGCCGCGATCGGGCGCCTCGGCGATGTCCTGCCGCACGATCGAGCGGAGGTGTTTGTACGCAGCGACGGCGGTGCCTTCCTGCCCGTCGCGCGCGTGGCCGGCATGGATGCCGGTGACTGGCTGCCCAGCACGCACTCGGGCATCTGGGGCCAGGCCTGGGATTCGGGTGTGGCCGTCCAGCGACTGGGCACCATGGACGGCCCCGAGCTCGGCAGCACCCAGGCCTGCGCCGTCATCCCCCTGCGCCTCGGCGACCGCCGCATCGGACTGGTTGGCCTGGAGCGGGTCGGCGGCCTATGGCCGATCGACGACCTCGGCGAGGCCCAGCTCATGGCCGACGAGGCGGCCCTGCGCCTGGACACCGCGCGACTCTTCGACGAGGTGCGCGACCTGGCGACCCTGGAGGAACGCCGGCGCCTGGCCCGCGAGATCCACGATGGGATCGCGCAGGAGGTGGCCGGCCTCGGTTTCCTCGTCGACGACGCCCTGCGCGCGACCGACGAGCCGACCGCGCATACCAGCCTGCAGCGCATTCGCGATGAGCTCACGCGCATCGTCACCGAACTTCGCATGTCCATCTACGACCTCCGCAGCGAGGTGGGCGCCGGCATCGGCGATGCCCTGTCGACCCACGTGCGGTCGGTCGGAGCCGAGGCCGGCATGACGGTGCACCTGGTGCTCGACGAAGACGAGACACGACTTCCACCGGGCGTCGCGCCCGAGATCTTGCGCATCGCCCAGGAGGCCGTCGCCAATGCACGTCGCCACTCGCAGGCGCGCACCCTCTGGGTCACCTACCGGGTCACGGAGGGCGGAGCCTTCCTGCGCGTGGCCGACGATGGTCGGGGCATCCCCGAGGGCCGGGGGCGCCCCGACAGCTTCGGCCTGCAGATCATGCGCGAACGCGCGGCTCGCATCGGGGCGAGTCTCACCGTCAAGCGACGTACTCCCAATGGGACAGTGGTGGAGTTGTCACTGCAGACAGGCACGCGGGAGGTGGGTCGATGACGATCACCGTCATGCTCGCCGACGATCACGAGCTCATCCGCGAGGGCTTGCGGCGCGCCCTCGAGCGCGAGGACGACCTCGAGGTCGTCGCCGAGGCTGCCAGCGTGGCTGAAGCAATCGCGGTTGGATGCAAGATGACGCCCGACGTGTCGATCGTCGACCTTCGGCTCCCCGATGGCAACGGTCTCGACATCGTGCGCGCGCTGCGCGCTCACAGCGTCGACATGGGCATCGTCGTCCTCACGATGTATGGCGGCGACACGCAGCTCTTCGATGCGCTTGAGGCGGGGGCCAGTGCCTTCGTGCCCAAGAGTGCACCCGCCGAGGAGATCATCGCGGCCGCACGTCATGCGGCGGCCTCGCCGCAGTCCTTCACGTCGGCCGATCTGGCCGATGCGATGAAGCGACGCATGTCGCCACAGGGCCCGCAGTTGTCTCCCCGCGAGCGCGAGGTGTTGCTCCTGCTCGCCGACGGCCTCGGCGTCGCGCAGATCTCCCGGCAGCTCTTCATCAGCGACTCTACGACAAAGACCCACATCTCCAAGCTCTACGAGAAGCTGGGCGCCGCCAATCGCGCCCAGGCACTCATGACCGCACTCAAGCTCGGATTGCTGCCCCAGGCCGACGACGCGCCGTGAGAGCAGCGGCCGTCGTCGTCGCGTGGGTGTTCTCGCGAGCGCTCCTGGTGGGCTTCATCACCGGCACGATCCCCTACCGCGACGGCCCCAGTGTCATCAACGACGTCAAGCTCTACGCCGAATGGTCCAACCTGCTGGTGACCGGTCGCTTCCCGATCGGCGACGACATGTGGCAATACCCGCCGGGCGCCGGCGTCATCTTCGCCCTCGCCGCGCTGATCGGCTCCAACCCCGTCGCGGCGACGGTGGGCATCGTCCTGGCGTGCGACCTGGCCGTGCTCGTCATCCTGCTCATCGCGGGCCAGCGGCGACAGGTGGGCTATGCCGCGGCATGGGCATGGGTCGCGAGCGCGCTCATCATCGGGCCGGTCTTCATCGCGCGCTTCGACGTCGTGCCCACGTTGGCGGCGGTCGGCGCGCTCGTCCTGGTCGCTCGACCCGTGTGGAGCGGGGCGTCCGCGGCCGCCGGCGCACTGCTGAAGGTCTGGCCCGCGCTCATGATCATCGCCCTGCCGCGGCACAGCCTGCCGCGTGGAATCCTCGGCTTGGTCCTCGCCAGCGCGGCCATCCTCGTCGGCATCTCACTGTGGGCCTCGGGCGGCATCTCCTTCCTCGGCGAGCAGGGCGCCCGTGGGCTGCAGGTCGAATCCGTCGGTGCCTGGCCCTTCATGACCGCCCAGGCCTTCGGCGCGCACATCCCGACAACGTTCCGCTTCGGGTCGATGGAGGTCGACATCGCCGCCACCGTGCCGATCGGCCTGGCGATCACCCTCGCAGGCTTCGCGGTGCTGGGCCTCATGGGCGTTGCGCGCCTGCTCGGACGGCTCGAGGCACTCTCCCCCGCCGACGTGGCGTTGACCGCGCTGCTCGTATCGATCGTCACCAGTCGCGTGCTGTCGCCGCAGTACGCCGTGTGGATCGCGGGCGTCGCCGCGGTCACATTCCTCGATCCGGCAAGCCGCATGCGGCGCGTTGTCTGCCTCCTCGTGCCGTCGGTGCTCGCCGCACAGGTGATCTACCCCCTGGGCTACGGCAGCTTTATCGGCGGCGAGTGGTGGGCGGCGGGGATGCAATCAGTGCGCATCGTGCTGCTGGTCATCGCGACGGTGCTGGCCCTGGCGATAGTCACGAGGTCGGTGCTGAAGTCGCCGCAATCCGCTGCAGTGGAGTCGGGTGCGTGAAGACCAGCGCATAGCGCCACTGCGGCGGCTCGAGCGTCGATCGATTGGTCACAGCCAGTAGCGCGATGAGGTCGGCGTAGGCGACCGGGTCGCCGGCGATGACGAGGGCGTCGCGATCGGCGCGTGCCTCGATGGCGCGGCTGATGGTCGACGAGACCGGCACGGCCACGAGCGAGCCGGCGAGGACGACGCCGACCAGCAGGGCGACGAGCGGGGTGTCGGCGCGGCCCTGCACCCCGAGGCGACGGCGCACGCCCGGGCTGAGGGCGAGTGCGACGGCGAAGGCCACGACGGCGGTCGCACCGAGCATGGCGAGCACCGTGCCGAGCACGACGTCGTTGTCGCGCACGTGGACGAGCTCGTGGGCGACGATCGCGTCGACCTGCTCGGGCGTGGCCGTGCTCAGGAGGGTGTCGTAGAGGGTGACGGTGCGCGTGGGACCCCAGCCCGAGACGGTCGCGTTGAGGACGGGCGAGCGATCGGCCACGTCGACGATGACGACATCGCCGACCTCGACTCCCGCGGCGTCGGCGATGGCGAGCACTCGGTCGCGCACCCGCGGATCGCTGCGCGTGCCCTCGACGAGATTGGCGTAGGGCACGGCGAGGGAGACGAGCGCGACGACGATGCCGGCACCGGCGACGACCGCGATCCATCCGCCGCGCGGCGATCGCCGCAGCAGCGCGAGAGCGATCGTGACGGCGAGCGTGCCGAGCAGCGCGACGAGCAGAGTGGCTCCCGACCAGCGCAGCAGCCACGTGGCCCAGGGCTCGATCAGCAGGCCGTTGCCGCGTCGTACGACAGCTAGCCACAGGTCGAAAGGCAGCGCCGCGAGTCGCGTCAACAGGAGCAGGACGGCGGCGGCGAGGAAGTCGCGCACGACGGGGCGGTCGCGCGGGCCGATGCGAGAGAGCGCGCGCCGGGCGCGCGAGGACGCGAGCACCAGGAGCGCCAGGACGGGGCTGGCGAGGATCGAGAGCAGGCCGGGCAGCCACGCGGCATCGGCGTACGCGGCGATCTCGGCGCGCTGCTGCTCGGTGAAGGAGGTCAGGGCCGAGGGGATGTCGAGCTCGGCCCAGGGCGCGACGGCGGCATCCCACGGGACGCAGACGGCGGCGATGACGCCGCCGGCGAGGAGGAGTACGAGGCCGGTGACGGCGGCGGCTCGCGATGCGGGGTGCACGACGCCATCATGCGGCACCCTCGTCGGGACGCACGAGCCGAAGCGGCGGCACGAAGCTATCCATCCTTGCGTCTCTGACGATCGACGCAGCCTGGTCACTCCGGCCGCGTCTAGGGTGGTCACGACCACATCGCCATCCCGAAGGCGGACGACACCACGTGCGTCGAGGGACCCCACGCGGGCAGCGGCGAGGCCCTGCTGGCGGAAGACCTCGACGCAAGCATCGGTCGTGTGAGCGTCGCACGTGAGAGGGAACCCAAAGCAAGGGAAGCGTTGAACCACTGCTTGAGGGCTACCCCTTGGGTCAGCGGCCTGCCGATCATTCATCGCTATCGGACGCCGGCCTGTGGGCCTAGGACGGATCGGGGAGCCTGTCCTGGAGGACCGGGAACGCAACGCGCCACGCCGCGGATGCACCGGGGTCGACCTCTGCCCGGAGCACTTCCTCCCCGCCCCCCGCTTCGACGATGACCTCGCCGACGGGATCGACGACGACAGAGTGGCCGCCGAGGACGACGTCGGCGTGGGCTCCCACGCCATTGCAGGCCACGACCAAGGCGAGATTCTCCGCTGCACGGGCGCGGCAGAAGACCCGCCAGGCTTCAATGCGCAGCGTCGGCCACCCGGCGCAGAGGAGGAAGGCCGTGGCCCCGCGGTCGACGAGGAGCCGGAACATCTCGGGGAATCGGATGTCGTAACACGTCGCGATGCCAGTGCTCCCCAGCGGGGTGTCAACCACGACAAGGTCGCTACCGCCCGACATGAGGGTGCGCTCCCCTGTCTCGAAGCCGAAAAGATGCCGCTTGCGGTAGGTGGCCACCACCGTGCCATGGTCATTGATGAGAACAGACGTGTTGAAGGTGCGGCCGTCGTCGGTGCGCTCGGCGTAGGAGCCGGCGTGGATCCAGGTGCCCGATGCCCGCGCGATTGCCTGCAATCTGTCGAGCACGGGACCATCAAGCGGACCGGCAACATCGCGCGCGGTGGCGAGGTCGAAGGCGCCAGGGATCCACAACTCGGGCAGCACGACCAGGTCCGCAGACGGACTGATGTCTTCGACGCGGTCGAGCACGCGAGGGATGCGACCTCCGGGACCCTCGTCGGCAGATGAGGAAACCTGGAGGAGGGCCAGGCGAACGGTCATGACGAGACTTTACTGGTGACTCGGATTCAGGTGGCCTCGTGATGCGGGGTGCACGACGCCATCAAGCGGCACCCTCATCGGGACGCACGAGCCGAAGCGGCGGCACGAGGCCGGAGTCGGCGAGCACGGCGAAGGCCGCACGCTCCTCGCCGCTGACGCCGCCGATGGGGCCGAGCAGGACGGAGACGATGCAGTCGCCGCAGGCGTCGCCGCGCACGACGCAGTCGCCGCAGTCGATGAGGATCTCGCCCTCGGGGCCCGTGGGGGCGCCCGACGGCGGGGTGAACGAGGGGCGGGGAAGGTCGCTTCTCATGCCGACGACGCTAGGCGGGGGGTCTGACAGTCCCCCCTGCCTTCCGCGAGCGTGCAGGCGGTCCACGCGTCCCCTCATGGCCACACGGCACAGCTGCACAGTCGGCGTTGGTAGGAGGTGTGTCGGAGCCCGGACTGTCGGACCCCGCGCCTACGGTCCCCCCATGGACGAGCGCCAGCTCAGCCTCGACGACCTGGGCACCCCGCTGCGAGACGTCACCTTCGTGGTGGTCGACCTCGAGACCACCGGGGGCAAGCCGCAGGATGCCGGCATCACCGAGATCGGCGCGGTTAAGGTGCGCGGCGGCGAGGTGCTGGGCGAGTTCCAGACGCTGGTCAACCCGGGCGTGGCGGTCCCGCCGTTCATCGCCGCACTCACCGGCATCACCGACCGCATGCTCGCCGGCGCCCCATCGATCATGGCGGCCACGGCGAGCTTCTGGGAGTTCGCCCACGGCGCGGTGCTCGTCGCGCACAACGCTCCCTACGACATGGGCTTCCTGCGCGGGGCCTGCGACAAGACCGGCATCGCGTGGCCATCGCCGCGCGTCGCCGACACCGCTCGCCTGGCCAGGCGCGCGCTCACGCGCGACGAGGTGCGCAACTGCAAGCTCGAGACCCTTGCCGCCCGCTTCCGCTCGCCCACTGCCCCGTGCCACCGGGCGCTCGACGACGCGCGCGCGACCGTCGCGGTGCTCCACGGCCTCCTCGACCGCATGGGCTCCCTCGGCGTGCAGAGCCTGGAGGATCTCCTGGCCTTCGGCGGCCGCACCACGGCGCAGCAACGCACCAAGCGCCATCTCCTCGAGGGGGTGCCCGAGGCCCCGGGCGTCTACCTCTTCCGCGACGCGCAGGGTCGCGCCCTCTACGTCGGCACCTCGCGCAATCTGCGCCAGCGCGTGCGCACCTACTTCACCGCGGCCGAGACCCGGGCGCGCATGTCCGAGATGGTGGGCATCGCCGCGCGTGTCGACCCGATCGTGTGCGCGACCGATCTCGAGGCCCGCGTGCGCGAGCTGCGTCTCATCGTCGAGCAGCAGCCGCCCTACAACCGGCGTTCGCGCCATCCCGAGCGCATGGCGTGGGTGGCGCTCACGCGCGAGCCGCATCCGCGCCTGGTCACGGTGTCGCGGGTGCGCGATGCGCACATCGCGGCGATCGGTCCGTTCTCCGGTCGCGGCGCGGCGACCCTGGCGATCGAGGCACTGCAGGCGGCGATCCCGCTGCGCACGTGCACCGATCGACTGCCCAAGCGCCCTCGTCGAGCTGCCGGGTGCGTGCGCGCGCAGCTCGACCAGTGCGCGGCGCCCTGCGCTGACGAGGGCGATGCGCAGTCCTACGCCGAGACCGCGGCGGCGGCGCATGCCGCGCTCACCGGCGACACCCGCGCCGTGGTGAATGCGCTCCTCGATCGCATGGCGGCGCTGAGCGAGGAGGGCCGCTTCGAGCAGGCGCGCTCGTGGCGCGATCGCCTGGAGGCCTACCTCCGTGGCTGCCTGCGCGATGAGCAGCTGGCCGCGCTCGGAGCCGCCGACGAGGTCGTGGCGGCCCAGTGCGTCGACGGGGCATGGCACATCCACGTGGTGCGCTTCGGTCGCCTGGCCGCGGCGGGCCTGGTGCCGCGCGGTGACAATCCGCGCCCGCGGCTCGACGCGCTGGTCCAGACCGCCGATGCCGTCGAGCCCGACGAGGCGCTCGTCGAAGAGACCGAGATGCTGTGGCGCTGGCTCACCGATGGCGCGACCAGGCTCGTGCGCGCGAGCCATCCGCTCGCGCTTCCCGTGCACGTGGGAGGCGCACAACTCGACGTCGTCCGACAGGCGCGCGCGGCCGCCGATTCGCTGCGCTCCATCATCTCTGCCAGATAGGTCAACTACGCAGCGCGCGCGAGGTGTCGATCCAGCGGCGCAGGATGCCACCGGCCGCGCCCGACTCGACCGCGGCCCGCGTATCCGTCATGTGCGCGCGGATGCGCTCCAGCAGCGGTGCTGACGTGTCGGCGCCATGCGCCGCCGCAATGGCCGCGAGGGCCGCGGCCGCATTCGCGATGACGACCGCGCGCACGGCATCGATGTCCGAAGGCAGTGCGAGGTCGGGATGCTCGCGGGGCATCCCAAAGGCGGCCCGGCACACCTCGGCATTGGCCACCGAATCTCCCCCGGCAAGTGCCCCCTCCGCGATGTCACCCATGTCGAGGTCGACCGCGTGCAGCCGCTCCTCGATGACGCCGCCGCGCGTGGTGTCCCAGACCTGAGTCACGCCGTAGGGGGAGACCTCGTCCCAGCCGTTCTCACCGCGCACGACGAAGACGCGATCACCGCGATCGGCGAAGACCTGCGCCATCACCGGCGCCATACGCTCGCTCGCGCAGCCGATCAGACCGGCGACGGGGCGCGCCGGATTGGCGAGCGGGCCGAGGATGTTGAAGATCGTGGGAACGCCGAGCTCGCGTCGGATGGGCGCCGCATGCCTCATCGCCGGGTGCAGCACCTGCGCGAACGCAAAGGCGATGCCTGCCTCGCGCGCGCACGACGCGATCGCCTCGGGGCCGAGATCGATCGCGACGCCGAGTTCCTCGAGCACGTCAGCGGTGCCGGCCTTCGACGACGCCGCTCGATTGCCATGCTTGACGACCGTCGCACCGCACGCCACGGCCACGATCGCCGCCATCGTCGAGAAGTTCACCGAGCCCGACGCATCACCGCCGGTGCCCACGACATCGAGCAGCACGCCCGGCACCGTGATCGGCAGCGCCGCATCGCGCATGACGGCCGCGGCCGCCGCGACCTCGCGGGCCGTGGGCCCCTTGGCCTGCAGGCCGAGCAGGAAGGCCCCGACCTGGGCGGGGGCCGCCTCGCCGGACATCACCTGGGCCACGGCCCAGGCGGCGGAGTCGGAATCGAGGTCGAGGCCCGCGGCCAGGCGCCCGAGCACGGTCGGCCACGTGGGCCCGGCCGGGGAGGTCATGGCCCTAGGCCACGGGGGCGCCGGCCACCCGCTGGCGCAGCAGGTGGGCGGTGGCCTCGGCCAGGACCCGGGGGTCCAAGGGCCGCGGTACGACCGCATCGGCCCGCGACCAGGTGGCCAGCCAGGCGTCCTGGGGGCGCCCGGTGAGCACCAGCACCGGCGGGCAGTCGAAGATCTCGTCCTTGAGCTGGCGGCAGACCCCCATGCCCCCGAAGGGCACGGCCTCGCCATCGAGGATGGCGCAGTCGATGCCCCCGGCGTCCATGGTCCTGGTCACAAAGGCCTCAGTGGCCACTTCCACCACACGGATGGCGGGCAGCTCGGGGGCCGGACGGCGGCCCAGCGCCAGGGCCACCTGCTGGCGCACCGTCCGGTCGTCGCTGTAGATCAAGACGCCCAGGGTGGGGGCCGCGGAGTCGCTCGCGGGGCCGTGGTCGGTCACGGCGACAGGCTACCGGGGGCGCGCCATGCCCATCACGCTCCCCCGTGGCAGACTGCGGCATGTGGCAACCGCCTCTCCCTCCGTGGCGCAGGCCTATGCCCATGCCCCGGCCAACCGGCCCAACACCGTGGCCGTGGGCACCATCGTGTGGCTCTCCAGCGAACTCATGTTCTTCGCGGGCCTGTTCGCGATGTACTTCACGCTCCGCGCGATCAACCCCGAAATGTGGACCGAGGAGACGGCCAAGCTCAACATCCCCTTCGCGAGCGTCAACACCACCATCCTCGTGCTGTCGTCGGTCACCTGCCAGCTCGGCGTCTTCGCCGCTGAGCGCGGCGATGTAAGGGGGCTGCGCCGGTGGTTCACCATCACCTTCTTCATGGGCGCGATCTTCATTGGCGGCCAGGTGACCGAATATGCCGAATTGGTCCACGAGGGCATCACGCTCTCCAGCAGCGCCTACGGCTCGGCCTTCTACCTCACGACCGGCTTCCACGGCCTACACGTCACCGGCGGCCTCATCGCCTTCCTACTGGTGCTCGCCACAACCTACGTCGTGAGGAGATTCACGCACGACCAGGCCACGCGCGCGATCGTCGTCTCGTACTACTGGCACTTCGTCGACGTCGTCTGGATTGCCCTCTTCTTCATGATCTATATACTGAGATGACAAGGACGGCAGTGCTCGGGCGCTTATGAGGAACGGAAGGAAGGTCGTGAAGGCTCTGGCGGCCCGTCGGCGCAATCCGGTCGTCTCCACACTGTTGCTGCTCGTGGCCCTGCTCGGCGTGGGCGGCGCGTACACCGTTGCCACGTCGGCGGCGCCAGCGGAGGCAGTGGCCACCGCCGACCAAACAGCCATCGACGAGGGCAAGCGCCTCTACCTCGAGGGCTGCTCCTCGTGCCACGGCCTCAACGCGCAGGGCACTGCCACCGGTCCGACCCTTATCGGCGTCGGCGCTGCAGCGGTGCACTTCCAGGTGTCGACCGGCCGCATGCCCATGGCCGCTCCCGGCGCGCAGGCGCCGGTCAAGCCGGTCGACTACTCCGAGGCCGACGTCTCGGCCATGGCCGCCTACATCGCCTCGCTCGCCCCCGGGCCCGCGATCCCCACGGCTGAGCAGCTCGACTACTCCGATGCCGACATCGCCGAGGGCGGCGTCCTCTTCCGCATCAACTGTGCGCAGTGCCACCAGGCCGCCGGCGGCGGCGGGGCGCTGACCCAGGGCAAGCACGCCCCCAGCCTCATGGACGCCTCGCCGCAGGAGATCTACGAGGCCATGCTCACCGGCCCGCAAAACATGCCCGTCTTCGCCAACACGACCCTGCCTGCGGAAGACAAGCAGGCGATCATCGCCTACATCGCCGACCTGCAGGAGTCCGACAGCCCCGGAGGCCTCGCACTCGGCCGCCTCGGCCCCGTCACCGAAGGCCTCTTCCTCTGGGCGGGCGTCTTCGCCGTCTTCGTCGGCCTCGCCGTATGGATTGCGATCAGGGCGCGATGAGCGAAATCACCACGCGCGATAGCGGCGCCACTCCCGATCACGGCCATGGCACGCCCGATGGCGTCGACCCCGAGGACCTCGCGCGTCCGCTCTACGAGGGCCCCGGTGCCCTACCGGCCGCCGACATCCCGCACCGCCCCCGTCGCAGCGACTTCGATCCCAAGGCGGCGCGCCGCGCCGAGCGCCAGGTCGCCGCGCTCTTCGTCTTGTCGATGCTCATGTTCATCCTCTTCTGCGTCGGCTACATCGCTATCGACCCGACGACCGCCGTCTACATCCCGACGTTCGGCGAAGTGGGCGCGCAGAACTTCGTCCTCGGACTCACCCTGGGCTTGGGCATCTTCTGCATCGGCGCCGGTGCTATCCAGTGGGCCAAGAAGCTCATGCCCGACGTCGAGGTCGTGCAGGAGCGCCACCCCCTGACATCGATCAAGCACGAAACCGTCGAGGCGGCCGATCAATACGAGCGCGGAAAAGAGGAATCTGGGTTCGCGCAGTACCGGATCATCCGACGCACCCTCATCGGTGCCATGGCCCTGCTTCCGATCCCCGCCCTAATCCTGCTGCGCGACCTGTGGACCTCCAAGGACGGCGGCTTCGGCCCCAGCCCCACGGAGCTGCTCAGCACCACCGCATGGGTCGAGGGCATGCCGATCGTCACCGACGGCACCTACCAAAAGCTCCGCCCCGAAGACATCCCCGTCGGTGGCCTCGTCTCTGCCCTGCCCGAAGACATCATGGAAATCCAAGAAGAGGAGCACAACCTCAACGCCCGCGGTAAGGCGGCGATCATCCTCGTGCGCATGGAGCCCGGCGAGATCCGCGCGCAGCAGGGCGACGGCTGGGACTACCAGGGGATCCTCGCCTACTCCAAGATCTGCACCCACGTGGGCTGCCCCATCGCCCTGTATGAGCACCGCACGCACCACCTGCTGTGCCCGTGCCACCAGTCGACCTTCGACCTGGCCGACGCGGGCAATGTCGTCTTTGGGCCTGCGGCTCGGCGCATGCCCCAGTTGCCGATCGGCGTCAATGAGGCAGGATTCTTGGTAGCCAGGGCACCCTTTGCAGAGCCTGTCGGACCGAGTTTCTGGGAGCGCGGATGAGCACCACCGAGAAGATCGGCGGATCGGTCGCCGCCTACGTCGACGACCGGGTCGGCTCCAACCGATTCCTGACACGCAGCCTCAAGAAGGTCTTTCCCGACCACTGGTCCTTCATGCTGGGCGAGATCACCCTCTACAGCTTCATCGTCGTCCTGCTGAGCGGGGTCTTCCTCACCCTCTTCTACAAGCCCAGCATGGTGGAGGTCATCTACGACGGCTCCTACGTGCCCCTGAAGGGCGTGATGATGTCCGAGGCCTACGCCTCGACGCTCAACATCTCCTTCGACGTGCGCGGCGGCCTGCTCATCCGCCAGATGCACCACTGGGCCGCGCTGATCTTCATCGCCGCCATGAGCGTGCACATGTTCCGCGTCTTCTTCACCGGCGCCTTCCGCAAGCCCCGCGAATTCAACTGGGTCATCGGCATCGCGCTCATCACGCTCGGACTCGGCGCCGGCTTCTCCGGCTACTCACTGCCCGACGACCTACTGTCGGGCACCGGCCTGCAGATCGCCCGCGGCATCGTGCAGGCGATCCCGATAGTCGGCACCTGGGGCGCGTTCCTGCTCTTCGACGGCGAGTTCCCCGGCACGGAATTCATCTCCCGCCTCTACGGCGTCCACATCCTGCTCATCCCCGGCCTCATCCTGGCGCTGATCACCGTGCACCTGATGATGGTCTGGACCCAGAAGCACACGCAGTTCCCCGGGCCGGGCCGCACCAACACCAACGTGGTCGGCTACCCGCTGATGCCGATCTACATGGCCAAGGCAGGCGGTTTCTTCTTCGTGGTCTTCGGCGTGATCATCCTCATCTCAGGCCTGGTCACCATCAACCCGATCTGGATCTTCGGCCCTTACACCCCCGACCAGGTGTCGGCCGGCTCCCAGCCCGACTGGTACATCGGCTGGCTCGATGGCGCCCTGCGCCTGATGCCCAACGTCGAGACCGTGCTCTTCGGCTACACGATCTCGTGGAACGTCTTCATCCCCTCGGTGA
This sequence comes from Actinomycetota bacterium, assembly GCA_016870515.1. Lineage (GTDB taxonomy): Bacteria > Actinomycetota > Actinomycetes > S36-B12 > S36-B12 > Mxb001. The sequence continues at coordinate 79,777 of VGBL01000007.1, read as the reverse complement.
TCGTGCCGGGCATCGTCTTCACGGTCGCGGCCTTCTATCCCTTCATAGAGGCATGGGCTACGGGCGACAAGCGCGACCACAACCTCCTCGACCGCCCGCGCAACGCTCCCACGCGCACCGCCATCGGCGTCATGGCCATAACCTTCTACCTCCTGCTCTTCATCGGCGGTGGTAACGACATCATCGCGATCACCTTCGACTTATCAATCAACTCGATCATCTGGTTCCTGCGCATCGCGATCTTCGTCGTGCCCCCGATCGCCTTCGTCGTCACTCGCCGCATCTGCCTCGCGCTCCAGCGCAGGGACCGCGAGAAGCTGCTCCACGGCTACGAGTCCGGGCGCATCCTGCGCCTGCCCCACGGTGAATTCATCGAGGTCCACGAGCCCCTCCCTGCCAAGGAGCGCGCCGTGCTCGAGTCGGCCATCGAGTCCTACCGGGCTCCGCTGCCCGCTCCTGCGAAGCTCGACGCCAACGGCGTACGCAACAAGTTCTACCGGCTGCAGATCCTTCGCTCCAAGCTGTCGCACTGGTACTACGCCGACGACATCAAGCCCCCGACTCGGGAGGAGATCGAGGCGGGACAGGCCCATGTCGCCCACGACGCCGCACTCGAGGCACCCCTGCACGACTACGAGGAGACGCACTTCGTCAACGTCCCCTTCCACGGCGGAATCCTCCACGAGCAGGGTGCTCCCATGACCAACAAGCAGCAGTTGGAGGCTCGCGGAGGCAACCTGTAGCTCGCCTCCTGCGGATGCGCTTGCGTCCCCGGTGCTGGTAGGCCTCGTCCCGAATCCACACGTGGTCGTGCCTGCGGGCGAGGGCGGCCTACGCGGCCTCCCGTCCGTCGCGCTCGATGCGCTCGTGGGCCGGCAGGCGCCTCTACATGCACCGTTCTTCGCCGACCGACCCCTCACATTAGTGAGGCATCCCGCGATGCACACCGCGCTCGACCGTGAGATCGTCATCGACTCACCGAAGGGTCCGAATTGGGTGACGCGTGGCGCAGCACTGATCGACCTGTTGAGCGACCTGTGGACGTCCACACGCGTGAGCTTCAGAACCAATCCGATGGGCACGACGGCCCAGGTCAAGGGGCCATTGACTGCGCTAAAAGACGCCGGGCCCCGCTCGAATTAACGGACGAAACTGCCGCGGTAGTATTCGAAAAGCCAGCCGATCAGCGCGATCAGCAGCACGCACATGCCGAGCACGACGAGCCACGCGGTGAAGATGAAGCCCAAAGCGACGAGCATGGCTGCGAAACCCACCGGCAGCGGCCACCAGCTGTGCGGGCTGTAGAAGCCGTATTCGGGATCGGCCTCGTCGATCTCCGCATTGGCGCGGTCCTCGGGCAGCGTATCGAGCCGCTTGGAGGTGTAAAGGAGGTAGAAGGCGATCAAGAAGGCGAGCGCGCCGGTCATCACCAGCGCGGTGGTGCCGATCTCGTCACGGCTGAAGTAGAAGTAGATGCCGGCGATACCGAGGAAGAAGACTGCCCCGAGGGCGAAGAGCCAACCGGTGAGCCTCACGAGGCGCCAGCCTTGCTCGACGAGGTCGAGAGGGCGGGTGCGTGGTGTGCGTCGTCGGCAAGCTCCGGGTGGTGCAGGTCGAAGGCGGGGCGCTCGGAGCGAATTCGCGGCAGCGACGTGAAGTTATGACGCGGGGGCGGGCATGAGGTAGCCCACTCAAGCGAGCCGCCCCAACCCCAGGGATCGTCGACGGTCACCTTGGGCGCGGTCTTCCAGGTGAGCAGGACGTTCCAGATGAAGAAGAGGGTCGAGACGCCCACCAGCATCGCGCCGACGGTCGACACGGTGTTGAGGGCTGTGAAGCCGTCGCTGGCGAGGTAGTCGCCGTAGCGGCGCGGCATACCCTGCACACCCAGCCAGTGCTGCACCAAGAACGTGACCTGGAAGCCGATGAACACGAGCCAGAACTGGATGTGGCCCAGTTTCTCGTTGAGCATCCGACCGGTCATCTTGGGCCACCAGAAGAACAGGCCCGCGAAGAACAGGAAGACAACGGTGCCAAACACGGTGTAGTGGAAGTGAGCGACCACGAAGTAGCTGTCGGAGACGTGGAAGTCCAGTGGCGGTGCCGACAGGATGATGCCGGTCAGCCCGCCAAAGAGGAACGTGACCATGAAGCCCATCGTCCAGAGCATGGGGGTCTCGAACGACACCGAACCGCGCCACATCGTGCCGATCCAGTTGAAGAACTTCACGCCCGTGGGGACCGCGATGAGCATGGTCGTGAGGGCGAAGAAGGGGAGGTAGACCGAGCCGGTAACGTACATGTGGTGCGCCCAAACCGCGACCGAGAGCGAGCCGATCGCCATCGTGGCGAAGACTAGGCCCATGTAGCCGAAGATGGGCTTGCGGGAGAAGACGGGGATGATCTCGCTGGCGATGCCGAAGAAGGGCAGCGCCAGAATGTAGACCTCGGGATGGCCGAAGAACCAGAAGAGGTGCTGCCACAGGATCGCGCCGCCGTTTTCAGCCGCGAAGACGACCGCGCCGAACTTGCGATCGATGAAGGCGACGACGAAGGCGGCGGCCAGGATCGGGAAGGCGATCAGCACCAGGATGCTGGTGATGAAGACGGTCCAGGTGAAGATCGGCATCCGGAACATCGTCATGCCCGGGCAGCGCATGCAGAAGATCGTGGTGAGGAAGTTGACCCCGCCCAAGATGGTGCCAAGACCACCCATGGCCAGGCCGAGCAGCCACAGGTCGGCGCCCACCTCCGGGGAGTTCACGGCGTTGCTCAGCGGCTGGTAGGCGAACCAGCCGAAGGAGGCCGCGCCACCGGGGGTGAAGAAGCTGAGGGCGACGGTGAGGCCGCCGAAGAAGAAGAGCCAGTAGCCGAGCATGTTGAGGCGCGGGAAGGCGACGTCGGGGGCGCCGATCTGCAGCGGCATGACGACGTTGCCGAACCCGATGAACAGCGGGGTGGCGAAGAGCAAAAGCATGATCGTGCCGTGCATGGTGAAGAGCTGGTTGTACTGCTCCAGCGACAAGAACTGCATGCCCGGCGTAGCCAGCTCGGCACGCATAACCAGGGCGAAGGCGCCCGCGAGGACGAACCAGAAGAACGCGGTGATGAGGTATAGGTAGCCGATGACCTTGTGGTCGGTGGACGTGACCCACTTGACGACGGTGCGACCCAAGTGGGTGCGACGTACCTCCTTGGGCGTCGGCGCGGTGGTGGGCGCGGAAACCGGATCGTTGAGAATTGTCACAAGATCGTCCTTTCAGACGGTCGCTCGCCCTCGTAGCTGACGCGCTCGCTTTCGAGCATGCCGGTCTGCCCCAAGTCTCGCAGGTCCTGCATGTGCTGGTCGAACTCCTCGCGGGTGACGACCATCACGTTGAAAAGCATGCGGGAGTGGTCGGTGCCGCACAACTCCGCGCAGCGGCCCTTGAACGTGCCGAGTTTGTTGGGGGTGATCTCGAACTCGTTGACCTTGCCGGGGATGACGTCCATCTTGAACAGCCAGTCAATGACCCAGAACGAGTGGATGACATCGGGTGAGGTGAGCTCGAACTTGACCTTCTCGTCGACCGGCACCCACAGCGTCGGCGGCATGCTGGGCGAGCCCACTTCGTAGACGTCTTCGTCGAGGTAGTTGAATGCCCAGCTCCAGCGAAAGCCGACGGCGTTGATGGTCTGCGACTGGTTGTCCTCGATGGTAAGCAGTTCGGTCTGGTCGCGCGCGGTGAAGACAAACAGGCCGAGGATCATGACCAGCGGGACGATCGTGTAGAGCACCTCGAGGGGCATGTTGTATTTGGTCTGCTCGGGGACCTCGTCCTTCTTGCGACGGCGGTAGGCGATGGCCGCCCACAGCATAAGACCCCAGGTGATGATGCCCACGGCCCACGCCGCGATCCACGAGCCGTTCCAGAGGTTGATGATAATCGGGCCCTCGGCGGTAGCCGGCTCGGGCATGTCGAAGAAGAAGGCTTCGTTGGCGGTGCATCCGGAGGCGACAATGGCGATCAGGCCCAGGCTTGCGGCCATCGCGAACGCGCGCCGACCGCTGCTTGTCACATATTGGACATTAGCGCACGCACGCCTCCCCCGCCGTTCGAGGGCCGTGAGGGACGAGGGGTAGCGTCAGCGCGTGGCCCTGCCTCCTGCCGGCTACCTCGACGCGGCCTCCGGACAGCCCCTCAATCCGGGTGCCGCCCAGGCCCTCGCCGCCGCGATCGATGCGGGGTGGGCCGACCCCGTACGCCTCTACCGCGACGGGCGCCGGGCCGCCCTCCTGCTCGAAGCCGCCCGCGAATCGGTCGCCTCGCGCGTGGGGGCCCGCCCCGCCGACCTCGTCTTCACCGGGTCAGCGGCCCAGGCCCTGCGACTCGGCCTCACCGGGGCCCTCGCCGCCCGTCCCGGTCCCCTGGTCATCTCCTCCGTCGAGCACAGCGCCGCCCTGGCCCAGGGGGACGCTCACGCCGAGGCCGGGGGGGAGGTTCGTCCCATCGGGGTGGATCGCCAGGCCCGCGTGGACGCCGCTGCCTTCGCGGCCGCCCTGCCGGGCGCGACCCTGGCCTGCCTGCAGGCCGCCAACCACGAGGTCGGCACGCTCCAGCCGCTCGCCGATGTCGTGGCGGCCTGCGAGCAGGCCGGCGTCCCCTTGCTCGTGGATGCGTCCACAGTGCTGGGGCGCCTGGACCCCCCGGAGGGGTGGTCGATCCTCACGGGCAGCGCGCACATGTGGGGAGGCCCCGCCGGCGTCGGGATCTTGTGCGTACGCCGCCCCACGCGGTGGCAGCCCCCGCTGCCCCACGACGAGCGCGGACCCGAACTGTTGAGCGTGCCCCTCGCGCTCGCCGCGGCGAGCGGGCTCGAGTGGGCCGACGAGCAGCGGCAGCAGGATGCCGTGCGAGCGCGAAGCCTCACCGACGAGATCCGCTCGGTGGTCGCGCGCGACGTGGGCGACGTCATGTTGCTGGGCGATCCTGACGAGCGCGTGCCCTACCTCACCGCCTTCTCCTGCCTCTACGTCGATGGCGAGTCGCTGGTGCTCGGACTCGATCGCGAGGGATACGCAATCTCCAGCGGATCCTCGTGCGTTGCCGACACCCGGCGCCCGAGCCACGTGCTGCAGGCAATGGGCGTGCTGACGCAGGGCAATGTGCGCGTCTCACTCCCCTTCGGCGTCACCGACGACACGGTGCGCGGATTCCTCGCTATGCTTCCGGGAGTCGTGCGCGACATTCGTGCGCTGGTGCAAGCGTCCGAGGGGGGTTCCCGATGATGAAGGCCGACGTTCGCCTCAACGAGCGCGGTCATCGCTGCCCGATTCCTGTCGTCTCCGTCGCCCGTGCGGCGCGCGATGCATCGAGCGGCACGATCATCGCGGTGGTCTGCACCGACCCCGGCGCAGCATCAGACATCCCGGCGTGGTGTGAGATGAAGGGCGTCGACTTCCTGGGCTCGCAGGCCGAGCCCGACGGTGCGATGACCTACTTCGTGCGCATCCGCTAGGGGATCGCCGGCGATTGCGCGATGGCCAGGCGCAAGCGAGACAGGTAATCCGGGCGCGGCATCGCGACCGCGCCCATCGACAGCAGGTGCAGCGTGGCCCACTGCACGTCGAGGAGGCGCCCCTCCTGCGCGCCGGCGTCGCCGCCCAGCACCTCGACCAGCGTGACGAGTGCCACCTTCGAGGCATCGCGGACACGGTGAAACATCGACTCACCGGCGAAGAGGCCGCCGACCTGCACGCCATACACGCCGCCGACCAGCACATCGTGCTGCCACACCTCGACGGAGTGCGCCCAGCCGAGCCGATGCAGTTCGCCGTACGCCGAGCGGAATGCCGGAGTGATCCAGCCCTGCGGTCGTCGCGGATCGCCGCAGGCTGCCATCACCTCGTTGAAGGCGTGATCGATGGTCGTGCGCATCCGCCGGCAGGAGCGCCGTAGCGATCGCGAAATCCGCAGCCCGTCCAGCGGAATGACGCCGCGCGGATCGGGCGACCACCAGCCGATCGGGCCATCGCGCTCGACCTCCATGGGGAACAGGCCGCGGGCGTAGGCGTCGATGAGCGTGGCCGGTGCGAGGTCGGCACCGACGGCGAGAAGTTCCTCCCCCGCGGCGGCCGCCGCGGGATCGGGCAGGTCCCACTCGCTGGGCGGGAGTGCCGCCGGCATGGCTAGGGCTGCGGGCAGCGCAGATGCGGCGCGATGTCGGCGGCGGCATCATGGCCGTAGGCCTGCTCGATGCGATCGAGGAAATGTTCTTGCGCGAGCGCATATTCCTGCGTACCGATCGTCTCGATGACGTAGGTGGCCAGCAGTGAGCCGACCTGCGCGCACCGCTCATCCGAAAGGCCCCACACCAGGCCTGAGATGAACCCCGCCCGAAAGGCATCGCCGACGCCCGTGGGATCGGCCTTTGCCTCCTCCCGGGGGCAGGCGACCAGGATGGGCGCCTCGCCTCGGCGCTCGATGCGCGCGCCCTGCGGCCCGAGCGTGGTGACGCGACATGCCACGCGCGACAGGATCTCGTCGGCCGCCCACCCGGTCTTCTGCTCGGTCAGGGCAGCCTCGTATTCGTTGGTAAACAGGTAGGTCGCTCCGTCGATAAGCGCCCGGATGTCGTCACCCTCCATGCGCGCGAGCTGCTGGGAGGGGTCGGCCGCGAAGGGATAGCCGCGGAACCGGCACTCGTCGGTGTGCCGCAGCATCGCGTCGGGGTCGTTGGCGCCGATGAGCACGAGCTCGGTGGTGCCGACCCGCTCCACGACAGGCGCGAGCTCGATCTCGCGCGCTTCGCTCATGGCACCGGGGTAGAAGGACGCGAGCTGGCTGGCGTCGAGGTCGGTGGTGCATACGAAACGTGCCGTGTGGTGCACCTCGGAGACGCGCACCGACTCGGTGTCGACGCCGTGCCGCTCGAGCCACGACCGGTAGTCGGCGAAGTCAGGCCCGACGGCGCCGACGAGCACGGGCTTGAGCCCCAGGCAGCCCATGCCAAACGCGATGTTGGGCGCGACGCCGCCCCGGCGTACGTCAAGGGTCTCCACGAGGAACGACAGCGAGATGCGGTCGAGTTTCTCTGCCACAAGCGAGTCGGCGAAGCGACCCGGGAAGGTCATGAGGTGATCGGTCGCAATCGACCCGGTCACGAGGATAGCCACGCGCAGGAACCTATCGGCAGGGCCCGGCAACTCCTAGTGGAACGAGTCGCCGCAGGCGCAGGAGCCCGTGGCATTGGGGTTGTCGATCGTGAACCCCTGCTTCTCGATGGTGTCGACGAAGTCGATCGTGGCGCCGCCGAGGTAGGGGGCGCTCATGCGGTCGGTGACGACGTTGACTCCGCTGAAGTCCTTGACGATGTCCCCGTCGAGGGAGCGGTCGTCGAAGAAGAGCTGGTAGCGCAGGCCGGAGCAGCCACCGGGCTGCACGGCGATGCGCAGGGTCAGGTCGTCGCGGCCCTCAGCCTCGAGCAGCGCCTTCACCTTGGACGCCGCCGCGTCGGTCATGACGACGCCGTCGCCCGTAGTGGTCTCCGCGGTCATCTGACCCTCCTAACCTTCAGTGTCTGACCATCATCCATGGGGAATGGCACCTGTGCCAACACGACCCTCCCAGGAGGCATTCCCCGGGGTGGAACAATGGTGCCATGTCGTTCACCGAGCCCGCGCCCACGCCGCTGGCCCTGCTGCTCCTCGGCCACGGGGCAGACCCCGACAGCGAGCGCGGAGTGGAGTGCCCCGGCGACCTGCCACCGGCCAACGACCCCGACCTCGTGGCGCGGGCGGCCGCCGCGAAGGCCGCCCTGGGCGACCGCCTCTACATCCTCGGCCACCACTACCAGCGTGACGAGGTCATCCAGTTCGCCGACACCACGGGCGACTCGTTCAAGCTCTCCCAGCAGGCGGCCGCGCATACGGAGGCGGAGTTCATCGTCTTCTGCGGCGTGCACTTCATGGCCGAGAGCGCCGACATCCTTACCGCCGAGCACCAGCAGGTGATCCTTCCCGACCTCGCCGCGGGCTGCTCCATGGCTGACATGGCCGCCATCCACCAGGTCGAGGCTGCGTGGGATGCCATCACCGCCGCCGGCCTGGCCGAGTCGACCATCCCCATCACCTACATGAACTCCGCGGCCGACATCAAGTCCTTCACCGGCCGCAACAACGGCTCGATCTGCACCTCGAGCAATGCCAAGCGCTCGCTGGAGTGGGCGTTCGAGCGCGGCGAGCGGGTGCTCTTCCTGCCCGATCAGCACCTTGGCCGCAATACCGCCGTACGCGACCTCGGCATGTCGCCCGACGACTGCGTGGTCTGGGATCCCCACCGCCCCATTCTGACAGCCGACGAGTTACGCGCCGCGAAGATGATCCTGTGGCGCGGGCACTGCTCCGTGCACGGTCGCTTCACCCCCGAGAGCGTCGACGACGTGCGCGAGCGCGTGCCCGGGGTGCAGGTGCTCGTGCATCCGGAGTGCCGTCACGAAGTGGTGGAGAAGGCCGAGCTCGTGGGGTCGACCGAGTTCATCATCAAGACGATTGCCGACGCACCGGCCGGCAGCGCCTGGGCGGTGGGCACCGAGCTCAACCTCGTGCGCCGGCTCGCCCTGCGCCATCCCGACAAGACCGTGGTGTTCCTCGACCGTGACGTCTGCTTCTGCTCGACCATGAACCGTATCGACCTGCCCCACCTGGTGTGGACGCTGGAAAACCTCGTCGATGGCCGCGTGGTCAACCGCATCACCGTCGACGACGACACGGCGCACTGGGCGCGGGTGGCACTCGACCGCATGCTCGCCCTCCCGGGAGTCGGCGCCAAGGACTAGTGGGCGAGTGGGATGGGGGTGCACAGCGGCTGCGAGATGAGAAGACCCGTGACGTGCTGCTCGGACGTGTCGGCGTTCGCACGCTCCGATGGACGGTGTCGAAGTCTTCCGCGACCCGGCCGATGTGGTCCGGATAGTCGGTCAGGCTAGGTCGTTGCACCGGGCGGCCGAGAGAGCTCGTCTTTGGTAGATGCGCGTAGTTGCACCGGACCTCGTCGACCATGTGGCGACCACCTCGTCGACGTCTAGGTGGCGCAGCGGCCGCTTCATCGACGTCCCCGCCCGGGGCGACAGCGCAGCGGGGGCCGGGACCCGGGCGCCTAGGCCATTCCGGGGGCGTCCCACACGGGGAACCAGCGCGTGAGGTCGCTCTCCCACGGGATTTCCCCCGCCACGAGGTCGCGCACGCGCAGCTCGGTGACCGAGTCGCGCCGCTCCCCGGTCTCGGGTGCGAAGGGATAGAAGGTGCCGCGCTTGAACAGGTAGACGAGCGCCAGCATGCGGCCATTCGGATCACGGAAGGGCACCAGCGTGCACAGCAACTGCGGGCCAAAGCCATGCTCGGCGAGCGTAACGTTGACCGCGTGGAGGTCGGTCACGACCGATGACATGTCGGGCGGATCGGTCGTCACGACCAGCCACGTGTAGCCGAAGGCATCTTGCACCACTTTGATGGGTGGCCCGCCGTCCGCGTCCAGGAGCGCGCGCACCTCCGCCTCGATATCGGCGAACGCGCGGCCCTCGGCGGCGCGGAAGGCCACGGCGCCCTGACCGGTAGGCATAAGGTCGAGGGACACCTGCAGGGTGATCGCGGCGGTCGGCACCGCGAAGAGTGCGTCGAGATTCGGGCCGCGGGCCTTGCGCCGGCCAAAGAGGCCGTCGAGGACACCCACTAGCGCTGGCCGAGATCGGTGGCAATGCGAGCGAGCTGATCGAGGCGCTTCTGCAAGGGCGGGTGCGTCGACAGCAGCGACTCCAGGCCAAAGCCTCCTCCGCCGCCCTTGGAGAACGCCGGCACGAACGCGAACGACGCCACCGGCTCCATCTGGCGCAGGTCGCGCGTGGGGATGGCGCCCATCTCGCCGGTGACCTTCTGCAGTGCCCGCGCCAGGGCGGTGGGCTTGCCGGTCACGAGGGCGGCCCCGCGGTCAGCACCCAGCTCGCGATAGCGGGACAGCGCGCGGATGAGCAGGAAGGAGATGAGGTAGACCAGCACGCTCACGAGCATCACCACGAGGAACACGATCGCGGTGTTTTGGTCTCTGCGGTCGCGCATGATGGAACCCCACATCGCCGATCGCACCATGAAGCCCGCGAGGATCGCCGAGAACGACGCGATCGTCATGACGGTGACGTCCTTGTGCGCCACGTGCGAGAGCTCGTGGGCCAAGACCCCCTCCAATTCATCACGGTCGAGCCGGCGCAACAGCCCGGTGGTCACCACGACGACCGACCGCTTGGCCGTGCGGCCAGTCGCGAAGGCGTTGGGCGCATCGTTGTCGGCGATGGCGATACGCGGCTTCTCCATGTCGGCCATCGAGCACAGGCGGTCGACGAGTCCGTGCAACTGGGGCGCCTGCTCGGGCGTCACGACGTGGGCGCGCATCGCGCCCATGGCGAGGGAGTCGGAGAACCACCACTGGCCCAAGAGCAGCACGGCGCTGATGCCGAGAACCCAGATCGCACTCACTCCGAGCGCGTACATCACGGCTGCGAGGATCACGTAGAGCAGGCCGAGTCCGAACATGGTGCCGAACATGCGGGCGGTCAGCCCTCGGTCGGTGCCGTATCGAGTGCGAGCCATGAGGAGAGGTCGGTCCCCTGAGTCCGAGGGTTCCTAGGCCTTGCCGCCCTCGATGGCGCCCCCGCCACCGCCGGGCCCGAGCTCCAGGCGCATCGCCTCAAGCTCGCTGTCGACCTGGCTCTGGTTGGCCATGCGCTCGAGTTCGAGGGTGAGGTTGTCCTTGCCCGAGCTCGACACATCCTCGAGGGCCCCCGACGCCACCAGCTCGTCGATGGCTCCGGCCCGGGCCTGCATCTGCGCCGTCTTGTCTTCGGCTCGCTGGACCGCGAGGCCGACATCGCCGAGCTCATCGGAGATACCGGCAAATGCCTCATTGATCTTGGTCTGTGCCTCCGCAGCGGAGTAGGTGGCCTTGATCGTCTCCTTCTTGGTACGGAAGGCCTCGACCTTGGCCTGCAGCTGCTGCGACGCAGCAACGAGCTTGTCCTCCTGGTCTTGCAGCTGGGCGAGCTGGGCCTGCAGGTCGGCGATCTGGGTCTGCAGGCCGCTCTTGCGTGTCAGCGCCTCGCGGGCAAGATCCTCGCGCCCACCCGCCAGCGCGGCCTTGGCCTGCTCGGTGAGCTTGTTGGTCTGCTGGTCCAGGCTCTGGATCTGCAACTCGATGCGCTTGCGGCTCGTCGCCACGTCGGCCACACCCCGGCGCACCTTCTGCAGCAACTCGAGCTGCTTCTCGTAGGAGTAGTCCAGGGTCTCGCGCGGATCCTCCGCCTTATCGAGTGCCTTGTTGGCCTTGGACTTGAAAATCAACTTGAAGCGCTGCCACAGACCCATGAGTCCTCCCGATCCAGGATGTGCCCTCCAGACTAGGGGGGCCTCGGCACTCATGTTCCTCCGGTCATCGGGCTCGCTAGATTGGCGGCATGTTTGGTCGCAAGCCCGCCACCGAGCCGGAGCCCGTCGAGGAGGCGGCCCCGGGTTCCGGCAAGGGGCGCCCCACGCCCAGCCGCAAGGAGGCCGAGGCCGCGCGCAAGCAGGCGCTGAAGGTCCCCAAGGATCCCAAGGCTGCGAAAAAGGCAGCGCGCGAACGCGATCGCGAGGCCCGGGCGGCCCAGCGCGCTGCCCTGGTGGCCGGCGACGAGCGCGCCCTGCCGGCACGCGATCAGGGCCCCGCTCGTCGCTACACACGAGACTTCGTCGACAGTCGCTACACGATCGCTGAGTACTTCATCTTCATTGCCCTGGCCGTGCTGGTCCTGGGCTTCGTTCCTAATCCGACCATCCAGGTCTTCGTCTCGATCGCGTGGATGGCACTCGTCGCCATCGTGGCCTTCGACGAGGCGGTCCTGCTCATTCGTCTCAACAGCAAGTTGCGCAAGCAGTTCTCCGAGAAGGCTGAGCGGAGGGGCTGCCTCTTCTACGCCGCGCTGCGCACCCTGCAGCTGCGCCGCTTCCGGCTGCCACCACCACGCGTCAAGCGCGGCCAGCTGCCGGTTGACTAGACCGCGGCACTACGCCGGCGGGTGCAGGCTCATCGGGCCGTAGACCTGGCGGTCATCCTCGTACAGAACGACGGCGTCGACGCCACCGTCGAGGAGCTCGCGCCACGACTCACCCAGCCACGTCTCAGCGTCGGCCTGGGTGGGGAACGGGTCGAGCACCGCGGCCGCCGGCAGGGAGGCGGCCGGGGTGCCCTGCAGGTCGGTGAAAATCCATGTCCAGCCCATGGGCTGACCGTACGCCGGAGCGAAGGGCGGCGAGCCCCCTTTGACTCAGCTCGCCTCCGCGTGGTCGGATGAGGCCACAACTGAACAAACGCGCCCGATGTCCAGGGGAAGCCGGTGAGATTCCGGCACTGACCCGCAACCGTGAGCCGCCCCAGCGGCAAGTCGGAGCACCTGGCGGGCGCGAGCGCCTAGTGGATGCCATCCGGCATTCACCCCGTCGAGGTCTGCGGGGCGTGGCAGCTACTCCAGGGACGAGTGTCCCCGAAGCGGCCCCACCGCCAAGTAGGTCGCTCACCTTGGAGTACGAGTGAAGTTTCGAGTTGTCGGCGTCGTCATCGCCTGCCTACTAGTGGCAACCAGCGCTATCTCGCCTGCCTCCGCAGGACCCGTTCGCACGGCGTCGAGCGATGCCGGGCTGTTCGGGTCGTCGGATCCGACGTACGACGGTGTCTATCGCCAGAGCTACGCGCTCATGGGGCTGATGGGCGCCGGGGCCGATGTGCCCGACAGCGCCATCGCGTGGCTGGTCGAGCAGCAGTGCGCGGACGGGTCCTTCATGGGCTACCGGGCGGACACGTCGGTGCCGTGCCCGCCCTCCGATCCTGCGACCTACACCGGACCTGATACGAATTCCACGGCCCTGGCGCTGGCTGCCTTGACGATCACCGGCAATGGGCAGGACGCCGAGTTGGCGGCCGTGGCGGCGCAGGACTGGCTGCGCCAGCAGCAGACCCGCGGAGGCGGCTTCCCCTACTTCGCGGGCGGTGCGGCCGACACCAACTCGACCGGCCTGGCCATCGCCGCTCTCGGCCTGATCGACGGGACAAAAAGGGTACGTCAACACGCCTCGAGGTACTTGCGCCGCACGGTGTACGGCTGCACCGCCGAACCGGTGCAGGTGGGTGGCCTGCCCTACATGGCCGGCAGCCTGCCCGACGCGTTGTCAACCACGCAGGGACTGCTCGGCCTGGCTGACGCGTTCGCCCTCGTCCCTCGAACGCAGCGCAAGGCCGCGCCCAAGGTGATCTGCGACTCAGCGGGTCGCCCCACTGACGCGTCGTCGGCAACGGCGCGATGGATCGCCGCGCAGATCACCGCCAGTCGCGGCTGGCTTCCCAACGCCTTCGCGCCCGGCGAAGCCGACTGGAACTCCACGGCCCTCGGTGTCATCGGCCTCGTGGCCACGCGCACATCGGGCAGGGCGACGACGCTCGCCGTCGCCGCGCTCACGGAGAACGCCGAGGCCTACATCAATGACGGGACCTCCGACCGGCCCGCCGCCCTCGGCACCCTCACCCTCGCCGCGATTGCCGCGAGCGAGGATCCTCGCGACTTCGGCGGCATCGACCTCCCGGCCCGACTCCTCGCGACGCTGCAGAAGTAGGGGCGACGACCATGGCCCACCGGCGAGTCCTCGCGGCGACGATCATCGTCGTCGCGGCCGCTCTCGCGCCGGTGATGACCGCCACCGCGGCCCAGGCGGCGGCCTATCGCTACTGGTCGTACTGGCTGGGAGCCGACGGCCAGTGGGGTTTTGCCAACGTCGGTCCGTCGTCGCGCGTGCCGGCCGACGGCACTGTCGACGGATGGCGCTTCTCCGTGAGCGGCGTTGCCGGCAATGACCGGCCCAGCTTCGCACCCGACTTCGAGACGGTGTGCTTCGAAACTCCCGCGCAAGAGGGACGCAAGCGCGTCGCCGTCATCGTCGATCCCGGACTTGCGCAGGATGCGCCCGACGGCGAGCAGCCTCCCGGCGCCTGGGCACTGTGCGTCGTCGCCGACACGCGTGCCAGCGGCTACGACATACTCCGTGCCGCTGCTTCGGTGCGGGTCGACGACGGACTCATCTGCTCCATCGGCGGCTACCCCGCGCGCGAGTGCGCGGTCGTGGTGGACGAGCCAACGCCGAAGCCGAGCCTTTCGCCGAAGCCGAGCACAACGCCAGAGCCCACGACGACACCGGCACCCACGAAGTCCCCACGGCCAGCGCCAACGGCAACTCCGACTTCGGCACCGGCCACCGGTGGCGCGGGCGCCACGGCCACCACCGCCACGCCCAGCGCAGCCGTGGTGACAATGCCGTCGCCACAACGCACGACCTCTTCCTCGCCCACTCCGTCTCCCACCGCCACCAGGACACCCGAGCCCACGCCGACGCCGTCGCCCTCCCTGTCGGTCCTCGCCGGTCCCGTCACATCCGACCCGGGTGAGGGTGGCAGTGCGCTCGGCGTCGGGGCCGCCGTCCTGGGCATCGGGGTCATCGGAGGCGGTGCCGTCGTGCTCATGCGCCGGAGATCGCCGTGATGCCGCGCATGCTGCACCCGGGCGCCTGGTGGCTGTGGGCCACGGGGCTGGCCATCGCGGCATCGCGCATCAACAACCCGCTCCTTCTCCTGCTGATCATCGCGGTCGCGGGCCTGGTCGTGGCTGCTCGCCGACCCAGGGCCCCGTGGTCGCGGTCATTCGGCGTCTTCCTGCGCATCGGCCTGATCGTCATCGCCATCCGCGTGGTGTTCCAGGTGATCGTCGCCGCACCCATCGGGGTCACGGTGCTGTTCACGCTTCCCTCCGTCACGCTTCCCGACGTCCTTGCGGGCGTGCGCCTCGGTGGTCCAGTCACGGCCGAGTCGATCCTGGCGGCGATCTACGACGGCCTGCGCCTGGCGACGATCCTCGCGTGTGTTGGCGCCGCCAACTCGCTGGCGTCGCCCGCGCGCCTGCTCAAGGCCATCCCCGCGGCGCTGTACGAGTTCGGCGTCTCCGTCGTCGTCGCCGTCACCTTCGCCCCACAACTCGTCGCCGATCTCGACCGCGTGCGTGCCACGCGCCGCCTTCGCGGTCGGCCCGAGGGAGGTGTGCGCGGCGCGGCACGGGCCGCGGTGCCCGTGCTCGAGGGTGCCCTCGAACGCTCGGTCGCGTTGGCCGCCGCCATGGACTCGCGCGGATACGGTAGGCAGGCCGAACGCAGTCCCGGCGTACGCCGCGCCACGACCGCAGCACTGCTCATCGGCCTCGTCGCGCTCATCATCGGCGTCTACGCCCTGCTCGATGCCTCCGCTCCGGCCTACCTCGGACTACCCATGCTGGCGGTCGGCCTGGCATGCGGCCTGGTCGGCTTCGCTCTCGCGGGTCGTCGGTCCACGCGCACGCGGTACCGGCCCGACCCGTGGGCCTGGCCCGAGTGGGGCGTCGCGGCATGCGCCCTCGTCACGGCCAGCACCTTCCTCGCGGCGAGCGCCATGGGCATGACCGGGCTTGTCGCTCCCGTCGACCCGCCCGCCTGGCCAGCGGTGCCGCCCCTGGCGGTCATCGGCATCCTGGTCAGCGTGCTCCCCGCCGTGATCACGCCGCCGCTGCCGCGCCCGCGCATTCCTGTCGGGCTGACCCGCGAGGCGGTAGGCGCATGATCCGCTTCGACCACGTCACCATCACCTACGAGGGCGCAGCGTCGCCCGCGCTCATCGACGCCGACCTGCACATCCAGGAGGGCGAACTCGTCCTCGTCGTGGGACGCACCGGCAGCGGCAAGTCGACACTCCTTCGCGCGATCAACGGCCTGGTCCCCCACTTCACCGGAGGCACGCTCCAGGGTCGGGTCACAGTCGACGGCCGCGACACCTCCGCCCACCACCCGCGCGACCTTGCCGACATCATCGGCATGGTGCCGCAGGATCCGATGTCGAGCTTCGTCACCGACACGGTCGAAGAGGAACTCGCCTACAGCATGGAGTGCCTCGGCATCGACGCTGGCACGATGCGCCGACGGGTGGAGGAGACGCTCGACCTGCTCGGCCTGGCCGACGTGCGCGACCGACCGCTGCTCAGCCTGTCGGGAGGACAGTGCCAACGCGTGGCGATCGGTGCCGTCCTCACGGCGCATCCGCGCGTACTCGTCCTCGACGAGCCGACGAGCGCACTCGATCCGGGTGCCGCCGAGGAGGTCCTGGCCACCCTGCAGCGCCTCGTCCACGATCTCGGGGTCACCGTCGTCATGGCTGAGCATCGCCTCGAGCGCGTCCTGGAATACGCCGACCGCATCTTGCTGATCCCCGGCGACGGACGCCCGCCCATCCTCGGCGAGCCGGGCCCGACCATGCAGACCTCGCCCGTCGCGCCACCGGTCGTCCATCTCGGGCGGCTCGCCCACTGGCAACCTCTGCCCCTATCCGTGCGCGACGCGCGACGACAGGCGGGAGCGCTGCGCGACCGTCTGGCCGACGTCGCTGTTGACCATGAGCCGGCGACCGGCGCACGCGTCGTCTCCATCGATCGCACGCGCGCGTCCTACGGGCAGATCCCGGCACTGCGTGGCATCACCCTTAAGGTGTCGCAGGGCGAGGTCATCGCGCTCATGGGGCGCAACGGCGCCGGCAAGTCGACCCTGCTTTCGACACTGGTCGGGCTCCGCCGACCCGATGCGGGCACCGTGCGCATTGCCGGGATCGATCCGGCGACCCTGCGCGGGCCGAAGCTCATCGGTCGCATCGGGCTCGTCCCGCAAGATTCCGCCGACCTGCTCAGTCGCGACACCGTCGGTGCCGAATGCCGCGATGCCGACCGCGATGCGCACTGCGCCGAGGGCAGCACCGCGGGCCTGCTAGCCGATCTTGCACCCGAGATCGATCTCGACGCCCACCCGCGCGACCTGTCGGAGGGACAGCGCCTTGCCCTTGCGCTGGCCATCGTGCTCGTGGCCGAGCCTGCGGTGCTGCTGCTCGATGAGCCCACGCGCGGACTCGACTACCCGACCAAGGCGCGCCTTGCCGAGATCCTGCGCGGGCTCGCGGCGCGAGGCCACGCGGTGGTCATCGCCACGCATGACGTCGAACTGGTCGCCGACGTCGCCACCCGCGTGGTCGTGCTCGCTGATGGCGAGGTGGTTGCCGACGGTCCCACTCCGCAGGTCGTTATCGGGTCGCCGCTCTTTGCTCCGCAGGTGGCGAAGGTGCTCGCGACATGCCCCGGAGAGCGCGTGCCGCTCACGGTTCCGGCTGTCGCGGCCGCACTGGGAGTCGCCGGATGAGCACCGCCGTGCGCATGGGGCCCTGGTCGTGGGCCGCTGTCGGCCTGGCCACGGCCGTGGGCCTGCTGGCCTTCGGGTGGCCATTCCTCGCCGAGGCTGGTTCGGCGGCCGTCGCGCACGCATCGGACGCGCCGTGGGTCTTCGCGGCCGTGATCCCGCTCGTGCTGCTCGTCGTGCTCGCGCAGATCGCGGAGGGCGGCATGGACGCCAAGTCGATCGCGATCCTCGGTGTACTCGCCGCCGTCGTCACCGCGCTGCGACCACTGGGCGCGGGCACCGCGGGCCTCGAGCCCATCTGGTTCGTCATCATCCTCGGCGGCCGCGCACTCGGGCCCGGATTCGGGTTCGCACTGGGCTCGCTGTCACTGGCCTCGTCCGCGCTGATCACGGGCGGCGTGGGCCCATGGCTGCCGTTTCAGATGATCGCGGCGGCTTGGGTCGGACTCGGTGCCGGACTGCTTCCTCCGCTTCGCGGGCGCCCGGAGGTCGCCACGCTCGCGGCCTACGGCATGGTCGCATCGATAGCCTACGGTCTGGTGATGAACCTGTGGTTCTGGCCGTTCCTCAGCGGCATGGAATCCGCCTCCTACGCCGAGGGCATCCTGTTCGATCCGGGCGCTCCAATCTCCGACAACCGCGCGCGCTGGCTCGCGTTCTCACTCGTGACGTCACTGGGCTGGGACATCCCGCGCGGGGTGCTGACGGCGGTGGTCATCCTCCTGGTCGGGCGACCGGTGCTCACCGCATTGCGGCGCACCGCACGACGTGCCAACTTCGCGCCCTCGGTGGAGTTCATCGCTCCCCCGCTGGCCGAGAGCCGACGCTGATGGAGGTCCTGCTCCTCGGCACCGGTGCCGCCGACGGCTGGCCTAGTCCCTTTTGCCTGTGCCTGTCATGCGCTGACGCACGCGCACGCGGCGAAGTACGACTGCCGACGGCCGCCCTGCTCGGCCATCACGTGCTCCTCGACGCCGGTCCCGCCGTGCCCGGCGCCGTCGCGCGCGCGGGCCGATCGCTGCGCGACGTCCACCACGTGCTCGTCACGCACGCGCATCCCGACCACCTCGATCCGGCTCTGCTGCTGTGGCTTTCGTGGAATCCCACGCCCCACACCGTGCATGTGTGGGGACCGCCGAGCGTACGACTAGCGTGCACGGACTGGGTCGGACCCCACACGCCGGTGGAGTTCCACGACGTCGGGCCCGGCGACATGATCGCTCTCGACACTCCCGAGGGCACGTGGCACGCGCGCGTGCACGCCGCGGCGCATAATGCGGCGCTCTTCGGCGGCAGCCACGACGACATCGCCGCCGACAGCGTGCTCCTCGACGTCACCGACACCCGGGGCTCGCGCCTGCTCTACCTGACCGACACCGGCCCGCTGCCCGACTCGACGGTGGCAGCACTGACGCGGGCAAGTGCCGACCTCGTGCTCATCGAGGAAACGTTCGGCGACCACGTCGACCACCGCACCGGACACCTCGACCTGGCCACGCTCCCGCACGCACTAGCGGCGCTGCGCGACGTCGGTGCCATTGCCGACGACGGCGACGTCATCGCGGTGCACCTGAGCCACCACAACCCCCCGAGGGAAGTGCTCCGGGCCCGGCTCGCCGAGATCGGCGTCCGACTCGTCGACGACGGCACCGTGCTCGGACGCGCGACCCGCACCCTGATCCTCGGTGGCGCACGGTCGGGCAAGTCCAGCGAGGCCGAACGCCGCGCACTCGCCCTGGGTGACGTGACCTACGTCGCGACCGCGGCCCCCCGATCGGGCGATGCCGAGTGGGATGAGCGCATCGCGCATCATCGCGCCCGTCGTCCGATCGCATGGGCGACGGTGGAGGGCCACCGTGCGCTCGTGGACGTCCTTCGACAGGCCGGTCCGTCGCAGGCGGTGCTGGTGGACTGCCTGACGCTGTGGCTCACCGGCGTGCTCGACGACGCGGCCGACGGCGCAGACTGGGACCTCGTCGACCGCGGTCACCTCATGGCCTCCGCCGACGACGCCGCCAAGGACCTCGTCGATGCGCTGACCGCCTGTCACGCCACCGTCCTGCTCGTGAGCAATGAGCTCGGCATGGGCGTCGTGCCGATGTCGGCGTCAACGCGACTCTTCGTCGACCTCCTCGGGCGACTGCACCAGCAGGTGGGCGCGGTGTGCGACGAGACCGTGCTCATGGTCGGCGGCCGCCCCCTCGCCATCGCGGGCGGTCGACGATGAGCGACAACGCGCCGTCCCTGTCGGGCTTGGCTGACATCGTCCCGCGCATCGAGGCTCCGGATCGAGCCATGGCCGAGGCCGCGACCGAGCGCTGGGACTCGCTCACCAAGCCCACGGGGGCCCTCGGCCGACTGGAGGCACTCGGCACGTGGTGGGCGTCCGTGCGCGGCCAGTGTCCCCCGCCACCTCCGCAGCGTCCGACGCTGATCATCATCGCGGCCGACCACGGCGTCGCACGCACCGCGCGCACGTCGGCCTACCCTCCCGAGGTCACCGCCCAGATGGTGCGCACGTTCCTGTCGGAGCGCGCAGCCGCCAATGCTCTCGCTCGAAGCGTCGGCGCCCGCGTTCGCGTCGTCGACCTCGGAGTCGACGCCGATCCGTCCTACGCCGACGACCTCGCTCCCGATGTCACGCGCTACCGGGTGCGACGCGGCAGCGGCTCAATCGACCGCGAGGATGCTATGACGCTCGGGGAGGCGCAGCAGTCCTTCGATGCCGGAGTGGCCGTGGCCGATGACGAGATCGACGCTGGCGCCGACCTTGTCATCGTCGGTGACATGGGCATCGGCAACACCACAAGCGCGGCCGCCATCGTCGGACTCCTCGGGCCCGCAGACGCCGTATCGGTCGTCGGCCGGGGCACCGGCATCGACGACGAGACGTGGATGCGCAAGTGCGCGGCGGTGCGCAATGCGATGCGCCGGGGCAAGGACCTCAAGGGCTCGCCCCTCGAACTCACCGCCGCCATCGGCGGGCCCGACATCGCCGCCATGGTCGGCGTTCTGCTGCGCTGCGCGCAGCGTCGTACGCCGGTCATCCTCGACGGCACCGTGCCGACGGCCGCCGCTCTCATCGCCCATCGCGCCGCCTTCCGGGCGCGCGACTGGTGGCAGGCCGGCCATCGCTCGACCGAGCCCGCGCACACCACGGCCCTCGGACGCCTCGACCTCATCCCGCTGCTGGAACTCGACATGCGACTGGGCGAGGGCACGGGCGCACTGCTGGCCGTGCCGCTCGTCGCCGCGAGCGCTGCCGCCCTCGGCGAGATGCTCACCTTCGAGGAGGCGGGGGTCGCCACCGGGCCCAGCGATGCGGCATGAACGCGCTGTGCCTGGCCATCGGCACGTTCACGATCCTGCCGGCCAGAATGCCCACGCGCGTGGATCGCGCGACCGCGCGGGGGGCGATGCTGCTAGCCCCGCTGATGGGAATCCTCCTGGGCGCGATTGCGGCCCTCGTGCTGTGGGCGGTGTGCTCGGTCACCGATGCGGCCTACGGCAATCTGCTCGGTGCCGTCCTCGCCGTCGCCCTCCTCGCCTACCTGACGCGCGCACTGCACCTCGACGGTCTGGCCGACACCGCCGATGCGCTCGGCAGTGGACGGCGCGGCGACGGGGCCCTGGAGATCGCGCGACGCGGCGATGTGGGTCCCTTCGGTGTCGTCACGCTCGTGCTCGTGCTGTTGATTCAGGCCACCGCGCTTGCGGTGGCCAGTGATGCGGGCTGGGGTGCCCTCACGGTCATCGTGGCCGTCGTCACCGGACGCCTCGCTGCGGTAGTCGCGTGCACGCGCGGCATCCCCGCAGCCAGTCCCGAAGGGCTCGGTGCGCTCGTGGCCGGCACCGTGCCGCGCACGGCCGCCCTCGCTTGGGTCGCCGGCGTGCTGGTCCTCGCGGCAGCAGCAGGAGCCTGGCTCACCGGCGTCGCGTGGGCGCCCGCGCTCGCGGTCATCGCCGGACTCTCCCTTGCCCTGGGCCTAGTGGCCCGCTCCGCGGGACGCCTCGGTGGCATCAATGGTGATGTCCTCGGAGCGGCGATCGAGGTAGCTACGTCGACCGTGCTCGTCGTGCTTGCCGTTGTGGCATGAGGGAAGGCCGCGACTGTGGGCGCCCCGGGTGTGTCACACCTGCGAGGCCGGTGCCGCACCGCTCGCGGACGACTGGCCGATCAGGTCAGCCAGGGCGCGAAGGCCACGTCGCTGTGGCTTGCGTGCGTCACTCCGGCAAGATCCGCACACGCGAATTACCCGCAGGGTGCGACAGGCCTGGGACCTCGATGCCCAAGGCAACGGCATGGGCCTCCAGCAGGGGAGCGGCCGCGCAGGGCGAGGTGTAGGGACGAAACACCGGATCCTCGGCACCGAGGACCACCGAAACATGCGTGCCGAATCGCGGGGGTAGTCTCGAGGCCGTGGGCATTCGGCGCATCGAAGCGGGGATCCTCGACAACGGCACCGATATGGATCCGACCATGACTCCCTACGACGTGGATCTTGGGCGCTACATCGACGAGGCGAAGGAGGCATTCGTCGGCAAGGCTGCGCTCAGCCGTGCACCGCGAGGCGTGCGGCTGATGGGCATCACCGGCACTCGTGCCCCAAACCCGGCGAGGCCCTCGCGATCGATGGTCGCCACGTCGGCCATGTGCGGGCAGGCGCATGGTCACCGAGCCCGGCGTGCGGAATCGGCTACGCATTTCTCGACCGGCCAGTACCCGATGCCCTGGCCTCCCCGAACTCTCAGGTCTTCACCGCCATCGGGGACGGCACCGAAATCATCCACGCCGCTCCACCTTTCCTCGATCCTGACAAGCAACTGGCCCGCGGGCTCCCCCTCGACTGAGGGGCTCGCCTGTCTCACCTTGAGCAGCCCCTAGGTGAACCCCTGAACGAAAGGAACGCCCATGCTGGCAGCAGCAGCGACGTCGGCCAACGCCGCAACACCCCTGGACGCCCTCACCGTGGGCGAGTTCGCCGACACGGAGGTCCCCGACGGCTGGGTCCGAGTCCACGTGAAGTCGGCAAGCTTGAATCACCACGATCTGTGGAGCCTGCGAGGTGTAGGCCTACCGGCGGAGCGCCTCCCAATGATCTTGGGATGCGACGCTGCCGGCGTGACCGATGAAGGCGAGGAAGTGATCGTCCACGCCGTCATTGGGGATCCGGCCGCAGGAGGTGGCGACGAGACTCTGGATCCGCGCCGGAGCCTGCTATCTGAGCTTTATCCCGGCACCCTCGCAGAACAAGTGGCGATTCCGGCGCGCAACACTGTGCCGAAGCCTTCCTCCTGGACCTTCGACGACGCCGCGTGCCTGCCTACGGCTTGGCTGACGGCGTACCGCATGCTCACTTCGCGAGGGCACCTGATTTCCGGCGAGACGGTCCTCGTCCAAGGTGCCGGCGGTGGGGTGTCATCGGCTGCCATCGCCTTGGCCAAGTCCATGGGGGCCCGGGTCTGGGTGACCAGTCGCGACGAGTCCAAGCGTGCAGCAGCACTGGAATTCGGGGCCGATGCCGCATTCGAGCCGGGCAGTCGACTCCCAGATCGGGTGGACCTCGTCATCGAGAGCGTGGGCGAAGCAACGTGGGCTCACTCGCTCAAATCACTCAGACCTGGTGGGCGCATCGTCGTGTGCGGATCCACGAGCGGCCCGAATCCCCCATCAGACCTCGCCCGAGTCTTCTTCCTCCAACTATCCGTGATCGGGTCCACCATGGGTACCCGCGAGGAACTTCGCGACCTCGTAGCGCATATGGATGCGGCGTCGCTGCGCCCGACTATCGCGGCTCGCTTCGGACTGTCCGATGCACGAGAAGCCTTCGCATTGCTCAATAGCGGCGCAACAGTCGGCAAGATCACGCTTTCGGTTGCATGATCCGAACCGCGGCGGCGTGCAAGGAGCACCTGCGCCCGCGACGAAAAGCGCTGCGACAAGCTCAGGAAATGGCAGCGACACATGAGTCAACACAAGTACAACTCTGTTATCGATCGGTCAATTCAGCACCTAGTCCATTGGGGGTCCAGGTTGACCGACCAAGATGGCAACACCTTCGCTTCTATCTCGCACCGTGATTTCAGCACGGCCACGTGACGATATCCACGCTCATTGTCGATCTCTTTCGTAGGCACGCCACCGCCGTGATCTTCGTCAGCCATGACCTAGCGGTCATGCGGACAGTGACCCACAGGGCCATGGTGGTGAAGCATGGCCGGATCGTCGAAACGGGGGCCACTGATGGCGTCTTGACGGACCCCGGCCACCAGTGCACGCCATAACTCATCGCGGCCGTACCGGATATCGCCGACACGCGCTGGGCGCTAGCGTCAGCGCATGACCCTGCGCCAGACGCCACTCCACTCCCGTCACACCGACCTCGGCGCGAAGATGGCCGACTTCGGCGGCTGGGACATGCCCATCGAGTACGCCGGCACAGTGGC
This sequence comes from Actinomycetota bacterium, assembly GCA_016870515.1. Taxonomy (GTDB): domain Bacteria; phylum Actinomycetota; class Actinomycetes; order S36-B12; family S36-B12; genus Mxb001. Next base: position 56,025 of record VGBL01000007.1, on the reverse strand, counting down.
CGAGCACACCGCGGTCCGCGAGGACGTGGGCGTCTTCGACGTCTCGCACATGGGCTACACCGAGGTGACCGGGCCCGGCGCTATCGCGTGGCTCAACACGGTCGTGGCCAATGACCTCGATCGCGTGGGCGCGGGGCAGGCGCAGTACAACCTGCTCTGCGATGAGTCGGGCGGTGTCATCGACGATCTCATCGTCTACCGCATCGACGATGACCACGCCTTCATCATCCCCAACGCGAGCAACTCCGATGCCGTGGTCGCGGCGCTCAACGCCGCCGCAGCAGGGTCGGGGATTAGCATCGCCGATAAGCGCGAGGACTACGGCATCCTCGCGGTCCAGGGGCCGCGTAGCGATGCAGTCCTCGCAGCCGTGGGACTGCCCTGCGGTCACGACTACATGAGTTTCGCCTTCGCGAAGTGGCAGGACAGCCCGGCAATGGTCTGCCGGACCGGATACACCGGTGAGCGCGGCTACGAGATTCTCGCGCCCGCCGCCGTGATCCCTGTGCTGTGGGATGCCGTCGTCGCAGCAGGGGCCACGCCCGCCGGCCTCGGCGCGCGCGACACCCTGCGCACCGAGATGGGCTACCCGCTGCATGGCCATGAGCTCTCGGTCGACATCACGCCGGTGCAGGCGGGCCTCGTGTGGGCCGTGGGCTGGGACAAGCCCGCCTTCTCTGGCCGCGAGACGCTCACCTCCGAGCGCGCCGCCGGGCCGCGTCGGCGCTTGCGCGGCATCGCAGCAGTCGAGCGCGCCATCCCGCGTCCGGACATGCCCGTGCTCTCGGCCGACGGGTCGAGCGTGGGCATCGTGACGAGCGGGACCTTCTCCCCCACGCTCAAGCAGGGCATCGGTCTTACGCTGCTCGACCCGTCCATCGCCGAGGGCGACGAGGTCGTCGTCGACGTGCGTGGTCGTCAAGCGCGCTTCACAGTGACGAATCCGCCCTTCGTGCCCCCGCACGTCCGCTAACCCCTGACTCCGACCGCAGCTGATGGCCTAGGGTCTTGCCTCATGACCAGCATCGCCCTCACCAGCGCCCCCGTGACCACCCTCGACGTCGACGCCCTCATCGTCGGCATCACCGACGAGGGCAAGAAGCACGTTGAGGGACCGCCGGCCCTCCCCGACGATGTACGCGTCTCGCTCGAGAAGGCACTGGAAGCGCTCGGTGCGAACGGCAAGCTCGGTGAGATCACGCGGGTGCCCGGCACCGGCCTCGTCAAGGCGCGCATGATCGTGGCTGTCGGGCTCGGCGACGTGCGCATCCTCGACCTCGAGAAGGTACGCCGGACCGTGGGCGCGGCCCTGCGCAGCCTGGCCGGCACGAAGTCGGTGGGAATCGTCGTCACCTCACCCGATGGCCCGCGCGTCGAGGCCATCGCCATGGGTGCACTACTCGGCAACTACGCCTTCCATGCCTTCCGCGGTGCGAGTGCCTCGAGTCAGCAGGCGCCGGTGCTGAAGATCCTCATCACGGGCGCCCCCAAGAACAAGGAGCAGTCCGCAGCGCTGGATCGCGCAGTGGTGATCGCTGAGGCCGTCAACTACGCGCGCGACCTCGTCAACACACCGCCGTCCGCACTCCCCCCGGAGGAGATCGCTCAGCAGGCCATCGAGGCCGTGGGCAAGCTGCCCGTGCGCGTCGAGGTTTGGGATGAGGACGCCCTCGCACGCGACGAGTTCGGCGGGATCCTCGCAGTCGGGCAGGGCTCGGCCAATCCGCCGCGGCTCATCCGCCTCGAGTACTCCCCCAAGGGCGCCAAGAAGACGGTTGCCCTGGTCGGCAAGGGCGTCACCTTCGATTCCGGTGGTCTCTCGCTCAAGCCGCCGAAGGCCATGGAGACGATGAAGTGCGACATGAGCGGCGCCGCAGCCGTCATCGCCGCGGTCACCGCCCTCGCGCGCATGAAGGCCAAGGTCAACGTCATCGGTTGGATCCCCACCGTGGAGAACATGCCCGGTGGTCACGCACAGCGACCCGGCGACGTCATCACAATCTACGGCGGGCGCACGGTCGAGGTGCTCAACACCGACGCCGAGGGCCGCTTGATCCTGGCTGACGCACTCGTCGCGGCGTCCGAAGAGCAGCCGGATCTCATCGTGGATGCCGCGACACTCACCGGCGCGCAGATCATCGCCCTGGGCGACCGCACGTCGGGGATCATGTCCAACGACGACGACCTGCAGGCTGCGATCTACGAGACCGCGAAGCGTGCCGGCGAGACGATGTGGCATATGCCGATCCCCGAGGAGTCGCGCGGCACGCTGGACTCCCCGATCGCCGACATCAAGAACATCGGTGACGGCAAGGGCGGCATGCTCAGCGCGGCCGCCTTCCTGCGCGAGTTTGTCCCGGAGGGCCAGCCGTGGGCGCACCTCGACATCGCCGGGCCGGCCTTCAACGAGGGCGGACCGTACGGCTACACCCCCAAGGGCGGCACCGGCGCGGCCGTGCGGACCTTCATCCAGGTCGCCGAGGACGTCGCGCAGGGCCAGCTCCCCTGAGGGTGTCGCCCTGAGGGAGTCCGCGTGAGCGGACGGTGGAAGAATGGCTTCACATCAACGTAAAGGGAGCCGCCGTGCCTGAGGCCGACGTCGTCATCCTGGGAGGCGGCAGCGGGGGCTACGCCTGCGCCCTGCGCGCCTCGCAGCTCGGTCTCTCGGTCGTGCTCATCGAGAAGGGCAAGCTCGGCGGCACCTGCCTGCACCGCGGCTGCATCCCCACCAAGGCGCTCCTCCACGCCGCCGAGGTCGCCGACTCGGCACGCGAAAGCGAGAACTTCGGCGTCAAGGCCACCCTCGAGGGCATCGACATGCCCAAGGTCAACTCCTACCGCGACGGCGTGGTCAGTCGGCTCTACAAGGGCCTCCAGGGCCTGGTGAAGAGCCGCGACGTGACCTACGTCGAGGGCGAGGGGCGCCTCACTTCCCCCAACACCGTGACCGTCGATGGCACGGACTACACCGGCAAGCACGTGGTGCTCGCCACAGGCTCCTACGCCCGCACGCTGCCAGGCCTGGAGATCGGCGGCCGCATCATGACCTCTGACCAGGCGCTCACGCTCGACTACGTGCCGGAGAAGGTCATCGTGCTCGGCGGCGGCGTCATCGGCGTCGAGTTCGCCAGCGTCTGGAAGTCCTTCGGCTCGGACGTCACGATCATCGAGGCCCTCCCGCGCCTGGTCGCGGCCGAAGACGAAGCCATCAGCAAGGCCTTCGAGCGCGCCTACCGCAAGCGCAAGATCAACGCCAAGACCGGCGTGCAGTTCCAGTCGGCGACCCAGGACGACAACGGCGTGCACGTGGCCCTCGACAACGGCGAGACGCTCGATGCCGACCTGCTCCTGGTCGCCGTTGGTCGCGGTCCGCAGGCGTCCGGCCTCGGCTACGAGGAGGCCGGCATCGCCATGGACCGCGGCTGGGTGCTCGTCGACGAGCGCCAGCGCACCAACGTGCCCGGTGTCTTCGCCGTCGGCGACATCACGCCGGGCCTGCAGTTGGCGCACCGCGGCTTTCAGCACGGGATCTTCGTCGCCGAGGAGATCGGCGGCCTGCACCCGCGGCCCATCGCCGACATCAACATCCCGCGCGTCACCTACTCCGAGCCGGAGATCGGGTCCGTGGGCCTGACCGAGGCACAGGCAAAGGAGCAGTTCGGTGACGACGCAGTGTCGGTCTACGAATACAACCTCGGCGGTAACGGCAAGAGCCAGATCCTCGCGACCACGGGCTTCATCAAGCTCGTGCAGAGGACTGACGGTCCGGTCGTCGGGGTGCACATGATCGGCGCGCGCATTGGCGAGCAGATCGGCGAGGCCCAGTTGATCGTCAACTGGGAGGCCTACCCCGAGGACGTCGCCACGCTCGTCCACGCGCACCCCACTCAGAACGAGGCCATGGGCGAGGCTCATCTCGCCCTCGCCGGCAAGCCCCTGCACGCGCACGCCTGACGGTCCACGAAGGAGAACCAGACATGTCGGTATCGGTCACCCTCCCCGCCCTGGGCGAGTCCGTCACGGAGGGCACCGTCACGCGCTGGCTGAAGAAGGTCGGCGACACCGTGGCCGCAGACGAACCCCTGGTGGAGATCTCCACCGACAAGGTCGACACCGAGATCCCCGCTCCGGCTTCCGGCGTGCTGCTGTCAATCACCGCTCCCGAGGACGCGACCGTGCCAATTGGCGCCGAGCTCGCCGTCATCGCCGAGGCCGGCGAGGCACCGGCCGCCGCCCCCACACCCGCGGCGGCGCCGCCTGCTCCTGCTCCCGCTGCGCCTCCTCCTTCTCCCGTGCCTGCACCTCCCGCTGCAGCGCCGGGCCCCACCGGCGACACCACGCCCATCCTCCTGCCCGCTCTCGGGGAGTCGGTGACCGAAGGCGTCGTCACACGATGGCTGCGACGCGTCGGCGAAGCCGTCGCGGCCGACGAGACGATCGTGGAGATCTCCACCGATAAGGTCGACACCGAGATCCCCGCACCGGCCGGCGGCATCCTCGTCTCCATCTCCGTGCCCGAGGACGGCGTCGTCGCCGTCGGCGGCACGCTGGGCCTGATCGGCGCCCCCGGCGCAACGGCAGCAGCGCCAGCACCCGCCGCAGCGCCCACGCCCGCTCCCGCGCCGGCACCCGCGGCACCGCCCGTTCCGGCGCCGGCACCGCCTGCGCCCACGCCTGCACCCGCTGCGACCGCACCCCCCGCTTCCGCCGCGACGGCTGCCGGTGACGACGAGCCCTATGTCACGCCGCTGGTGCGCAAGCTCGCTGCCGAGCACGGCGTCGACCTCGACACGGTCGTCGGCACCGGCGTGGGCGGGCGCATTCGCAAGCAGGACGTGCTTGCCGCCGCCCGTGGCACCGCGGCCGCACCCGCCGCATCGGCACCCGCACCCGCTGCACGGGTTACGGCGGCCGCGCCCGCACTGGCCACGACCGTCGGCCTGCGCGGCACCACGCAGCCGATGTCGCGCCTGCGCCGCATCATCGCCGAGCGCATGGTCGAGTCCCTCCAGGAGGCCGCCCAACTCACGACCGTCGTCGAGGTCGACGTCACCCGCATCGCTGCGCTGCGCGACAAGGTCAAGCGCGACTTCGAGGTACGCGAGGGCGTCAAGCTCACCTTCCTGCCGTTCTTTGCCAAGGCTGCCGTCGAGGCCCTGGCGGTGTACCCGCAGCTCAACGCCTCGATCGACATGGCCGCCGGCACGGTGACCTACCACGGCGAGATCAACCTCGGGGTGGCCGTCGACACCGATCGTGGGCTCCTGGTGCCCGTCGTCCGCGATGCCGGTGACCTCAGCGTCTCGGGCCTCGCCCGTCGCATCTCCGACGTGGCCGAGCGCACGCGCACCAACAAGGTCTCCCCCGACGAGCTTTCCGGCGGCACATTCACCATCACCAACACCGGCAGCCGCGGTGCGCTCTTCGACACCCCGATCATCAACCAGCCGCAGGTGGCGATCCTCGGCACCGGGTCGGTGGTCAAGCGAGCGGTCGTGATCACCGATGCCGCTGGCAGCGACGTCATCGCCATTCGCTCGATGGTCTACCTGGCGCTCACCTACGACCACCGCCTGGTCGACGGTGCCGACGCGGCTCGCTTCCTCACCGCCGTGCGCCAGCGACTCGAGGACGCCAACTTCACCGACGTGGGCGCCTGATGAAGGTCGCGGTCACCGGGGCCAGCGGCCTCATCGGATCGGCACTGGTCCCCGCCCTGCGCGCACGCGGGCACGAGGTCGTGCGACTCGTCCGCCGTGCCCCGAGCGCGCCCGACGAGGTGCGCTGGGATCCGGCCGCGGGCACCGTTGCCCTCGCGGCGCTGCAGGGCATCGATGGGGTCGTCCACCTGGCCGGCGCCGGTGTCGGCGACAAGCGCTGGACCGAGGCCTACAAGAAGGAGATCCGCGACTCCCGCGTGCAGGGCACGACCACGATCGCCAGGGCGATGGCCTCGCTCGATCCCAAGCCGCGCGTGCTGGTGTGCGGATCGGCGATCGGCTACTACGGCGACACCGGCGATCGCGCCGTCACCGAGGAGACACCCCAGGGCGCAGGCTTCCTCGCCGATGTCGTGGCCGACTGGGAGGCATCCGCGCAGCCCGCGGTCGATGCCGGCATCCGCGTCGCTTACGCGCGCACCGGAATCGTCGTGACTTCGCACGGCGGTGCATGGAAGCGGCTCATGCCGATCTTCAGGCTCGGCCTCGGCGGCAAGGTCGGCTCCGGCAAGCAGTACTGGTCGTTTATCTCCCTGCGCGATGAGGTGGCCGCGCTGATCGCCCTGCTTGAGGACGATCGCTACCGCGGCCCGGTCAATCTCACAGCACCCAACCCCGTGACTAATGCCGAGGTGACCTCCGCCATGGGTCGCGTGCTGGGCAGGCCAACCATGCTCCCCGTGCCGAGCTTCGCCATCAAGGCCGCGCTCGGAGAGTTCTCGCAGGACGTGCTCGGCAGCCAGCGCGTGCTCCCGGCCGTCTTGGAGTCTGACGGCTTCAGCTGGAGCGATCCGACCATCGATCAGGCGATTGCCCAGGCGGCATCTGGCTCGTAGTCGTCGCCGGACACACGACCGGCGCATCTGATCCGCGAGCAGCCCCGAGCAGGAGCACTCCCGCCGCAACGGTGCCGACGATAAGCGCCACCATCCGCCACGTCGGACGTCGAGGAAGCCGCCCCGCCGGCGCAGCGTGACGGGGTCGCGGCACCTTCGCCGAGGGCGTAGTCGGGGGGAAGACCACGTGCTCGGGACAGGTGCCTGCGCGACGCTGCGCCGGCGGGGACGTCAAGGGCGCGCTGCGGCGCCGGGCGAGCCCGAGGATTGCCGCCACTCTCGCCATCGACGGTCGTGCCGACACATCCGGATCGCTGCCCATGATCAGCAGGCTGGCCAGGTCGCCCCCGACGGAGTGGGCCGGCAGCAGATCGCGCATCAGGCTCACGAGATCGCGCACGTCGTCGGTGGCGACACCATGGGCGATGCCGGGAGCGACCAGGCCGGCACCGTCGAGCCGCACCCACAGGCGATCGAGGGTGACAGCGCCGTGCACGCAGTCGGCGTCGTGTAGCTGCGCGAGGCCGGCAGCGACGGGTGCCAGGAGTCGTACGACGTCATCGGCCGACCACTCACGCTCGTGGACCTCCAACCGGCGAGCACCCGCGGGTGGGCAGAAGGACACCTCAAGACCGGTCTCGACTTCGCGCACCGAGGTGATGTCGACGAGGCCGGGGTGCCGGACGACCGCTGCCCGAGTGAGGGCTTGGCGCCGGGAATCGCTGGGTGAGAGGACGGGCACCACGACTGTCAGCGGTGCGCTATCGGGGATCTGCGTGTACGACATGGCGGTATGGTGCCTGCAAGCGAGCAAGTGCGTTGGCGGCTATCCACAGGCCCGGTACGGTGACGCGGTGAGCGTGATTGTCGTAGGGGCTGGCATGGCAGGCCTCGCCGCCGCGCGCCACCTGCGGGCGGCCGGGGTCGATGCGACCGTGCTCGAGGCTGGCCCCCGGGTCGGTGGCCGCGTCCAGACCGACGTGATCGACAACTTCCTGCTCGACCGTGGCTTCCAGCTCTACAACCCCGCGTATGCCGAGGGAAAGCGCGTACTCGACCTCGCGGCACTCGACCTCCATCCCTTCGTCGCGGGTGCGCAGGTCGTCCTTGCTGGGCGCAGCGGTCGTCAGGTGGCGCGCGTAGGCGATCCGCGTCGCGAGCCGCGCTGGGCCTGGGGCTCCGCCACCGCGCCGCTCGGCACTCCGCTGTCGACCGCTCGCTTCGTCGCGTACGCCGCTTCTCGGGCCGTGCGCAGCCCCGCGGCCTTACGCCGCGCGCCCGACATCACCGCCTACGAGGCACTGCGGCGGGCGGGCGCCGACCGTTCGCTCATCGAACGACTGCTGCGGCCCTTTCTCTCCGGGGTCTTCCTTGAGCACGAACTGACCACCTCGCGGCGATTCCTCGACCTTGTGCTGCGCTCCTTCGTGCGCGGCACACCGTCGCTACCCGCGCACGGCATGCGGACGATCCCCAACCAGCTCGCGGCCGGGGTCGACGTGCGACTGGACACGCCCGTCAAGACGGTTGCTGACGATCACGTCATCACCGATGGCGCGGAGCGCATCGATGCCCGCGCTGTGATCGTCGCCACCGACCCGGCCACAGCATCACGGCTCATCCCACGACTGCGCGTGCCGGCACCACGGTCCGTGACCACGTGGTACTACCGACCCTCGTGCACAGGCGCCGAACTCGCCAATGGCGAGGGAGTGCTCGTGCTCGATGGCGCTCGCCGGGGCCCGCTCGTCAACACCGTCGTGCTCACCAATGCCGTTCCGACCTACGCTCCTCCCGGCCAGGCGCTGGTCTCCGCATCAGCTCTCGGCGTGCGGACCACCTCCGAAAACGAGCGCGCGGCTCGCGCCCACCTGTCGTGGCTCTACGGCGTGCCGACCGGCGACTGGGAGCTCATCGCGACCTACCCCATCCCCTACGCCCTTCCCGCGATGGCGGTGCCGCTCGACATGCGACGCTCGGTCCATGGCCCCGGTCGGATCTACCTGGCCGGTGACCACCGCGACACGGCGTCGATCCAGGGAGCGCTCGTGAGCGGGCGGCGCGCAGCCACGGCGGTGCTCGCCGATCTGGGCCTGGCTCGACGACCCGACGACGCGAAGGACACCGCATGACCACTCGACGGATCCTGGCCACGAGCGGGGGCTTCCTTGCCACCGATCGCTGGGGAGTCCTCAGACCGGGCGGCCTAGTGCTCGAGGCACTGCGCCTCACCGGCGCCGAGCGTCCGCGCGTGTGCCTGGTGATGACGGCGAGCGGCGATGATGCGTCGTATCTCGCCCGCTCCTATGCCGCTCTCGGTGCTCTCGGATGCGACGTCGACCACCTCGCCCTCTTCACGATGCCCAATCGCGACCCCGAGGAGGTCCTCGGCCACAGTGACCTCGTGTGGGTTGGCGGCGGGAGCGTGGCGAACCTGCTCGCACTGTGGCGCCTGCACGGTGTCGACATCGCGATGCGCGCTGCCTGGGAGCGCGGCACGATCCTGGCCGGCGTAAGTGCGGGTTCGATCTGCTGGCACGTCGGCGGCCCGACCGACTCCTTCGGGCCCGCCCTGCGAGTGGTCACCGACGCACTCGCCCTGCTCCCTTACGGCAACGGCGTGCACTACGACAGCGAGGAGCAGCGCCGGCCGCTGCTCCAGCGAGTGGTGGGTGATGGACTCCTGCCCACGTCCTACGCCACCGACGATCGTGTCGGGATCCTCTACGAGGGCGAGGAGGCGGTGAGCGTCATCGCCGACATGGAGGTCGACCCTGCCGACGGTCCGGCCGCCTACCGAATCGAGCGGGTTGCCGGGTCTGTCATCGAGTCTCGATTGCCTGTTGGTGACCTGTAGACCGCCGATTGCCGACCGGCTAGAGGCCGTCGGGACACTGTCGGCGACCTAGCGTGACGTGGTCGCCATGCAGACACAACGCCCTAGTGCACTCCTCGCCGATGTCCCGTTCCCGCGCTTGCGGACGAGCTCGAGCCATATCGGCGTAGGGCTTGATCGGGTCGGCTCGGTGCTGGCATCATCGGGCCATGCGAAACCGACTCATCCCCGTTGCCGCGGCAGCCGCCCTCGCTCTCTCAGCGTGCGGGGGCGGAGGTGGCTCCTCCGATTCCAGCCAGGCACAGGAGTTTTGCAATCAACTCGCGGCTGGCACCGACCCGTTCGAAATCTTCCAATCGATGCGGGACGACTATCCCGACCAGCCCGCATGGGCGGCCGCTGCGAAGGAGTGGGCGAAGTCGACCTGCCCCGATCAGCTTGCCAGCAACGAGGTGCTCCGCAACATCATCTCCAACACCGGCGGCGACCCCGACTCGTGATCGGCAGCGCTACTCCACGGTGATTTTGGGCATGTGGTTGGCGAGCCACTTGGGCAACCACCAGTTCGCGCGACCGAGAAGCGACATGACACTGGGCACCAGCACGAGTCGCACGATGAACGCGTCGATCAGCACGGCCGACGCGAGCGCGACGCCGAAGAGCTTGATGGTGTCGTTGGGCACTGGCACGAAGGCCAGGAAGACCGAGCTCATGATGAGCGCGGCCGCCACCACGACCTTGCCCGAGCCCGCTAGGCCATAGCGCACAGCCTCCTTGTTGTCGCCCGACGTATTCCAGCCCTCCTGCATGCGCGAGACGAGGAAGACCTCATAGTCCATGGACAGGCCAAAGAGGATGGCGAAGACCATGATCGGCAGGAAGGGCAGGATTGGCCCCGTCGTCGCGACGCCGATCAGGCTCGCACCCCAACCCCACTGGAAGACCGCGACGGTGACGCCGAGCGCAGCGGCAAAGCTGAGCAGGCTCGTGATGGCGGCGGTGAGCGGGATGAGCAGTGAGCGGAAGAGTAGGAAGAGCGCGATGAATCCCAGGCCGATCACGATGAGGAGGAAGAGCGGCAGCACGCTGATGAGCACATTGGTGAAGTCCTGCGTGACCGCCTGGGTGCCTCCGACATAGATCGCCGCACCGGTCGGCGCGATCGTCTGTGAGGTCTGGGTGCGCAGGCGATTAAGCAGCGCATTGGTGGCCGGATCGTCGGGTGCCGTCGTCGGCTGCACGAGCACGCTCGTGACGATGCCGCTCTGACTGAAGGGACTGTTCTTGCCGCCGATCGTGGCGGTCTTGTAGAGCGGAAGCATGTCCTTGTTAGGGATGGTCGACGCCACTCCCTCCGTGGCAGCCAGCGCCTTGACGGTCTTGGTGAGCGCAGTGTCATCCAGGGGCAGCGGCAGCGTGACCGCGACGAAGAAGGGGCCGTTGACACCGGGGCCGAAGCCCTTGCTCATGAGGTCGAAGCCGACGCGCGCGGTGCTGCCCGGGGCGGCAGTTCCGTTGTCCGGGAAGCCTTGGCGGATCGAGAAGGCCGGAATCGCCAAAAGCACAACAAGGGCGAAGGCGAGGAGCGCACTGAGCCAGGGGGCCTTCTGCAGGAGTGCGCCGTAGCCGGCCCACATGCTCTGATCGAGCGGCTTGGGCTTGGGATGCCTGGCCCAGGGCATGCGCAGGCCGAGAGTGTGCCTGCCCAGAAGGCTGGCGACGGCCGGCAGCAGGATGAGCGCGGCGAGCATGACGACGAAGACGGTGGCCGCTGCGGCGATGGCCAGGCCGTAGAAGAACGACACACCCAGGACGAAGAGCCCCAGCAGAGCGATGATCACCGTGCCGCCGGCGAAGAGCACGGCACGCCCCGCCGTGCGCACGGCGGTGCCGATGGCTTCCTTCGGGTCCTTCCCCGCACGGACCTCTTGCCGGAAGCGGTTGAGGATGAAAAGCGAGTAGTCGATGCCGACGCCAAGGCCGATCATCGACGCGAGCTGTGGCGCAAAGGACGCGACCTCTAAGAAGCGCGCGATGACGAGGATGAGCAGCTGGCCGACAAGCAGTCCGACGACGGCGACCATGATCGGCAGGCCCGCGGCGACAAGGCTGCCGAAGAGGATGATGATGATGATGATGGCCGCGAGGATGCCGACGCCCTCGCTCAATCCCGGTCCGCCCTGTGCCGCGGTGAGGATCTGACCGGTCGCGCCCACCTGCAGTGTCGGGGTGCTGGCAGCCGCCACAGCCGAGACGAAGGCGTCTGCCTGCGCCGCATTGGCGACCGCGGGGCCGGCGCCGGCGAAGGTCACGGTGGCGTAGGCGATCGTGCCGTCCTTGCTGATCGTGGAAGTGGCTTCCTTCGCGGCCTTATTGGCCTTGAGCAGGTCTAAGAGTTGCTGCTGCTCGGCCTGCGGAGTGCCCTCCGGGAAGGTGACATCGGTCGTGCCTTTCTCGAATGCCTCCTTGACCTGCTGGGCAAACTCCGGCGGGGTCCCGGGCGGGAGGTCCGGTGCCGCCGACTCCTTCTTGGGGCACGCCGACCCGTAGTCCTTACCATAGGGCGAGGTGACGCAGGTGACGCCGGAGATCCCAGCGACCTTCGTGAGCAGGGCGTCGATCTCGCGCTTGACGGCCTTGTCCTGCACCGTGCCGGAAGCCGGAGACCACACCACGGTCGCCGAGTTGGTACTCGCGTCCTGCGCCGAGACTTCCTCGAGAAAGTTCTGCGCGAGAGCCGACTCGGTGTTGGGCAGCGAGAACGAGTCGTTGAACTTGCCGTCGAGCGTATAGGCAAAGAACCCCGCGGCGCCGATGACAATGACCCACGCGAGGAGGGCGAGGACGGGGCGACGTATGGCCCCGGACGACAGCGATCCCAATGCTCATCCCCTCACACAGCAGCGAGCGATAAGGCCCTGACGCTAACAGAGCAGGGTCGGTGAGCGAGCGGTTACGCTAATGACGTGCTCAATGTCCGGAGGCTGGGTCCTGCACCGATCGACTATGCGGTGGCCTGGGACCTTCAGCGACAGGTCCACGACAACGTCGTGGCCGGCGAGCAGCCCGACACACTCCTGCTGCTCGAGCACGCCTCAGTCTACACCGCGGGTCGTCGCACCGAGTTACTCGACCGTCCGGTGGATGGCACTCCCGTCGTCGACGTCGACCGCGGCGGACGCATCACCTGGCACGGCCCGGGCCAACTCGTCGGCTACCCGATCGTGCGGCTGCCGATGCCCCTCGACGTAGTGGCCCACGTGCGCCGACTTGAAGGCGCCCTCATGGCGACCTGCAGTGACGTGGGGGTCGAGACCGTGCGCGTCGACGGGCGCAGCGGGGTGTGGGTGCCCGCGGACTCTTGCGGACCCGATCGCAAGGTGGCCGCGATCGGCGTTCGCGTCTCGCGCGGCGTCACCCTCCACGGATTCGCCCTCAACTGCGACTGCGACCTGGCCGCCTTCGACCGCATCGTGCCGTGCGGCATCCGTGACGCCGAGGTCACGAGCCTGACGAGAGAGCTCGGGCGCGATGTCACCGTGGCCGAGATGCTGCCCATCGTGCAGGCCCATGCGGTCGAGGCGCTCTCCGGCGTAGGGTCGACCACGTGACCGAGCGCAAACTGCTGCGCCTGGAGGTGCGCAACGCCGAGACCCCCATAGAGCGCAAGCCCGAGTGGATCAAGACACGCCTGCGCACCGGCCCCGAGTACACCGCCATCCGCGCCCTGGTCGATCGCGAGGGGCTGCACACCGTGTGCCAGGAGGCCGGCTGCCCCAACATCTACGAGTGCTGGGAGGACCGCGAGGCGACGTTCCTCATCGGCGGCGAGCAGTGCACTCGGCGCTGCGACTTCTGCCAGATCGACACGGGCAAGCCCGCACCGCTCGACCTAGACGAGCCGCGCCGAGTCGGCGAGTCGGTGCGCTCGATGGGTCTGCGCTACGCCACGGTCACCGGGGTTGCCCGCGACGACCTCGACGACGAGGGTGCGTGGCTCTACGCCGAGACCGTGCGCCAGATCCGCACCCTGCATCCCGACTGCGGCATCGAGGTGCTCATCCCCGACTTCAGCGGCCAGCCGACCCTGCTTGCCCAGGTCTTCGCGGCCGAGCCGAGCGTGCTGGCCCACAACCTCGAGACGGTACCGCGCATCTTCAAGCGCGTCCGGCCGGCATTCCGCTATGAGCGGTCACTCGCAGTGATCACGCAGGCGCGAGACGCCGGACTGGTGACCAAGAGCAACCTGATCCTGGGCCTGGGCGAGACCGACGACGAGATCGACGCGGCCCTCATCGACCTGCGCTCCGCCGGTTGCGACCTAATCACCATCACGCAATACCTCCGGCCCACTCCTCGGCACCACCCCGTGGAGCGCTGGGTCCCTCCCGACGACTTCATCGCGTGGGCCGACCGCGCGCGCGCCATCGGCTTCGTCGGCGTGATGAGCGGACCGCTCGTGCGCTCCAGTTATCGCGCGGGCCGCCTATACGCCGACGCCGTCGCCGCACGACAGACGCGAAGCACGCCATGAGCGCCCGCGTCGTATCCGTGCACGTGTGGCCACCCGGCCAGGATGCGCCCACGCGCGTCGACGAACTCGTGCTCGACTGGGGCGGCCCGGTCGGCGATCGACACCACGGCCTCACGATGCGGTCCGACGTACGTCAGAAGGAGGTCTTCTCCCGCGGCACCGAGATTCGCAACCATCGGCAGCTGTCCATCGTCGACGCGGGCGAGCTCGCGGAGATCGCTGTTGCGCTCGCCCTGCCCGAGCTCTTACCCGGCACCATCGCAGACAATATCTGCACCGAGGGCATCGACAACCTCACGCAACTACCCGCACTGAGCCGGCTCGTCTTCGAGGGCGGCACCGTGATCCTCGTGGGCGGCGAAAACCTCCCCTGCACGATCGCAGGGGGTCTCGTCGAAGGCCGCTACGGCACGCGCCCCGAGGCCTTCCCCAAGGCGGCCATGGGCCTGCGCGGTGTCACCGGATGGGTCGAGCACCCGGGCACCATCCGGCCGGGCAGCCCGGTGACCGTGGTGCTGCCGACGGGGATGTAGCCCGCGACTAGAGTCGGGGCATGTCGACAAGTTCGCCCGGCACCGAGCCCAAGAAGAAGAGGCGCGGCGCCGGCTTTACCGCCCGACTGGGGACGATTCGCGACAACTACAAGATGACCCAGGAGGCCCATCGGTGGGTCGGCCTGGAGATGCTGGGTATCTTCCTCGTCGTCACCGTCGTCGTCGCTATCCCGGTCGGTCTCCTGGTCAACTGGCTGACGGGCGTGCTGGTCGCGGTGCCGCTGGGCCTACTGGCCGCGGTGTTCTGGTTCAGCCGTCGCGCCATGAAAGCCGCCTACACGCGCATCGAGGGCCAGCCGGGAGCGGCTCCTGCCGTGATCCAGCAGATGCGCGGCAATTGGAGCGTGACACCTGCCGTTGCGGTCACTCGCAACTCCGACATCGTCTCCCGTGTCGTGAGTCGATGCGGCGTCGTGCTGGTAGCGGAGGGTCCGACCACACGCGTCCAGCACATGCTGGCCAATGAGCGCAAGAAGACCGCGCGATGGCTGCCCGAGGTGCCGATCTACGAGATCCAGGTGGGCATCGAGCCCAACCAGGTGCGCATCGGCAAGCTCCAGAAGGAGCTCACCCGCCTGCCGCGGGCGCTGCGGCCAGCAGAGGTCAATGACATCCGGCGCCGCCTCGACGCGCTGACCGCCCGCGAGGCACCCGTGCCGATCCCCAAGGGGCCACTGCCCAAGGGCGGCAAGATCCCCAAGTCAATGCGCGGCTAGCGCGCCAGTCCAGGCACCGTGCGGCGCATGACCACGACCGAGCGCGCCACGATGTCCTGTAGTCCCCGGCCCCGCGAGTCGTAGACGAGGGCCGGAATCACCAGGCAGATCATGAGCGTGCGAATGACCACGCGCCACAGCCCCAGCCGCTGGCCGTCGATGCCGACCACGGCAATGCCGACCATCCGTTGCCCGAACGACGAGGCCGTGAGCCAGGTCAGCAGCACGACCTCCACGAAGAAGATGGCGAGCGTGGCCAGGGCCGAGGTACCCGACCCGTAGGCCGCCTCCGACAGGAACAACCGCGCGAGGATCAGGGCCGCCAGCCAGTCGATCGCGATCGCCCCCGCGCGATGGCCCAGGCCCGACGGCTGGGCGCCGGCGAGGGGGCTGTCGGGCGGAAGTGGTTCAAGTGGCACAGCCACACGCTAGAGGTCGGGCGGATGGCCCGCAGGTCGGATCGCCCGTGAGCCGTAACACACGCGAAACACGAGGTACACCCCCGGGAAATCGCCGCCACCTACGTTCTCCTTAGCGGCAAGAGCCGCCCAAGGGCCCGAGGGGCCGAGAGGCGAATGAGACGCGGGCGATCCCCGCGCAGGAGGTGCCATGTTTAGCAATGCCGACGAGGTGCTGAAGTTCATCAAGGACGAGGGAGTGGAGTTCGTCGACGTCCGCTTCATCGACCTCCCCGGTGTCATGCAGCACTTCACGGTCCCCGCGCAGTCCTTTGGCTCGGCTTTCAGCGAGGGCCTGATGTTCGACGGATCCTCGATCCGCGGCTTCCAGGCGATTCACGAATCCGACATGAAGCTCATGCCCGACCCCACGACCGCCTTTATCGACCCCTTCCGAGCGGCCAAGACACTCATTGTGAGCCACTCGATCCTCGACCCCTTCACCGACGAGCCCTACAGCCGTGACCCGCGCGGTATCGCCGCCAAGGCCGAGGCTTACCTCACGTCGACAGGCATCGCCGACACGGTCTACTTCGGCCCCGAGGCGGAGTTCTACATCTTCGACGACGTGCGCTTCGAAACGCGCCAGAACGCCGGCTACTACTACCTCGACTCCGTCGAGGGTGCCTGGAACTCCGGTCGCGAAGAGGATGGCGGCAACCTCGGCTACAAGACCCGTTACAAGGGCGGCTACTTCCCCGTGCCCCCGGTCGATCACTTCGCCGATCTGCGCGACGAGATGGTGCAGGCCCTGCAGCAGGTGGGCCTCAATGTCGAGCGCGCCCACCACGAGGTCGGCACCGGCGGCCAGGCGGAGATCAACTACCGCTTCAACTCCCTCCAGCGCGCGGCCGACGAGGTGATGATGTTCAAGTACGTCATCAAGAACGTCGCGTGGGCCAATGGCAAGTCCGTCACCTTCATGCCCAAGCCGCTCTTCGGCGACAACGGCTCGGGCATGCACTGCCACCAGTCGCTGTGGAAGAACGGGGAGCCGCTCTTCTACGACGAGCGCGGATACGGTGGCCTGTCGGACATGGCCCGGTGGTACATCGGCGGCCTGCTCGCACACGCGCCGTCGCTGCTGGCGCTGACCAACCCGACGGTGAACTCCTACCACCGCCTGGTGCCGGGCTTCGAGGCTCCGGTCAACCTCGTCTACTCCGCGCGCAACCGATCGGCGTGCATCCGCATCCCGGTGACGGGCACCAGCCCGAAGGCCAAGCGCATCGAGTTCCGGGTGCCGGACCCCTCGTGCAACCCCTACCTCGCCTTCGCGGCGATGCTCCTCGCCGGCCTCGACGGCATCAAGAACAAGATCGAGCCGCCGGCCCCCGTCGACAAGGACCTCTACGAGCTCCCGCCCGACGAACTCGCAGAGATCACTCAGGTGCCCGGGTCGCTGCCCGAAGTCCTCGACGCCCTTGAGGCCGACAACGACTACCTGCAGGTGGGTGGGGTCTTCCCGGCCGATCTCATCGAGACGTGGATCGATTTCAAACGGACGAACGAGGTGGACCCGATCCGCCTGCGCCCGCATCCGCACGAGTTCGAGCTCTACTACGACATCTGATCTCTCCTGGCGTCGCATCGCCTCGCACGCAAGGGAGGACGAGGGGGTGGCCGTCTTGACGGCCACCCCCTCGTCACGTCTACGACAGCTTCCCCGTGACCAGGGCCTCCGCCATCACGTTGATGTCTCAGTCCTTCACCGGGGCCCAGCAGGTCGCGACGACCCTGCCCGGCGATGGACCCACCCTGCTCATGGCGGCAGCAAAGACCGCCTTCACGGAGGGCTCCAACCTGGCCTATTCCTTCGGGCTCCTGGCCGTGGTCGGCGGTCTGCTGCTCGTCACCTTCTCCTACCCCCGCAAGGAGCAGCAGGCCAAGACGCTCGAGGAATACGCGCAGGCAGACCAGTCCCCAGACACCGCTCCCCGATAGGGTCATCGCCGTGGCTCGCCGTCTTGTCCTGCACATCGGCCCCCGCAAGACCGGCACCACCTTCCTGCAGCGCGTCCTGCAGCAGTTGGCCCCCGAGCTCCAGCCGCAGGGCGTGCTATACCCCACCCGCTACCGCGACGAGGACGACTACAACCACGTCGGCGCGGTCACCGACCTGACGCACAACGAAGAGACCCGCGAATCCAATCGCTGGACCGGACGCGACGGCTCCGACTGGCAGGGCCTAGAAGACCAAGTTCGCGAATTCGACGGAGACGTCATCCTCTCGGCCGAGATGATCGGCGGCCTGCGCCCACCCGCGGCCCAGCGCATGCTCGATCTCCTCGATGCCAGCGAGGTCCATGTCGTCATCACCATGCGTGACCTCGGTCGTATCCTCCCCTCTTCGTGGCAGCAGCACGTGCGCAATACCCACACGGAGCCCTACCGCTCCTACATCCGCCGGCGTGCCGAGCAGCGCGGCACCTTGCCCCCGACCCAGATGCAGGAGACCTGGGACACCGAGCGCAACCAGACGTTCTGGCGCTCCTACGCCTACGGTGCGCTCGTACGTCGCTGGCAGGCGCTCGTGGGGGCCGACCACGTGCGAGTCGCCACCCTCCCGCCCGCGGGTGCGCCGTCCAACCTGCTGTGGGAGCGCTTCCGCGAAGCTGTGGCAGTGCCCGCACTACCCGCCGAGGCACCCAGGCTGAAGGCCTTCGTGGCCAACATCGGATCCGCCGAGGCCGAGGCGATGCTGCTGCACGCCATGAACGTCGAGGCCAAGCGGCAAGGATGGAACCGCAAGACCACCAATGAACTCCAGCAGCAGCTGCTCGCGAGCGGGTTCCTCGACCGGCCGGACCGAGGCCGAACGCTCCTCCTACCGACCAAGTTCCTTCCCATGGTCCAGGAGTGGGCGCGCATCGACATCGATGATGTCCGCTCGACCGGAGTCACCGTCGACGGCGATCTCGCCGACCTCAGCGTGCCTGACACCGCCGCATCGCGCGGACGCGTGGATCCCGATCAGGTCGCCGCCGCAGGCGCATACGCGACGATCCACGCGATGACGGAGCGAGCCCAGGCGATCGCGCGGCGCAACAGACGGGAGGCTGCTGTCAGCCTTCCCGGACGCCTTCTTCGTCGAACGAAGCAGCGCTTGCGCAAGACCGACGACGATCGCTAGTGCTGCCCGCGGCGCGCAGACCAATGATGATTCCCACGACGCCCACGGCCCCCCAGAAGAGGTTGAGGCCGAGCTGTGGCCACGCCATCTTGTAGATGGAGTAGGCGACGAGTCCGGCGGCACCGACGACGTTGAGAATGTGGTAGGTCGCGCTGCGAGCGTCTAGGCGACGCGTCGCCACGAGGGCATATGCGCCCACGAGAAGCACTGCCGCGGCCCAGCCGATGATCTCCCAGACAACCGTCACGCGCTCACTCTAGGGGCTCACTGCGCGCGCGGACTCCCGACACAGGTCCCAGAGGTGAACGACATCGTCGAGTTGGGTCGCCTCGGCACCGATGGACACGCGCACCAACCAGTGCCCTTCCACCTGCGCGGGGGTGACGAAGGCCCGGCCGCTGGCATTGACGCGCTCCGCCCAAGCCTGTTGATGAGCATCCAGCGCCGCACGATTAATCATGCCTGCGGGGTGATGGCGAAGGCACACCGTCTGCAACGCCACGGGCGCGCACACCTCCCAGTCGGCTTCGGCGTCAGCGGCACCGGCCAGCCACTGCGCATTGGCCAGGTCGCGACGAAGGCGCTGCCGAATGGCGTCGGCCCCCGCCAGGCGAAGGTGAAACCACAACTTCATAGCACGAAAGCGCCGGCCGAGGGGGATTCCCCAGTCCTTGTATTGCGTGACCTCGCCGTCGCTGGCCGCTCGTAGGTAGGACGGATTGGTCGAGAACACCCGAATGAGCAACTCCACGTCGCGGACATACAGCAGCGAGCAGTCGAGGATGGTGCCCATCCACTTGTGCGGGTTCCAGCCGAATGAGTCAGCGCCCTCGACGCCGGCGAAGAGATCGCGATGCTCGGGTAGCAGCATGGCCGACCCCGCCATGGCGGCATCGACATGCACCCATGCGTCGTAGGGCAGTGCCGCCTCCACGATCGCGGTCACGTCATCGAAGGCGGTGGTGCCGGTCGTGCCCAGTGAGGCAATGACGGCAGCGGGCCGACGTCCGACGGCAGCATCGTCGGCCAGCATGCGGCGCAAGGCATCGATGTCGATGGCATAGGTGACCGGATCGACCGGCACGAGCCGGAGGTTGTCACGACCGAAACCCGCGAGCAGCACGCCCTTGGACACCGAGGAGTGCGCCTGCGTGGACGCGTAGACCGTAAGAGGCGCGGGCTCCGCCTGCAGTCCCCCGCGATCCTCCGATAATGCGGTAGCTCGCTCACGAGCGGCCAGCAGCGCGACCAGGCACGCGGTAGACGCCGTGTCGTGGATCGCGCCGTGCCACACATCGGACAGGCCGCAGAGCTCTCGGAGCCAATCGGTGACCACCTGCTCCATCTCCGTCAGGGCCGGCGCGGACTGCCAGGTAATGCCGAGGGCGCCGAGCCCGCTGGCGGCCATGTCGCCGAGCACGGACTCCAGCGATGCATTGCTCGGGAACCAGGCGAAGTAGCCGGGGCTCTGCGTCTGGGTGACGCCGGGAACGACCACCTCTCGAAGGTCTCGCATCACGTCGTGGAACGGCTCGGGCATCTCCGGGGGCGCGCCCCGGAGCGCGTCGGCGACCCAGCCGGGAGTGACCTCGCTGCGCACCGGGCGACTCGCTACGCCAGCGCGGTAGTCGGCGATCCAGTCGATGAGCTCATGGCCCGCCACGCGGAACTCCTCGGGTGTCACGAGACCACCCTAGGACGCCTATCCGTAGAAGACCCGTTCGACGACGCCCCTCGCGCGCCGGGTCGAGCGGCGGTAGTCCTCGAGTAGGTCACCGCCCGCGTCGTAGCCGAGCACATGGGCGATGGCGGCCAGGTCGCGTGCCGAGGTCGGCACGCTGTCAGACGGCACGCCCCGAGCGAGCATCACGGCGTTGCGCACCCGCGTGGCCAGGAGCCACGCTGCCGCCACCGTCTCCTCGTCGGCCGCCTCTAGCAGGCCCGAGGAAACGCCGGCCCGCAGCGCATCCAGCGTCGAGGTGGTGCGCATTGCCGGAACGGCGTAGGCATGCTGCAGCTGCAGCAGCTGAGCCACCCACTCCACATCGGCCAGGCCGCCCCGGCCCTGCTTGGCGTGCAGGGTCGGATCAGCGCCTCGCGGCAGTCGCTCGGCCTCCATGCGCGCCTTGAGCCTGCGCATCTCACGCAACGCCTCGTCGGAGATCCCACCCTCGGGCCAGCGCAAGGGGTCAACGAGTGCGACGAAGATATCGCCGAGGTCAGCGTCGCCCGCAACCGGTCGCGCGCGAAGCAGCGCCTGCGCCTCCCACGGCGACGACCAGCGCTGGTAGTAGGCAGCGTAGGAGGCCAGCGACCGCACGAGCGGACCCTGGCGGCCCTCGGGCCGCAGGTCGGCATCGACCTCAAGGGGCGGATCCGGCGACGGGGCCATCAGCAGCCGACGGAGTTCGTTGGCGATGGCCATGGCCGCATCCGACGCCGCCTTCTCCTGGGCGCCGGGCAGCGGCTCGTGGACGAAGACGACGTCGACGTCGCTGGCATAGCCGAGTTCGGCGCCGCCGAAGCGACCCATGCCGATCACCGCGAAGCGCGTGGGCAGCACGCCATCAGGCTGCGACCGCGCGACCTCGCGCTCAGCGGCAGCAAGTCCTCCGGCCACGGCTGCGTCCGCGATGTCGGTGAGCGCAGCCATCGCAGACTCGATGTCGAGGATTCCGAGCAGATCGGCGGCGGCAACCCTGAAGAGTTCGCGTCGACGCAGGGCGCGGACCGCGCCGACGGCCGACTCGCCCTCGGGGTGCCGGGCGACGGCCGCGAGGACCTCCGTGAGGAGCTGGTCTCGGGTCCGCGGCCGAAGTTCGGCATCGTCTGCCAGCAGGGCAACGGCGTCAGGCGAGCGCAGCAACAGGTCGGTGGCGTAGCGACTCGACGACAGGAGCCGCGCCATGCGCTCAGCGGCGGCGGATTCGTCGCGGAGCAGTCGCAGGTACCACGGCGTGGAGCCGAGGTCGTCACTCATGCGACGAAAGCCCAGCAGGGCGGCGTCGGGATCGGGACCGTCGGCGAACCAGCCGAGAAGCACCGGCAGCAGCGTGCGCTGGATGGCGGCCCGCCTGGAGACCCCCGATGTCAGCGACTCCAGATGCCGCAGCGCTCCCTGCGGGTCGGTGTAGCCGAGCGCCTCGAGGCGTTGCCGGGCCGCCTCCGGCGTCAGCCGCGCATCCCCCGCATCGAGGCGGGCCACCGCCTGCAGCAGCGGGCGGTAGAAGAGCTTCTCGTGGATACGCCGCACCTCGCGTGCGTGTCGGCGCCACTTCTCGGTGAGCTCCGCCACGGGGTCGGCTCGGAATCCGAGCGAACGGCCGATGCGTCGGAGGTCTTCCTCGTCGTCGGGCACGACGTGGGTGCGGCGAAGGCCGTGCAGCTGGATGCGGTGCTCGAATGAGCGGAGGAAGCGGTAGGCCGCCGCGAGCGTCGCGCCGTCCTCGCGACCGACGTAGCCCCACGTGGAAAGTGCTTCGAGGGCCGTCAGCGTGGTCGGGCTGCGCAGCAGCACATCGCTGCGACCGTGCACGAGCTGGAGGAGCTGCACCGCGAACTCGACATCGCGGAGTCCGCCCCGGCCGAGCTTGAGCTGTCGGTCCGCTTCCTTGGCCGCGATATGGTCCTCGACTCGCTGGCGCATCCGTTGCACGTCGCTGACGAAGTCGTCGCGGTCGGCCGCCGCCCACACGAAGGGCGCAACCGCGTCGACATAGGCCGCGCCAAGCTCTGCATCGCCCGCCGCGGGACGGGCCTTGAGCAACGCCTGGAACTCCCAGGTCTTGGCCCACCGCTCGAAGTAGCCGATGTGCGAGGTGAGGGTGCGCACCAGCGCTCCCTGCTTGCCCTCGGGTCGGAGGCTGGCATCGACCTGCCACAGCGATCCTTCAGCCGTCGACTCGCCGCAGATGCGCATGAGCGAAGTGGCCAGGCGCGTGGCTGTGGCGAGGGAAGCGGACTCGTCTTGACCCGGCGGGGCTTCGGCGACGAACACGACGTCGACATCGCTCACATAATTGAGTTCGCGCCCCCCGCACTTGCCCATGGCGATGACGGCGAGACGGCACTCGCGCGCATCGTTAGGTAGTTGGGCGCGCGCGATCGCCAGTGCCGACTCAAGAGCGGCATCCGCGAGGTCGGCGAGCTCGGCAGCCGTGTCGTCGACGCGCGCACCGTGCACGAGGTCGCGCACAGCGGTGCCCAGGAGCGCATCGCGGTAGGCGATGCGTAGGCCGTCCGGATCCGAGGCGGCAAGCAGCAACACGTGCATGTCGCTGCGCGACGGCCGCTCGAGAGTCGTGGAACCCAG
The DNA here is from genome assembly GCA_016870515.1 of Actinomycetota bacterium. Classification (GTDB taxonomy): domain Bacteria; phylum Actinomycetota; class Actinomycetes; order S36-B12; family S36-B12; genus Mxb001. The sequence goes on along the minus strand of VGBL01000007.1, from coordinate 32,926 downwards.
CGAGCCGATGCGTTCGGGGTGGCGCACCAGATGGCGGCCCAGCGCGTCGGACATGCCCAGCACAGCAGTAAGGGCGCGCGTCTCGTCGGGATCCGTCAGCGCGCGCCCGATGCGCTGCCGATCGACGCCGGCCAATTCGACGAGGAAGCCCAGGGCCTGGTCGGGATCCGCCGACAGCGATAGCGCCTCGAGCACACCCTCCTCGTCGGCGCCCGCAGGCAGGAGCGCCCACGATTCGGCGGCCTCGGCCGGTCGTGCGAAGCCGCGCCGCGCGAAGTGGCCCACGAGGGTGCCCGCCCGCTGCTCGCTCACAGTCGGTGACGCTAGCGCGGGCTAGAGGGTGGGCAGGTAGCGGTCGAGCTCCCACTGGCTCACCTGGCGCCGGTAGTCCTCCCACTCGGACTGCTTGTTGCGCAGGAAGAAGTCGAAGACGTGCTCCCCGAGGGTCTCGGCCACGAGCTCCGAGCGTTCCATCTCCTGGATGGCCTGGTTGAGGCTCGCCGGCAAGGGCCGCATGCCGAGTGCGCGGCGCTCCGCAGGGGTCAGCGCCCACACGTCGTCTTCAGCGCCGGGCGGCAGCTCGTAACCGCGCTCGATGCCGGCCAGGCCTGCGGCGAGGATGACGGCAAAGGCGAGATAGGGGTTGCACGCACTATCGAGCGACCGGAACTCGACGCGCGTGGAGTTACCCTTGGCCGGCTTGTACATCGGCACGCGCACGAGTGCGGAGCGGTTGTTGTGGCCCCAGCAGATCATTGCCGGTGCCTCGGCACCGCCAGCCAGGCGCTTATAGGAGTTGACCCACTGGTTGGTGACCGCCGTGATCTCGGGCGCGTGGGTCAAGATCCCGGCGATGAAGGACTGGGCGATCTTCGAGAGCTGGAACGGCGAGCCGGCCTCGTAGAAGGCGTTGCGGTCGCCCTCGAAGAGCGACACGTGGGTGTGCATTCCTGATCCGGGGGCGTCGCGGAAGGGCTTGGGCATGAAGGTGGCGTAGACCCCCTGCTCGATCGCCACCTCCTTGATGACAGTGCGGAATGTCATGAGATTGTCGGCGGTCGTGAGGGCATCGGCGTAGCGAAGATCGATCTCCTGCTGGCCGGGGCCGCCCTCATGATGGCTGAACTCCACCGAGATGCCCATGGCCTCGAGCATGGTGATGGCCTGGCGCCGGAAGTCGTAGCCCACCGACTGCGGCGAGTTGTCGAAGTAGCCGTAGCGGTCGATCGGCTCCGGCGGTCCCTCGTTCGGCTGATCGCGCAGCAGGTAGAACTCGACCTCGGGGTGGGTGTAGAAGGTGAAGCCCATATCGGCGGCGCGCGAGAGGATGCGCTTCAGCACGTAACGCGGATCAGCGTACGACGGAGAGCCGTCGGGCATGAGGATGTCGCAGAACATGCGCGCGACACCCGGCGACTCCGACCGCCACGGCAGGATCGCAAACGTCGCCGGATCGGGCTTGGCGAGCATGTCCGACTCGTAGACACGGGCGAAACCCTCGATCGCGGAGCCGTCGAAGCCGAGGCCCTCGGCGAATGCCCCCTCGAGTTCGGCTGGGGCCACCGCGACCGACTTGAGGGTGCCCAGCACGTCGGTGAACCACAGCCGCACGAAGCGGATGTCGCGCTCCTCCATCGTCCTCAGCACGAATTCCGTCTGCTTGTCCATGGGGCCAGTGTGCTCCGGTCGTGTTTCGGGCGCGTTACACCGCGTCCGTCGGCCCTTCGTGGATCTCGTACGCTCAGGGCGTGCCGACCCTGCGCATCGCACTCGCCCAGGCGAACCCCACCGTCGGGGACCTCGCGGGCAATCGAGAGCGGGCGCGCGCACTCGTCGCCCAGGGGGCGGCGCAGGGCGCCGACATCGTGGCGCTGCCCGAGATGTTCCTCACGGGCTATCCCGTCGAGGACCTTGCGCTGCGTCCGTCCTTCCAGGCGGCATCCCGCGCGGCTGCGGAGGGACTGGCCCGCGACCTCGCCGCGGACGGCCTCGGCGACACCGTGGTGATCGTCGGCTATCTCGATCGGCTCGACGCCGCCCCCGACCAGCTCGGGCGTCCGCGTGGCGCACCCGTCAATGCCGCCGGCGTCCTGCACGGCGGTGCGGTGGTGGCGCGCTACTGCAAGCACCACCTGCCCAACTATGGCGTCTTCGACGAGTACCGCTACTTCGTCCCGGGCGAGCAGCCCTGCGTGATTCGCGTACGCGACGTCGACATCGCGATCGCCATCTGCGAGGACCTCTGGCAGGACGGCGGGCCGGTGGCGCAGGCACGAGGCTGCGGCCTGCTAGTGGTGATCAACGGATCGCCCTACGAGCGCAACAAGGACGACGTACGCCTCGACCTGTGCCGCGGACGTGCCGTCGAGGGAGGCTTCGCCCTCGCCTACGTCAACATGGTGGGCGGGCAGGACGAACTCGTCTTCGACGGCGACTCGCTCCTCGTCGGAGCCGATGGCGATCCCATTGCCCGCTCCGCCCAATTCGTCGACGACCTGCTCGTCGCCGACCTCGACCTGCCGACCGGCTCGCGACCCGACGCGCTGGTCATCGAGGGGGCCGAGCCCTTGCGACCGCCCGTCACCCCGCTGGTCGCGCCGCGGCTGACCGATGCCGCCGAGGTCTACGGCGCACTCGTCACCGGCTTGCGCGACTACGTCGACAAGAATGGGTTCGCCAGCGTGATCCTCGGCCTGTCGGGGGGCATCGACTCCGCCCTGGTCGCGGCCGTCGCCTGCGACGCCCTCGGTCCCGACCGGGTGTTCGCAGTGTCGCTGCCAAGCGACTACTCCTCGCAGCACTCCCGCGACGATGCCGTCGACCTCGCCAACCGCACGGGCCTGAGCCTCCGCACGGTGCCCATCGCGCCGATGGTGGATGCCTTCCAGTCGCAACTGCACATGGCGGGCTTGGCCGAGGAAAACCTGCAGGCGCGCGTGCGCGGCGTGACACTCATGGCCCTGTCGAATGCCGAGGGCCACCTGGTGCTCGCCACCGGCAACAAGAGCGAGATCTCCGTGGGCTACTCCACCATCTACGGCGACGCGGTCGGCGGCTTCGCGCCGATCAAGGACGTGCCCAAGACACTGGTGTGGGAGCTCGCCCGCTGGCGCAATGCGCAGGCCGAGTCGCGCGGCCAGACCCCGCCCATTCCCGAGCGCAGCATCACCAAGCCCCCGAGCGCCGAGCTACGCCCGGGCCAAGTCGACCAGGATTCACTGCCGCCGTACGACTTGCTCGACGACATCCTCGACGACTACGTCGAGCGCGACCGGGGCGCACAAGAACTCGTGGGTGCTGGTTTTGATCCCGTCATGGTCGAGCATGCGCTTGGCCTGACCGACGCCGCCGAATACAAGCGCCGCCAGTATCCGCCCGGCACCAAGATCTCGCTGCGCGCGTTCGGGCGCGACCGTCGACTGCCGGTCACCAATCGCTGGCGCGAGTCGACCTAGTCGGCCATCAGGCAGGCGGACGCGCCGTGCCTTCTTCGGCGGTGGCTTCCTCGGGGTAGACGGCGTCTTGGATCGCCACCCGATCATCGATGGGACTGTCGGGCTGGACCGGCGAGTCCTTGCGCGGCGGGTTGATCCTAGGCAGCAGCGTCACGACCACGATGGCTGCGACGGCCACGAGCACCATCGAGGTGAGGTAGGTGACGTGCGATGACGTCAGGAATGCGTCGTAGGCGGCCTGGCGGATCGAGTCGAGCAGCCCCGATGGCGCACCCTGCGCGGCCGCGGCATCGAGCACAGCGTCGGTGGCGACGATCGACTCCCTGGCAGCCTCGCGGGCCGCGTCGGGAATCTGCGGCGGAAGCTGGCCGATAGCTCCGTCGACCCGCGAGGAGTACTGGGTGGCCAGCACCGTGCCGCTGATCGCAACACCGAGGGCGCCACCGACCTGGCGGACCGTGTTTTGCACGGCCGATCCCGCGCCGGCGCGCGCCAGCGGCAGGACGTTTTGCATCACTGTGGAGGCCGGGGCCATGACATTGCCCGTGCCGAAGCCAAAGATGAAGAAGGCCACGAGGATGACCCACAGCGGGGTGCTGATACCGACGAAGATCACACTGGCCATCGACAGTGCCACCAGGACCAGGCCGGTCGTCATCACCGCCCGGTAGCCGAACCGCATCACCGCCTTGGCGCTGCGCGGTGCGGCGATGAGCTGGCCGACGGCGAAGGGCAGGAAGCAGAGCCCGGCCACGAGGGTCGAGTAGTCGCGCAGGATCTGCAGATAGAACGGCAGGGTGAACGTGATCCCCGAGAGCGAGAAGAAGGCCAGGGTCACTGCTGCCAGGCTCACGGCGTAACCACGGTTCTTGAACAGCGTGACATCGAAGCTGGCGTTATCACTGCGCGACTCGTACCAGATGAAGAGGGCGATGATGACGATGCCCGCGAGGAGCGGGCCGAGCACCGACGGCGCCACCCATCTCAGGGTCCGCGAGGCGTCGATGATGCCGTAGACGATGAGGGTCAGGCCCACGATCGACAGCACCAGGCCCGGGATGTCGAGGCGCTGCGGCTTGGGGTTGCGCGTCTCGGGCACGATGTGCCACACGCCGATGAGCCCGACGATCACGATCGGCACGTTGATGAGGAAGACCGCTCCCCAGTCGTTGCCGGTGATCCAGCTCGACCACTGCGGGTTCTCCAGCAGCAGGCCGCCCAGCACCTGGCCGAGTGCCACGGAGGCGCCGACCGCTCCCGCCCACGCGCCGATGGCCTTGCCGCGCTCGTAGGGCGGGAAGACGACCGTGATGATGGCGAGGGTGGTCGGCATGACGGCCGCACCGCCCAGGCCCATGATCGCGCGGAATCCAATGAGCATCTCGGGAGTCGAGGCAAACGCCGAGGCCGCTGAGCCGAGCCCGAAGATGACGAGGCCGATGACGAGCACTCGCTTGCGACCGTAGCGATCCCCCAGCACGCCCCAGGTGAAGAGCAGAGCGGCGAAGACCAGGATGTAGCTATCGATGGACCACACCAATTGTGCTGGCGACGCCTTCAGGTCCTTCTGGATGGTCGGCAGGGCGATGTTGAGGACGGTGTTGTCCAACACGGTGATCAGCAGGCTGACCACCAGGACGCCGAGGATCGCCCAGCGCCGCGGATGCCCCTCCCCGCTCGTTGACCACGAATCAGGGGACACCACACGCTCCCAACCTCGGATCCAGGCTCGCCCTGGACCGCCTCACCGTACCGCGCGGTAGGGAGTTCACCGGGGTGTTGGGCGCGCTCTGTCTCGTCAGATGTGCCACGATGGGCGCGTCCGGGGACTTCGCACGGGAGCCTCGAGATTGGAGCACCACCATGTCTCACGCGTCCCCTGTCCGGCGCATCACTGTTCGCGACCTCCAGGACCTCACCGACCGCGGCGAGCGCTGGTCGATGATCACCGCCTACGACGCCACGACGGCGCGCATCTTCGACGAGGCGGAGATCCCCTGCCTGCTGGTCGGCGATTCCGCCGCCCAGGTCATCTTCGGCTACGACTCGACCCTGCCGGTCACCGTCGATGACCTACTCCCCCTCGTCGCCGCCGTGGCGCGTGGCTCCGATCGCGCCCTCGTGGTCGCCGACATGCCCTTCGGCTCCTACCAGGCCTCCGTCGACATCGCGATGGCCTCGGCCTTGCGCTTCATGAAGGAGGGCGGTGCCCACGCGGTCAAGATCGAAGGCGGCCAGCGCGTGCTGCCCCAGGTCGAGGCGCTCGTCTCCGCCGGCATCCCCGTCATCGGCCACCTGGGCCTGACGCCGCAGTCGGTCAACGTCCTCGGCGGCTATCGCGTGCAAGGACGCGGCGAGGCGGGAGAGCTCCTGCTGCGCGATGCCAAGGCGCTCGAGGCCGCCGGCGCCAGCGCCGTCGTGCTCGAGGTCGTCCCAGCCGAACTCGCCGCCCACGTCACCGAAATCCTCACCATGCCTACCATCGGCATCGGGGCAGGGTCGGCCACCGACGCGCAGGTGCTCGTATGGCAGGACATGGCCGGGCTCACCGCCGGGCCCAAGCCACGGTTCGTCAAGCAGTACGCCGACCTGCGCACAGCGCTGTCGTCAGCCGTATCGACCTGGGCCGACGAGGTGCGCGAGGGCACCTACCCCGCCCCCGAGCACTCCTACGAGTAGTCGGCCCTAGACGTCGGTGATCCGCACGCCCGCGTGCGCCTTGTAGCGACGGTTCATGGAGATCAGGTTGGCCGTGAGGGCCTCGACCTGGCCGGCATTGCGCAGGCGCCCGCCGTAGATCCCGCGCATTCCTTGGATCGTGTTGGCCAGGGCCTGCACCGTGTCGGTGGCCTCCCGGTCGTCTCCGAGCACGAGGACGTCGGTCTCGATGCGATCAACACCCTCGTCGAGCAACAGCACGGCCGACACGTGATGGAACGCCGCGACCACGCGCGAATCCGGGAGTAGCCTCGCCGCCTGCTCGGCGGCTGACCCTTCGGTCACCACGAGGCCGAACGCGCCCTGCTTATCGAAGCCCAGCGGGTTAACGCAGTCGACGACGATCTTGCCCGCGAGGTCATCGCGCAGCGAAGCGACCGTCTCGGCATGACCGTCCCAGGGGACGGCGATGACGACCACATCCGACCGGCGTGCGCAGTCGGCATTCGACATGCCCCGCGCGCTACCAGGCAACTCCGCGGCCGCGGCGGCCGCACGATCGGCGTCGCGCGAGCCGAGGATGACGTTGGCACCCGCCATCGCGAAGCGGCGCGCCAGGCCACGCCCCTGCTCGCCCGTGCCGCCGATGAATCCGACCGTCAGCGACCGAACGTCTGGAAGGTCGCGAGGATCGAGGCTGGTCGTCGTCATGGGCAGCATCCTGTCAGTCACCCGCACCAGGCACACTGTGCGGATGCCCGCGAAGCGTCGTATCCGGGTAGACCTGACACCGCTTCGGATCTACCCGCAGTTCCGCCTGCTCTTCGCGGGCGGCCTGGTGACCTCGATGGGTTCGATGATCACCTACGTTGCTATCCCCTACCAGGTCGCCGAGATCACGGGGTCCTACGTGGCGGTGGGGCTGATCGGGCTGGCCGAGCTCGTTCCCCTCGTCGTCTTCGGCCTCTACGGAGGATCACTCGCCGACCGGCTGGACAAGCGGCGGGTCGTGATCGCGGGGGAAGTGGCCGCCTTCCTCCTGGCGGGGGTGCTCGCCATCAATGCCGTCCTGCCCGAGCCCCGACTGGCCGTGATCTACGTCGTCGCGATGCTGTTTGCGGCGGTCGACGGACTGCAGCGTCCGTCACTCGATGCCATCCTGCCGCGCGTCGTCAGCCACGAGGACCTCTCGGCAGCCGGAGCACTGAACTCCCTTCGATGGAACCTGTCGTCTATCGCTGGACCGGCGATCAGCGGCGCCGTGCTCGCCGGGTCTGGTCCCGCTGCCGCCTATGCGCTCGACGCGCTGAGCTTCGTCGTCAGTGCGGCGATCCTTTGGCGACTGGCCCCCGTGCGCCCCACGCTTGTCGAGGCAGCACAGCGCGGGTTGCGTCACATCGTGTCGGGCATGAGATACGCCTGGAGCCGCAAGGACATCGTGGGCACATATGCCGTCGACCTGGCGGCCATGACATTCGCCTTCCCCTTCGCACTCTTCCCCTTCATCGCCGAGGACTTCGCCGCACCGTGGGCACTGGGATTGCTGTATTCCGCGGGCTTCGTCGGCGGAATGGCCTTCGGCATCACGAGCGGATGGACCACGCGGATCCGCCACCACGGCCGGGCCGTCGCCTTTGCCGGGGTCGCCTGGGGCGCAGCCATTGGCCTGACGGGAATCGCGCCCACTATCTGGTGGGTCCTCGGCTTCCTCGTCATAGCCGGCTACTTCGACATGCTCAGCGGCCACTTCCGACAGTTGATGTGGAACCAGTCGATTCCGGACGACATGCGAGGCCGAATGGCCGGGATCGAGATGCTCAGCTACTCGATCGGCCCTCTGCTCGGGCAGATCCGCAGTACGTCTGCTGCACAGCTGACATCCCTGAGAGTGTCGCTGGCCTCCGGAGGGGTGATCTGCGTGGTGGCCGTCATACTCGCGTGCGCCGCGTTCCCCGCGATGTGGCGGTACGACGCGACGCGCGACGCGCGCACGGAAAGAAACCGACAGGGCGGTGCAGGTGGGGAAATTGGGGCGGAATGACGCCCTCATACCCCGCTTACGGGGAGGACTAGCACGTGAATCGCCGAAAAATGGGACGCGACACACGGAGGCGACAAAATGCGGCGATGCCGCGAAATCACCGGATGATCTGCCATGGTTGTACTTGACAGCCCTGCCAGAGGGCAGGGAACGACCAACTGGAGGCACCGTGGCGGTCGCAAAGAAGACCACCGCACGCAAGCGCACGGCCAAGAAGGCCGCGCCGAAGCGTGCAGCCAAGAAGGCTCCTGCCCGCAAGCGCGCAGCCAAGAAGGCAGCGCCGAAGAAGGCAGCAGCTAAGAAGGCACCGGCCCGCAAGCGCGCAGCCAAGAAGGCAGCGCCGAAGAAGGCCGCAAAGAAGGCTCCCGCTCGCAAGCGCGCAGCCAAGAAGGCAGCGCCGAAGAAGGCCGCAAAGAAGGCTCCCGCTCGCAAGCGCGCCCGCAAGGCACCCGCTCGCAAGCGCGCAGCCAAGAAGGCTCCCGCTCGCAAGCGCGCAGCCAAGAAGGCTCCCGCTCGCAAGCGCGCCCGCAAGGCACCCGCTCGCAAGCGCGCAGCCAAGAAGGCTCCCGCTCGCAAGCGCGCCCGCAAGGCACCCGCTCGCAAGCGCTAGTTCTTCAAGCAAAGGGCCCGCACCGTCAGGTGTGGGCCCTTTGCATTGGGTCCAGCGGCGAGGCGGCGGCCCTCCCCCGGCGCAACTAGACTCCCGATCCATGACGCGCGTCCGCAAACCCCTGTCACCCGGCGACGTCTCGCCCACGCGCGACGTACCAGGTCACATCGAGCGACCCGAATACGTCGGCAGGTCCGCCCCTACCCGCTTCACCGGCTCGGAGGTCAAGGACCCAGCCACCATCGAAGCGATGCGCATCGCCGGACGCCTGGCCGCGCAGGCCCTCGTCGAGGTGGGATCTGCCATCGAGCCCGGCGTCACGACCGACGATCTCGATCGCATCGGTCACGAATTCCTCCTCGACCACGGTGCCTACCCGTCGACCCTGGGATACCGCGGCTACCCCAAGTCGCTGTGCACCTCGCTCAACGAGGTCATCTGCCACGGAATCCCCGACTCGACCGTGCTGCTCGAGGGCGATATCTGCAATATCGACATCACTGCCTACATTGGCGGGGTCCATGGCGACACCAACGCCACCTTCCTGGTCGGCGAGGTGTCCGAGGAGGCGCGACTGCTGGTCGAGCGCACCCACGAGGCTACCCAGCGTGGGATCGCGGCCGTGGCCCCGGGTCGGCCCCTCAACGTCATCGGCCGAGTCATCGAGAGCTACGCCCGCAGGTACGACTACGGGGTGGTGCGCGACTTCACCGGCCACGGCATCGGCACCCACTTCCACAGCGGCCTGGTGGTGCCACACTACGACGACGACCGGTTCAACACGATCCTCGAGCCGGGAATGACATTCACGATCGAGCCGATGCTCACCCTCGGCACCTACGACTACGACATGTGGTCCGACGGGTGGACAGTCGTCACCAAGGACCGCCGGCTGTCCGCGCAATTCGAGCACACCATTCTCGTCACTGACACCGGCAGCGAGATCCTCACGCTGCCTTGACCTTGTGAAAGGCTGCCCGCATGACGAACGCTGCGCCGTCCGTGTGGCCCCACGACGTGCTGACCCTGGCCGTCGACATCGGGGGCACCGGCCTGAAGGCCGCTCAGGTGGACTTCGCCGGAGTCATGGTCTCCGACAGGTTGAAGGTCGCCACCCCCTATCCGTGCCCGCCTGAGCGCATTGTCTCCGAGATCGTCGCGCTCACCGCTCCACTGCACGGCCACCATCGCGTGTCGATCGGGTTTCCGGGGCTGGTGCGCCGCGGTGTCGTCCTCAAGGTGCAGGCGTTCTCCCGTCGCGAATACGGCGGCAAGCCTGACCCCGACCTCGCTGCCCTTTGGGCCGGTTTCCACCTCGCCGATGCCTTCGCCCATGCCTTCAACCTCCCGGTCCTCGTGGTCAACGACGCCGACATGCAAGGGGCGGCAGTGGTCCAGGGCGACGGCGTCGAATTCGTGATGACCCTGGGCACGGGGGTTGGCACGGCGCTGTTCTCCGATGGCCAACTGCTCCCCCACTTCGAGCTCTCCCACGGGCCCTTCCGCAAGGGCATGACCACCGATATCGCGCTGGGCGAGGCACGCCGCCAGGAGATCGGCACCAAGCATTGGCTTCCCGACGTACGCCAGGCCATCGAGAACTTCGACGACATGATCTGCTTCGACCGCATCTACGTGGGTGGCGGCAACGCCAAGAGACTCGACGTCGGCGATGTAGGCCCCAAAGGGGTCATCGTCCCCAACACGGCAGGCATCCTGGGGGGCGTGCGCATCTGGCAGATAGCTAGCAGCCTGTGACCCGGTGGCTCAGTGACGATCAGCAGGCTTCGTGGCGGGCCTGGATTGCCGCCTCGCTCTTGCTGCCCGAACGCCTGAATCGCGACCTTCAAGAGCGGGCTGGCCTGAGCCTTCCCGACTACGAGATCCTCGTGCACCTCTCCGAGGCGCCGGATCGGCGCCTGCGCATGAGCGAGCTCGCGGCGGCCACGATGTCGTCGCGCAGCCGGCTCTCTCACCAGATCGATCGCCTAGTGGCTGAGGGCCTGGTGGAGCGCGAACGCTGCCTCGACGACCGACGCGGAGCCTTCGCGGTGCTGACTACCCGGGGGTGGAGGACCCTGATCGCCACTGCCCCCACCCACGTCGAGAGCGTGCGGGAGCACCTCGTCGACGTGCTGCGCCCCGAGGAGTTCGCCGAACTCGGCCGCCTCTGCCGAGCCATCGCCGACCGCGCCTGCGTCAGCGAGCCCGGCGACGGCTGACCGCTATTCCCACCCCGGGGATCGGGCCACAAACTGGACACGACAGACTTCTGACCCGTGCTAGTCGTAAGCGTGCTCAGCCTCAAGGGCGGCGTCGGCAAAACGTCCGTCGTCCTGGGTCTTGCCGGTGCCGCCCTGAAGAAGTGCCTGTCGACGGTCGTCATCGACCTCGATCCCCAGGGCAATGCCACGTCGGTGCTGCGCTCCCGCCGAATTCGGGGCACGGCGACGACGGTCCTGGCCCATCCGACCGGGGAGTCGATCAGGGAAGCCCTCACGCGTTCGGACTGGAAGGGCGGCGGCGATATTCGGCTCATCGCCAGCGATCCCAACCTCGTGCGATTCGACGCCTGGTCGGGCACCCATGCCTTCCGCCCGAAGTTGGCTCGGGCCGTCAAGCACCTCGACGTCGACCTCGTGCTCATCGACTGCCCGCCCTCCCTCGGAGCGCTGACGCGCGAGGCCCTGGCGGCCGCGGATCTGGCCGTCGTCGTGACTACCCCCTCCTATTTCGGCGCCCAGGGTGCCGAGCGGGCGATCGCGGAGATCCGCGTGATTCGCGACTCCGTCAACCCGCGCCTGGAGTTCGCGGGCATCGTGGTCAACAGACTTCGCGAGAAGACCGAGGAGCACCGCTACCGCAAGCGCGAGCTCATCCAGATCCACGGGGCCCAGGCAGTGCTGAAGCCCTATATCCCCGAGCGTGTCGCCGTACAGCAGGCCGAGAGCGCGGGCCAGCCACTGCAAGCGGTGAAGTCCCAGGGTGCCCGCGAGGTGTCCAAGGCGTTCGACAAGATGCTCGGGCGCCTGATCAAGTTCGGCAAGGACCGCGAAACCGCGCAGTCCCAGTAGTCGCGGCAGGCCCGCTTCGGAGTCACGATCTGTAACGACTTCAGCGCTGCCCGCGCAGCCCGTGTTGAGCCGTGCTGCCGACGAGGGCGGCGGACGAGTCGACCTATAAGCCGGGTTCTGTCCTCGCTCGCGCGAGGGGCGATCATCCCTCTGGGATCGCCGTTGCCGACGACCTCCTGCGACCTACCAGCAGGATGGGCCCCGGGTCTCCCCGAGGCCGAGCGGGCCGCTCTCCTGCCTAGGCCCTTGCGGGCCCGCTTGGTCTTGCTCCGGGTGGGGTTTGCCGAGCCGCCGCAGTCGCCTGCGACGCTGGTGGTCTCTTACACCGCCGTTTCACCCTTACCGGTCGGCACGTAGTCCCGGCCGGCGGTCTGCTTTCTGTGGCACTGTCCCGCGGGTCACCCCGGGTGGGTGTTACCCACCACCCTGCCCTGTGGAGCCCGGACTTTCCTCGACGCCTGCGCGCCGCGATCGCCCGGTCGGCTCGTCCGCCGCCCTCCTAGCGTACAAGCGCTCTGGCGTGGCCCCATCCCGCTAGGGTGCGCTCGTGACGCAGGGCCTGAGCGGGCATGAGTATGCGCATGCGGTTGGTGGCCGGCCTCGCCTTCGGGTTCAGTTGCCGATCCAGCGCCAACAAGATCCTGGTGATGGTGCCCATCACCGTCGGCTTCATCGTGTGCGTGCCACCAAAGCTGGCCTCCGACGTCACGACCGATCTCAATTCGTCGCGCTCGCAACCGCGCCCAAGACCGAAGCCTAGACGCGGCCCGATGCTGATCCTGCTGCCGCCCAGTGAGGGCAAGGCGACGCCGAGCCGAGGCGCGCCCCTGAAGCTGGCGAAGCTGTCGTTCCCCTCCCTCAACCCCACCCGATCGACGGTGCAGGCGGCCCTCACGCGGCTTTGCGGCGGGCCCGCGGCAAAGGCGCGCACGGTGCTCGGCATCTCGGCACGTCAGGACGACGAACTTCAGCGCAATCGAATGCTGGCGACATCGCCCACCGCACCGGCGGCCGAGATCTACACAGGCGTGCTCTACGACGCCCTCGACATCGCCACTCTCCCCAAGCGATCGCGCGTCCGGGCATCCTCCGACATCGCCATCGCCTCCGCGCTCTTCGGGCTCGTCCGGGTCGACGACCCCATCCCCGCCTATCGACTATCGGGCGACGGCTCGCTCCCGGGCATCGGCAAGCTGGCGACGGCCTGGCGCGAGGTCGTCCCCGTCGCGATAGCCGACGCAGCCGGCCGTGGCGTCATCCTCGACCTTCGATCATCGGCGTACGTCGCCCTGGGCCCCGTGCCGCCCGAACTCGCCGAGCAGACGGTGGTGACGCGGGTGCTGCAAGAGAAGGCCGGCAAGCGCAGCGTGGTCAGCCACCACAACAAGGCGACCAAGGGCCGCATCGTGCGCGCGCTCCTGGCACAGCCGCGGGCACGCACCATCGACGATGTTGCCGGTGCGCTGGGCGACACCGGCTATCGAGTCGACCTCGCCGCACCGAAGAAGGCCCGCCCCTGGACCCTCGACGTCGTCGTCCAGGACCTGTAGCCGACGTCTCCCGCGACTGTGCACCTGTGCCGTCAACCCATGGGGGAGCGCTGGGCACACGTGCACACTCGGCGCGCAGGAGAGGGGCCGCTAGACGCCGGGGCCGGTGTCGACCTCGCGCAGGTGTGCCGACTCGGCGAAGCCGAAGAGCGAGGAATTACCGTCGGCGAACCACGCGATAGTCGTCAGCGAGCAGGGCGCGAGCTCCATGCGATACAGGCTCGACAGCGGTGCATCGACGCACATGCCGGTGATGAGCTTGATCGGCGTGACGTGCGAGATCACCGCGATGCGCTGGCCGGCGTGCCGCTTCAGTACGGCGCACCGAGCGCCGTCGACCCGGGCCCGGCACTCCGCAAACGATTCCCCTCCCGGCGGGGCGACGTCGGTCGAGGCGATCCAGGCGTTGAACTCGTCAGGCCAGCGCTCCTGCACCTCTGCGAAAGTGTGACCGTCCCATTCGCCGAAGTCGCACTCGATGAGGCCGTCTTCGATATCGATCGACGCGCCAGCGTGCTCGGCGACGATTGCGGCCGTCTGGCGCGTGCGCAGCCGTGGCGAGGCGACGATGCCGTCGATGCCTCCGCGCGCGACGATCTCGCGGGCGAGCGCGTGGGCCTGCGCCTCCCCGAGGCCGATGAGCGGGGCATCGAAGCCCCCGGCGCCGCTGAACTTCTTCTCTAGGCTCATCGCCGTGGCGCCGTGGCGTCCGAGCAGCGTGATCGTCGGCGTGCCGAGGTCGGTCGCCCAGCCCACCAGCGCCCGCGGCCGCTCCGCCTTGGCGCGATCCTCCAGCACGTCGCCGACGACGTCCTCGGCCTGCGGGGCACCGGGATCGACCGCCCGGTCGATCCGAGACGGCTCGCCGCGCACCTGCGCATCGAGCGCCTCATTGACCAGTCGATCGGCAGCGCGGTTGCGATCGCGGGGCACCCACGTGTAGGTCACGTCGGGCGCTAGACGGCGAGCGGAGAGGGCGAGTTCGCGCAGGGCGGCGTTGCGTATCGCCCAACGGCCGGACATCTGCTCGACGATGAGCTTGGAATCCAGGCGGGCCTCGATAGCGGCGGCCGGGTCGATCTCCAGCGCGCGCTCCAAGCCGGCCAGGAGTCCCCGGTATTCGGCGACGTTGTTGGTGGTCTCGCCGATAGCGTCGGCAACCTCGGCAAGGACGCGATCGGTCTCACCATCGCGGACGACCGCTCCGTAGGCCGCCGGCCCCGGGTTGCCGCGCGAGCCGCCATCGGCCTCGACGACGAGCCGACGGGTCACAGTCCGGATTCCGGCGTACGCACGAGGATGCGGCCACACTCCTCGCATCGCACCACCTCGGCCGGGGCCGCGGCGCGAATGCGCTCGAGGTCGACTGGGGTGAGCTCGATCCGGCAGCCTTCGCAGCGACCACACTGCAGGGCAGCCGCCCCGATACCGCCGTTGTCGGCGCGCAGCTTGTCGTAGAGGGCCATGAGTTCGGCGGGCAGGCCGTCGGCAGCCGATACACGCGCCGCCTTGGCATCGGCCTCCTCCTCAGCAAGACTGGCAAGAGCCGCATCGCGTGCAGACTCAGCGACCGCGAGATCGGCGACGAGCTGGTCGCGCTCGGCCAGCAGCGCCGCCTGTCGGTGCTGGGCGTCTTCGAGTCGCTCCATGACCTCGAGCTCGATGTCCTCGAGATCGGACTGGCGCCGGGCGAGGGACTCGAGCTCGTGCTGCAGGCTCGTCAGCTGCTTGGCGTCGTTGATAGACCCGGAGTCCAAGAGGTCGCGGTCCTTCGCCGATCGCTGCCGCACGAGGTCTACGTCGTTGTCGGCCTTGCGCTGCTCCAGCTCGAGATCGGCGACCTCGACGGACACGGCGGTCAGGCCGTCGGCAAGCGTGCGCTGGTCGGTCTGGATGTCGGTCACTCGGACGGCCTCCGGAAGGGTCGCCCGGCGATGGCGCACGCGATCGAGTTCGAGGTCGCGACGCTGGACCTCCAGCAGGGTGATCTGCTGCTGCTGCTCGGCGTTCAGGGCGCGCTCCTTAGCGAGAAGGTCCACGGATCCGTGGGGATGTCGGATACGAGACTATCGACCGCAGCCCCCTGCGCCGCGAGGTCGCGGTCGAGGAGTTCGGCCGCCTGCGCGAGCCAGGGCCATTCGCTGGCCCAGTGGGCCACGTCGATCACCGCGCAACCTCCCTCGTCGCGGTGCTCGAGTGCGCGGTGATGCTTGAGGTCGGCCGTGACGTAGACGTCAGCACCGGAGGCGGTGGCGACAGTGAGCAGTGCGTCACCGGATCCGCCGCATACGGCGACGGTGCGAACGACGTCGTCGGGGTCTCCCAGCACCCGGGCACCGTGATGGGTCACCGGGAGGGCACTGAGCACCGTCTCGGCGAAGGCACGCAGCGGCATCGGCGCGGGCAGGTGCCCGATCCGGCCGAGCCCGGAAGGGACGGCTGTGCCGTCCTGCCGAGCCGAAACGGAGGGGTCCAGTGGGCGCGTGTCCGTCACGCCCAGGGTCAGCGCCAGCGCGTCGGACACTCCCGGATCGGCGATATCGGCGTTGGTGTGCGCGCAGTAGAGCGCGATTCCCGACGAGATGAGCCGGTGCACGATGCGGCCCTTCGCATCAGTCGCGGCAACCGAATGCACACCGGTCAGCAGCAGGGGATGGTGCGTGATGACCAGATCCACCTGCTGGCCAATGGCCTGATCGACAACGGCCTCCACGGGGTCGACCGCCCACAGGATGCGGCGTACGGGCGCGGCCGGATCGCCGCACACCAGGCCGACGGCATCCCACGGCTCTGCGCCATCGAGCGGATATCGCTGCTCGATGGCAGCGACGATATGGGCGAGGGTCGAGGCCGCGGACACCCCACGAGGCTATCGCCGCTAGCCTCGTGGGGTCCCTCTTCGGGCCTGTAGCTCAGTTGGTAGAGCACTTCCCTTACAAGGAAGGGGTCGTCGGTTCGAGGCCGGCCGGGCCCACGGGGGCGATGCCCCTTCTGATGTGAAGCGGTGGCCGGGGTCTCGGGCCCCCGGCCACCGCCCATAGTGGACACCCGATCAGGTGGCCGCGCATCTCGAGCGATCAGGCGCGCTCGAGCACGGCGATCGCGCCCAGGTATTCGGACACCTCGCGGGCCTGGCCCGCAGGAGACTCCCATCGAGCCCGCACCACGCCGGCTCCATCGACGAGCACGCTCAGCCGTCCGGCAATCCCGCGGTCGGCGTGAAAGGCACCGTAGGCCCTGGCCACGTCGCCGTGGGGCCAGAAGTCGCTCAGCAAGGCGAAGGGCAAGCCCTCGGATTCGGCGAAGGCACGCAGGGCGTACGGCGAATCGCACGAGATGGCCAGGACCGTGGTCCCCCGAAGATCCGCCTCGCGCAGCGCCGCGAGCTCGGACTGGCAGACCGGCGTGAAGGCCGCCGGGAAGAACACGATGAGGGTCGGGCTGTTGACCTCCGACAGGGTCGTGGGGCGTCCGTGCTGATCGGGTATGGTGAAATCGGGCGCTGGATCACCGACCTTTATCGCCATGCACCACCTCCGGGCAGGATGTGACCATGACGCTACCGTCCGCCGACCTCGTCCCCGACCGCAAAGACCGCGGCCGTGTGACCAGTGACCTGCCTGATCTGCTGGCGACGACGCTGCGGGCCTGGGACGACCTGCTCGAAGCCGTCGATGCCGTCGACCTACGCGCGGCGGGCCGCAAGGAGGCGCGTTCGGCGGCTCGCACGCTCGTCGTGATCGGTTCGTGGCCCGAAGGGCGCCCACTCGCGCGCATTCGTGCCGATGCCATCGCGGGAGTCCAGCAGGCCGAGCCCCTCGACGACGTGGAGGCACGGGTCATCGCGGCCCATGTCAACGACGATCGGTCCACTCTCTTCGACGCACTGCGGCGTGCGCGCGACGACATCGCCGCGTGGGCGGCTTCGCCCGACGTAGCCACCGAGGCACTCCTTCCAGTGGGTGGTCCGATCGGTGTCGTGCCACTCGGCACACTGGTCGCGGCGACCGCCTTCCAGTGCGCCGTTGCCGCGCGTGACCTCGGGCCGGCGGGAGTGAGCACTCCAGAGTCCCTATCGGCCGCCGGGCTCTGCGCCCTCATCGACACCGTCGGAGCCGTCGCGGCACAGCAGCAGGCATCGGTCTGCCTGGCAGTCATAACGCCGAGCCTGTGCATCGGCACCGGGTCACGGAGCGGCGACTGGTGCACCCACCGGGTCTCCGACGACACCACGAGCCCCGCACTGCTGGGCGACACCGGGTTGCTGCTCGACATCGCTGCGGGCCGCGCGTCGGCGCCAGCGGCATACGCGCGCGGCGACCTGCGCGCTCGTGATCTCACCGGGCTCCTCGCGTTGGTGCAGGTCCTCGCAAGGGCCCCGGGGCTGCCCGGCGCCGAGGGCCTGCGTCAGGCTCTGCAGGCATACACCGCCTCGGCCGACGCCGCGCGAAAGGTCGGCGACGTGCTCGGGAGTGCGTGGAAGCGCTGGACGCGCGGCTAGCGGCGACCGGCGCGCGGCGCGACCAGTCGCGTGCCCTGCCAGTCGCGGCCAGCACTGACGGTCGACGTCTGCTGGAGCCCTGCCGTGGGAGCAGCATCCGAGATGTCCTCCGCCTCCACGTGGCCATCGCGACCGGGCTTGGGCGTGAGCAGCCACACGACACCGTGATCGGCGAGCGGGCCGATGGCATCGACGAGGGCATCGGCCAGATCGCCGTCGTCGTCGCGCCACCACAAGAGCACGACGTCCACGACGTCGTCGTAGTCGTCGTCGACGACCTCCACGCCCTCGGCCACGCGGAGGGCCCCGCGCAGCCCGTCGTCGGCATCGGAATCTACGCCGAGCTCCCAGACCACGTGTCCGGACTGGATCCCGAGCAGGCCCAAGGAGGCCACGCCGTCGGGACTCGCACCAGGCGGGTTCACAGGCGTAGTCCACCGGACCGTTGCCCCCGGCGCAACCAACTCCGCTCTATTGCCCCGTCATGACGGTCCCGGAAGGGGCGCCATGGGGGGTCGTGCGGAACAATGGGGCTACGCACGGTGACCGGCGACCCCGGCGCACCCCGGCGAAGGGCGAGGGATGACCCCCGGATTCGATCCCCTCCGGCAGCAACCGCTGCTTGCCGGCGGCCTGCCCACGCAATACGTCGACGTCGACCCCGAGGAGACGTCGGAGTGGACCGCCTCGCTCGACCAGATCATCGACGCCGCTGGCCCCTACCGGGCGCGCTACCTCATGCTGTCGCTGCTGCGGCGAGCCGCCGAGCGCAATGTCGGAATTCCGAGCCTGCGCTCGACCGACTACATCAACTCGATCCATCCCGAAAACGAGCCGTGGTTCCCCGGTGACGAGGTGCTCGAGCGCGAGATACGCCGCTACGTCCGGTGGAACGCCGCGGTCATGGTCCATCGCGCACAGCGCCCCGGCATCAGTGTCGGCGGACACATCTCCACCTACGCGTCCTCCGCATCCCTCTACGAAGTGGGCTTCAACCACTTCTTCCGCGGCCCCGATGCGCCCGGCGGCGGCGACCAGGTGTTTTTCCAGGGCCACGCGTCCCCCGGCATCTACGCACGCGCGTTCCTCGAGGGGCGATTGAGCGAAGGCCAGATGGACGGCTTCCGCCAGGAGCTGTCCCACCCCGGCGGTGGACTGCCGTCGTACCCGCACCCTCGGCTCATGCCGTGGTTCTGGCAATTCCCGACGGTGTCGATGGGCCTTGGCCCGCTCTCGGCCATCTACCAGGCTCGCTTCAACAAGTACCTCCACAACCGCGGCATCAAGGACACCGCCAAGCAGCGGGTCTGGGGATTCCTGGGCGACGGCGAGATGGACGAGGTCGAGTCGATCGGCGCGCTCGGGCTGGCCGCCCGCGAGGAGCTCGACAACCTCGTCTTCGTCGTCAACTGCAACCTCCAGCGCCTCGATGGGCCGGTACGCGGCAGTGGCAAGGTGATCCAGGAGCTCGAGTCACTCTTCCGCGGCGCTGGGTGGAACGTCATCAAGGTCATCTGGGGTCGGCGCTGGGACGAACTCCTCGCAAAGGATCGTGACGGAGCGCTCGTCAACCTCATGAACACCACGCCCGACGGCGACTTCCAGACCTACAAGGCCGAAGACGGCGCCTTCGTGCGCGAGCACTTCTTCGGGCGCGACCCGCGCACCGCAAAGCTCGTCGAGACGTGGACCGACGACGAGATCTGGAACCTCCAGCGGGGCGGCCACGACTACCGCAAGCTCTACGCGGCCTATAAGGCGGCCGTGGAGACAACCGGCCAGCCGACCGTCATCCTCGCCAAGACCATCAAGGGCTACACCCTGGGCTCACACTTCGAGGGTCGTAACGCCACGCACCAGATGAAGAAGCTGTCGCTCGACGACCTCAAGGGCTTCCGCGACCGCCTGATGATCCCCATCTCTGACGAGCAGCTCGGCGATGGATACGTCCCGCCCTACTACCACCCAGGTCCCGACAGCGAGGCCTTCGTCTACATGCTCGACCGGCGACGCCGACTCGGCGGCTCCGTGCCGGAGCGACGCACGCGCTCGCACGCGCTTGCACAACCCGGTCCCAAGCACTACGAGGTCGTACGCCGCGGCTCCGGCAAGCAGTCCGTGGCCACCACCATGGCGTTCGTCCGACTCCTCAAGGACCTCATGCGCGACAAGAGCATCGGAGCCCGCTTCGTGCCGATCATCCCCGATGAGGCGCGCACCTTCGGCATGGATTCGCTCTTCCCTACGGCGAAGATCTACAACCCGGCCGGCCAGGGCTATATCTCGGTCGATCGCGAGCTCGTCCTCAACTACCAGGAGGCGAAGGACGGCCAGATCCTCCACGAGGGCATCAACGAAGCCGGGTCAGTCGCGTCGTTCATCGCCGTCGGCACGTCGTACTCCACGCACGGCGAGCCGATGATCCCCGTCTACATCCTCTACTCGATGTTCGGCTTCCAGCGCACCGGCGATGCCTTCTGGCAGGCGATGGACCAGATGACGCGTGGCTTCGTGCTCGGCGCCACCGCCGGGCGAACGACGCTCAACGGCGAGGGCCTGCAGCACGAAGACGGTCATTCACAGTTGCTCGCCTCCACTAACCCCGGGGTCGTGGCCTACGACCCCGCCTACGGCTACGAGCTCGGTCATATCGTCGCCAACGGCCTGCGCCGCATGTATGGCGAGCAGCCCGAAGACGTCTTCTACTACCTGACGGTCTACAACGAGCCCTACGTCCAGCCCGCGGAGCCCGAGGGCGTCGACGTCGATGGAATCCTGCGCGGCATGCACCTCGTGTCGCCTGGCGAAGGCGAGCTCCCCCGCGTGCAGGTGCTCGCGTCCGGCGTGGCCGTCAACTGGGCCCTCGAGGCCCAGCAGATACTCCGCCGCGAATGGCACATCGAGTCCGACGTGTGGTCGGTGACCTCCTGGAACGAATTGCGTCGCGATGGCCTTGAGGTGGACCGCTGGAACCTCCTCAATCCGCTCGAGGATTCGCGTGAGGCCTACGTCACCGCCCGACTGGCGGCCCGCGGCGGCCCCGTCGTCGGCGTCTCCGACTGGATGCGCGCCGTCCAAGACCAGATCCGCAACTGGGTTCCCGGCGACTACGTCACGCTGGGCACCGACGGCTACGGAGTGTCCGACACTCGTGGAGCCCTTCGCCGCCACTTCCTGGTCGATGCCGAATCGATCGTTGTGGCGACGCTGTCAGCCCTCGCCGAGCGCGGTGAGATCGAGCGTGAGGCAGTGGCCAAGGCGATCGACCAGTACCAGTTGACCGACCCTGCCGCGGCCGATGCGGGCAACACCGAGGGTTCCGGATGAGCGACGACCCCAAGCGCTTCCTGCGCTACCTCGAGGCCGAGCGCAAGGCGTCACTGCTCTATCGCTCGCTGGCCGACCTCAGCACCGGGGATCGTCGCGAGGCCCTGCTCGAACTCGCCGACATGGAAGACGAGCACGCGGCCCACTGGGTGAACAAGCTCGAACAATACGGCGTGGCCGTGCCACCGGCACCCACCTCGCTCGATCCTGATGATGCCGCGATGGTTGCGCGAGCTCGCGCCGCCGGCATGAACGACGTCCTCGCGCACCTCGAGGAGGCAGAAGGCGCTGACGCGGGCGTGTACGACGACGAGCCGGAGGCGCCAGCCGAGATGTCGGCGGATGAGCGAGTGCACGCCGAGGTCTTCCGCCGGCTGCGGTCGCACGAGCCTGCCACCGCTGCGGTGGAGCGCGGGGTCATCTCCGCTGATGGTGGCGTCGACTTCGGCGAGCGCTGGCATCGCGTCGACACCTCAGGCGCGGTGCGCGCCGCCATCTTCGGCATCAGCGATGGGCTCGTCTCCAATACAGCGCTCGTCATGGGCTTTGCCGGTTCGGGCGTCGAACGCGGCGTCGTCCTGTTTGCCGGCATCGCCGGCCTACTGGCCGGCGCCTTCTCCATGGCAGCCGGCGAATACGTCAGCGTTGCCAGTCAGCGCGACCTCTTCAAGCACGAGATCGACAAGGAGGCTCAGGAACTCGCCAACAAGCCGGAGGAGGAACGCAAGGAGCTCGAGCTGATCTTCCGCGCCAAGGGCATGGACCGCGCCACGGCCAGAGCAGCCGCCGATCAGATATTCGCCGACCCCACGGCGGCCCTCGACACCCTGGCCCGCGAGGAGCTCGGGCTCAACCCCGACGAACTCGGCAACCCCGTCAAGGTGGCCGTCTCCAGCTTCCTCGCGTTCGCCATCGGCGCCCTTGTCGTGGTGCTTCCCTATCTCTTGACCGGGGGCATGACCGCCATGGTCATCGCCTTCGCCCTCTCCGCGATTGCGATGCTGGTCGTGGGCGGGCTGGTGGGTCGCTTCTCCGGCCGCAGAGTTGTGCCCGCCGCGCTACGACAACTGCTCGTGGGTGCACTCGCCGCCGGCGTCACCTTCGTCATCGGCAGGATCATCGGCGACCTCACCGGACTCAGCGGTACCGGTCTCGGCTGACGCCGCGCCTACTTGGGAGTAGCCGCGAGACCCCGATAGGTTGCCGATGTGCTCGTTGTCGTTGCCCCCGGTCAGGGAGCCCAGTCCCCCGGCTTTCTCACCCCGTGGCTGGACGTCCCTGGCATCGAAGGTCGGCTGTCATGGCTCTCCGCCGTATCCGGCGTCGACCTGATCGAGCACGGCACCCGCTCCGACGCCGACACCATCCGCGACACGGCCGTCGCCCAACCCCTGCTCGTCGGTGCCGGACTGGTCACACTCCTGTCGCTCTTCCCGCATCCGACCGAGGCATTCGGCAAAGTCGCGGTGGGCGCCGGACACTCGGTCGGCGAGATCACCGCGGCCGCTGCCGCCGGCGTGCTCTCCGCGGAGCAAGCGATGGTGTTCGTCCGAGAACGCGGCCGCGCGATGGCCCAGGCGGCCGCCGACACGCCCACCGGCATGAGCGCCGTGCTGGGCGGAGACGCTGTTGGGGTCGTGGCCGCCGCGGAGGCGCACGGCCTGACTCCGGCCAACATAAACGGCGCGGGCCAGATCGTCGTCGCTGGCGAGCTCGACGCCCTCGCCGCATTCGCCGACAACGCACCCGACAAGGCGCGCGTGCGCCCGCTCGAGGTAGCCGGTGCCTTCCACACAAGTTTCATGCAACCCGCGGTGGCCGTACTGGCCGGCTACGCCCGCGCCATCTCCACGCACGACCCGCGCATCCAACTCCTGTCCAACGCCGATGGCCGACTGGTCCACGACGGACGCGACGTGCTTGCGCGCCTGGTCGCTCAGGTCAGCAAGCCCGTGCGCTGGGATCTATGCATGGCCACGATGGGTGACCTGGGAGTCACGGCGATGATCGAGATTCCGCCGGCCGGCACCCTCACCGCGCTCGCCAAGCGCGCGCTTCCCGGAGTCGAGACGCTGGCCCTCAACACCCCCGACGACCTGCCGGCAGCATGGGACATCATCGCCCGCCACAGTGCGAGCAGCGCTGTCGCCGGATCGCCCACGTGGCGACTCGTCGTCTCGCCCATGAAGGGGATCTTCTCCGCCGACAACGCGCATGCCACGTCCGGCGACCGTCTTGATCCGGGCGCCCAGATCGGGACCATCGCGAGCCTTCGTGACACCGTCAATGTGGTGGCCCCACACGGCGGCACGATCGTCGAATGGCTGGTCGAAGACGGCGACCCGGTGTCACCGGGCCAGCCGCTGGTCCGTCTACACCCCGTTCACGAGGAGGCGCTCGCATGACCGCTCACATCAGTCAGCACTCCGGCGCGCCCTACGCGCGCATCATGTCGGTGGGCAGTTATCGACCCGGGCGTGTCGTCACCAACGCCGAGGTGTGCGAGCGCATCGACTCCACCGACGAGTGGATCCGCGAGCGCTCCGGCATCGTCGAGCGCCGCTACGCCGCACCAGATGAGACAGTCATCGACTTGTCGGTTGCGGCGGCCGAGAAGGCGCTTGCCGGTGCTGGCATAACCCCCGATCAGGTGGGCTTCGTGCTGGTCGCGACCGTGACCCACCCTTATCAGACCCCGTCAGCCGCATCCGAGGTCGCCTATCGCCTGGGGGCTGTCAATGCGGCCTCCACCGACATCAGCTCGGCGTGCGCGGGCTTTTGCTACGGCCTGGCCATGGCTCAAGACATGGTGCGCGGCGGTAGCGCAACCTACGTCGTCGTGGTGGGCGTAGAGAAGCTCACCGACTGGATCGACCTCGATGACCGGGCCACGGCGTTCATCTTCGCCGACGGCGCGGGTGCAGTCGTCGTCGGACCGTCCGACGAGCCCGCTATCGGACCCGTCGTCTGGGGATCGGATGGATCGCAGCACGATGCCATCTGCATGACGCAGTCGCTCATCGACTACCGCGATAGCGGAAGTTCTCGCTTCCCCACGCTCTCCATGCAGGGCCAGCAGGTCTTCCGCTGGGCCGTCTCCACCGGATCCGTCACCGCGCAGGAGGCACTTGATCGGGCAGGGGTCACTGCCGACCAGCTCGACGCGTTCATCCCCCACCAGGCCAACATGCGCATCACCGACGCGATGATCCGCGCGCTGAAGCTGCCCGCGCAGGTCCCGGTGGCCCGGGATATCGAGACGACTGGCAACACCTCGGCCGCGTCCATCCCGATCGCGATGGACCGCATGCTGTCGACCGGCGAGGTCCCCCACGGAGGCACCGGCCTCCTCATTGGATTCGGTGCCGGCCTGGCCTATGCGGCCCAGGTCGTCACCTTGCCTTAGCGTGGAGCCCCGCGCGCCGTACCCACTCCGAAAGGACGCACGATGAGCCAGGAAATCCTCGACGGCCTTGCCGTCATCGTCAACGAAGTCGCCGGAGTACCCGTCGCCGACATCCAGCCCGACGCGTCATTCATTGACGATCTCGACATCGACTCGCTGTCCATGGTCGAGGTCGTGATGGCGGCCGAGGATAAGTGGGGCGTTAAGATCCCAGACAGCGAGGTCAAGAACCTCCGCACCGTCCGCGACGCCGTCGCCTACATCGAAAAGTCGACCGCCTGACCCATGCGCATCGCAGTCACGGGCCTGGGTGCCACGACACCGCTCGCCGGCGACGTGGCAGGCAACTGGGCGGCACTCATCGAGGGGCGGTCCGGTATCCGGCCGCTCACCGAAGAGTGGGTGCCGGAGATGACGGTCCACTTCGCGGGCACCCTCGCCGAGGAGCCGCCGCTCGATCGCGTCGAGGCACGCAAGCTCGACCGCTCGCAGCAGGTGGCACTCGTCGCGGCCCGCGAGGCATGGGCCGATGCCGGCAGCCCCACGGTTGACCCCGTGCGCATGGGCACCGTGATCGGATCCGGCATCGGCGGGTTCCTGACGCTGCTCACTGCCTACGACACACTCAAGGAGCGCGGCCCCTCGCGAATCGGGCCGCACACCGTGCCAATGCTCATGCCCAGCGGGCCAGCCGCTGCGGTTGGCCTGGAGTTCCGCGCTGCCGCCGGCGTTCACGCACCCGTCAGCGCATGCGCCTCGGGTGCTGAGGCCATCGGCTGCGCGGCGCGGATGATCCAGGACGGCCGGGCCGATGTCATGCTCGCCGGCGGCACCGAGACGCCGATCCACCAGCTGACCATGGCCGGGTTCGCGGCCATGCGCGCGCTCTCCACGCGCAACGACGATCCGCAGGGGGCGTCGCGCCCCTACGACATCGGGCGAGATGGCTTCGTCATGGGCGAGGGTGCGGGGGTCCTCGTGCTCGAGTCAGAGGAGCATGCGCGGGCGCGCGGCGCGCGCATCTACGCCTACGTCGTGGGCGCGGGCATGACCGCCGACGCCCACCACATCGCGCAGCCCGATCCCGAAGGCAAGGGCGCCACGCGCGCAATCCTCGCCTCGCTGGCCCAGGCCGATGCCTCGCCCGCCGACGTCGCGCATATCAACGCGCACGCGACATCCACCCCGCAGGGCGACGTCGCCGAGGCCGTGGCGATCCGATCGGCCATGGGTTCCGCGCAGCCGCTGGTCACCGGCACCAAGTCGATGACCGGCCACATGCTGGGCGCTGCCGGAGCCGTCGAGGGCATTTACACCGTCCTCGCCCTGCACAACCGGCTCGTCCCCGCCACGCTCAACCTCGAGGAGCAGGACCCCGGGGTCGATCTCGACGTCGTCAGCGGCAGCGCCCGAGCCCTGCCCGACGGCGACCTCCTCGCTCTCAACAACTCCTTCGGCTTCGGCGGCCACGACATCACCATCGCCTTCCGGAGCGCGTGATGGGTGACGCGCCCCAGATCGACCCACGATCGCCCCGGGTGCGCCTGATGGCCTTCTTCGATCCCGGCACCTTCGAGACGATCACGCCCGAGGACGACCGCGGAGTGCTCGTGGGCATGGGGCGCGTCGACGGCACGCCGGTCGTCGCATTCGCCACCGACCCGACCGTGCAGGGCGGTGCCATGGGCCGCGACGGATGCCGCGCGATCGTCGCCGCCTATGACCGTGCCTTCGCCGACTCGTGCCCCGTCGTCGGCATCTGGCACTCCGGGGGCGCGCGCCTGCGCGAAGGAGTGGCAAGCCTTGACGGCGTGGGCCGCGTGTTCGCGGCCATGACACGCATCTCCGGCAAGGTCCCGCAGATCTCCATCGTCCTCGGCCCCGCGGCCGGCGGCGCGGCATACGGACCCGCACTCACCGACATCGTCATCCTCGGCCCCGAGGGCCGCATCTTCGTCACCGGCCCTGAGGTCATCAGGTCGGTCACCGGCGAGCAGGTCGACATGCTGCGCCTAGGCGGTCCTGACCCGCACGGCCGTCGCAGCGGCGTCGTGCACGTGGTGGCCGAGAGCGACACCGAGGCCTTCGCCGAGGGGCGGCGCCTGGCCCACCTGCTCGGCCGGCAGGGCTCGCTCGATCTCGACGCCGTGGTCGACACCGACCTCGGCAGCCTGCTGCCCGAGTCGTCGAAGCGCGCCTACGACGTGCACCCCCTCGTCGACGGATTCCTCGACGAGGGCACCGCGATCGAACTCCATCCCAAGTGGGCGCCCAATATCGTCACCGTGCTCGGGCGCCTGGGCGGCCGCACGGTCGGCGTCGTCGCCAACAACCCCCTGCGGCTCGGCGGCTGCCTCGACGCGACGAGCGCCGAGAAGGCGTCTCGCTTCGTGCGCATGTGCGACGCATTCGCCGTGCCACTGGTCGTGCTCGTCGACGTGCCGGGCTACCTCCCCGGCGTCGGGCAGGAGTGGGACGGTGTCGTACGCCGCGGCGCCAAGCTGCTGCACGCCTTCGCCGAGTGCGTTGTGCCGCGGGTCACGGTGGTGACGCGCAAGGCCTACGGCGGGGCCTTCGTGGCCATGAACTCCGCTTCGCTCGGCGCCACCCGCGTCTTCGCCTGGCCGGGAGCCGAGGTGGCCGTCATGGGATCGGTGGCCGCGGTGCGGGTGCTGCACCGGCGTCGACTGGCCGAGGCATCCGACGAGGAGGCCCGCGCGCAGCTCGAGCTGGAGCTCGCTGCCGAGCACGAGGTGATCTCCGGTGGCATCGCCCGCGCGGTCGAGATGGGTGTCGTCGACGAGGTCGTTTCGCCCAACCGCACGCGCTCGCGCGCGGCCCAGGTGCTGCTCGACACCCCCGGCGTGCGCGGAGCACACGGCAACATCCCACTGTGAGGCGCATCCCGTCACGATCGTCACGACTGACGCACGCGTCACCCATCCACGTCTCGCTGTCGGTGCCGGCCGCCTGCATGTGATGGGATACGGCCCATGAGCAATCTCCTCGATGCCCTGGCCGACGGGCCCATCCTCAGCGACGGCGCCATGGGCACGATGCTGCAGGACCTCGGCAACACCGAGGGTGGAGCGCCCGAGCTATGGAACGTCGAGCATGCCGAGGTCGTCGAGGGGATACTCGACGGATACGCCGCGGCCGGCTCACGCCTGCTCACCACCAACACCTTCGGCGGCACGCGTGCGCGCCTGCAGATGCACGGCCTCGAAGACCGCGTCGTCGAGCTCAATCAGGCGGCGGCCGCGCTCGCTCGCCGGGTGGCCGACCGCCATCCCGGGGTGTTCGTGCTCGGCGACATCGGGCCGTTAGGTGAGCTCATGGAGCCATTAGGCGACCTCACGCCCGAGAGCGCGCAGGAGCTCTTCGCCGAGCAGATCCGCGGGCTCGTCGCGGCCGAGGCCGACGCCATCCTCATCGAGACCATGAGCGACCTGTCGGAGATCGAGGCCGCCGTCATGGCTGCCAAGGCCGAGGCCCCCGGCCTGCCGATCATCACCACCTTGAGCTTCGACACCAACCTGCGCACGATGATGGGGGTCTCCCCCGCCCTGGCGGTGACCACGCTCGCCGGTCTCGGCGTCGACATCATGGGCGCCAACTGCGGCCGTGGTCTCGACGAGATGCGCATCATCGCGGCGCAGCTGGCTGAGGCACGAGTCGACGGTTTACACCTCATCGTCCAGTCCAATGCCGGGCTCCCCAAGCTCGTGGGTGACTGCTTCGAGTTCGACGGCACGCCCCAGGAGATGGCCGCGTATGCCGTCGAGATGCGCGAACTTGGCATCGACATCATCGGTGCCTGTTGCGGATCGACCCCCGCGCACATCGACGCCATGCGCATCGCGCTCGCCAGCTGACCGACACCATCGGCGCGCGATGCCGTCGCGTGTGCGCTATCGGACCCGTTATCGCCGCCTCTTGTGCGCGTTACCGCACATTCGCGGAGTGAGCGGCGTCAGATCACGTGGTTGAGCACCCGCACGGGGGTGTCGTCGGTGGCAATGCGATACGGCTCCAGTTCGGTGTCCCAGGCGGTGCCCAGCAGGTAGGCGATGCCGTCGATGAGCTCGGCACCGGTGGCCGCGGCGCCGGCAACGGCGGCGCGCAGGCGATCCTCCGACACGAGGATGTCGCCGTGCACGCCGATCGTCGCGCGGTGCAGGCCCAGGGTGGGGGTCATGGCGTAGCGTTCGCCTTCGCGACCGGGCGAGGGGTCTTCGGTGACCTCAAAGAGCAGGCTGGGCATCGACTTCAGCGCGCTGGCCACGCGTGAGCCCAGTCCGGGGCGGCCCTCCCACGCGAGTTCGGCGCGCATGGCCGGAGGGGCGACAGGCTGCGACTGCCACGACAGGCGCACGTCGGTCTCGAGCAGCGATGTGAGCGCCCACTCGACATGGGGGCACAGGGCACGCGGCACGGCATGGACGAACACGACGCCGCGGGCACGACCGGACCCCGTCGATGCCGCAATGGCAGATGGCGGAAGAGCAGACATACCACCAACCTCCTTCGGTGAGGTTCGCCTTCCCCTGCGTCCTCACCCTGCGGTCGGTGCTCGTGCCCTCTGGGGCTCTTGGCCGGCACAGCCGTACCTGTAGCGCTTCCTCACCCTAGACCGTAAGGGGGGTGGAATGCCACATTAGATAGGCTCGCGACACGCCGAGAGCACCGGAGGTTTCCATGGCCATCGCCCAGCCCGCCGTCCTGGCCGACGTCTGGAGCGCCCGCGCGCACACCTGGGCCAGCACCCTGGCCCGGCAGGCCATCCTGGTCATCGGCGGTGCCGCCTTCGTCGGTCTTTGCGCCCAGGTCGCCGTTCCCCTGCCGTTCACCCCGGTGCCGCTGACCCTGCAAACTTTTGCCGTACTCCTGGCCGGTGCCGCACTCGGTCCCCTGCGCGGCGTGCTGTCGATGAGCCTCTACGCCCTGGCCGGCATCGCCGGAATGCCGTGGTTCGCCGAGGGTTCAAGCGGCTTCGCGATGCCGAGTTTCGGCTACATTCTCGGCTTCATCGCCGCAGCCGGCCTCGTCGGCCGGATCGCCGAAAACGGTGCCACGCGCACCGTCTGGCCCACCGCGGCACTCATGATCATTGGAAACCTCGTCATCTATGCCGTGGGCGTGACTTGGCTGAAGTTCGCGATCGACTCCACCTGGGTCATGGCACTTGAGCTTGGTGTCGTCCCCTTCGTCGTGGGAGACCTGGTGAAGATCGCACTCGCCGCGGGGCTCCTGCCCCTGGCCTGGACCGGCCTGCGCAGGGCCGGACTGCTCGACTGACCCTCGATGGCCCGTCTGCTGATCGCGGGCAAGCTCGTCGTCGATGACGTCCTCGACTGCGCTAACCCACTCACGCCGGGCAGCAACCAGCGCGCGCTGAGCCGCAGCATCCACGGTGGTGGCCAGGTCTGGCACACCGCTCGCGCCGCCAGCGCGGCTGGAGCGGCGGTCACGGTCACCGGGTGGTGCGGCGACGACCTCGACTCCAGTCGGCTGCGGGCTACCTTCACCGACGAAGACATTGCCGATCGACTCATTGCACTGCCGGATCCGTCGCGATCAACTGTTCTCGTCCACGCGGACGACCGCGTGATCGTGTCGTTCGGGGGTGGCGGCTACCTGCACCCCAAGGCTCTGGATCACGACGCGGCACTTCGTGACGTGGCGCTGCTGCACATCGATGGGTTCGTCCTCGACGCCGTGGCCGGTGATGCGATCGTCAGCCTGGCGTCAGTCGCCGCGGAGCGCGGCATTCCCATCAGCCTGGAGCCGCCTAGGCCGTCGAAGTGCGAGTCGAGCGCACCCTGGCTGTCACGCCTGCCACCCCTGGGCGTCGTACTCGGTCGCCCCGATGAGATCTCCGCCGTGTCCGGCCACCTGATGTCTCCAGCAGCCATCACCGTGGCCCATGACCAGGATCGCCCGGTCATCACCCGCCAGGGGTCCACGCTCATCACGACCGCGGTGCCCCAGGTCGACGTCGCATCTCTCGGGGCCGGTGACCGATTTGCTGGCGGCTGGCTGGCGGCGAGACTGCGAGGTGCCGATCTCGAGGCGGCGGCACTTAAAGGCATCGCGGCGGTCGGCTCAGTTAGCCGAGGCCGAGTTCGCGCGCGATGAGCGTGCGCCGCCCCTTGACTGCGTCCGGCTTACAGACCGTGAGCCCGGGCGTGCCCGCCGGGACGATGATGGTCGACAGTTCCCTCTCCTCCTCCGGCGTTTCGCCAGTGATGGCGACCACGGCGCCCGCCTCGATGGCGGCCACGGGCACGGCATCGCCTACAGGATGGCTCCCTTGCCGGCGACGTAGCGGCAGAGCGCGGGGCCACTGACCCCCGTGGCCACGCCGAGCTCGTCCATGGACACGCCGTGGAATCCATTGCGGGCGAGGAGCTCGGAGGCCGTCTGCAGGATCTCCGCGCCGCGGTCCTCCCCCGGTATGCGTGCCATTGCTACGACAGGCCGAGGACCTGGACGAGAACCCGCGCCGGGCGACCGCCGGACTCCAGCGCAACGGCGAGTGCTCCCGGCACGTCGACGTCGTCGAGCAGCCGCGCGAGCACCTCGCGCTCAGCGGCCTCGCTGTCGCCGAGCCGGCCTGCAGCCGCGTGGAGTGAATCGAGTTGCCTCTCGGCTGCCGCGAGCGTCTCGGGGGCGTAGTCCCACGCGTCGGACCAGGGCCGGTCGAGGATCATCAGGCGCAGCGCACCGGGCCGGTGCTCCTTCAGCAGGTCGGCGACGAGCACGAGGTTGCCCGTCGACTTCGCCATCTTCTCCCCGCCGATGCGCACGGTGCCGATGCGCATCCATGCGCGCGCGAACGGCGCGACACCGGTCGCGGCCTCGGCCTGCGCCGACTCGTAGGCATGGTGCGGGAAGGCGAGGTCGGCGCCGCCCGCATGGATGTCGAGGCTCGACCCGTAGTGCGACAGCACCATCGCCGTGCACTCGGCGTGCCAGCCCGGGCGCCCTGGGCCCCACGGGCTCGGCCATGCGGGATCGCTGCCGGCCGAGGCGCGCCACACCGGCACGTCGTAGGGGCTCTCCTTGGCCGGGTCATCGGGCTGCTCGCCGAACTCGACGAGTTGCTTGCGCGCCGACGGCTCGTCGACTCCCGCCGACGCGGGCACCGCCGCGCCTTTGAAGTAGACCGTGCCCGCCACCTCGTAGGCCGCGCCGTGGTCGAGGAGCGCCTGGGCAAGGCGGATGACGTCGCCGATGTGCTGGTGGGCCCGCGGCTCGTGATCGGGCCGCCGGACGCCGAGCTCGGACATGTCGTGGTCGAACGCGTATTGGTGGATGGCGGCGTATTCGTCGTAGGGGGCGCCAGCGCGGCGCGCAGCCTCGGTCAGCACGTCATCTACGTCGGTGACGTTGCGGGTGACCAGGGGCTGCATGTTGGTCGCACGAAGGGTGCGCACGAGAGCATCGACCCACACGAAGGTCGCGGCGTGCCCGAGGTGCGTGACGTCGTAGGGCGTCACGCCGCAGATGTAGAGCCGGACCGGCCCCACCATGGGCAGCGGCTCGCCGCCCAGGCGCAGGGGCGCCCACGGCGGCAGGTCATGGCCCATGTCGGCAGCCTACGCAGGGGTCCGCGAGCGGAGCACCGCGGCGCAGGTGCGGACGGCGACGTAGGCCCACACCACGATCAGGATCGCAAAACCGACCAGGCCCGCACCTTCGATGACCGCGCTGTCCATCTGCGTGCCCAACTCGATGAGCGACAATTCCAGCGCGGCGATCGGGAAGACGAAGCCCCACCAGCCCGGGTGGAAGGGCACGCCACCGGAGCGGCGTACGCGCAGGAGGTCGCCGATGGCGAACAGGCTCCACCAGAGCCCAGGCCGATGCCCATGGCGCTGGCGACCTCGCCGATCCCGATGAGGGACTCGTCGATCACGCCGGTCTCGCCCCCTGCCTGCAGCATCTTCAGCAGCGACAGCCCCATCACCGAGGCCAGCGCGAGCCGCACGTGGGCGACGGGCGTGAACCACGACGCGAACCACGCCTCGGTTGAGAAGCCGAGCGCGAGCGCGACGGTGCCCATGACGGAGCCGAACCACGCGGGGCTTCGACGCAGGTCACCGGCCGTCACGCCCCCGACCGTATCCAAGGGGTGTGCGGGCTCTAGCGTCACCGCATGGCGCAAGCGCTCGAGGAACTCGTGCACCCCACGTGGGTGCCGGTCCTGGACCCCGAGCGGGAGACGCTGGCCTGGCTCGGCGACTTCCTGCGCGCGGAGTCGGCGGCAGGTCACGCGTGGCTGCCGGCGGGCACCAACAT
>VGBL01000006.1 GCA_016870515.1 Actinomycetota bacterium | reverse complement strand
AGCGCCGCGAAAGGCGTCGCGGGTCTGCGGCGGGAGCGGTCGAGCCGTTCCAGGCATTCCATGCCCGCTCGGCTGCTGTGCCGACGATGTCGACGATCCGGTCGATGAGTGCGGCGTCGCTCACCAGCGGAGGGGAGAGCTGGATGACGGGCTCGCCGCGATCGTCGAGGCGGC
Organism: Actinomycetota bacterium; assembly: GCA_016870515.1. Classification (GTDB taxonomy): domain Bacteria; phylum Actinomycetota; class Actinomycetes; order S36-B12; family S36-B12; genus Mxb001. Next base: position 128,503 of record VGBL01000006.1, on the reverse strand, counting down.
ACAGCAGGCCGAGCTCATCCATGTGGGCGGAGAGCTCCTTGCGCAGGAGCCAATCGGCTTCATCTGCAGAGAAGCGCTCCTTGGTCTCGCGGTCCTTCACCAGCTCCAGCGCCCAGAAGTAGCCCATGCCGCGCACGTCGCCGACGAGGGGGATGCGGCGCAGCTCTTGCAGTCCGGCTTCGAAGCGGGGGGAGATGCCGCGGACATTGTCGAAGACACCGTCGCGCGCGTAGATGTCGAGCACGGTCGCGCCGATCGCGGTGGTGAGCGGGTGGCCGGAGTAGGTGTGGCCGTGCATGTAGGTGTGCCCGCCGGTGACGAAGGGCGCGGCCATGGCCTCGGTCATGAGGAATCCACCGAGCGGTGCGTGCCCGGCGGTGACGCCCTTGGCGAAGGTGATGACGTCCGGCCGGCCCCCGAAGAGGCTGGAGGCGAACCACTCCCCGACGCGTCCGAAGGCCGTGATGGTCTCGTCGGCGACGAGGACGATGCCGTACCGGTCGCACAGGGCACGCAGGCCCGGCCAGTAGCCGGGCGGGGGCACGAAGGCGCCGCCGCCGTTTTGCACGGGCTCGGCGATGAGCATGGCGACCTGGTCGGGGCCGGCGAAGAGGATCGCCTCCTCCGCCTCCTCGAGCAGCGCCCGTGTGAAGGCCTCGGGGTCGTCGCCGGCGGGATGGCGATACGCGTACGTCGGGGACAGGTGGGATGTCGGCACGGCCAAGGGCTCGAATCCCGCGCGGCAGTCGGGCATGCCGGTGAAGCTCAGCGCTCCGAGCGTGGTCCCGTGATAGGCGATGCGCCGCGCGATGGCCTTGGTGCGCTGGGGCTCGCCGTTGGCCGTGTGCCACTGGCGCACGAGTTTCCACGCCGACTCCACCGCCTCACCGCCACTGTTGGTGAAGAACACGCGCTGCATGCCCAGTGGTGCGGCGCGCTCGACGAGCATCTCGGCGAGAGCGGCGGCCGGCGGATGCGCGAGGTACCACGTGGGCGTGAAGGGCAGTGTCGCCAACTGCTGGTGCGCGGCCCTGCCGATCTCATCGCCGTATGAGTGGCCGAGGTTGGAGCAGAACAGGCCGGACAGCCCGTCGATGAAGCGGCGACCGCGGTCGTCGACGACCTCGCACTCCTCGCCGCGTACGATCACCTTGGACCCGGCCTCGGCGTACTCGCCCATGTCGGTGAAGTTGAGGAGCAGGTGGTCGCGCGCCTGCCGTCGGGTGTCGCTGGCGCCAACGTGGCCGGTTCGACGCTGCGAAGCGTCCATGGGTCTCACGCTCCTTCATCCTGAACGGTTGTTCAGGATTTCCCCCAGCGTAGCACCCTGAATAGTCGTTCAGCAAGCAACAGGGCCTATGAGGTGGTCATCATGCCCAACTCGAGGCGGGCCGCCTCCCACCACAGGTCGGTGAAGCGGTCGGGGGTCATGACGGGATCCTCAAGGGCCAACTGAATGGCGAGCCCGTCCATGAGGGAGGCCAGCCGGACCACGGCCCCGTCGACGTCGGTGGATCTCAGGTCGCCCGTCGACACTCCCTCTGCGATGACGTCGCGCAGAGCTGCGCGCCAGCGTCGGTCGAGGGACTCGCGGGTCTCGCGCGCATCGTCGTCATGCAGGGCGCGCGACCAAATCTCCAGCCACAGTCGCCAGTCGCCGACGGCAGGGCCGAGGCCGGTGCCGAGTTCGGCCATGTGGCGCAGGCGCTCGATGGGGCCCTTCTGCTCCTGCAGGTCGTGCTCAAGGTCGACGTAGAACTCATCCTCGAGCAGGGTCAGCGCCTGGTCGAGGGCGCCGGCGAGGGAGCCGAAGTGGTAGAGGACCAGACCCTGCGATGTGCCGGCCGCCTCGGCGATGTCGGCGACACGCGTGCCGGCGAATCCCCGCTCTCTCACCACGGCCACGGTGGCGCGCAGGATGAGTTCACGGCGTTCCTCCGGCGCCTTGGCCGACAGGGCCCCCTTCGCCATCAAGCCTCCCAGCGCAGGTGGGCTGAACGATCACTGAGATACGCTAGCCCGCGTCCATATCCTTCCAGTGGCTGGAGATGCCGTGCGCACGGACCCGCGCCAGCCCGACAGGGGCCGCTCAGTCGCTATCGCAGACCACGCCGACCTACAGGCTCGGGCGGCCGCCTTCGTCGATGACGTGCTGATCCCGCTCGAGGTGACGGCGGAGTTGGCCGGCGGTCCGCTGCCCGTCGCCGACCAGGAGCGCATACGTGCCAAGGCCATGGAGTACGGAGTTCAGGGTGGTTCCCACTCGCGCGAGCAAGGTGGCAATGGCTGGAGCGTCACGGAGTGGTTCTTGGTCGAGGAGCAGTTCGGCCGATCCACCAACGGGGTGTCCTGGTACATCCCGACGGCGTACAACGTCTGGAAGCACGCGTCGCCCGCCCAGCAGGAGCGCTGGCTGCTGCCGGCCCTTCGCGGGGAGCTTCATGACGCCTACGCCGTGACCGAGGCCGAGGCGGGCAGTGATCCGTCGGGCATGACCACCACGGCGCGTCCGCTCGGCGATGGCCGATGGGTTATCAACGGTGAGAAGTGGTTCGTCACCTATGGTTCCATCGCGGCTGTCATCGTCGTGATGGCATACGGGGATCCAGACCGACGAGCGCTTCCCACTCTCTTTGCAGTGCCAGCCGACGCTCCCGGCATCGAGACCGTCGCCGACGTGCCGTTCACGCACAGCTACCCGCACGGGCACCCGACACTCCGCTTCACCAACGTCATCGTGACCGACGACGACATCATCGGCGGGGTGGGCGAGGGCGACGAGCTTCAGCGCCGCTGGTTCACTGAGGAGCGGCTCGGTATCGCCGCTCGCTGCGTGGGTGCCATGCAGCGCCTCATCGAGGAGAGCATCGACTGGGCCATGCATCGCGAGCAGGGTGGCGCGCGCCTGATCGATCATCAAGGCGTGAGCTTTCCGCTTGCCGACAGCGCTGCCGATGCCGCGGCGGGTCGTCTGCTCGGCCTTGACGTGGCCGCGCTCGCCGATGAGGGTGCTGACCCCAAGTTGGTGCACGGCAAGGCGTCGATGGCCAAGCTCTTCTGCTCGGAGGCGGCCAACCGCTGCGCGGATCGTGCTGTCCAGATCTTCGGTGGCCGGGGCTACATGCGCACGACGGCGGCCGAGCGGTTTTGGCGCGAGTTGCGCGTCGACCGCATCTGGGAGGGCACGTCCGAGATCCAGCGGCTGATCGTTGCGCGCTCGCTGGAGCGGCGCGGCGTACGCGCGATGCTCACCTAATCGCATGCCTGACCTCACTCGACTTCTGGCGCCCCGATCGGTGGCGGTTGTCGGCGCGACCGACCGTGAGGGCAGTTATGCCAACGCCACCCTGCTGAACCTCGCGCGTGCGGGATTCGCGGGCGACGTCGTGGGCGTGCATCCGACGCGCACCTCCGCGGCAGGCTTCCCCTGCGTGCCGAGCCTCCTCGATGTCGGCCCGGTCGACGCGGTGGTCATCGCCACGCCGGCCGAGACCGTTCCCGCCTATGTCGCACAGGCCCGCGAGCGCGGCTGCGGAGGAGCGGTCGTCTACGCCGCGGGCTTCGCCGAGAGCGGTCGCGGCGACCTCCAAGATGAGCTGAATGCAGCCGCCGGCGATCTCGCCGTCATCGGACCCAACGGCAACGGACTCGTGAGTGTGGCGGCGCGCGCACCGCTGTGGGGCGACGCCGTCGCCCTGCCAGCGGCGGCGGGGGGTATCGCGCTCGTGTCGGAGAGCGGCAACGTCGGTGTCATCGGCATGGGGCATCGCGGCGGCCTGGGGCTGCATACGGTGATATCGATCGGCAATGCCGCGGTTGTCGACTCGGCGATGGCGGTCGAACACCTGGCCCAACTCCAGGGAGTGCGTGCCATCGCCTTGTATCTCGAGGCCGACGGCGACGGGACCAGCTGGTGCAGGGCGCTCGCGGCGTGCAGTGAACGCGATGTGCGCTTGGTGGTCCTCAAGGTCGGACGCAGTTCGCGCGGCGCAGCTGTCGGCCAGGCGCACACCGCGGCCATCGTCGGCGACCAGACGGTGTTCGCGGCGATGATGGAGGAAGCCGGCGCGGTCATGGTGCGACAACCACTCGAACTCCTGGAAACGGCGCGTGCGCTGGCCGTGGGCCGTCGTGATCCGCGGGGGGCCGGCGTGCTCACGTGCTCCGGCGGAGATGCGGCCATCGCGGCCGACCTCGCCGCCGATCTAGGTGTGGGGCTCGCCGACCTGTCGGATGCCACCGAGCAGAGGCTGCGAGAACTGCTGCCGCCGGCCGCGACCGTTGCGAATCCGCTGGATCACACCGCACTGGTGTGGGCCGACACCGAGGCCATCGCCGCGCTCGCGGAGACGGTCGGGCGTGATCCGGGTGTCGGTCACCTGGTCTACGTGCAGGACGAGCCGCCTGGTCTGCCTGCTGGGTCTCTGGCCGAGTGGCGCGCGACTCGCCTGGGGGGCGTCGTAGGCGGCGAACGCGCGGGCCACGACACGCTGGTCGTGGCTACGCTCCCGGGGCAGGGTGCCGCAGATGCGGTCGAGGGACTCGACAACGCCTTGCGATCACTGGCTGCGCTCCAGGGTGCGCGATCGTCGCAGCACCGTTTGCTTGACATGGCGACCGCTGCTTCAGTGGTCGGGCGCGAGAACGCGCCGATCTCAGAACCTGAGGCCAAGGCCATGCTCGCGCGGCACGGTATCCCCGTGCCGCGAGGTCAGGTCGCCGTGTCGGCGAACGAGGCCGTCGACGCCGCCCTTGAGGTGGGTTTCCCGGTCGTGCTCAAGGCCGTCGTGCCGGGACTGCTGCACAAGTCCGACGTGGGCGGCGTCGTCGTGGGCGTTCGAACCGCGGAGGATGTCCAGCGAGAGGCTGGTCGCCTGTTGGCGGTGCATGCGGGCTGTGGAATCCTCGTCGAGGAGATGGTCGAGCCGGGGCTCGAAGTCCTCGTCTGCGCGCGCCGCGACGGCGTAGTGCCGACACTGACCATCGGGTTGGGTGGCGTGTGGACCGAAGCCCTTTCCGATGTTGCTGTGATCCCGCTCCCCGCTGACATCGATCGCGTGCGGGTGGCTGTGGAGTCACTGCGCGCCGTGCGCTTGCTCAGAGGCGACCGCGGCGGGACGGCGTATGACGTCGATGGGCTGTGCGCCCTCGCCTCGGGGGTGGGTGACGCCCTTCTCACCCAGCAGTGCCGTCTCATCGAGGTCAACCCCTGCATTGTCGGCGCCACGCAATCGATTGCAGTCGACGCGATCATCGCCTAGGGCGCCATCGCCGTGGTGGGGGCCCATTCCCGCGTCTACGCTGATCGTCGGCCTTCACGTTCACCCCCTCCGCTGCCCGCCGACGCACTCGCCCGCACTCTCGCCCCCTTCGGCGAGGGCCGCATGCTCCCGGTCGAGGCGGACTCGTCGCACGAGGTCTTCGAGTGGGGAGGCGCAACTTCTTCAGCGGCTGGATCTGCGTGGGGCGCAGCGCTGACATCGCCGAGCCGGGCATGCAGCGCGCCGAGCGTGCAGGGGACACTACTGCTCTGCTGGTGCGAGGCGAAGACGGTGTCCTCCGCGCTTTCGCCGAGGTCTGCCGCCACCGAGGCCACGACATCCGGCCCTGCGGCGGCTCCGCGCAGGCGCGCGCGATCACCTGCCCCTACCACTCGTGGTCCTATCGCCTCGACGGAGAGCTCTGCAGCGCTGCGGGCTACGGTGGCCTTTCGTCGTTCGACAAGTCAAAGTTTCCGCTTCGCTCGCTGAAGGTGGCGGAGTGGCACGGCTTCTCGTCCGTCGATATCTCCGGCCAGGCTGGGCCACTCGATGCGCACCTGGCCGGACTCGAGGAGCGCGTCGCTCCCTATCGCCTTGAGACTCTCCAGGTGCGCGGCAGTTACCAATTCGTCATCCAGGCCAACTACAAGACCATCACCGAGAAGTATCAGGAGTGTGACCACTGCCCGTCAATCCACCCCGAGCGCTGTGTCGTGAGTCTGCCGGAGAGCGGTGCCAATTGGGGAGCGACGGAGGGTGCCTGAGTCGGCGGCCACCTTGAGCTGCCGGAGCAGGCGGTCACGATGTCGCTTGACGGCCACATCAACGGCGCGTTCATCCCCGGCCCCAACGATGAGGAGTTACGCCGCGTCGACTACATCGGAGCGTTCCCCAATCTGTTGATCAGCCTGCACCCGGACTACGTCATGACGCATCGCGCCATCCCTGTCTCGCCGCGCGAGACGTGGGTGGAGTGCGCCTGGGCATTCCCGCCCGACTACCAGTTCGTGACAATGGTGGCGCGGGGCCACCTCGGCCAGCCGCTCGGCGTACGACCGCAGCCGGAGAGGGCCAATGCGTGAGTGCTTCCTTCGGGAGATCCAGGGCGAATTCTGCCCGGGAATTCCCGAAGAACGCCGCTAGGACAGGGCGCCGCGGGGTAGAAGCCGCAGGGCGTCGGGCTGGCAGTGCACCGTGACGACTTCACCCGTGGAGTGCTGACCCGCGCGCGCGCTGGGCAGCCGCACCACGAGTTCCTCGCCATCGCCCAGGCGCACATGAATGTCGGTGGTCGGCCCCTGGTAGACGACACGCGACACGCTGCCGTCGATCGCGCTGGACTCTGCGGCCGCCCCTTCGAGCCGCAGGCGCTCAGGTCGGACGACGAGCTTGACCGCGTCACCAGGCCCCGCGTCACCCTGGCAGGTGAGGGTCTGTCCTGCGAGTCGCACCGTCGTACGCCCGGTGCCGGCCGGCCCGGCCACCTCGACGTCGAGAACGTTGGCGTTGCCGAGGAAGTCGGCGACATAGGCCGTCGCGGGGGAGTCGTAGACCTCGGCTGGAGTGCCCACCTGCTCGACCAGGCCACCTGCCATGACCGCGAGGCGATCGGACATCGTCAGTGCCTCTTCCTGGTCGTGCGTGACGTAGATGAACGTGATGCCGAGCGACTGCTGCAGGGACTTGAGCTCAATCTGCAGTGCCTTGCGCAGTTTCGCGTCGAGGGCACCGAGGGGCTCGTCGAGCAGGAGTACGCGCGGCCCTAGGACGATCGTGCGCGCCAGGGCAACGCGCTGCTGCTGACCGCCCGAGAGTTGCCCCGGCTTGCGCTTGGCGTATTGGCCCATGCGCACCATCTCGAGGGCCTCGCCCACCTTGCGCTTCGCGTCGGACTTGCCGACCTTCTGATAGCGAAGGCCAAAGGCGACGTTGTCCTCCACCGAGAGGAAGGGGAAGAGCGCGTAGTTCTGGAAGACGGTGTTGACGGGACGTTCGTTGGCGGGGACCCGCGACATGTCGGACCCATCGATGAGGATGTCGCCGGACGTGGGCGTCTCGAAGCCCGCGATCATGCGCAGGGTCGTCGTCTTGCCGCATCCGGATGGGCCGAGAAGGCTGAAGAACTCGCCAGCGGCGATATCAATGGAGATCCCGCGCACGGCGGGGACATCGCCGTAGTGCTTCTGCAGATCGGTGACCTGCACTCGCCCGCCGCGCACCTAGCCGCCGGTCCCATCGCGTCGTGTCATGCGATTCCTCTCGCGAGATAGCGCAGAAGTACTTGCCAAAGCCTTGCTGGTGGCACAGTCTAGACACCTGTCCTGAATCCCCCGAGGGAGGTCGAGGAAGCCGATGGTTCAGCCCCGCCGTCCGCTCTCCCGACGCCGCCTCCTGCAGACCTCGGCGCTGGCCGTCCCGGGCTCATGGGCGCTGGCCGCATGCGCGCGTGCGCAGCCTCTCGGCGGGCCCACGGGTGCGGCGTCAGCAAGTGGCGGCACTGCCGGGGGAGCCACGTCAGCTCCCGCCGAACTCCAGATCGCGTCGCCCACCAACCCCGTCAAGTGGCCGATCAACCCCGGCAACGAGCCCATCGCCAGTGGTCTTGAGCCGGAGAGCAATGCCACCCTGCGTGTCTACAACTACCCGGATTATCTCGACAAGGGCGTCATCAAGGACTTCCAGAAAGAGTACGCCGACTACAACGTCAAGGTCGAGTACTCCAGCTTCAATGACTATCCCGAGGCCCTGACGAAGATCCGCAGCGGTAGCGTCCCCTACGACGTGACGTTCATGTCCTACAACTACATGGCACGCCTGGTTTACGGCAACTTGATTCGTCCGCTCAATCACGACTACATCCCCAATATCTCCGATGTCTGGGAGGAGTTCCAGAACCCGTGGTACGACCAGGGCTGGCAATACACCGCCCCCTACGTCATCTACACGACCGGTATCGGCTGGAGGGCGGACATCATCCCTGAGGACATCGGTGCTCGTCCCGACCCCTACGACGTCTTCTGGGACAGCAAGTACGCCGGTGAGATCGCCGTGCTTGACGATGACCGCGAGGTCATCGGCATGACCATCTTGCGCGACGGCGGCACCGACGTGAACACGAGCGACCCGGCTGTGTTGAGGGCCACTCGCGATGCGATGCTGGAGATGTTGTCCATCAGCCGGCCGCGAGTAACCATCACGGGATACACAGACATCCCCGAGGGGGTCCTGTCGCTCTCGCAGTGCTGGTCCGGCGACATGCTCACCGGTCAGTTCTACATGCCGGACGGTGTGGACCCATCGGTCCTGCGCTATTGGAGTCCGCCAGATGGCCGAGGCGTCATCGGCAACGACTTCATGCTGGCCCTCAAGGGCGGCGAGAACCCTGTTATGGCCCACCACTTCATCAACTACATGCTGAATGACGCCGTGTCGCGCAAGAACTCCTCGTGGATCGGCTACCAGCCGCCGCTGCGATCGCTCACGCCCGACATGATGGTGGCCGACGGGCTTGTGCCAGCCAATCTCGCGAGTGCCGTCGTGAAGCCCGAGTGGTTCCAGGTGGGCTACCCGCTCCTGGAGCTATCGCCAGAGGTGGAGACTGAATACCAGGCGATCTGGCAGCAGTTCAAGGCCGGGGCGTGATGTGAAGGATCGCTCCACTCGGCCCCTCTGGCCGATCCTCGGACTGCCGGCAATCGTGTGGATCGTCCTGTTCTTCTTCGTGCCCTTCTACGTCGTGCTCTGCGTGGCCTTCGGGGTGGTCGACCCGATCTTCCGCTCGCCGATCCCCGTGTGGAATCCCCTCGAGTGGCAGTTCAGCCAAATGGGGGTCGTCTGGGACCGCCTGGTCGGCCCTGACAACTTCTACCTGCCAGCGGTGATTCGCACCCTGGTCTACGTCGCGATCGCCGTCACTTCATGCCTGCTCATTGCCTTCCCGGTCGCCTACTTCACCGCACGCTACGCCGGCAAATATCGCGGACTGGTACTTGCACTGCTGATCGCGCCCTTCTGGATCTCCTACATGATGCGCATGCTCTCGTGGATCAACCTCCTGCAGCCGGAGGGCCTGGTCAACACGGTCATCACGATGGGGGGCCTGATACCCATCGATATCAACTGGCTCAGCGGCAACCCCTTCACCGTCGTCATGGGGCTCATCTACGGATACATCCCCTACATGCTCCTGCCCCTCTTTGCCGCCCTTGACCGCATCAGCCCCAGCCTGATCGAGGCGGCGCGTGATCTGGGAGCAACCGGGATGGACCTTTTCCGCCGAGTGATCCTGCCGATGAGCGTCCCCGGCATCGTCGCGGGTAGCCTCCTCATCGCGCTGCCGATGATGGGCGACTACTTCACCTCTGACATGCTGTCTAAATCACCCAATACGGCGATGATCGGCAACCTGGTCAACCTGTCGATCGTCACGCCCGGGCAGGCCGGGCAGGCCGGGGCACTGCTCATCCTCGTGCTTCTCGTGCTGCTGGCGCCGATGGTGCTTTACACGCGCAGCAATGCGAAGGCGGAGGTGCGGTCGTGACCGTGTCCGCTGCGCCTGCCGAGGCCATCCTCGAGGAGAGCAGGGGTAGCCGCCCCCGGCGGCTGCGCGGCAGTTCGGACGCTCGCGCTTATGGGCTCGGCACGATCACGGTCGTCTACCTGCTCTGGGCGCTCGTGCCGGTGGCCATCACCGTGCTCTTCTCCTTCAACGAGGGCCGTTCTCGCAGCACCTGGCAAGGGTTTTCGCTGCGCTGGTACACCTGGGATCCTACGGGATCGGTGCTCAACGACGAGTCGATACGCACGGCGCTCATGCACACGGTCACCCTCGCGATCATTGCGACGAGCATCACCGTGCCGCTCGGCGTGCTCTTTGCCCTGGCGCTCGACCGCTGGCGCGGGCGCATTCCCGCGGGCGCCAACTTCCTTGCGCTGATCACATTCGTCATCCCGGAGATCGCTCTGGCGATCGGCCTGCTCTTCATGGTCACCTATCTCGCGACACCGTTCGGCCTCGGCGCCTGGGCGCAGGTGATCGGCCTGGTGACCTTCCAACTCGCCTATCCGATCGTCATATGCCGGGCTCGCCTGCTCACCATCGGCTCCCACTACGAGGAGGCGGCGCGAGATCTTGGAGCATCGGCGATCGGCGCCGTGCGCCGCGTTATCCTGCCCATGCTCTTCCCGGCAATCCTCGTCAGCGCGACCCTCGTCTTTGCCGACGTGCTCGACGACTTCGTAATCGTGCGCTACCTCTCGTCAGACGCCTCGACCGAGACGACGTCTATGCGCATCTACCAGACGGCCCGTGCCGCACCCACTCCTGCGCTCAATGCGATGGCAACCATTATTCTGGTAGTGTCAACCTTGGTCATCGTCCTGGGATGGTTGCTCTACCGTCGTTGGTTGAAGCGCCAGGGCCAGGCCACCGACCTCGGCTCCTTTGCCGGCAACCTGTAACGAGGAGGGATCGTGAGCACGCTGCCCGCACGGGCCCAGGTTGTGATCGTCGGTGGCGGCGTGATCGGCTGCTCGATCGCCTACCACCTCACCAAGCTCGGCGTCCACGATGTCCTGCTCCTCGAGAAGCACAACCTCACGGCCGGCACGACCTGGCATGCGGCAGGGCTCATCACGAGCGCTGGATTCCACGATGAGACCTCATTGTGGATGTGCCGCTACTCCCGCGATCTGTATGCCCGGCTGGAGGAGGAGACCGGGCACTCGACAGGTTTCCGCGCCGTCGGGCATCTGTCGGTGGCCACCACGCCCGAGCGCATGGAGACGCTAGTGCGTGAGCGCGACTTCCAGGTCGGATTCGGCGTGCCCAATCAGATCGTCGATCCGAAAGAGATCGCCGAGCTTTGGCCGCTTGCCAATGTGGACGACCTCGTTGGCGGAGCCTACGTGGCCGATGAGGGGCGCGCGGATCCGGTCGGTGTCGCCACGGCCATGGCCAAGGGCGCGAAGATGGGCGGAGCGACGATCGAGGAGGGTGTGCGCGTCACCGGCTTCCTGATGGATGGCCGACGTGTCACCGGCGTGACGACGGACCGGGGAGATATCGAGGCCGACACGGTCATCCTCTCCGCAGGGCTGTGGACCAGGCAACTGGCACGCAAGGCCGGTGTCGACATTCCGCTGCAGGCTGCCGAGCACTACTACTTGCTCACCGAGCCAATGGCGGGCGTGCATCGCGACCTGCCGATCATCGAGGACCTTGACTGCTACGGCTACTTCCGCGAAGAAGGCGGAGGAATGCTCGTCGGATTATTCGAGCCGGTGGCGGCAGGCTGGCACCCGGAGGGCGCTCCCGACGACTTCGCCTTCGGCACGATCCCCCCCGACTGGGACCGCATGACCCCGCACCTGGAGAGGGCGATGGCCCGCATCCCGTCGCTGTCGGAGGCTGGAGTGCGCACTTTCTTTTGCGGCCCCGAGAGCTTCACGGCTGATATCGCCCCGATGGTCGGCCCAGTCCCCGAAGTGGACGGGCTGTGGGTGGCTGCGGGGTTGAACTCGGTCGGCATCATACTCGGCGGCGGAGTCGGCAACATGGTGGCGTCGTGGCTGGTCGATGGCGTGTGTCCCTTCGACAACGCCGGCTACACGATCGAGCGCGCGGTTCCCCATCAGAACACCCAGAGATTTCGTTCCGAGCGGATCGTGGAGCAACTCGGCGTGCTTTTCGGTGACGGCGGATATCCGACGTTCCACCAGCACACGGCTCGCGATATCCGACGCACGCCGCTGCATCATGTGTGGGCGGACAAGGGCGCCCACTTCGCCGACTCGGCGGGCTGGGAGTTCGTCGAGTGGTTCTACCCTCCCGGTGAGCCCGTGCGCGAGATCCCCTGGACCTGGGGGCGTGGCTTCTGGAGCCCCTGGGTGGCCGACGAGCACCGCGTCATCCGCGAGGCCGTCGGTGCCATTGACATGACGCTGATGTCGAAGTTCCTCGTGCAAGGCCCCGGGGCAGCAGCCATCCTCGACCGACTCAGTGCCAATGCGGTGGCCGGTCCGGTCGGTGGAGTGGTCTACACCCAGTGGTGCAACGAGAGAGGTGGCATCGAGGCCGATCTCACGGTGACGCGCCTGGCTGACGACCAGTTCATGGTCATCGTCTCCGACATCAGCCATCGACGCGTCGAGCGCATGCTGCGCGATGAGCACCGCGAAGGCGAGTTCGCGACCGTCACCGACATGACCTCGGCGTACTGCCTGCTGACGATCCAGGGTCCACGATCGCGTGAGCTCCTGCAGCGCGTGAGTCCTGACGACCTGTCCGAGGAGGCATTCCCCTACCTCACGACGCAGGAGATCGAGATCGGCTACTCCCGCATTCGCGCCCTGCGGGTGACGTATGTCGGCGAGCTCGGCTTCGAGCTCCTGATCCCCAGCGATCAGGCGCAGTCGGTCTGGGAGACCCTCGAGGCCGCCGGATCCGATCTCGGCTTCCGGCCTGTCGGGCTTGCGGCGATGCACGGTCTGCGTCTGGAGAAGGCCTATCGCGACTACGGCGTCGACATCGACGTCACCGACACTCCCGTCTCTGCGGGGCTGTCGTTCGCGGTCGCCTGGGACAAGCCCACGGAATTCCGCGGCAAGGAAGCGCTCGAGAAGCTGCGCGCCGATCGCACGAGCCGACTGGTGCCGCTGCGAGTCGACGACTCGACTCCGCTGCTTCATGGCAGCGAGCCCGTCCACAAGGACGGGAGGCGCGTGGGCCACCTGCAGGTGGGCGGCTTCGGTCATACGCTAGGTACCTCAGTCGGGCTGGCCACTGTCGACAACGCTGACGGCGTGACCGCCGATTGGCTGGCTAGCGGTGGGTTCGAGGTCGTCGTCAACGGGACTGCGTATCCGGCGACGGTGCAGTTCGCGCCCTTCTACGACCCCGAACGCGCGCGCGTGCGCGGCTGACTTGCAGGCTCGCCCCCATGGCCACCCCGCATGGCGCCTGGACCGTCGAGCCCGGCAGCCCAATAACCCTGCAGACTCACGAGTTCCCCACGTCACTCGAGGTCAGCGCCCCCGTGACGGGCGGACAGCTGCACGTAGCAACGGCGTCGGTGCGACTGCGCATCGAGATGTCGCTGGAGAGGCTGAAGGCGTCCAACTTCCTGATGCAGGGCGCCGCGCGTGCGCTGGTCAAGCGCTTCGACGGCGACTTACTGGTCTTCGACGCCGAGGGCACGGCCAGCAGTCATCCGTGGACGGTCGCGGGCAATGCCAAGGCGGGGCAGGTGGATGTGCCGATGTCGGTCGAGGCCACCCCCAAGCCCAGTGATGACCCGCGGCAGCTTCTGCTTGGCGGCTCGGTGACGATGAACGACATCTCGATCCCGATCCCCGGACTGAGCGGCATCACCAGCGTCACCTTCAGCCTCGATGGCACGGTGGGGCTGCGCTCGGCCTAGCTGCCGACGAGCACCTTAAGCTCGAAGATGGCGATGCCGATGGAGGCATCGATGAGACCCCAGCCGATGGCTCGCGGCCACGCATCCCTGCGGCGGCGCGAGCCCACGAGGCCGACGAAGAAGAGCACCGCGACGAGCACCAGGAGCGTGAGCTGGACCTCCTGGTCGAGGTTGTCGCTCACGAGCGCTGAGATCCCAAAGGTTGCCGTGGCCGCCCCGCCGACGGCGAGGGTCACCGCCATCCCGCGCAACTCCAGACGACGTTCACTCGATGTGAGTTTCGTGCCGTACACCAGGCGGTGCGCGGCCACCGCTGACCAGGCGTGGCCCACGGCCAAGGTCACGGCGGTGCCGACGATGATCACGAATAGCTCCTTCTCGTCGGCGAAGAGTCCCTCCCAGCTCGCGGCCGCGATGACGCCGAGGAGAGTGATGGCGGCGTAGATCGCGAGGGTGGCGTCGGACAGGCGACGCCGCGTTTTCTCCGGCGATGTAGTGCTCTCGGTCATGACCCAGCCCCGTCGTGGAGCGACGCGACGACTGCGGCCACGAGAGCCGTGCGCTCGGGCACCGCTGCTGCCGAAGCCCACTCGTGGTCAGCGTGCGCGCCGTCACCGACCGCACCGAGACCATCGAGCGTAGACACTCCCATCGCCGCGGTGAAGTTGCCATCGCTGGCCCCACCCACGGCACGCGAGGCGATCGGCGTCAATCCCATGCCAAAGGCGCAGGAGGTTGCGAGTTCCGCGAGCGCTCGGCCGGAGGACTCCTCCATGGCCGGGCGGTTGATGCCGCCGGCGATGATCGCCGTTTCCGCCTCGGGATGACTCGGCCGCCAGGAGCGCATCAGCGCGTCGATGCGTTCCTGCTCCTCGCCCGACCAAGCGCGCACGTCGATGCCGATCACGGCGCGATCCGGCACGGTGTTGTCGGTGACCCCGGCCTTGGCCGTCGTGGGCGTGACCGTCGTGCCGACCGAGGGATTGGCCCACGCGACGCATTCGGTGACCAGCGCGGCACCCTCGATAAGGGCGTTGATGCCGCGCTCGGGATCGAGCCCGGCGTGAGCGGCGCGGCCGGTGATCTGCACGACGTACCAGGAGGTGCCCTTGCGTGCGCTCTTCAGGTCGCCCTCGATGGAGGGCTCGAGCACGAGGACGGCCGCCGCATCGCGCGCGGTGTCCTCGATGAGGTCGCGTGAGGTGGTCGAGCCGATCTCCTCGTCGGTGGTGAGCAGTATGGCCACGCCATCGGCCTGATCGGCCTCGAGAAGTGCCAGCGCACCAATGGCCTGCATCACGCCGGTCTTCATGTCGAAGACTCCCGGCCCGCGCAATCGATCGCCATCGATGGCCCAGGGGATGCGCTCGAGCGTGCCGATCGGCCAGACGGTGTCGATGTGCCCGAGCAGGAGGATGCGCGGTCGATCGGGTCCCCACTGCACGACCGGGCGACCGCCATACTCGCGGATGCGCGCGGGCGAGCCGAGCCAGGACTGCATGAGGTCTGCGGTCACGCTGGCCACCCGTGTGCACGCGGCGACATCAGAGCTGGGCGACTCGACCTCCACCAGCGTTCGAATGCCCTCGATCAGGTCAGCGGCGCGAGACTGCGCGGCCGCACGCAGCTCGGGCAGGGAGGCTGGCCGCATCACCCCATCCTGCCGTATGTCGTAGCGTCCTCGCATGGCCGATGTCCCCGTCGTCGTGGCGCGCCAAGCGGCCGCTGCGGCAGCCCGGCGCTCGGGGGTGACCGTGCGGCTGGCCGAGGGTCGCGGTGACGAGGATGCGGTGCGCGCGGTGTTCGACGAGGTATGGCCGACACTGGAGGATGGCACCCAGGTCACGTCCAATCTCCTCCACGCCCTCGTGCATTCGGGCTCCTACGCCTCCATGGCCCTCGACTCCACGACCGGTGAGCCCATCGGTGCCGCCCTCGGGTTCCCCGGTCACCGTGCGGACGTGCCTGGGCGTCTCTACCTCCACAGTCACATGGCGGCGGTGCGCGAAAGCCTGCGCAATCGTCGCGTCGGCACCGCGCTGAAGCTGCATCAGCGCTGGTGGGCGATGGATCAGGGCATCCCCGTGGTCTCGTGGACCTTCGATCCGCTCGTACGCCGCAACGCCTTTCTCAATGCCATCCGCCTGGGCGTGGAGGTCCGCGAATACCACCGCGACTTCTACGGCGAGATGACCGACACGATCAATGCCGGCGACCGCACCGACCGCTTTGTCGCCTGGTGGGTAGTCGATTCGCCGCTGGCGGCACTGGCGGCTGCGGGCGAGGTCCACGCTCCTGACGAGGCATCTCTCGCGGGGTATGCGCGGAGCCTTCTTGCCGACATCGATGGCGAGCCGGTGCGGGCTGTGGACCCATCCATCGACGAGACCGTGCTGGTGGCACTCCCCGATGACATCGTGGCGATCCGGCGGGCCGATCCCGACCGCGCCCTGCGCTGGCGACTTGCCGTGCGCGAGGCCATCGAGGCCGCCTACGCAGCCGGCCTCAGCGTCACCACGGTCACCGACAAGGGCTCGTATGTCTTCTCCCGAGAGGTTGCCGCATGAGCAGGCTGGCCGAGATCCGGCTCCACCGCATTGAGATACCCCTGGTGCGGCCCTTTCGCACGTCGTTCGGCACGCAGGAGACGCGCGACGTGCTACTGGTGCAGGCGGTCACGCAGGACGGCGTCTCCGGCTGGGCCGAGTGTGTGGCGATGGAGTGGCCCGGCTACTCGTCTGAGTACGTCGACGGAGCGGTCGACGTGCTCGCCGAGCACCTCATCCCCGTCGCAGTGCCAGATGGCACCCTCGATCCACACGTGGTGAACCGCCGCCTCAACCGGCTCATGGGTCACCCCATGGCGAAGGCTTCGCTCGAGACGGCCGTCCTTGACGCGTGGCTGCGCACAGACGGGCAGTCGCTCGCCAGCTACCTGGGCGCAGTGCGGGCGGAGGTCGACTGCGGAGTCTCAGTGGGCATCCCCGTCGACGAGAGCATCGACTCCCTGCTTGAGGAAGTGGGCGGCTACGTCGAAGCGGGCTATCGTCGCGTCAAGCTCAAGATCCAGCCCGGCTGGGACGTGCAGGCCGTACGCGCGATCCGCGAAGCCTGGCCCGCCATCCCGCTGCAGACCGACGCCAACCAGGCCTACACACGTGCGGACGGCCACGTGCTGGCCGCCATGGATCCGTTCGACCTGCTGCTCGTCGAGCAGCCGCTGCCCGAAGACGATCTTCTCGGGCATGCCCTGCTGGCCGAGCAGATCGCCACGCCGGTGTGCCTCGACGAGTCGATCATCTCCGTGGCCACGGCCGACACCGCCATCGCCTTCAAGGCCGCGAGCATTATCAATATCAAGCCTGGTCGCGTAGGCGGATACTTGGAATCGCGCGAGATCCACGATCTATGCCTCGAGAGAGGGGTCCCGGTGTGGTGCGGGGGCATGCTCGAGACCGGCATCGGCCGGGCCGCCAATGTCGCCCTCGCTGCCCTCCCCGGCTTCACCCTCCCGGGCGACACCAGCGCATCGAGTCGCTACTACGCGTTCGACATCACCCCGCCGTTCGTGCTCGACGACGGGCGCCTTCGCGTGCCGACGGCACCGGGCATCGGCGTGGATCCGGTGCCCGCGATCCTCGATGAGCTCACGACGTGGTCGGCCGTGATCGACCTGGCAAGCGTCTAGTCGTCGCCTACCTGCGACTGCACGGCGCGGTCCGCTCGGTGGAGGCCGGCCTGGTGGAATCAGATGTCGACAATTCCGCCTTGACGATGACCTTCTCACACCCGGTGGCATCCGCAGCCGGGGTCACCTTGCCCGCCACGGTCACCACGCCCGCACGCATGAGGTGGCGACCGGGGGTCGGCGATGAGCCCTGGCTGGTCACGGCCCCACCCAAGAAGGCGCTGGCGCGCGCCGCCGACTAGCCTTATGTGGCACCGCACGGCGAGATAGAGGGGACACCATGCCGACCGGCAAGGTCAGGTGGTACGACGTGGAGAAGGGCTTCGGCTTCCTCACCACGGACGACGGCGAGGATGTGTTCGTGCACGCCTCGGCGCTTCCCCCTGCCGTCACCTCGCTCCGCCAGGGCGCCCGGGTCGAGTTCGGCATCGTCGATGGCAAGCGCGGCAAGCAGGCGCTCACGGTGACGGTGCTCGAGCAGCCGGTCTCCCTGGTGAAGTCAGGACGCAAGCCGGCCGAAGACATCGCCGTGATCGTCGAGGATCTCATCAAGTTGCTCGACGGAGCGTCCAACCAATTCCGGCGAGGGCGCTACCCGGCTGATGACCAGTCTCGCAAGATCGCCGCTGTCCTGCGCGCCGTCGCCGACGACTTCGACGTCTGAGGCAGGCCACCATGCCTGTGCGCCGCCTCGCTGCGCCCGCGGTGATCACACTCCTCGCGGTCGCGTCGTCACTTCTCCTTGCGGCCTGCGAGAAGCCAGCCCCTGGAGTGAGCGTGGTCTCGGGCACGATCAGTGCATATCGCGAGGCACTGTGCTGGTCCTTCGGCGGCGAGCCGCTCGAATCCGACACGTGCGCGCAGAATGTCCTCACGCAGGCGCTCGAAGGTGAGCAGGTCGCGACTTTGCCGGTCCTGTCGGGTGATGTCGTGGGCGTCAGCGTGGACCCCAAGGTGGCGGATCTGGGCTGGTATCCGGTCGTTGGATCGCAGCGGCTGACCCAGGAGCCGGTCTTCACGACCTACTACCGATCCACCTACTCCGATCTGCAGCCCGTTCCGCCCAAGGGCGTGGCGCTCCAAGTCGTCGCCGGCCAGGGCACCGAGACGCTGGGACTGCGGGTGTTCCGCATCGTCCCCACCACAGGCGCCCCACCCGACCCCCAACCTTCCGAGTCGTCGACCAGCGAGTCGCCGACCAGCGATTCGTCACCGAGCGGAGCCTCCTGATGGCAACCGATGCTGTGATGGCCAAGGCGGTCTCTCTTGCGCGCGAGGCGGCTGACCAGGATGCCCCCGTCGGCACCGTAGGCGAGCATCTCGGCTTCGACTCCGACGATGAGCGCGTGGTCACGCACTACTTCGCGTGTTTGGATCCTGCCTACGTCGGCTGGCGCTGGGCCGTGGTAGTCACTCGCGCATCGCGCGCACGAGCGGCGACGGTCAGCGAGGTCGTGCTCCTCCCCGGAGCGGACGCGCTCATCGCGCCCGCGTGGGTGCCCTGGAGTGAGCGCGTGCGACCCGGCGACCTCGGCGTCGGCACCGTGTGGGCGACACCCGCGGACGATCCCCGACTGACCGCGGGATTCACCGCGAGCGCAGACCTCGACGGGGCCGCCAGTCAGTCGCCGGTCCATCCCGGACAGTGGGAGATCGGACTGGGCCGCGTGCGGGTGCTGTCGTCTTACGGCCGTGACGTCGCTGCAGAGCGCTGGGTGGAGGGCGAGCGCGGCCCGGATTCCCCCATGGCGCGCTCGGTCTCGCTTACGTGCTCCTCCTGCGGCTTCCTCATTCCCATCGGCGGGCCGCTCGGCCAGGCGTTCGGCGTATGCGCGCACGACATGTCGCCCGCTGACGGCTGTGTCGTCGCACTCAACTACGGATGCGGCGCCCACTCGGAAATCATCGACACGTCAGGCCCGACGTCGACGCAGCCGAGCGCGTCGGGCGATGACGATCACGAGTCCGGGGATCCCGAGAGCAGCGCCGATGGCGCAGACGAGGATCCATCGGTCGACGTCGATTCCGCTTGAGTCACTCCCGAATAGCACGAGGACGATCAGGGCGAGGGTCCACGCGACCGTGCCGATGGCAATAGCGGCAACCCCGTTGTCGTCGCGGGAGCGCAGGGCGGGATCAGCCAGGATCCGGTCCATGGGTGACGGTTCGGACGCCGTGCTCATGGCAGCACGCTAGCGCGAACGCCGTACAGTGACGGGGTGGATCACCGCACGCGTCGTCTCATCACCCTCGGGGTGCTGGCTGCCTGCGGCGTGGGCGTGGTTATCGCGGCGCTGGTGCGCTAGCGAACTCCTCTGGCACGCGCCTCCATACGATGAGCGCCAGGCTGGCCGCGAAGAAGAGCACCATCGTCCCGAAGGCGGGGTGCACCCCCCACGCGTCGGCCAATGCGGCGAGGACGAAGGGCGTGATGCCACTCATGATGGCGACGCCAGCGCTGGCGAAGCCGGCGGCGCGATCGGGCTGACCAGCGGACGCGCGCATGACACGGCCGATGCCCAGGGGAAAGTGCACGCCGATCCCGAACCCGACGAGCACGAGTCCGACGATCAGGGGAATAGCCCCGGTGACGAGCCACGTGTAGCCGAAGGCTGCCGCGGCAAACACGATGGAGGCGCCGAAGACAACCTCAGAGCTCACCCGCTCGACGATTCGCGAACCGAGGAGGCGCCCGACGATCATTCCTGTGACGATGGCTGCGATCGTTGCGGAGGCAGCCGCTGGTCCGAACCCACCGCGCTCGCGCAGGAGATCCGGGCCCCACTGCAGCAGGGTTATCTCCACACTGGTGAGGAGGATGAGCGGAAGAATCGCCCACCACACCAGGCCGGGCATGCTCGGGGCGTCGCGTCGCCTCTCGACGGCGGTGCCGACGTTGAAGGCTCCGCTGCCGCGTCCGCGGAGCACCTCGAGGGCCAGAGCAAGCACCGCCAGCAGCACGAGCCCGGCCTGCCAGCCGATGACCAAGGTTGCGCCGATGCCGATGGCGAAGGTGGCCAGCAGTGACGACAAAGACGCGGTGACGTTGGCCTCCGTGAGGGCAGCGTCGGCGGCCTGGCCCTGGCGAGCCTCCAGGTAGGCACTTGCCCCGACCACCGCGAAGCCGCAACCCATTGAGCCCAGGAACGGCCCGGCGGCGACGAACCACAGTGGAGCACCCGAGATGTAGATGAGCGCACCCATCGCGATCGACAGCGAACTGCAGCGCAGGAGCGTGGCGCGGTCGAAGCGACGAACGATGAGCGGGGCGGTTGCGCTGCCGACGGTACCGCCCGAGGCGAGGCAGATGCTCAGCAGCGAGGCTGCGGTGCGGGTCAGTCCCTCGTCGTCACGAAGGAGCGTCAGCGAGGCGCTGAAGCCGTAGACGAACCAGCCGAGCAGGCCTAGCTGGGCATAGGCGAGCAGCGTCATACGGTCACGGATAGGCCTGACAGGCGCATGGATGGCGTGGTCGTCCGGTGTCGTCATCTCAAGCGGCTGACGACGTGGTCGATCGACCGCGTGAGTTGGCGTACGTCGTCGGGCTCGACTGCCGGGAACACTGCCACGCGGATCTGGTTGCGGCCGAGCTTGCGGTAGGGCTCGGTGTCGACGATCGCGTTGGCACGTAACGTCTTGGTGACCTGCGTGGCGTCGATGCGGTCATCGAAGTCGATGGTTGCCACCACGGCGGAGCGCTTGGCCGGATCAGTAACGAACGGCGTAGCAAAGTCACTGGCGTCCGCCCAGTCGTAGAGGATCCCGGACGACTCGGCGGTGCGCGACGTGCACCAGTCGAGACCGCCGTTGCCGAGGAACCAGTCGACCTGCTCGGCCATGAGGTAGATAGTCGCCAGGGCCGGGGTGTTGTAGGTCTGGTCCTGTCGCGAGTTGTCGAGCGCGGTCTTCAGGTCGAGGAATGCCGGTGTCCAGCGGTTGCCCGCCGCGATCTGCTCGACGCGGGCGATGGCAGCCGGCGACATGAGTGCGAGCCATAGGCCGCCATCGGATCCAAAGCTCTTCTGAGGCGCGAAGTAGTAGACGTCCACCTGGCTTGCGTCAAGCGGCAGGCCCCCGGCGCCGGAGGTCGCATCGAAGAGAACGAGCGAATCGGGGTCTGCCCCTGCCACGCGACGGGGTGTCACGATGACGCCGGTTGAGGTCTCGTTGTGCGGCGAGCAGTAGGCGTCGATCCCGGCCTCGGCCTGGAAGTCGGGCGCGTCGCCGGGCTCGGCCTTGATGATGGTCGGATGACCGAGATGCGGGGCTTCCGCAGCGGCCTGCGCGAACTTGGCGCCGAACTCGCCGAATGACAGGAATTGCGCGCGATCACGGATGAGGCCAAACGTCGCGATATCCCAGAACGCCGTCGAGCCGCCGTTGCCGAGGACCACCTCGTAGCCCTCCGGCAGGGAGAACAACTGCGAAAGACCCGACCGCAGGCGGCCCACCTGCGACTTGACCGTCCTCTGTCGGTGCGAGGTGCCGAGGTAGGTGCCGGTAACGTCGAGGAGCCCGGAGACCTGCTCGCGGCGCACCTTCGACGGGCCGGAGCCGAAGCGGCCGTCAGCGGGAAGGAGGTCGGCGGGGATGCGAATGTCGTCGTTCACGACACTGACCCTATGAGGAGCGGACGTCAGCGACGCACGGTGGTCGGCTGCGACGCCCGCTTGGACGGGGTGTAGCCGGTCGGCGCCACCATGTCGGGGTCCCATCCGGGTACGTCCTCTGGCACGCGCGGAACGGCTCCGACGTAGCGGGCCGAAGGACGGATGAGGCGTCCGGTGCGCTTCTGCTCGAGGATATGGGCACTCCAGCCCGCCAATCGCGCGCAGGTGAACATCGACGTGAACATCTGCGCGGGAATCTGCGCGTAGTCAAGGACGATCGCCGCCCAAAACTCGACGTTGGTCTCCAGGATGCGGTCGGGGCGTCGTGCGCGGAGCTCCTCCAGAGCTGCTTGCTCCAGGGCAGCGGCCACCTCGTAGCGGGGCGCGTCCAATTCGCGCGCGGTACGCCGCAGCACGCGAGCGCGGGGATCCTCCGCCCGATAGACGCGGTGACCGAAGCCCATGAGGCGCTCGCCGCGATCGAGGACGCCGCGGACGTAGCCGCGGGCATCGCCCGCGCGCTCGATCTCCTGGATCATGCCCAGCACCCGGGAGGGCGCGCCACCGTGGAGCGGGCCGCTGATGGCACCGACGGCGCCGGAGATCGCGGCGGCCACGTCGGCGCCGGTGGATGCGATCGTCCGAGCAGTGAAGGTGGACGCGTTCATGCCGTGCTCTGCCGCCGACACGAAGTAGGCGTCCACCGCCTGCACGTGCTTGGGGTCTGGCTCGCCGCGCCAGCGGATCATGAACCGTTCGACCACCGTCTTCGCCTCGTCGATCCGGGTCTGCGGCACCATGGGCATGCCCAGCCCCCGCGCAGACTGCGCCACAAATGACATTGCCATGACCGACACGTGAGCAAGGTTTTCGCGTGCCGTGTCGTCGTCTATGTCGAGGAGCGGCTTCAGGCCCCAGCCCGGCGCGAGCATCGCGATGGCCGACTGAACGTCGACCCGCACGTCGCCGGAGTGCACGGGGATCGGATAGGGCTCGGCGGGAGGCAGGCCCGGGTTGAACTCGTTGTCGACGAGCAGTCCCCAGACGTTGCCGAAGGACACGCGACCGACGAGGTCTTCGATGTCGACCCCTCGGTAGCGCAGGGCTCCGCCGTCGCGGTCAGGCTCGGCGATCTGCGTCTGGAAGGCGACCACGCCCTCGAGGCCCGGCACGAACTCCGTCATGCCCCCATTCAACCCCGCGAGCCCCGGGAGGCGCTGGCGGGGACGCCGTGATGGGATGGCGGCGTGCCAAAGCAGCGCGATCTGCGGGACCTGCGGGTCCATTACGACATGGGCACCTTGTCGGAGGAGGATCTGGCTCCCAGTCCCCTCCAGCACTTCCGCGCGTGGTTCGCCGAGGCCGCCGCCGCGGGCCTCGCGGAGGCCAATGCCATGGTGGTCGCCACCGTGTCGCCCGATGGCGCGCCCAGCGCCCGCACGGTCCTGCTCAAGGACGTCGATGCCCGAGGCTTCGCGTTCTACACCAACCTGACGTCGCGCAAGGGCGCTGAGCTCGCGGCCACGCGCCGTGCTTCCCTTGTCTTCCCCTGGCACGACCTGCACCGGCAGGTGGTCGTCGTCGGCGAGACCGTCGAGGTTCCGCGCGAGGAGGCCGCCGACTACTTCGCATCCCGCCCCCGCGAGTCCCGGCTGGGCGCATGGACCAGTCATCAGTCGCGGGTCATCGCCGACCGCTCGGTCCTTGATGAGCGCTACGCCGAGCTCGCCGAGCGCTTCCCGGGCGACGTGCCGCTACCGGACTTCTGGGGCGGCTGGATCGTCGTCGCCGAGTCGGTTGAGTTCTGGCAGGGACGCGCGTCGCGGCTGCACGATCGTTTGCGGTTCCGGCGTACTCGCGCTGATGCACTCCTGGACGATGCCGACGCCTGGATCGTCGAACGGCTGTCGCCCTGACGTGGCTTCGATCTTCGCTGATCTGACGCCGCTTCGCGTGAGCCCGCCCTTTAGGCGGATGTGGATCGGCCACAGTATTGGCACGGTCGGCCAGCAGATGGCAACCGTTGCCGTCGCCCTGCAGATCTACGAGATCACCGGGTCGTCGTGGGCGGTGGGGCTGACAGGTCTCTTTCAGCTCGTCCCGCTCGTTGTGCTGGGGCTCTACGCCGGTGCGGTGCTGGATCGCTTCGACCGCCGCATCGTCGCCCTGTGGTCGACGGTCGGCCAGTGGGTCTGCACCCTGGGACTGGTCGCTCAAGCGGTGCTGGGCCTGGACTCGGTGCTGGTCCTGTATGCGCTCATCGCCGTGCAGTCCGGATTCTTCGCGTTCAGTAACCCCGCTCGCCAGTCGATCATCCCGCGTCTCATTTCAATCCAGCTGCTGCCAGCCGCCAATGCCCTCACGACCTTGACCTGGAGCATCGCCTTCACCCTCGGCCCTGTCGTCGGCGGGCTCTTGGTGGCGGCGTCTGGCACCGTCACGATCGTCTACGCCATCGATCTTGTGCTGTTCGGCGTCGCGGTGTGGGCGATGTGGCGGCTTCCCGCGCTGCCGCCCGAGGCTTCGGTCGAGGGCGCTCCGCGCGGCTGGGCGAGCGTGATCGAGGGTCTGCGCTTTCTGAAGGGCAAGCGCAATCTGCAGATGACCTTCTATCTCGACCTTGTCGCGATGGTCTTCGGCATGCCACGCGCGCTCTTCCCGGCCATCGCCACGATGTGGTACGGCGGATCGGTCGCTGATGTAGCCCTTGTTGTTGGCCTGCTGTCGGCAGCGCCGGCCGTCGGGGCCTTCTTCGCCAGCATCTTCTCGGGCCCGCTCGGTCGCATCCAGCGCCAGGGACTCGCGGTCGTCCTCTGCATCCTCGTGTGGGGCGCGGGAATCGCCGTCTTCGGCCTGCTTCGCTGGCTGCCGGCGGCGCTCCTGGCGCTCGCCATCGCGGGCGGGGCGGACACCGTGAGCGCGATCTTTCGCGCGACAATCCTGCAGGCGGCCACCCCCGACGAGTACCGCGGACGACTGCAGGGCATCTTCACCGTGGTCGTCGTGGGCGGCCCGCGCCTGGGAGACGTAGAGTCCGGTGCGGTGGCCGCGGTGTTCGGCGAGGCGGTGTCAGCGGTGTCCGGCGGGCTGCTGTGCATCCTCTTTGCCGGGGTGCTGGTCGCCGCGGTACCGACATTCCTGCGCTATGACGCCCAGCGCCCCATCCCCTAGCGATGCCCCCGACCCCTGCCGTTTGTCCCACGTTGTGGGACAAACGGTGGAAACAGGGCCGGGTTGGTCGCTACATCGACTGTTTCTCCCACAACGTGGGTGAGGGGCGGTCGCCGATTAGGGCTGGTTGTCGAGTGCGGCGTCGAGGATCGCGGTGACGATCGCATCGGTTGACAGACCGCGCGCCTTCGCCTCGGTGCGCAAGCGCTTGCGCACCGACTTCGGCACCCGTACGTCGAGGTCGACCAGCTTGTCCTTAGGCGCGCCCAGGAGGGCGTCGGAGGTTGCCTTGCCCTTGCGCTTGAGTGACTTGCGCTTGCCCTTGCCGTCGGCCGCAGCCCGCTCCGGCCGAGCGGGCGCTGCAGGCGTCGGCGCAGGTGCCCCGGCAGCGGACCGGGGCGTCGCGGCCGGCCCGGTGACCGGATGCACCTCAGCATCGGGGGCCTTGCCGAGCGGCTCGGGCGTGGACACCGCCCCATCGTGTCAGGACATCAGGACGTCCAGCACGTCATCGAAGGCATTGGCCACGATCCGCGCTCCGGGCGAGGGCCATGCCTGGATGGGAACGCCGGCCCGCTGTGCCTCGGGGATCTCCGGCGACTCCGGCACCTCCATGCCGACGAGCAGGCTCGGGTAGTCATCGCGCAGCGTCTGCAGGTGGCGCCGGTGCTCACCGAGCGTTTCCCGCACGCGATTGACGAGGATTCCTGCCGGGCGCAGGCGCAGGTTGAAGGTGTCGCGCGCGACATCGACGGCGCGAAGCGCTCGATCGGTGCCTTGCAGCGCGAAATAGCCGGGCTCGGTGACGATCAACGCGCGATCGGCAGCCGCGAGCGCGTTGCGCGTGAGCTCGTCTAGTGAGGGCGGGCAGTCAATGATCACTAGGGTGTAAGCCTCGGCCACCCCCTGGAGCGTGATCCGCAGACGGGTGGCTGAGTCGGGCCCCTCGGGCCGGTTGCGATGCGCCAGGGCCTCCTCGCTCGTGAGTACGTCGATCCCCCGACCCCACCCTGAGCTCACCAGCGCCTCCGCTGCGATGCCCGGACGCCCGTCGGCCAGGACGTCGTTCATGGTGAAGGGGTGGGGCGCGGCATCGAGCGCGCTCGTCGCGTTGGCCTGCGGGTCGAGGTCGATGACGAGCACGCGATCGCCACGCGCCCACGCGGCTCCGGCGATGCCGAGGGTGGTGGTCGACTTGCCCACCCCGCCCTTGAGGGAGAGCACCGCCACCGTCGTCACGAGGAGCGAGTGTGTCAGGTGCGCATCACCGGTCGTTCTTCGGGCAAGATGTGCAGCTCATCTGCGCATTACGCCCGGAGATCGGCAGGAGCCCCTACGCCGTGGCGGCCTTCATGGCCGCGAATCGATCCAGGGCCTCGACGCGCTCGGCGGCGTGGTCGACGATACGCTCGGGGTAGTCGTGGTCGTAGCCCCCGAGGACATCCCACGGCGTGTGCGCGGTCTTGCCGGGCAGGTGTGCGAGCTCGGGGATGTAGCGGCGCACATAGTCGCCGTGGGGGTCGAACTTCTCGCCCTGGCCGACGGGGTTGAAGACCCGGTGGTAGGGCGAGGCGTCGGTGCCGCAGCCGGCGGTCCACTGCCAGCCGTGGGAGTTGCTCGCTAGGTCGCCGTCACGCAGCCAGCGCATGAAGTGCGCGGCTCCGCGCTGCCAGGGCAGGTGGAGGTCCTTGACCAGAAAGCTCGCCACGACCATGCGCACGCGGTTGTGCATCCAGCCCTCGGCGAGAAGCTGACGCATGCCGGCATCGACGAAGGGATAGCCGGTGCGGCCGTTGGCCCATGCCTCGAACATCCGGTCGGCCTCCTTGCCGGAGTCCCACGCGAAGTCATCGTCGAAGCGAGCGTCGAGCGAGACGCGCCCACTCTCCGGACGCTGGTGCAGCACGTCGGCGTAGAACTCCCGCCATGCGATTTCCTTGCGGTAGACGTCCTCGGAGTCGCTGTCGCCGAGGTCGGCCAGGATCGTGCGCGGGTGGATCTCGCCCCACTTCAGGTGGTGGCCCATCACGCTGGTCCCGTCGATAGCCGGCAGGTTGCGCGTGTCGTCGTAGGCCTTCAGCCGCTTGGCGCGGAAGGCGCTCCAGCGCTCTAGGGCCGCCTGTTCGCCGGCGGCCGGCAGGTCGAAGGGCAGGTCGGGTCGCTCGGGGTAGCCGTGGCAGTCCACGGGCATCACCCACTCCGCGTCGACGTCGGCAGCCGGAGCGCGCCAGCCATGCCGCAGCCAGGCGCGATAGAAGGGCGTGTAGACGCGGTACGCCGTGCCGTTGTCCTTGGTGACGCGCCCCGGCGCAACAGCGTATGGCGATCCTGTCGTGACGAGCTCGATGCCGTGATCGGCGAGCGCGGCGCGCACGGCCTCGTCGCGGCGCGCGCCGTAGGGGCCGTAGTCGGCGGCAATGTGCACCTGCAACGCCTTGGCCGCGCGCGCGACCCCGACGACGTGCGTCACGGGGTCACCGTGCTGGAGCAGGAGGTTGCCGCCGAGTGAGTGATCGAGCGATCGCAGCGAGTCGACGAGATATGCGCGGCGCACGTTGCTCGCGGGCTCCCACAGATTGGGGTCGACGACGAAGAGGGGAACGACCGTGCCGTCGATCGCGGCCGCAGCCGCGAGAGACGGGTTATCGCCAAGGCGCAGGTCTCGGCGGAACCAGGCGACGGCGGGCACGTTGGCAGGCTAGGCCGTCCGGGCGGTGGGAGCACGCCGGGTGCGGTTGAATACCTGGGTGAGCGACCTCATCGACACCACGGAGATGTATCTCCGCACGGTGTTCGAACTCGAGGAGGAGGGGGTCGTCCCCCTGCGGGCCCGCATCGCCGAGCGCCTCGGCCAAAGCGGGCCCACCGTCTCCCAGACCGTGGCTCGCATGGAGCGCGACGGGCTCCTCACCGTCTCCGGTGACCGCCACCTCGAGCTCACGGCGCGGGGCCGCGAATACGCTACCCAGGTGATGCGCAAGCACCGCATCGCCGAGTGCCTGCTCGTCGAGGTGCTGGGGATGCCCCTCGAGGAGGTGCACACCGAGGCATGCCGCTGGGAGCACGTCATGTCGGAGTCGGTCGAACGCCGCATCCTTGAGATGCTCGGCGCGCCCACCGAGTCACCCTTCGGCAACCCGATTCCTGGCCTCGATGCGCTGATGCCCGGCCTGGTTCCGGTCACGCCGTCGACGACGTGGATTCCACTCGATGCGATCGACGGTGCTGACAGCCTGCACGTGACCGTGCATCGCATCGGTGAGCCAGCGCAGGCCGATGCCGACACTGTGGCGTTGCTGCGCCGCGCTGGCATCGCCCCCGGGGCCACGGTGAAGGTGCGGCGAGCCGCCACCGGCGTGCTGGTGGGATCGGGGGGCGAATACGTCGAGCTGCCGCCCGAGCTGGCCGCGCACGTCGTCGTCGAGCCGCTCGCGTAGGCCCGATGGGGCGGCGTGGCCCCTGCCGGGACAGATGTGTGGCTACCCCCGGGGGAACCCTGGGATCTTGGAGCGAAGGACGGGTCCCATGGCCGACATCTGCCTCGACGACGAGTGCCGACGCGAGGTGATCACCCGGCTGCGCCGCGTGCAGGGCCAGGTGGCCGGCATTGTGACGATGATCGATGAGGGTCGCGGCTGCGGCGACGTCGTCACGCAGCTCGCGGCGGTGTCGCGTGCGCTCGACCGGGTCGGCTTCAAAGTCGTGGCCAACGGGCTGCAGCAGTGTGCGGCCGCCGAGGGTCGGGGCGAGAAGCCCCCGATGTCGGCGGAGCAGCTCGAGAAGCTCTTCCTCGCCCTCGCCTGATCTTCACATCCACGCGCTCGTTCACGCGCCAATCGCGCGCCACCCCCGCGCGCCACTCGCACACTCGGCGGTGGGGGGTGCGCACTCGGCGGTGTCGAGTGGGGATCTCTAGGCTGCGGGCATGACTGGGCCGCGCTCTCCCGAGGCACTCGACGTCCTCGCCTCCGGATCACTCGATGGCCGCGTCGCCTTGATCACCGGCGGCGGCACGGGTATCGGCCGCGCTACCGCGCTGCTGCTGGCGCGCTTGGGTGCCCGAGTCGTCGTTACCGGACGCCGCGACGATCTGCTCGCGGCCACCGTCGACCAGGTCGTGCAGGCGGGCGGGTCTGCGTCGTGCTACGCAAGTGACATCCGCGAGCCCGAGTCCGTCGACGCCCTCCTCGACGAGGTGTTGAACGCCGAGATGCGCATCGACCTGCTGGTCAACAATGCCGGGGGGCAGTTCGTGTCGCCGGCGGAGGACATCAGCCCCAAGGGATTCCGGGCCGTGACTCGGCTCAACCTCGACGCGACCTGGTACCTGTCTACCCAGGTCGCCAAGCGCTCGATGCTCCCCGAGGGCTTCGGCAAGATCGCGAGCATCACCATGACGATGACGCCGCACCGCGGCATCGTGGGCATGTCTCACTCGTCGGCCGCGCGAGCAGGTGTCGAGAGCCTCACGGCCACCTGGGCGCAGGAGTGGGGACCGCGCGGGGTGCGCACGATCGCCATCGCGCCCGGTGTCGTGCATACCGATGCGTGGGAGGGCTACGGCCTCGATCCCGAGCAGGTCGCTCAGGTCATGCCGTTGAAGCGCCTGCAGACGGCCGATGAAGTGGCGGCGCTCATCGGCTTTTGGATGAGTCCCGCCGGTGACTACATCACCGGCATCACCTTGGTGGCCGACGGCGGCATGAACCTCGCCGGCCCCGCGCTTTACTAGGCGGGGTTGAGGTTGGCGATGGCGATGATCTTCCAGCCGTCAGGGCCGCTGCGCCACACGGTCAGACGCGGGGCGGGCTTCGTCGACAGCCGCGAGCCATTGATGGTCTCGGCCACCGAGAGCCAGTGGGTCGCGACCAGGGTGTCGCCGGCGCGGGTGGTGGTGAAGTCCGTGAGGGAGTACTCGCCCAGATCCTCGGCCTTGAGCATCTCCAGCTCCTTGGCCTTGTCGCGGGGACCATCGGTGTGCACCGACTGGAAGTCGGCGGCCAAGATGCCATCGACGGCGGCCCAGTCCTTGGCGGCGACCGCGCCGATGAACTCGAGGTAGAGAGCCTGGCCGTCGGCCTGGGGATCCTGCACGGCGCTCATGAGTGCTCCCGGGGAAGGGGACGCGGTCGTCCGGGGATGCGGACGCTATCAGGCCGGCTGC
The DNA here is from genome assembly GCA_016870515.1 of Actinomycetota bacterium. Taxonomy (GTDB): domain Bacteria; phylum Actinomycetota; class Actinomycetes; order S36-B12; family S36-B12; genus Mxb001. Next base: position 98,189 of record VGBL01000006.1, on the reverse strand, counting down.
GTGAGCGACCAGGTCTCCCCGGAGACCCGCAGCGGGATACCCGACTCGCCACGCTCGCCGAGCTTGACGCCGAGCACCTGGTGCAACTGGATCGTGTTGATGTCGAAGCCAAGGCGGGATGCCGCCATGTAGAGGCGCCATACGCGCGCGGTCGGCTCGCCCGCCTCGGCCACGCAGGCGTCCCAGTTGCGCTCAAGGTTTTCGCACCAGTGCTTGAGCGTGAGCGCGTAGTGCTCGCGGAGGTTCTCCTCGTGGCGGATCTCCCACCCGGCGTCGTTCATCTCGCTGATGATCAGCCCGGGCGGGGTGAGCTCACCGTCGGGGAAGACGTAGCGGTTGATGAAGCTGCGCTTGTAGTGCGACGGCCACAGGCTGTTGGGCCGGGTGATGCAGTGATTGAGCAGCCGGCCCTCGGGGCGGACCTTGCCATAGAGGAAGGAGAAGTAGGCGGGGTGGTTGTCGCGGCCGATGTGCTCGGTGAGGCCGATGGACGAGACGGCATCGAAGCCGGTCTCGCGCACGTCGCGGTAGTCGCTGTGGCGGATCTGGGCCTTATCGGCAAGCCCGGCGTCCTCGATGGCCCCCTGGCCCCACTGCGCCTGCCGCTTTGACAGCGTGACGCCGATGGCGCTTACGCCGTAGTTCTTGACGGCGTGCAGCACCATGCCGCCCCAGCCGCAGCCGACGTCGAGCAGCCGCTGACCGGGCTGAAGCCCGAGCTTGCGGCAGACGAGATCGAATTTCTCCTCCTGGGCCGATTCGAGCGATGCATCCTCCGTCGGAAAGACCGCGCAGGTGTAGGCCATCGACGGGCCCAGCACGAAGGAGTAGAAGTGGTTGCTCACGTCATAGTGGTGATGAATGGCCTGGGCATCGCGCCCCTTGGAGTGGCGGCGACCGCGGAGTCGACGCTCGATCGCGGGCGGCTCGGGTCGGGAGATCGCGTCCTTGACGAAACGCTTGGCCAGCTTCGCGCGACCGACGAGGGAGACGTGGTCGAGGGGGAGGGGATACAGCCGCTTGAGCGCCTCGTAGACGTCGCCATGGATCTCCAGGTCACCAGTGACGTAGGCGCGGGCAAGGCCGAGCTGGCTGGGGGCACTCGCGATGTACTGCACGCCCCGGGGATTGGTGATCTCGAGCACGACCTCGGCGCCGATGAGGCCGGTGCTTGAGCCGTCGTAGGCCTTGAAGCCCACGCGGCGCTCCGCGGGCACGACCGTGGCGAAGGCCGTGGCCAGATCCATGCGCACTCCGTCCTTATCTGCGCCGCACGACCTTGTCGTAGAGGTCGAGAAGCCGCGATTGAGGATCGTAGGCCGCCTTGAGCCCCTCATAGGCCCCGCTGCCGTAAATGCTCCCAAACTCCGCAGGTGAGTAGTACGCCGAGGAGTAGAGGGACTTGCGGCCGTCCATCTCGGTGACGACCTGCTCAATGCGGCGATTGACCCGGCCCTCCGCGGGGCCCACCCCCGCCGGGAGCGGCACGGTGGACCAGAAGCCGACGTTGACGTAGGTGACCGCGGGGTCGAACTCGTAGAGCGGCCAGCGCTCCGAGGGGTCGCGCTGGTGCAGCGGGCAAATCCACACGGGCTCGATGCCCACCTCGCGGTGGAAGAAGTCGAGGAACTCCGGCAGCTTGCCGAGGGGCACCTCGATGTCCTGCACGACCTCCTCTCGCGCCGGCTTGCGGCGTACGCGGGTTGCCTTGCTGGAGAACTTCGTGCGCCGATCCCACGCGATGATCTTCCAGTAGACGTCGCTGCGCAGTTTGCCCTTGGGCCAGAGGCGGCGCACGAGTGGCTTCTGCGTGCCGAAGGCGCGCGAGCACCAGAACCAGTCGGTGTCCCAGCGCCAGATGTAGTCGTGGATCGTCAGCAGGTCGTCGCGCTTGGTCTGGATGGAGCGGTAGTAGATGTGCATCCCGGTGTAGTCGCTCGGTGTCATCGTGCCACGGTCGGACACCATCTGGCCCAGCGACAGGTATTGCTCGCTCGGTGAGAAGATCGTGCCGTCGAGGAAGTGCACGGGTACGCCGTCCCACTCCTGCGACGTGACGATCTGGCTGATGGCATCGGCCATGGCCTGGGCGGAGTCGAAGCGCACGTGGCGCAGCCGCACGTAGGACAGCACCGGCTCGAGCTCGATCTTCAGCCGCAGGGCGTAGCCGAGGGTGCCGTAGGAGTTGGGGAAGCCGTAGTAGAGGTCGCGGTGCGGGTCGTCGGGAGCACCGCTCACAGTGAGCACCCGCCCCTCACCGGTCAGGATGTCCATCTCGATGACGGATTCGTGGGGCAGGCCCCACCGGAAACTCGAACTCTCAATGCCCAGGCCCGTGACGGCGCCGCCGAGGGTGATCGTCTTCAGCTGCGGCACGCACAGGGGCATCAGGCCGTAGGGGAGCGTGGCCGCCACGAGGTGCTCGTAGGTCGTCATGCCCTGCACCTGGGCGGTGCGGTTGATCGGATCGACCTCGAGGACACCGTCGAATGCCTGGACGTCGAGGCCGGGCGTCATCGTCGCCACACGCTGCCTGAAAAGGTTGGACGTGCGCTTGGCCAGTCGCACGGGCGCACCCTGGGGGATCGCGGCGTACTGCCGGCGCAGGTCCGCGACTCGCGCGTCGTACGACGCACGCCAGGGCGGGGGAGCCACCTGGTGGGGTGACTGCATCTGGGCCGACATGCCTCACAAGGTAGCCCTGGCGCAGGATGGTCCCGTGAGCCAGGAGGTCCTTGAAGCCGGTGCGCCCCCGTCGCGTGACGGCATCCCCGCGTGGGTGGTGTGGGCGATCGGTGGTGTCGCGCTCGCGGTCATCACCCTCGGCTATGTCCTGGCCATAGGTGACCTCGTCGCCCGCACGGTGACCATGGACCACCTGCTCACTCAGGTGGAGTCCTCGGAGTCCGCCATGAAGGCCGCGCAGGACGAGTTCACGGCCACCATCGAGCCGTATTCGGCCGGTGACATGTCAGACGCCGATCGCGAGAAGCTGCGCGCTGACCTTGCCGACGTTGCTGCGCGTGGCCGCGATTCGATCGCCGCCGCCGGGGTCGGTGTCGGTGCTACCAACGTGCTCCCGTGGCAGGGCAACGTGGCTGAGGCCCGCGATGCCTACCTCCGGCACAACGCCGCCTGGGTCGCCTACCTCGATGCGGCGAGCCAGGATCCCGACGAATGGTTCCGTGAGCAGCCTGAGGTCAACTCCACCTTCTATGACGCGCGACGGCCGCTCGTGCACGCGGTGACACTTTTCGACCTCGGCAACGCAATGGAGCGCATCAAGGTGATCTACGCCGACAGCGACGAGTCGAACGGCGGAAGCCAGTCGGTCTAGCCGCAGAGGGTGGCGAGCACCGCGATATCGGGATCGTCGCCGAGCGTGACGCCCACCCGGCTCACCAGCCGTGTCACGGTGCCATCCGCCTGGGCCTCGACCCAGCCCGCCCGGTGATCGAGGCCCAGGTGGGGTACACCGGGCAGCAGCACGCAGCCCGACGCCACGCCTTCTGCTTCCGGCGTGGACGGGCGTGTCTCCGACGGCGGATGCAATACCAGGAGCGCAGGCGGCTGCGGATCGGCGAACTGGCCCGGAAGAGGCGCGCCCTCGCCAAGCACGGGTCCCGCAACGGTCACCAGGCCCACGGTCTCGGGGTCGGGATCATCTGGCAACTCTTCGACGGCACGAAACACCATCGTCGTCGGCACCAGCCCCGGCATGGCCGCGAAGCGCACTGCGATGGCGAGGAACTGGGTCCACTCGCGGGTGTTCTCCGGCCACCGGCCCGACAGGAGGAAGCCGGCCAGGCTGCGATCCTTACCGGAGAAGGCAGACACCTCGATGCCCATGGGGGAAGACTGCGACACAAGTGCCCTGGCAGACAAGCACCATCGAGTTCTACGTGTCGTGTCGCCCGGCGGATCAGTCGCTGGCCTCCCGGACGAAGCAGAAGAGATTGCCCTCAGGGTCGGTGAGGCGGATCCAGGCGGCGCCTACCTCTTCGAGGGGCGACTCGTCCACGCGGGTAGCGCCCAGGTCGATCGCGCGCCGGGCTTCGGCCTCGATGTCGGGCACGTGCACATCGATGTGGACCCGGGTCTTGCAGGTCACCGGCTCGGGCACGCGTTGGATTACCAGGCGCGGTCCGCGGCCCGCGGGGTCGGCGATCATCCAGTAGACCTGATCGGGATCGTCGTATCGGTCCTGGTCGAGAATGTCGTAACGCAGCACCTGCGACCAGAAGTCGATCATGGTCTGCGGATCGTTGACGTCGAGCGTGAACTCGATATGCATCGTGCTACTCCGTAACCCCGAGGCGTTCGCAGCCCGCATAGACATTCAACGACCCATCGCGCACGAAGCCGACGAGCGTCAGGTCGGCGGCACGAGCGAGGTCGACGGCCAACGTGGTGGGTGCCGACACCGCAGCCAGCGCGGGCGCGCCGGCCACCACCGCCTTGTGCACCAGCTCCGCGGATGCGCGTCCGCTGACCTGCAGGCACAGACCCGACAGCGGTAGGCGCCCTTCTCGCAATGCCCAGCCCACGACCTTGTCGACGGCGTTGTGCCGCCCGACGTCCTCGCGCAGGCACACCAACTCGCCCTCGGGGGTGAACAGGGCTGCCGCATGGAGTCCGCCGCTGGCATCGAAGCCGCGCTGGGCCTCGCGCAACAGCCGCGGCTGCTCGAGGATGCGCTCAGGCGCGAACGCCGTGTGATCGGCTTCGAGCGGCCACTTGCGCGTACGCGAGGTGAGGTCGATGAGGTCCGACCCGCACAGTCCGCACGCGCTCGAGGTCGTGTGTAGTCGCGGCTCCATCGCGGGCAGTCCGCGGGTGGTGACCTGCACGATCCGGCGTACGTCGTCGCCCTCGTCGACCTCCTCGAAGCACTCCTTCGCCTCGAAGATGTCGTCGATCGACGCGATCGCGCCTTCCGACACTAGCCAGCCGAGGGCCAGTTCGGTGTCGGCGCCGGGCGTGCGCATGGTGGTGGAGACGGTGCGTCCGTCGACCTCGATGACGAGCGGGGCCTCGACGGCCACCTGGTCGGGGCCCGCCTGCCAGCCGTCGCGCAAGCGCGCGATTCGCCGACGCTCCACCGAAGCCATGTCACCCCTTCATCGACGCTCGGCTCAGACTAGGCCCGCCCCGAGCGGCCGCTCCGGGGACGGCGCCCCGGTTTCACAGTGTGGAACTCCCCGCAGCTGCCCCGCTAGGGCTCCCGGGCGGGCCTGCGCGTGACCTATCCTTGAGGTGCTCGGCGACGCGCCGGGCCGTGGGGTCGGAGGCGGCAATGTCGGCGTACGCGCCCGGATCGGTGGAGGCCGTCCGCTCGACGCTCGCCGCGCTTCCTCCCGACGAGCGCCTCATCCTCCCCGCGCTCCAGCACCTGCAGGAAGCCTTCGGCTACGTGCCAGAGGGATCGGTCGACGCGGTCGCCGACGAGCTCAACGTCGCGAAGGCCGAGGTCGTCGGCGTCCTCACCTACTACCACGATTTGCGCGAGACTCCGCCGCCCGCCGTGGTCGTGCAGGTGTGCGTCGCCGAGGCCTGCCAGGCGCAGGGCGTGCGCGACCTCCTGCGCGGCATTGAGGGGGAGTACGCCGTGGCCGTCGGCAAGCGCACTCTTGTAGGCGATGTGGAGTTTGACAAGGTCTACTGCCTCGGCAACTGCGCGCTGGGGCCCGCCGTGATGGTCAATGGTCATCTGGTGGGCCGATGCGACACCCGTCGCCTGCGCACGGCGATCCAGGCGGCGCGATGACGCGCATCTACGTGCCGCGCGACTCCGCCGCCGTGTCGGTTGGCGCGGACGACGTTGCGCGCGCGCTCGAGTCCGCGCTCGCCGCCCGCGGTATCGCCGCCGAGATCGTGCGCAATGGTTCGCGCGGCATGCTCTGGCTCGAGCCATTTGTCGAGGTCCAGACACCGGCTGGCCGCATCGGCTACGGGCCGGTCACCGTCGAGGACGTCGAGCCGCTGCTCGACGCCGGCCTTCTGGAGGGCGGTGCCTACGCCCTCAGCCACGGTCCGGTCGACCAGATCTGGTGGCTGGCCTCCCAGCAGCGCATCTCTTTCGCGCGAGTCGGTATCCACGACCCCCTCGACCTGGACGAGTATCGCCGCCTCGGCGGGCTCGTCGGCCTCGAGCGGGCCCTGGCGATGCCACCGGAGGAGGTCGCGGCCGACGTGCTGGCCTCCGGCCTGCGCGGCCGCGGCGGGGCGGGTTTCCCCGCTGGCATCAAGTGGCGCACGGTCCTCGAGGCCGAGAGCGACGTGAAGTACGTCTGCTGCAACGCCGACGAGGGGGACAGCGGGACGTACGCCGACCGCATGCTCATGGAGGGTGACCCCTTCACTTTGCTCGAGGGCATGGCGATCGCGGGCACCACGGTGGGATCCACGCGCGGGCTCATCTACGTGCGCTCGGAGTACCCCGATGCCATCCGGACCCTGCGGACGGCCATCGACATCGCCCGGGTGGACGGCTGGCTCGGCGACGACGTCATGGGATCGGGCCGCGCCTTCGATGTCCGCGTGGTCGAGGGCGCCGGCTCCTACGTCTGTGGCGAAGAGACCGCGATGCTGGAGAGCCTCGAGGGCAAGCGCGGCATGGTGCGACCCAAGCCCCCGATCCCGGCGCTGCAGGGCCTGTTTGGCAACCCGACGCTCGTGCACAACGTGCTCACGCTCTCAGCGGTGCCTAGCATCCTCGCCGACGGGGCCGCCGCTTACCAGGCCCTCGGCATCGACCGCTCGCGCGGCACCCAGGTCTTCCAGCTTGCTGGCAACATCGCGCGCGGGGGCATCGTCGAGCTGGCTTTCGGCGTCACGCTTCGCGAGCTCGTCGAGGACTACGGCGGAGGGACCTTCACCGGCGCCCCGGTGCGCGCAGTGCAGGTGGGCGGACCCCTCGGCGCCTACCTGCCGGGCGACGCGCTCGACGTGTCCATGGACTACGAGGCGCTCGCCGCCGCGGGCGGGCTGCTCGGGCACGGCGGCATCGTCGTCTTCGACGACAGCGTCGACATGGCCGCGCAGGCTCGCTTCGCCCTGGAGTTCTGCGCTGTCGAGTCGTGCGGCAAGTGCACGCCCTGCCGCATCGGATCGACCCGTGGCATCGAGGTGATCGACCGCATCACGGCCGGAATCGACCGTGATCGCAATCTCGTCCTGCTCGATGAGCTGTGCGAGACTATGACCGACGGTTCACTATGCGCCATGGGCGGGCTTACTCCGCTCCCGGTGCGCAGCGCACTTATGTACTTCCCGGAGGACTTCCACCGGTCACCGGAGGCGATGGAGCGATGACACTGCTGCACGAGTCCGACTACGGCACGCCCGCGGCCGTCTGCGACGAGACCGTTAGGGTGCAGGTCGACGGCATCGACGTCACCGTGCCCAAGGGCACCTCCGTCATGCGCGCGGCGGCCGAAGCCGGCCTGTCGGTGCCCAAGCTCTGCGCCACCGACTCGCTGCAGCCCTTCGGGTCGTGCCGCCTCTGCCTTGTCGAGATCGACGGCCGCAAGGGCACGCCCGCGTCGTGCACCACGCCGTGCGAGCCCGGCATGGTCGTGCGCACCCAGACTCCCAAGGTCGAGCGGCTGCGCCGCAATGTCATGGAGCTTTACATCTCCGATCACCCGCTCGACTGCCTCACCTGCCCGGCCAACGGCGACTGCGAGCTGCAGGACATGGCGGGCGTGGTCGGCCTGCGCGAGGTGCGCTACGGCTACGAGGGCGCCAACCATCTCGATGCGCCGACGGACGCGTCCAATCCCTACTTTTCCTTCGATGAGTCCAAGTGCATCGTGTGCAGTCGGTGCGTACGCGCGTGCGACGAGATCCAGGGCACCCTCGCGCTCACCATCGTCGGCCGCGGTTTCGAGTCGAAGGTCAGCCCCGGCGGGCGCAGCTTCTTCGACAGCGAATGCGTCTCCTGCGGCGCCTGCGTGCAGGCCTGCCCGACGGCCACCCTCGAGGAGAAGTCGGTCATCGAACTCGGCATGCCCACCCGCACCGTCGAGACCACATGTGCCTACTGCGGCGTCGGCTGCTCCTTTAAGGCCGAGCTGCGCGGCGACGAGCTCGTGCGCATGGTCCCGTCGAAGTCCGGCGGCGCCAACGAGGGCCACTCGTGCGTCAAGGGCCGCTTCGCGTGGGGCTATGCCACCCACTCTGACCGCGTGCTCTCCCCGCTCGTGCGCGACTCGATCACCGAGCCGTGGCGCGAGGTCTCTTGGGAGGAGGCGATCGCCTTCGCCGCGCGCCGGCTGAAGGAGATCCAGGCCGCCCACGGCACCGACAGCATCGGCGGCATCACGTCGTCGCGGTGCACCAATGAAGAGGTCTTCGTCGTCCAAAAGATGGTGCGCGCTGCCTTCGGTAACAACAACGTCGATACCTGCGCGCGCGTGTGTCACTCACCGACCGGCTACGGCCTCAAGACGACGTTCGGCACCTCGGCGGGCACGCAGGACTTCAAGTCCGTCGCCGCGTCCGATGTGATCGTAGTGATCGGCGCCAACCCCACCGACGCCCACCCGGTCTTCGGCTCGCGGATGAAGCGGCGTCTGCGCCAGGGTGCACGACTCATCGTCATCGACCCTCGCCGCATCGACCTTGTGCGCTCGCCCCACATCACCGCCGACTACCACCTGCAATTGCAGCCGGGCACCAATGTCGCCGTGGTCAACGCCATCTCCCACGTCATCGCCGAGGAGGGCCTCATCGACGATGACTTCGTCGCCGACCGCTGCGATCCGATCCTCTACGCCGAGTGGCGCGAGTTCATCGCGCGTCCCGAGAACTCCCCGGAGGCCCTCGAGGCGATCACCGGCGTGCCAGCAGCAGACATCCGCGCCGCCGCACGCCTTTACGCCGACGGCCCCAACTCCGCCATCTACTACGGCCTCGGCGTTACCGAGCACAGCCAGGGCTCGACGATGGTCATGGCGATGGCCAACCTGGCGATGGCCACCGGCAACATCGGTCGCGAGGGCGTGGGCGTCAATCCGCTGCGCGGGCAAAACAACGTGCAGGGATCTTGCGACATGGGCTCGTTCCCCCACGAGTTCTCCGGCTACCGCCACGTGTCCGACGATGTCGTGCGGGAGCAGTTCGAGACCCTGTGGGGCGCTGAATTGCGAGGCGATCCGGGCATGCGCATCCCCAACATGTTCGATGCCGCCGTCACCGGGGAGTTCAAGGCACTGTTCGTGCAGGGCGAAGACGTCGCCCAGTCCGACCCCAACACCCACCACGTGCAGGCAGCCCTCGCGGCGATGGAGCTGGTCATCGTCCAGGACCTCTTCCTCAATGAGACTGCCCGCTACGCCCACGTCTTCCTGCCCGGCACGTCGTTCCTCGAGAAGGACGGAACCTTCACCAATGCCGAGCGCCGCATCAACCGCGTGCGCCCGGTCATGGCGAGCAAGACCGGCAAGCAGGAGTGGGAGGTCACCTGCGACCTGTCCACCGCGTTGGGCTATCCCATGCACTATGACTCGGCCAGCCAGATCATGGACGAGATCGCCACTCTCACCCCGACCTTCGCGGGCGTGTCGTTCCACCTGCTCGACGAGGTGGGCAGCGTGCAGTGGCCGTGCAACGCCGACCATCCGCTCGGCACCCCGGTCATGCACGTCGACCGGTTTGTGCGGGGGCAGGGCGCCTTCCAGGTGACCCCCTATGTGCCGACTGAGGAACGCAGCACGCGGCGCTACCCGCTGCTCCTGACCACGGGGCGCGTGCTGAGCCAATACAACGTCGGCGCACAGACGAGGCGCACGGCCAACGTCGAGTGGTTCGAGGAAGACGTGCTCGACATCCACGAGGCAGACGCCGAGGCCCGGGGCATTGCCGACGGCACCTGGGTGACCCTCGCGAGTCGCGTGGGCTCCACCGTGATGCGCGCGCGCATCTGCGATCGGGTGCCCCCCGGTGTCGTCTACACGACATTCCACTTCCCCAGCAGCGGTGCAAATGTCGTCACGACGGAGTACTCCGACTGGGCGACCAACTGCCCCGAGTACAAGGTGACCGCCGTCGAGGTCTCCCCGACCCTGCGCGGGCCCGGCGAGCAGACCGTGGGCGTCGCCGCTGGCTCGTCGGTGGCTGGCTAGTCGTGCGCATCGAGACGCTGACCCGCATGGCTCAGCAGATCGCCATCAACAATGAGGGCGTGGGCGAGTGTGAGGCGATCGAGCGGGTGGCCAAGCACCTCAAGACGTTTTGGACGTCCGCCATGGTCGATGAGCTCCGCGGCTACGCCCGCGGGCACGCCGACGAGCTCGACCCGGTCGTGCTCGGGGCCCTGGAGCGACTGCAGGCCCAGCACCAGGTCTGACCAGTCTGTGAACCAGGGGTGAGTTCTCCCCATTCGCCGGTCGCGCAGCGCGGATGCCTGTTGGATAGGCCTTCCGACACCACAAGGAGACGTCATGGCAGAGAACGACATTGAGGTAGGCGAGTCCGTCGAGGTCAGTGCGCTCGTCGACGAGTCCGGCGACGTCATCGGCACGGTGGTTGACGACGTCATCGTCGTGACCGGTGAGGATGGCTCCATCGTCGAGGAGACCATCGATGTCTTCGACGCCGATGGCAACCTCGTGGTCGAGGAGGACGTCGTGGATGTCTACGACGCTGACGGCAACCTGGTCGCCGAGGCCGGCGAGATCATCATCGAGGGTTAGCCCTACTTGATGGAGACGTAGTACTTCACGATCGTCTCCTCCACGTCCCAGCGGCCGTACCAGCCGCGGGGGAAGACCACCGTGCTTCCCTCCGAGATCACGTTGACCGTGCCATCGGCATCGGTCACGCGGGCGCGCCCGGCGAGGATGATGACCGATTCCTCGTCGGGCCGGTCCTCGACCGTCCATCCACCTGGTGTGCACTCCCACAGCCCCGTCTCGACGTTCTGCCACGTCTTGAGCACGCAGCCGCGCGTCATCGGCGTGCCAGAGTCGGCTCCTGGCTTCAGGCCCCAGTCCTCGAGTCGGTCGAAGAGGGACTGCCAGGTCGATGCGACGACGGGCGGGTGGCTCATGGGACCTCCTGAATGCGTGAACCTGGAGTCTAGGGGGGGTCTAGGGTCACGGCCATGAACATGTTTGATCTGTCCGGCAAGGTCGCCGTCGTCACGGGCGGTAGCCGCGGCATCGGCTTCGGCATCGCGCAGGCACTCGCCGGGGCAGGCGCCACCATCGTCATTGCCGCAACCAATGTCGATCAGTCGGCCGATGCGGTGAAGCAGTTGGAGGCGTCCGGCGCCACTGCAGTCTCGGTTCCCACCGACGTGTCCGACCCCGATGCGGCGCAAGCATTGGTCGACGAGACAGTCGGGCAATTCGGCCGCCTGGACATCCTGGTCAACAACGCCGGTATCAACATCATCAAGCGCCCGGAGGACCTCACACCGGATGAGTGGCATCAGGTGCTCGCGGTCAACCTCGATGGGCCGTTCCTGTGCAGCCGGGCGGCGTATCCCGCGATGAAGGCGGGCGGTGGCGGCAAGGTGATCAACATTGGCTCGCTCATGTCGATCTTCGGCAACGCGAAGGCATCGGCCTACGGAGCCTCCAAGGGCGGGGTCGTGCAACTGACCAAGGCCCTCGCCATTGCGTGGGCCGCCGACGGCATTCAGGTCCATGCGATCCTGCCCGGCTGGATCGACACCGATCTGACGCGGGGAGCCCGACAGCAATTGCCGGGGCTCGAGGAGGTGGTCCAGACGCGCACCCCCGAGGGTCGATGGGGTGTGCCGAGCGACCTGGGAGGGCCCGCCGTCTTCCTGGCATCGGCCGCCTCGGACTTCTTGACGGGGACGACGTTGATCGTCGACGGTGGCTTCGCTGCTGACTGAGGACGCCTGGCAGGATGGGGCGGCCCGCCTCCGTAGCTCAGTGGTAGAGCAACCGCCTTGTAAGCGGTAGGTCGTCAGTTCAATCCTGACCGGGGGCTCTCGCATTGCAGACGGCGAAGACCTCGCGCGCCGCGCGCCGAAAGGCACACTGTCCCCTTTCCGCGGACCTAGGGTGAGGCACCATGACCACCACGACGGCTGCCGCGCCCGCAAGGGTATGCCGATGACGAAGCGACTGATGCAGGCAGCCGTCATCATCACCCTGACGATCGTGACTGCGGTGATCATGACCGTGGTCACCTACGTGGGCACCGGGCAGGTGCAGGCCGCGGCATTCTGGGCGTTGATGCCTGCTGTTGCCGGCATCAACGCAGCGGCCACGGCGGGCCGCCGCTTCGCGGTTCGCTACCACCCGCCTGGCTGAACCCTGACCGGTCACCTCCCCCTTCGCGAGTGTGCAGCCGTGCCGCATGTTCACGAGGGAAGACTCGGCACAGCTGCACACTCGCGGTGCAGAAGTAGGGGTCAGGTCAGAAGAGGCCGACCACTGCGCCGTCGACGAGGTCGATGCGCTCGGCGGCCGGCACCTTGGGCAGGCCCGGCATCGTCATGATGTCGCCGCACACCATGACCACGAACTCCGCGCCTGCCGACAGGCGCACCTCCCGGATGTCGAGCACGTGCCCCGTAGGTGCGGCGCGCAGTGACGCGTCCGTCGAGAAGGAGTACTGGGTCTTGGCCACGCACACGGGCAGGTGGCAGTAGCCCATCTCCTCGAGGTCCTTGATCTGCTTGCGGACCTTCGTGCTCGCGGTCACCTCCGATGCCCGGTAGACGCGCGTGGCGATGGCGTTGATCTTCTCCCACAGGCTCGCCTCGTCGGGGTAGACGAAGGTGACCTCGCGGGGGAACTCGCACAGCGCGACCACCTTGCGTGCCAGATCCTCAGCGCCGGCCCCACCATCGGCCCAGTGATTGGCGAGAACGACGTCGGCCCCGGAGTCACTGACGAGCCCAGTGAGCAGTTCGATCTCGGCATCGGTGTCGGAGGTGAAGCGGTTGATCGAGACCACGCAGTTGACGCCGTAGACGTCACGCACGTTCTCGATGTGGCATTGGAGATTGACGATGCCCTTCTCGAGGGCCCCGAGATCTTCGTCGGTGATCGTCGTGAGGTCGGCACCTCCGTGGTACTTCAGCGCCCGGATCGTCGCGACGATGACGGCAACCGAGGGGCGAAGGCCCGACTTGCGGCACTTGATGTCGATGAACTTCTCGGCGCCCAGGTCGGCGCCGAAGCCGGCCTCGGTGACGACGTAATCCGCGAGCTTCATCGCTCCACGAGTGGCTACGACCGTGTTGCACCCGTGGGCGATGTTGGCGAAGGGTCCGCCGTGCACGAAAGCGGGAGTGTGCTCCAAGGTCTGCACAAGATTGGGATTGAAAGCATCCTTGAGCAGCACCGTCATCGCGCCGTCGGCGTCGAGATCGCGGGCGCGGATGGGCTCCTTGTCGTGGTTGTAGGCCACGATGATGTTGCCGAGGCGTTGCTTGAGGTCGTCGAGCGATGTGGCGAGACAGAAGATGGCCATGATCTCCGACGCGACGACGATGTCGAAGCCATCCTCGCGCGGATAGCCGTTGCCCGGGCCACCGAGGCTGACGACGATGTCGCGTAGGGCACGGTCGTTCATGTCCATGACGCGCTTCCAGGTGACCCGGCGTACGTCGATCCCGAGTCGATTGCCGTGGTGCACATGGTTGTCGAGCAGCGCAGCGAGGAGGTTGTTGGCGAGGCCGATGGCGCTGAAGTCGCCGGTGAAGTGCAGGTTGATGTCCTCCATGGGCACCACCTGGGCGTAGCCACCGCCCGCGGCGCCGCCCTTCATGCCGAAGACCGGACCGAGCGAGGGTTCGCGCAGGCAGATCATGACGCTCTTGCCGATCCGCCGGAGGCCATCGCCGAGGCCGACCGTCGTTGTCGTTTTGCCCTCGCCCGCGGGAGTGGGGCTGATCGCGGTGACGAGGATCAGCTTGGAGTCGGGCCGCTCCGGCAGGGAGTCGAGATAGGCGTTGGAGACCTTGGCCTTGTAGTGGCCGAAGGGCTCGAGGGCCTCGTCGGGGATGCCGAGCGTGGCGGCCACCGACGAAATGCGATCCATCTGGGTCGCCTGGGCAATCTCGATATCGGAGGGCATGAGACTCCTAGGACTTGGCTGCGCGTACGGCGTCGACGATAGCGGGTAGGACGGTGGACACATCGCCGACGATCGCGTAGTCGGCGTACGACATGATCGTTGCCTCCGGGTCGGTGTTGATCGCGATCATGGTTTTGGCGTTCTTGCAGCCGGCGATGTGCTGCGTGGCGCCGCTGATGCCGCAGGCGATGTAAAGATCGGGCGCGACCTTGGTGCCCGTCTGACCCACCTGCTCGGCGTGCGGACGCCAGCCGGCTGACGTGACGACGCGCGAGCAGCCCACGGCGCCGCCGAGCAGCTCGGCGAGCTCCTCGAGCGGGCCGAAGCCGTCCCCGCCGACACCTCGGCCGCCGGAGACGACAACCTTGGCCTCGGCCAGGCCTACTCCACCTCCGCCGCCACCGCCTGTGCGGTCGATGATGCGCACGGCGACGTCGGCATCGGTCAGTGTGGGAGTGAACTCATGCACCGTGGCTGGGGTACTCCCGATCACCGGATCGGCCGTGAAGGCGTGCGGCGCGGTCGATGCGATCAGGGTGGATGCGTGGACGACGGCCTCCTCGATCACGTTGCCCGCCCAGCGGTTGCGCGTGACGTCGAAGGAGCCAGAGCCAAGGGAGATGCCTGTGCAGTCGGCCGCGAAGGGCAGGTCGAGGATCGCGCCGACATGGGCGAGCACTTCATTGCCGCGCGGCGAGCCAACGGCGAGGACGGCGACCGGGGAGAGCGAGGTGACGAGCTCGGCGACGGCGCGGCCGGCAGCCTGCGGCGCGTAGTCAGTCAGGCGCGGATCGATCGCGATGTGCGCGTTGGTCACGCCGAACTCGCCTAGGCGCGGGGCGGCCGTGGTGGCGTTGGCCCCGATGAGCACAGTCTCGACCGGCTGGCCGAGCGCCACGGCAGCAGAGACCGCCTGCAGTGATAGCTCATCGAGAACGCCGCGATCGTGATCGACGTAGACGAGGATCATGTGAGCACTCCGATCTCCTTGAGGATCTCGACGACTTTGGGTGCTGCATCGGGCCCTGAGCCGATCACCTCGGCGGTGCCCACCTCCTGCGGCGGCAGGGCCAGCGACTTCTTCTCTAGGCGCTGGCCGGGGTGCGCGGGCGTGCTGGTGTCGATCGGCTTCTTACGCGCCTTGATGCGACCGGGCACCGACGGATAGCGCGGGATATTGAGGCCGTCCTTGACCGAGATCACCGCGGGCAGCGCCACCTCGTAGACCTCGCGCTCCGATCCGGCGACGCGTTCGCAGCGCGCGACCCCGTCGCTCACCGAGAGTCCCTTGACGTTGGTCACGATCGGCCAGCCGAGGGCATGCGCAATGCGCACACCGACCTGGTAGTCACCGGTGTCAGCTGATTCGGTGCCGAGGATGACCATGTCGAACGCCGTGTCGTCGTTGCGAATGGCGTCGAGGATCGCGCCGGCAGTGGCTTGCGGATCCCACTCGGCGCCGTCCGTCTCAAGGAGCAGGCCACGGTCGACGCCGACCGCCATGACATCGCGTATCTGCTCCGCCGACTCGGGCGTGCCGAGGGAGATGGCCGTGACCGTGCCCCCTCCCTCGGCGAGCTGCACTGCTGCCTCCACCGCGCACTCCTCGTGCGGGCTCAGCGTCCAGCCCATGGCGCTACCGCTAGTGTCGATCGCCGTGCCATCGGCGGTCAGGGTCCAGCGGCCGGGTGACAGCGGCACGCGCTTTATGCAGACGGCGATGTTCACGACAGGATCCGATCATTGTTCGGGTCGAAGAGGGCGCCAGAACCGGTCACCGTCACGGGGTACTGCTCACCGAGGTATTCCACGAGCAGATGGGTGCCCGGCTCGGAGTGCTCCGGGGGCAGGTAGGTCATGAGGATGTGCTTGCCCACTGAGGGGCCCGACCCGGCCGAGGTGACGTAGGAGCGCCGGCCGTGCGCGTCGACGATGGCCAGGCCGTCCTTGGTGAGGATCGGCTCGCCGCCCATCATGTAGCGCTTCTCGCCCGTGGATGACGTGTGGTCGTCGACTGTGAGGACGCACGCCGTGGCGACCGGGGCCTCCCCGCGATGGCGCAGGTGTGCCTCCTTACCGATGAAGTCGGCGTCCTTGACCTTCTTCGTGGTCATGCCGGCCTCGACCGCGGTGAAGTCGGTCTCGAGCTCGGAGCCGTAGGCGCGGTAGCCCTTCTCCAGTCGACCGGTCGTGCCGTAGACGCCGATGCCCACGGGGATGAGGCCGTGATCCTGGCCGGCGTTCCAGACGGCATCCCAGAGTGTGAGGCCTTCGCCCATGGGCACGTAGATCTCCCAGCCAAGGTCGCCGACGTAGGAGATGCGCGAGGCCAGCACGGTGTTGCCACTGACGGTGATCTCGCGGCAGGTGCCGAAGGGGAAGCCTTCGTTGCTCATGTCGTCGCTGGTGACGGCGGCGAGGATTTTGCGGGCGTTGGGCCCCCAGACCCCGATCGTGGAGATCGCCTCAGTCTGGTCGGTGAACGTCGCGCCGGGGGCCGCATGGTCCTTGAACCACTTCTGGTCGCACATGCCGTGGGCGCCGCCGGTGACGACGCGGAAGTGCTCGTCGCCGAGGCGCATCACGGTGAGATCCGACACGAAGCCGCCGTTGGGGGCCAGCACCGGGGTGTAGACGACCTTGCCGATGGCGACGTCCATCTGGCGCACGCAGACTTGCTGCACCGTGGCCAGGGCACCGGGACCGGTGATGTCGAAGATGCAGAACGCCGTGAGATCGACCAGGCCCGCCGTCTCGCGCATCTGCAGGTGCTCGGCGTTGACGATAGGCGACCACCAGCGGGACTCCCACTCTGAGGTGCGCGGCATCACGGCGTCGCCGAACCTTGCGACGAGACTGGCGTTGGACTCAAACCAGAAGGGGCGCTCCCACTGCGCGGTCTCGTAGAACACCGCTCCCAGCGGCTTCTCGCGGTCGTAGTAGGGCGACTTGCGTACCTCGCGGTTGGATGCCCACTGCTCAGCCGGGTGCACGATGCCGTAGGTCTTGTTGAAGCCCTCGGAGGTGCGGTCCTTGATGTGCTTGGTCGCCGTCTGGCCGGGATAGAAGCGGGCGATGTTGGAGGCGTGCAGGTCGATCTCGGGCTGACCGAGCACCATCCACTCGGCCATGGCGCGCCCGACACCGGGTCCTTCCTTGACCCAGACGGCTGCAGCCGACCACAGGCCCTTGACCTCCGGTGTCTCGCCGAGGATGGGCATGCCGTCAGGGGTTAGGGAGAGCAGCCCGTTGATGGCGTACTTCTCCTGAGCGCCCTCATCGCCGACGATCTCAGGCATGAGCTCCAGGGCGTGCTCATCCTGGTCGGCGAAGTCCTCGGGGGTGAACGGGAACTCGGTGGGGGAGAGCGCGGCCTCGGCGTTCGAGGGGATGTCCTCTGCGTCGTAGAGGATCGGTCGGTGCGCGTAGGAGCCGATCTCCAGGCCGGTGCCGTGCTGGCGCTCGTACATATTGGTGTCCATGTCGCGCACGATGGGGTACTCCAGGTCGCCCTTGGCGTCGGCGAACCGTGCCACGGGCCCGATGTCCTTCATCTGGTGCACCGCAGGCGTGAGCGGGATCTGCGCCCCCGCCATGGCGGCGATCCGACGGCTCCAGCAGCCGCACGCGATGACGACGTAGTCGGCCTCGATAGTGCCATGGTCGGTGACGACAGCCTTGATGTGGCCATCGGCCACAGTCAGGTCCTCGACCTCGACGTTGGCGAACGACTGCAGTGCGCCCATTTTGATGGCCTTCTCGCGCATGAGCGTGCCCGCGCGTAGCGAGTCGCAGACCCCGACGCCCTTGGTGTAGAAGCCGCCGAGGATGACGGTCTCGTCGATGAAGGGCACCATCTCCTTGACCTCATCGGGAGTGATCAGGCTCATGTCCTCGATGCCCCAGGACTTGCCGGACGTGATGCGTCGGGTGAGTTCCTGCATGCGTTCGGGCGTGCGCGCGACCTCGATGCCGCCCGACTCGAAGAAGGTGTCGAGTTCCTTGTATTGACGCAGGCTGTCGAGGGTGAGGAGCGCCATCTCCTTGTTGTGGTCGACGAGGAAGATGAAGTTCGACGCGTGGCCGGTGGATCCGCCCGGATTGGGCAGCGGGCCCTTGTCGATCTGCACGATGTCGCGCCAGCCCAGGCGGGCCAGGTGGTAGGCCACGGAGTTGCCCACGATGCCCGCGCCGATGACGACGCACTTGGCCTTGCTCGGCAGGTTGCTCATTTCTTCCTCTTTCGCGGTGGTGCCCGACCCTAGAGGGCCCGGCGTACCTCGGCCTCGAAGCCTCGGACATGGATGGACATGACCTCGGCCGCCCGGTCGGGATCCCCGTCGCGGACGGCCATCAGCAGGTCGCGGTGCT
This sequence comes from Actinomycetota bacterium, assembly GCA_016870515.1. Lineage (GTDB taxonomy): Bacteria > Actinomycetota > Actinomycetes > S36-B12 > S36-B12 > Mxb001. The sequence goes on along the minus strand of VGBL01000006.1, from coordinate 79,751 downwards.
CGGCCACGGCATCGCCGAGGTGGGTGACGCGGTCGAGTGCCAGGAACCAGATGCGCAGAGCGTGCATGTAGTGCTGGTCGCACACCGACTGCAGGAACTCGTTGTGCGCACATCGGTAGATGTGGTGGTGGATGCGCTGATCGAGCTCGATCAGCGACAGCATGTCGGGTGCCTTGGCCACCTCATCGATGGCGGCCAGCAGCTCTTCGATGACGGCGAGGTCGTCATCGCTACGGCGTTGCGCGGCGAGGCGCGCTGCGAAGGGCTCGGTCTCCTCGCGGACCTCCGACAGCGACGACAGGTCGCGCGGGTCGAGGGCGGCCACGAACATCCCGCGGCGGGGATAGACCTCGACCAGTCGCTCATTGGCCAGCGTGCGCAGTGCCTCGCGGATGGGGGTGCGCCCAAGACCCAGACGTGCCTGGAGCTCGGGCTCGCTGATGACCGATCCGGGCGGGAGATCGAGGGTGACGATGAGGGCGCGGATCTCGCGATAGGCGCGGTCGGCCTGGGACTCCCCACCCGTCAGCTCGGGCTGAATGAGGGTCGCGGCGGTCATGCGACAGATATATCAGTTTTGCAGCGAGTTGTACATCAGATTCCTCAGGTGGGGTCCGTCGCCCTTCGCTATCCCCACCATGGGGCACGGCTTGCCCACCAGGCTGGCGGCCTGCGACCGCCCCGGAGTGACCACTGCCGCCACAGCCGTGCCGATGACGGCCAGCACCACCGCAACCACCATGGCCGGAATGAGGTGCCGAGAAGCAGATGAGCGCACGCCCGACTCCTATGCGTACGACGGCTTCTCGGTGATGCAGCCAGTCTGCAGGGTCTGGTCGGGGAAGATGATCCACGGCCGCGCGGTCCTACCCCGGTCGCATCCTGCGACCCCGCGCTAGGTTTCTTCAGACGCTGCAGGCTCCTGTGGACAGTCCCGGCGTCTAGCCGAGAGCGTTGAAGTGCGAATGCAGGCGCCCCGGGGCGTCGACGATCTCCAGCGGCAAGCCCAGGCGCTCGGCCGCGCGCCTCGCCGCGCGCTCCAAGTCAGGCGTACGCCGCCCCGCCAGCCAGACTACCCGGGAGTAGTGGCGGAAGTAGTCATCGCGGAGTTCGGGGTGCCGGTCGAGCCCGAGCTCGCGCCATACGACACGGTCGAACGACAGCACGAGAAAGTCGGTGAGGACGTAGGTGCCGGGATCGGCCTCCCAGATCGCTGTCATCTCCTGCTCGCCGGCGTAGATGTCGTAGCAGTGGCGCCCGGGGAGACGTCTTGCGCCGAGCCGATCGCAAACCTCATCGAGGGCTCCGTAGGTCCCGCAGTCGGCGTAGCCTATGACGATCTCGTCGTAGTTGCCGCGGAGTTCGCCGATGAGGCGTTCGACCTCGGGAGCGATGCGCTCGGGTCGGTTGTGGAGCAGCGGTGGGAGCGGATGGATGTCGACCCGGGCCCCGGACTCCTCGATCCACGCGGTGGCGTCAGCGCTGAGGGCGCCGCACAGGATGAGAGCAGTGCGCGAGCTATCGCGGGAACGCGAGCTCATCAACGAACCGATCATTGAAGTCGCCGCGGTCGGAGAGCTCGACGTAGTGGATCTCCTCGAGCAGGGCATGCGCACCGTGGCGCTCGGAGTCTGAGAGCAGTGCCATCTTGGCTCCCTCTCCCGCGACGTTGCCTGCGCTGACGATGCGCATGACCGGGATCTTGGGCACCAGGCCGATGCCCACGGCGCTCTTGGCCGACAGGTAGGTGCCGAAGGAACCGGCGAGGAGCACCTGCTGGATCTCGGACTCGTCGGTGCCGAACTCCTCGAGCAGCAGTTTCCATCCTGTGGAGATGGCGGCCTTCGCGAATTGCAGTTCGCGGACGTCACGCTGGCTGAGGAAGATGTCCTGGCCGTCTCCTGACTCGTCAGCCGTGGCCAGGATGAACAGCCGCTCACCGTCGCGTTCGACGAATCGCGACGCCATGGTGGGACACGCAGCCTCGATGACGTCCTGCGGCAGGAAGCGACCGGAGTCGTCCATCAACCCCGACCGGTGGAGCTCTGCAATGGCGTCGACGAGGCCCGACCCGCATAGCCCAATAGGCGCGACATCGTCGATGACCTGCAGCGTCACGCCGTCCTCGCCGATGGCGACGACCTCGATGGCACCGGGCGCCGCGCGCATACCACACCGGATCGATGCCGCCTCGAATGCGGGCCCGGCTGGAGCGGCAGTGGCCATGAGCTTCTCGCCGTTGCCCAGGACGATTTCGCAGTTGGTGCCGATGTCGATGAACAGGCGCAGTCGCTTGTCGCGGTCCATCCCTGCGGCCAGCACGCCCGCGATGATGTCGCCGCCGACGTAGGCGCCGAGGTGCGGGAAGACCATGGCCCGGGCACGCGGATGGATCTGCACGCCCATGTCACTTGCCAGCAGGCCCTCGTAGGACTCGGTGGCCAAGATGAAGGGCGCGACGCCGAGCGGCTCGGGATCGATGCCGAGCGCGAGCTGGGCCATGGTGGCGTTGCCCGCAAGGGCGATCTCGTAGACCTGGTCGGGGGAGATGCCGGCTTGCTCGCAGACGTCTTGGGCGAGCTCGTTAAGAGTGGAGTGCGCGAAGTCGCGCAGGCGTTCGAGTGCCTCAGGCTCGAGCATCGTTGCGCTGATGCGGCTGATCACGTCAGCGCCAAAGGGCTGCTGCTGGTTGAGCATCGATGCGACCGCGATCGGCGCGCCAGCCGCGAGGTCCATAAGCGTGCCGACGGCGGTCGTCGTACCAAGGTCGAAGGCGATGCCATAGATGGAGGCCGTTGTGTCGCCGGGCTCGATAGCGACTAGCTCGGTGCCAACGACGACAGCCGTGACGGTCCACTTGGCCTGTCGCAGGACCGTGCCAAGCGTGCGCAGCACGAGGGGGTCGACGGTGAGTTCAAGGTCGTCGAGCGAGTTGAGGACCCGGCGGATGTCGGTGCGCTGATCCGACAGCGTTGGCTCCTCGAGGGTGATGAGGCGCTTTTGCACGGCCGGCCGCAGGATGACCTGCCGCCCGACGCCAACGGTGGCAGCCTTGGGCCGGGTGGTCATCTCGGGGACGTCGACCGTCAGGTTGTCAACGGCATTGGCCATGCATGCCAGGCGCCAGCCATCGGCGAGTTGCTCGGCGGTGAATGCGCGCTCGTCGAGCCGGCTAATGGGCATCGATCCATCGGCGATCCGAACCTTGCACTTCTTGCAGGTGCCGTGACCACCGCACGTGGAATCAACGGGAATGCCGTTCCACAGGGCAGCATCGAAGACAGATACCCCGCTCGGCACGCGCACGGACTTGCCCGCGGGCTCGAAGGCGAGCGTGACGCGAGCGGGTCCTTCGTTCATGTGCCGGCTGCCGCCTGCTTAGCGCGATGTGCCGCGATCCAGTTGGCACCCCACTCGTCGTTGCCCTTCATTAGGTCGGCAGCCTTGACAGCGGTAACGGTTTGAGGTGTACGCGAATCCATGATCGCGCTGGTGAGGCCGGCCTGGATAGCCATGGGCAGGAACACCGCGTTGAGCGTGTGACGGTCGGGCATTCCGAAGGAAACATTGGATGCGCCCAGGGTGGTATTGACCCCGATCTCGCTGGAGATCAGGTGGATGGCCTCCATGGTCTTGTAGGCGAGCGTGTGATCGGCGCCGACAGGCATCGCTAGCGGGTCCACGACGATGTCCTCGATGGGGATGCCGAACTCATCGGTGGCAATGCCGATGAGGTGCTTGGCGAGTTCCAGGCGGCGGTGCGGATCTTCCGGGATCGCCTCCTCGTCGTTGGGCAGCGCGATGACGGCGGCGCCGTGGCGCTTGACCAGCGGCAGGATCAACTCGATGCGATCGCGCTCCATCGTGACCGAGTTGACCAGGGCCTTGCCCTGGTAGGCCGCGAGCCCGGCCTCAAGGGCTTCGATGACCGAGGAGTCGATGCACAGGGGCACGTCGGTGATCGACTGCACCAGGGTGACGGCCTCGCCGAGGAGCTTGGCCTCGTCGACGAGCGGGGCTCCCATGTTGACGTCGAGCATCATCGCGCCGCCAGCAACCTGGTCGTGCACGTCGATTTCCACGGCCGACAGGTCGTTGGCACGCAACTGCTCCTGGAACTTCTTCCGCCCGGTGGGGTTGATCCGCTCGCCGATGATGCAGAAAGGCTGATCGGGCCCGATGGTGACGGAAGCCTTGGCGGAGCGCAGGACGGTGTGCATGGGACTCCTATCCCGTGGTGGTACCGGCGACGGTTGCCATTGGGTCGAAGGCTGGCCCGATGCCCAGGTCACGGACGAGCCGCTCGAGGGAGCCGTCGTGCCGGAAGTCGGTGAGGTGGATACCGGAGACTCCAGGCAGCGAGAGTGCGTGGCGAGAAAGTTCGAGGGTGAGTTGGTAGGACTCCTCGGCAATGGCGTCCTTGTCACCTGCCCCCGCGACGCGAGCGATCATGTCGGCGGGAATGGAGATGCCCGGCACCGATTTGTCCATGAAGGACAGTGCCTTGGCCGACTTAGTGAGCACCACAGTGGGTATGAGCGCTGTGGTGCTCGTGAGGCCGGCCTCGACGCACCCGCGCACGAAGGCCTCCAGTCGCTCGGGGTAGTAGCCGATCTGCAGTTGCAGGAAGCGTGCGCCGGCCTCGGCCTTCTTGAGGGCGCGCAGCACGCGGTAGTCCAGCGGGGGAGCGAACGGGTTTTCGACGGCCCCGACGAAGAGAGCGGGAGGCTGCTTGATGGCTCGTCCGGACAGGTAGTGACCCTCGGCCAGGCCGCTGGCCACCTTGATGAGCTGGGTGCTGTCGAGGTCGAAGACCCGGCGCGCCTCGGGCTCGTCGCCGGCAGTGACGTCGTCACCGGTTAGGCAGGCCACGTTTTCGACTCCGAAGAGACTGGCCCCGATGACGTCAGCCTGCATGGCGATGCGGTTCTTGTCACGGCAGACCACCTGCATGATTGGCTCGAGCCCGAACTGCATCATGCCGATGGCGACCGACGTATTGGATGCGTGAGCGTGCGCTGACGGATTATCGGTGGCGTTGACGGCATCGACGAAGGGCCGCAGTTCATCAGCTGCCTTCTCCAATTCTTCAAGCCCGCCGCCGTCGATGCTGGGAAATTCAGCGGTGACGACGGGGCGCTCAGAGCAAGCAAGCAACTCAGACAGGCGGCTCACGAGTGGAATCCGATCGGCAGGGAAGCGACCTCGTCGACCTCGACCATGCTCGCGCCTGGCACCGCCGAATGCTGCTCGCGAGATAGCCCCTGCCAGCCGGCCGGTGTGCGCCGATCGCGCTTGGTCACGAGGTTGACCCACGACGACGTGCCCTGCAGGCGGTTGTCGACCGGCGGCCGCAGGTCGTTGAACTCCTCTTCCCAGTGATGGGGATTTGCCGGTGAGTGGGAGCGCTGCTCGGCCTTGACCCAGACGCAGCGCATCTCCGGCTTGACCTCGCAGTTGCCGTCTTCCCTCACCCCGCCACACGGGCCGTTGCGCAGCGTCTTGGGGCATGTCATTGGGCAGGTCATACCGGTGGAGTGCAGGACGCACTGCCCGCACATGCGGCAGTCCCACACCGGCTTCTTGACGGCGTGCTCGATGAGGGGAAGGAGTTTGGGCATCGCTATCCGGCGCGCTTTGCCGCCACGAAGTCCTTGGCCTTGCGCACAGCTGTCGCGGCATCAGCGGCGTAGCCGTCAGCCCCGCACACATCGGCGTATTCCTGGGTGACGGGCGCGCCGCCCACCATGACGACCACCTTGTTGCGCAGACCGGCCTTCTCGATGGCGTTGATGTTGGCCTTGAACATCGGCATCGTAGTAGTGAGGAAGGCGGACATGCCGACGATGTCGGGGTTGTGCTCCTCGATACCTGCGATGAACTTCTCAGGCGGCACCTGTACGCCGAGGTCGATGACCGTGAAGCCTGCTCCCTCGAGCATGATGTTGACGAGGTTCTTGCCGATGTCGTGCACGTCTCCCTTGACGGTGCCCATGAGAAACGTGCCGACGCTTTCGACCCCGGTCTGCGCCAGAAGGGGGCGGAGCAGGTCGAGCGCAGCGGCCATCGCCTTGCCGGCGATGAGCATCTCGGGCACGAACCAGTCGCCCCGCTCGAAGCGCGCGCCGACCTCTTCGAGCGAGGGGATGAGCGCTTCGAAGAGCATGGTCTCGGGCAGGACGCCGGAGTCGAGGCCAGCCTGGGTCAACTCGAGCACGGCCGGCCTGTTGCCGATCATGGTCTCGTCGTACAGGCCCTTAAGGATGTCGTCGGGGCTCATGCTGCTCCCTTGCGTGAGGTGCTCGACTGGCCGTGGCGCAGGGCGCGGCTGATGGTGTCGGCTGCCTCGACGACGAGGGCCCCGACCGTGGGCAGGGCGTCGGGGGTGAGCCGCACGGAGGGTCCGGAGACCGAGACGGCGGCATTCACGGAACCGTCCGCGGATCGAATGGGCGCCGCGATGGCAACCAGGCCGGGTTCTAGCTCGGAGTCGACCACGGCGTAGCCGACGTGGACGACACGATCCAGGGCGCGCTGCAACTGCGCGCGCGACGTGATGGTGCGGTCGGTGAGTCGAGGGAGGCGGCCGGTGGGAATGGGATGCCCGTGGGCGAGGAAGACGCGACCCAGTGCGCTGCAGTGGAAGGGCACCGGGCGGTCGAGCCAATTGACCGCGCCTAGGAGGTAGACGGCATCGACCTGTGCGATCTGGCGCACCTCGCCGCCGAGAGGGATGGCCAGGTTGACGGTCTCTCCGGTCAACTCGCCCAGGCGATCGAGCGATGGCTGGGCTAGCCGCACGAGTGTGTCCTCGGGGCGCACGGACAGCGCGAAGTGGGTGATGCGCGGTCCGGCGATGACGGCACCTTCGGTCGTGCGCTGGACAAGTCCGCTGCGCTCCAGGCTCGAGAGCAGTCTTGAGACGGTGCTCTTGGGGAGCCCGGTGGCCGACACGAGCTCGGCGGAGGCGATGGGCCCGGTCGACTCGAGCACGAAGACAAGGAGCAGGGCGGCACGATCGACCGCCTGCGTGCCCACGGGCACCGTGGTCGCCATCCCGCCTCCAGAAGTTTCACCATATGGAACATACGTGCCAAAACCTGAGTGTAGGATCAGATGCCAGGTCGGTCAAGACGGAGGGACTCACCATGTTGGTCAACAAGCTCCCGCGCTACCAGATCCTCTCCGAGGACTCCATGGCCGTCCTGGACCGCGGCTGGCGTCGGATCGTCTCCGAGCTGGGCATTGAGTTCATCAAGCCCGAGGCCGTCGAGCTTTTCAAGGCTGCCGGCATGCGCACCGACGGTGACAAGGTGTTCTTCGACCCCGACTTCGTGCTCGAGCAGGTGGCCAAGGCCCCGCGAGAGTTCGACATTCAGGCGCGCAACCCTGCCAACACCGTGCACATCGGCGGCGACCACATGGTCTTCTCGAGCGTCTACGGACCGCCGTTCGTGCGCCAGGGGGACACACGTCGAGACGCCACCATGGAGGACTACCGCAACTTCGCCAAGCTGGCCCAATCGTTCAGCGCCATGGACAGCGTCGGCGGTGTGGTGTGCGAGCCCAGTGATGCCCCCCTCGACTCGCGACATCTCGACATGCTCTATGCCGCAATGACGCTGACTGACAAGTTCTACATGGGCAATGTCGTCAGCGGCACCCGTGCGCTCGACACGATCCGCATGAGCGAGATCCTCTTCGGTAGCCGCGAAGCCATCGAGAAGACGCCCGTGTGCATCTCGCTCATCAACTGCAATTCCCCGCTGCGGTGGGACGACCGCATGCTCGAGGCCCAGTTCGAATACGCCAAGGCAATGCAGCCGGTCATTCTGACGCCGTTCCTGCTCATGGGTGCGATGTCGCCGGTATCGATCCCGTCGACCCTCGCCCAGCAGATCGCTGAGACCCTCACCGGCATCGCCCTGAGCCAGCTCATCCGTCCGGGTGCACCGGTGGTCTTCGGTTCATTCCTGTCCAACATCGACATGCAGTCCGGGTCGCCGCAGTTCGGCACGCCCGAGTCGGCGGTCGGACTGCTGTGCACCGGCCAGATCGCGCGGCACTTCAACCTGCCGTTCCGCACTGGCGGTGGCCTCAATTCATCGCAGACGGCCGACGGCCAGGCGGCCTTCGAGTCGCTCATGACGATGCTGCCGACCTTCCTGGCCGGCACCAACTTCGTCATGCACACGGCTGGCTGGCTTGAGGGCGGCCTCGTGGCCGGCTACGAAAAGTACGTCATCGACGTGCAGATGCTGGAGTCGCTCGAGCGCGAGTTCACCCCGGTCGACTTCGACGACGAGGCCCTCGCCTTCGGCGCCCATGAGGAGGTTGGTGCCGGCGGCCACTTCCTGGGCGCCGAGCACACGATGGAACGCTTCCGCACATGCTTCTACCGCCCGTTCCTGTGGAACTCCGACAACTTCGAGCGCTGGACGCGCCTAGGTGCGCGCGACGTGGTCGAGCGTGCCCGGGAGATCTACGAGAAGAAGCTCGAGGACTACGAGCAGCCGCCCCTCGATGACGCGGTCCGTGCCGAACTCGAGGAGTACGTCATCAAACGCCGTGCCGAGCTCGGAGACTAACCGCCTCGCCATGCCAGGCGCAGCCGTCGGCCAAGACGCTGGTCTTCACGCTCGAGCTGGAGCCGGTCGGGTCCGACATTTACGGCCTTCCGCACCACCTGACCTACGGCCAGGGGCGCCTGGCGGGCATGACGACCTGGGGTGCGTCGCTCGACCAGCGTCGAGCGGATGTGCAGTCAGATCTCCGCCGACGGGACGGGTCCGGTGAGCGACCTGGTGATGATGACCCGCTCGGATGGCGCGGTACTCGCGCCCGCCGTCACGGGGTGGGTGGCCAACGGACGCCTTCGCGGCACCGTCGAGGTGATCGGGGCAGGGCGCTGGCTGCAAATCCGCCAAAGCGTACCGTCGGCCGGTGATGGCGATATAAGATGTTGCCATGGCCAGGGGATACGACTACATCATCGTGGGTGGTGGCTCCGCCGGTCTCGTGCTCGCCAATCGCCTGACGGAGGATTCGTCGACGTCGGTGCTGGTGCTGGAGGCCGGGCGACCTGATTACCCCTTTGACGTCTACGTCCACATGCCTGCCGCGCTGACCTTCCCCATCGGCAATCCGCTCTACGACTGGATGTACGCGTCGCAGCCGGAGCCCTACATGAACGGTCGTCGTGTCAACCACGGGCGCGGCAAGATCCTGGGCGGCTCCAGCTCCATCAACGGCATGATCTTCCAGCGCGGCAACCCCCTCGATTACGAGCGCTGGGCCGCCGACCCCGGCATGGAGACGTGGAGCTACGCGCACTGCCTGCCCTACTTCAAGAAGATGGAGGACTGCCGCGCCGGGGCCGACGAGTGGCGCGGCAAGGACGGCCCGCTGATCGTGGAGCGCGGCGAGACGCGCAATCCGCTGTTCGCGGCATTCTTCGCGGCAGTGCAGGAGGCCGGCCACGACCTGACCTCCGATGTCAACGGCTTCAAGCAGGAGGGCTTCGCGGCCTTCGACCGCAACGTGCACAACGGACGCCGCTACTCCGCGACCAAGGCCTACCTGCGTCCCGCGGCCGCACGACCCAACCTCACGGTCAAGACTCGAGCGCGGGTCACGCGCGTCGTCTTCGACACCTCCTCGGGCTCCCCGAAGGCGACGGGCGTCGACGTGTCCATGGGTGGCAAGAAGCCCATGCGCGTCCGCGGCTCCCAGGTGATCCTGTGCGGAGGCGCCTTCAACTCTCCCCAGCTCCTGCAGTTGTCAGGCATCGGCAATGCCGACGAGCTGAGCTCAGTGGGAGTTACTCCCGTGCATCACCTCCCGGGAGTGGGCGAGAACCTCCAGGATCATCTGGAGGTCTACGTGCAGCACGCCTGCACGCAGCCGGTGTCGCTCAATCCCAGCCTGCAATTGTGGCGCCGCCCCTTCATCGGCGCGCAGTGGCTCTTCCTGCGATCGGGCCCGGGCGCCTCCAATCACTTCGAAGCCGGCGGCTTCATCCGCAGCAATGACGACGTCGACTACCCCAACCTCATGTACCACTTCCTGCCGATCGCCGTGCGCTACGACGGGACCGCCCCCTCCGGCGGCCACGGCTACCAGGTGCACATCGGGCCGATGTACTCCGATGCGCGCGGCAAGCTCTGGATCACCGGTCCGGATCCCTTCGCGCCACCGGCGTTCCGCTTCAACTATCTGTCCACGGAGCAGGACCGGCGCGAGTGGGTCGAGGCGATCCGCAAGACGCGCGAAATCCTGGCGCAGCCCGCATTCGCTCCCTACAGTGGCGGCGAGATCTCACCCGGGCCCGAGGTGGAATCCGACGAGCAGATCCTCGACTGGGTACGCCGCGACGGCGAGACCGCCTACCACCCCTCATGCACGGCCCGCATGGGCGTCGATGGCATGTCTGTCGTCGACCCGCTCACCATGCGCGTGCACGGCACCGAGGGGCTGCGCGTAGTCGACGCGTCCACGATGCCCTATATCACCAACGCCAACCTCTATTCGCCTACGATGATGGTGGCCGAGAAGGCGGCCGACCTCATTCGCGGCAACACCCCGCTGCCGCCGGACGATGCGCCTTTCTATCGGCATCGCCACGACGCGCAGGCCCATGCCTGACCTCTACATCGACGGCCAATGGGTCCCCGCTGCCGAGGGTGGCACGCGTGAGATCCGCTGCCCCGCCGACGGCCAGCTGGTGCGCGTCGTCGACGAGGCGACAGCGGTAGACACCGATCGCGCGATCATGGCGGCGCGGCATTCCTTCGACGATGGCCGCTGGAGCGAGGTGCCCTTCACCGGGCGCGCGCAACTGCTGCTGCGGGTGGCCGACCTCATCGAGCGCGATGTCGACGACATCGCCCGTGCGGAATCCCTCGACACCGGCAAGCGGATGGTGGAGTCGCAGTACGACGTGGCCGACGTGGTCAGGTGCTTCCGCTACTTTGCCGGACTCGCAGCGGGCGACTGCGTGGGCGCCCGCGTGGTGGATGCGGGCAATCCCAACGTGCGATCGCGTGTGGACTACGAGCCGGTGGGCGTCTGCGGGCTCATCACGCCATGGAATTACCCGCTCCTGCAGGCTTCCTGGAAGGTTGCCCCCGCGCTCGCGGCGGGCAACTCCCTCGTCATCAAGCCCAGCGAACTCACGCCGAGCACCACGATGCACCTGCTGCGATTGCTCGACGAAGCCGGGCTGCCGCCGGGAGTGGCCAATCTGGTGCTGGGCGCTGGAGCCTCCGCCGGGGCGCCGTTGGCGAGTCATCCGGCCGTTGACATGGTGTCGTTTACCGGAGGCCTGGTGACCGGGCGACGCATCATGGCGGAGGCCGCAGGCACCGTGAAGAAGGTCGCCCTCGAGCTCGGCGGCAAGAACCCCAACATCGTCTTCGCCGACGCCGATCTCCAGGCGGCCATCGACAATGCCGTGACCGCTGTCTTCCTGCATTCCGGGCAGGTTTGTTCGGCGGGTGCCCGTCTCATCGTCGAGGAGTCCGTCCGCGACGAAGTGGTGGACGGCGTCGTGGCCAGGGCGCGAGCCATCCGCCTGGGTGGTCCCTTAGACCCTCGAGCCGAGACCGGACCGCTGATATCCGAAGCGCATCGAGCGAAGGTTGCCGCCTATGTTGCCGCCGCGCTGGCCGAGGGTGCGGTCCTGCGCTGTGGCGGATCAGCACCCGATCCCGTCAAATACCCCGGGCTCGCGTCCGGCTCCTACTACCTTCCGACTGTGCTGGATCAGTGCCACACCAAGATGACCTGCGTGCAGGACGAGTCGTTCGGACCTGTCCTGACCGTCGAGACCTTCGCCACCGAGGACGAGGCGGTCCGTCTAGGCAACGACACGATGTACGGTCTCGCCGGAGCGGTGTGGACCTCGGATGCCGGCCGCGGGGAACGCGTGGCGCGGACCCTGCGTCACGGCACCATCTGGATCAATGACTTCCACCCGTATCTCCCCCAGGCCGAGTGGGGCGGGTTCAAGCAATCGGGCGTGGGGCGCGAACTCGGACCGACCGGCATGCACGAATACCTTGAGGCCAAGCACGTCTACCGCAACCTCGTACCCGCACCGAGCGGGTGGTTCGGTGGCGAAGAGGAGTGACCGTGACCTACACACCTGTTAGCGCCCCGGCCATCTCCGTGCGCGGGCTGTGGAAGGTCTTCGGTCCCAACGCCGGGAAGATCATCGGCACGCCCTACGAAAACCTGACCCGCGACGAGCTCCTCGCGGAGACCGGTTGCACTGCTGCGGTCCGCGATGTCTCCTTCGAGGTGTCCTCCGGGGAGGTCTTTGTCGTGATGGGCCTCTCGGGCTCTGGCAAGTCCACGCTGGTGCGCTGCCTGACACGCCTGATCGAGTCCACTGCCGGGCAGGTCGTCATCGAGGGCGAGGACGTGCTCGCCGCCTCCCCCGCGCGCTTGCGCGAACTGCGACGCGCCGAGTTCTCGATGGTCTTCCAGCACTTCGGGCTCTTCCCGCACCGCAAGGTCATCGACAACATCGCCTATCCGCTCGAGATCCAGGGGGTTAGCAAGGACATTCGGTACTCCCGGGCCGAGGAGGTCATCCAGCTCGTGGGTCTCGTCGGCTATGCCAACGCGTATCCCGAGCAACTATCCGGCGGCATGCAGCAGCGCGTTGGCCTCGCGCGGGCGCTCAGCGTCGATCCCGACGTGATGTTCCTCGACGAGCCATTCAGCGCTCTCGATCCGCTCATCCGCCGCGACATGCAAGCCGAGGTCATCCGCCTGCATCGTGAGCTCGGCAAGACCATGGTCTTCATTACCCATGACCTCGCCGAGGCAATGAAGCTCGGAGACCGCATTGCCATCATGCGCGACGGTGCCGTCGTGCAGATGGGTACCGCCATGGACCTCGTGCTGCACCCCGCTGATGACTACGTCGCGGACTTCCTGCGCGACATTCCCAAGAGCCACGTGCTGCCGCTGGAGGTCATCGCGCGGCCCTTGCGCGACGGCGAGCTGGGCGATGGCCCGGTGCTCGACGGCGCCACGATCGTGCGGGACGCGACCCACGCGATCATCGACTGCGTCGCCCCCATTCGCGTGCAGGTCGGCGGCCAGATCGTCGGCTTCGTGGGCAGCGACGACGTGCTCACGCTCATCGCCGGCGACCCCGGCTCGGATCTGGACGACTGATCGTGGAACTCCGCGCGGTGCTGGCGAAGCGCTGGGTGCAGGCGCTGCTCGTGCTCATCTTCTGGGTGATGCTGGCCACCGTTTTGAAGGGTGTGCAGACGCAGGAACTCTCGACGCAGAAGAACTCCTGGTTCACCACCATCCTGCGCGACTTCGCTTCGTCGATTCGCGGCAATCGCACGGAGAGCCCGATCTTCGTCTACTTCTTCAACCCCATCCGGGTCGGCATACAAAGCTTCATTGAGACCATCATGGGCGTCATCGCGGTGCCCGCCAAGGGCGACCTGATTCCGCTTCTCGGCTGGTTCGGCGCCCTCGTCCTGATCGGCTTCATCGTCTACGCGGCCTCGACCTTGCGCATGGCTCTGTTCAGCATGGCGATGCTGGCCATCTGCGGGATGCTCGGCATGTGGCTGCTCACCATGGAGACGCTGGCCATGACGATCGGCTCCGTCGTCCTCTCGCTGGTGATCGCCCTGCCGTTGGGCGTCTGGGCCGGCCTCAACGATCGCGTGATGAAGGTGCTGAGACCGTGGCTCGACCTGGCCCAGGTGCTGCCCACCCTGGTCTACCTGGCGCCACTGGCGCTTTTCTTCCTCATCGGAATCGCCTCGGCCACGATCGCCACGATGATCTACGCGATCCCCATCTGCATCCGGATCACGGCGCATGCCATCAAGTCGCTGCGCGAGGGCCCCATCGAGGCGGCACGCTCAGCAGGTTCCACGACGCGCCAGATCCTGTTCAAGGTGCAGTTGCCCATGGCCAAGAGCACCATCATCCTGGCTGTCAACCAGACCATGCTGGCCGCTTTGTCCTTTGTCGTGATCGCGGCCTTGATCGGTGCGCCGGGTCTCGGCAAGCCGGTGGTCGAGGCACTCACCATTCGCAACGTCGGGGACGGCGTCGTCGCCGGCCTGGCAGTGGTCTTCCTCGCGATCATGATCGACCGGTCGACGAGCGCAGCGGTCAACCGCGATAAGTCCGGCTACGCGGCCGCAGAGGCGGTCAAGGTGCGCCGCCGCATCGGCCTCGGCGTCTTCGCGGTCGTCACCTTGTTCGCCATCTACCTGTCGAGGTTCGTGCTGTGGTTCGCGGTGTGGCCCGAGCAGCTCGACTTCGGCGAGCGGGTGGCCGCCGTCGCCAACTCGCTGTCCGAGTGGATCACCGCCAATCTGGAGTTGCTCACGGTCGCGGGGAGCGAAGGCTTCACGGTGTGGTTCCTGAACCCGCTGCAGGATCTCCTGGCCAACTCGCCATGGTGGCTGACCTTGATCGCCATCAGCCTGCTCGCGCTCATCCTCGCCGGACGCACCATCGGCATCCTTACCTTCTGCCTGCTCATCCTCGTGATGGCCACCGGCCTGTGGAACGACACCATGGTCACTCTGGCAATGACCCTGATCGCCACGGGCGTGGTCGTGCTCATCGGCATCGTGCTCGGGGTCTGGGCTGGTCGCAGTGCGCGGGTCGACAGGGTTCTCAGACCCTTCCTCGACGCAGGGCAGACGATGCCTGCCTTCGTCTATCTGGTCCCGGTCCTGGCGCTTTTCGGACCGACCCGCTTTGCCGCCATCGTCCTCGGCGTCGTGTACGCCGCACCGGTGGTCATCCGCCTCGTGGCCGACGGGATCCGCAAGGTGCCCAAGGAAACCGTCGAGGCGGCCGTGTCTGCAGGATCGACCAACCTCCAGGTCATCACGAAGGTCCAGTTGCCCACCTCGCGGCGATCCATTCTCCTGGGCGTCAACCAGGGGCTCATCTTCGTGCTGGCCGTCGTGGTCATCGGCGGATTCGTTGGCGCTGGGGGCCTGGGCTACCTCGTGATCGTGGGCCAGTCCAAGCCCGAGCTTGCCGGCAAGGGCCTGGCCGCCGGAATTGCCATCGTGCTCCTGGGGATCATCCTCGACCGAATCGCCCAGGGGCGCCCCCAGGAGGCACGGCCCCGCACCCGCTAGGGGCCGATACGGATCTGTTACCCCCAATATCGCCCCACGGCCTCCCGCACTTCATACGATGCTGGCAGTTATCTACCTTCCTTGGAGGAAGTATGAAGCGAGTAAGCACACGCGCGGGCCTGATGGTCGCGCTCGCCACTGCCGGATTGGCCCTGGCGGCCTGCGGTGGCGGCGTGAACTCCGGATCGAGTTCCTCAGCGGCCGCCCCGGCGGAGTCCAGTGCCGCCGCCCCGGCATCAAGCGAGGCAGCGGCACCCGCAGACTGCGGCGCGTGGTCAGTGGCCATGCATGCATGGGTGGGCTACACGGCTTCAGCCCAGGTCCTGAGCGACGTGGCGCGCGAGAGGCTCGGCTGCGACATCACGCAGACCACGCTTGACGAAGGTGCCACGACATACGACGCCATGGAGGCCGGCACGATCGACGTCGTCATCGAAGACTGGGGTGGCGGCCGCTGGCAGGAGTGGATCGACCGCGGCGCTGTCGTCGAACTCGGGCCTGGCGGCAACATTGGGCTGATCGGTATGTTCGTGCCGCAGTGGATGTGTGACGAGTACCCCGACATCACTGACGGTGCAAACCTCAACGAGTACGCCGACCTGTTCAAGACGGCGGAGTCGGGCGACAAGGGTGCATGGCTCGAGGGACCGCCCGGATACACCACGATCGGCGAAAAGCTCATCGAGGCCAACGGCCTGAACTTCAAGGCCATCTACACCGGCTCCGAGGCAGCCCTCATCGAGGCCCTCAACAAGGGAATCGAAAACAAGACGCCGGTCATCGCCTACGGGTGGGAGCCCTGGTACTACATGGCAAACGCCGATGTCTGCCGCGTCAACTTCCCCGCCAACGACTGGAGTGATGCGGCAGAGGCTAGCGGCCTCACCGACTACCCCGAGCTTCCCCTCATCAAGCTGGCGAGCAGCAAGCTGATGGACTCAGGCAGCCCCTTCGCCACGCTCGTGACGAACTTCGTCTGGACCAATGAGGATCAGAACTCGATCGCAGCCGATATCGAGGGTGGCATGTCACCCGAGGAAGCCGCGAAGAAGTGGATCGACGCTCACCCGGAAATCGTCGCCCAGTGGCTCGAGGGCACCGGCGCGTCCTGACCCGATAGCGACACGTGAAGGGGCCCCGGTGCATGCCGGGGCCCCTTCGCATTGCTGACCGACGGGGCGTCCGAAGGGGACCCGTGAGTGTGGTGGGATGACGGCATGACCGAGGCGATCCTTCTCGTGGGGGGCCAGGGGACCCGACTTCGTCCGCTGACGATCTCGACGCCCAAGCCGATGCTGCCGGTGGCGGGCGTGCCGGTGACCATCCATCAGATCGAGCGCGCGCGCGACGCCGGAGTGACTCGCGTGGTGCTCGGCACGTCGTACCGCGCCGAGGTATTCGCCGAGCGCCTGGGCGATGGCAGCGACCTGGGAGTGGAGATCGCCTACGCCGTCGAGGCCCAGCCCCTGGGCACCGGCGGTGCGATCCGCAATGCTGCCGACCTCCTCACCTGCGGCCCGGACGATCCGGTCATGGTGCTCAACGGCGACGTGCTGAGCGGCGTGGACTATCGCGCGCTCCTGGCCGGTCACGTCGACTGGGGCGCTGCGCTCACGCTGCACCTCACGCGCGTCGACGACCCGACCGCCTACGGGCTCGTGCCGACCGGCGACGACGGGCAAGTGCTCGCCTTCCGCGAGAAGCCGCAGATGCCCGAGGAGATCGTTACCGACCAGGTCAACGCTGGCTGCTACGTCTTCACCCGCTCGGTCATCGACGAGATCCCGGCCGGCCGGCCGGTCTCTGTGGAGCGCGAGACCTTTCCCGCGCTGCTCGACAATGGCGTCCTCGTACGCGGTGTCGTCGACGATGCGTACTGGCTGGATCTGGGCACGCCGTGGGACTTCGTGAAGGGATCGGCCGACCTGGTCCGCGGGATCGCGCCGTGGGCGGGCCACCGGCCCGCTCCCTACCTGCTGCTCGATGGTGCTGAGGTGTCCGATCAGGCCGTGATCGGCCACGGCACGACGGTCGGCCGTGGTGTGCGCGTCATAGGCGATGCAGTGATCGAGGGATCGGTGCTGATGGACGGCGCCGTGGTCGAGGCGGGTGCTGCGGTCATCGATTCCGTGATCGGGGAGCGCGTGCGCATCGGCGAGGGAGCCACCGTGGTGGGAGCGGTCATCGGCGATGACGCCGTGATCGGGGCCCGCAACGAGTTGCGGCATGGTGTGCGCGTCTGGCCCGGCACGCAGCTGGGCGAGACATCCGTGCGGTTCTCCTCCGACGCCTAGTCCGCAGGCCGTCGGGTGGGGTGGGTCTAGCGGCGCTGGGTGAACTCGGCTGGATCGCGAGGTGTGCGGGGCGTCGGATTATCCGCCGGATAGCCGACGGCGATAGCACCGAGGGGCAGCCAGCTCCCCGGCAGGTCGAGGACATCGCGCACCACATCGGCGCAGAACATCGTCGAGGAGATCCATGCCCCGCCGAGTCCGTGGGCCGCGAGGGAGATGAGCAGGTTTTGCACGGCTGCACCGCCGGAGACGAGGAAGAGGTCACGCTCGGCGGCCGATCGCTCAGGGTCGGGGTAGTCGTGGGCACCGGCCGCGAGGTCGACAAACGCAAGCACCAGGCCCGGACACCGGCGCAGGATGTCGCCGCGTGCGACCCGGCGCTCAATGGCGGCTTCGTCGAAGCCGTCGCGCGTGCGCAGGTCGTCGATCCAGCGCGTTCGCATGGCGTCGAGCAGCCGGCTTCGCACCCGGGAATCCACGATGACGAGGAAGCGCCACGGGGTTGAGTGGTGCGGTGCGGGTGCCGTGATGGCGTCGGCGATCGCGGTGTCGATGAGTGAAGTATCGATGGGGTCTTGGGTGAATCCGCGGACGGTACGCCGCCGCCGCACGGCATCGCGGCGACCCTCGGTGCGCGCCTCCGCTGTGCCCAGTGGGAAGAGATCTTCCTCGGGTGGGCGCACCATTGCGGCGGCACCGGGCCCGTCGTCGTCGGTGACGAAGCCTCCGAGGCCGCGGATGACCGCGACGGGAAGCCCGTGAGTCTTGCCCTTGACCAGGTCAGCGGCAGCAGCGACCTCGTCGGCGATGGAGATGACGGTGGCCTCCATCGGGCGACCGCTGGTGTCGAGCGTGCCGCGCTGATCGTCGAGGACGCGCAGGCCCGCTGCACCGATGGCGCAATCCGTTAGCCCGTCGCGCCAGGCGCGGCCCAGGGTGTCGGTGATGATGACCGCGACATGCACTCCCAGCACCGCGCGCAAACGCGCGCGCAGGTCGCGCGCGGAGGCATCCGGGTTGACGGGCAGCAGCAGCACGGTGCCGTCGACAGCATTGCTGGCATCGATCCCCGCGGCAGCGAGCACGAGGCCGTGGTGGGTGCGCACGATCCGGGTCTCGCCGCGCGGGGTCAACTTCACCGCGACGACGTCCGCGGTCTGTGCCTGGAGCGCTGCATCGCGGTCGGCCGCAGGGATCGCCCGACCCTCGACCTTGCTCACCACCTTGCTCGTGACGACGACGACATCGCCATCCCGCAGCCCGGTCGAGGCATCCGGCCACGTCGTGGCTGAGGCCTGCGTCGCAATGCACGCGGCAAGGTTGTCGCCGGCGCCGAACTCGGGCAGTCCCGGGATGGCCGTAACCTGCAGGTGCTCGGTCACGGCACGGCGTTGTGCTCGGCGAGGGCGAGGGCAGCGGTCGCCATCGCCGTCGTGGACAACAGGTCGGACATCAGAAGTGGCCGCGACTCGCAGGCGATGCCCAACGCCTCCACCGCGGCCACGGCATCGCGGTCGGAGGTGTCGACGAGCCAACCGTCGAGGATGCCGCTGCCTGAGCTTCTCGATCCGTAGTGCGCCGCGACCGCCGCGGCAGTCGTCTGGACCCCTATGGCGGTCAGGCATGCGTCAGCCATCCCGCGCACGGGACGCCCGCCGACGATGGGGGAGACGCCGACGACCGGCGCCGGCGTACGCAGCAAGGACTCGCGGATCCCGGGCACCTGCAGGATGGTGCCGATGGAGACCACGGGGTTGGACGGCGGGAGTACGACGACGTCGGCACCCTCGATGGCCTCGACGACACCCGGACCCGGCTTGGCGTCGTCGGCGCCCACGAGCACGATCGCGTGCGCCTCGAGGCGGGCCTGATAGCGCACCCACCACTCCTGGAAGTGGATGGCGCGACGTCCGTCTCCGTCGCGCACATTGACAACCACGTGCGTCTCGGCACGCTCGTCGGTCATGGGCAGCAGCCGCACCCCGGGCTGCCATCGAGCGCACAGCGCCTGGGTGACCGCCGAGAGCGGGTAGCCGGCGTTGAGCATCTGCGTGCGCACCAGGTGGGTGCCGATATCGCGATCGCCGAGCCCGAACCACGCGGGCTCGACACCGTAGGCGGCGAGTTCATCCTTGACGGTGAAGGTCTCGTCCTCGCGCCCCCAGCCGCGCTCCTCGCTGATGCCGCCCCCGAGGGTGTACATCACGGTATCGAGGTCGGGGCACACGCGCAGACCATGGATCCAGATGTCGTCGCCGGTGTTGCCGATCACGGTGACCTCGGCCCCGGGCGCGGCCGCGATCAGCCCGCGCACGAAGCGAGCACCGCCGATGCCGCCAGCCAGCGCGGTGATGCGCCGTGGAGCGGCGGAGGTCGAGGGCATGCGCATAGAGTGTCACGGTGGAGCCCAAGGCAACCGCGGGAGAGGTACGCCGTTCCCTCGCCCGCGCCCGCCGAGGCGCCACCCTCACCCCCGACGAGGCCACCGCGCTCCTTGCCGCCCGCGGCGAGGCTCTCGTCGACCTCATGGCGGTGGCCGCCGAACTCCGCGACCGAGGCCTGGCCGAGGCGGGCCGCCAGGGGGTCGTCACTTTTTCGCCCAAGGTCTTCATTCCCCTGACGCGCCTGTGCCGCGACCGGTGCCACTACTGCACCTTCGCCACGGTTCCGCATCGATTGCCGGCCCCCTACCTCTCACCCGACGAGGTTGTCGCGATCGCGCAGGCGGGTGCCGACGCCGACTGTGCCGAGGCACTGTTCACCCTCGGCGATCGACCCGAGTACCGCTGGCCGGCCGCCCGCGCGTGGCTCGACGAGGCCGGATACGACAGCACGCTGTCATACGTGCGCGCCATGTCGATTCGCGTGCTCGAGGAGACCGGGCTGCTCCCGCACCTCAACCCGGGCGTGATGTCTTGGGAGGAGATGCGTCGCCTGCGGCCGGTCGCCCCGAGCATGGGCATGATGGTCGAGACGACCTCGCAGCGGATGTGGGCCGAGCCCGGCTCCCCGCATTTCGGCAGCCCCGACAAGGAGCCGGCGGTCCGGCTGCGCGTGCTCGAGGATGCCGGCCGGCTCACCATCCCCTTCACCACCGGCATCCTGGTGGGCATCGGCGAGACCCCGGCCGAGCGCATCGACGCACTTTTCGCCATCCGCGCCTCGCATCGCAGGCATCGGCACGTGCAGGAGGTCATCGTCCAGAACTTCCGCGCCAAGGGCGACACCGCGATGCGCGAGGTGCCCGACCTCGATCGCGACGACTACCTCGCGACGCTGGCGACAGCGCGGATCATCCTGGGTCCGGCCATGCGTCTGCAGGCACCGCCCAATCTGTCGGAGGGCGACGACCTCGCGGCGCTTCTCGCGGCCGGTGTCGACGACTGGGGCGGCGTGAGTCCATTGACACCCGATCACGTGAATCCCGAGAGGCCGTGGCCCCATCTGGAGGAGTTGCGGGCGCGCACTGCCGATGCGGGCTTCGCCCTGCGCCCGCGCCTGACCGCCCATCCGCCCTACGTGATGGCCGAGACCTGGATCGACCCGCGCCTGCGCGGCCATGTCGACGCACTGGCCGCTGCCGACGGACTGGTCGCCGAAGGCGCACGCGCGGCGGGGCGTCCCTGGCAGGAACCCGATGACGACCAGGACGCGTACGCCGACTTCGCCCGCCGCCAGGCCGGCGGTCGCGTCGACCTGCATACGGCCATCGACACGCAGGGGCGCCGCTCGGACCGACGCGCGGACTTCGAGGACGTCTACGGCGATTGGGCCGAGATCCGCGAGCGTGTCGCCGCCTCGGCCGCGCCGGAGCGACTCACGTCCGACGTACGCGCGGCCCTCGACCTCGCTCACCGAGACCCGGCTGCCCTTGCCCGAGACGATGCCCACGCGCACGCTGTCGCCCTGATGTCGGCGGAGGGATCGGCGCTCGATGAGGTCGTCGCCTTGGCCGACGACCTCCGTCGCCAGGTGGTCGGTGACGAGGTGACCTATGTCGTCAACCGCAACATCAACTTCACCAACGTCTGCTATACCGGCTGCCGCTTCTGCGCCTTCGCCCAGCGGGCGCAGGATGTCGACGCCTACACCCTGTCGCTCGACGAGGTGGCCGACCGCGTTCGCGAGGCCCGGGCCGCGGGGGCCACCGAGATCTGCATGCAGGGCGGCATCCACCCCGACCTGCCGGGCACGGCCTACCTGGATCTCGCTCGGGCCGTGAAATCGGCGGCCCCGGACATCCACCTACACGCCTTCAGCCCCATGGAGGTGGCCAACGGTGCGGCTCGCAGCGGGCTCTCCCCGCGCGAGTGGCTCATCGCGGCCCGCGAGGCGGGCCTGGACTCCATCCCGGGCACGGCGGCGGAGATCCTCGACGACGACGTCAGGTGGATCCTCACCAAGGGCAAGCTGCCAGCCGCGGCGTGGATCGACATCGTCACAACGGCGCACGAAGTGGGACTGCGCTCGAGCTCGACGATGATGTACGGCCATGTCGACAATCCGGCCCATTGGGTGGCACACCTGCGCGTGCTACGCGGCATCCAAGAGCGCACCGGGGGATTCACCGAATTCGTGGGACTGCCCTTCGTCCACCACAATGCGCCGCTCTACCTCGCGGGCGCAGCGCGACCAGGGCCAACAGCTCGCGACAATCTCGCGGTGCACGCGATGGCTCGCATCATGCTGCATGGCGCCATCGACCACGTCCAGTGCTCGTGGGTCAAGCTCGGCGACGAGGGCACCCGCGTGATGCTGTCGGCAGGCGTCGACGACATCGGTGGCACCCTGATGGAGGAGACCATCAGTCGCATGGCGGGCTCGGCCCACGGGTCCTCCCGCACCCCCCAGCAGATCCGGCAGCTCATCGCCAGCGCGGGGCGTCCGGCCCGTCAGCGAACGACCACCTACGCCTTTGCTCCGGTCGCCGCCTGAGTAAACCTCCCCCACAGGCTTGACGGGCGGCCCTTCGACCTATGTAATAACAGCGGTGTTATTTCGGGCGCCTCCGGGCGGCCCGCCCCGCCGGGTCCCCTTCTCGGTGCGGGCCACAAGGGAGGAGGAACGGCAGTGGAAGATCCCGTGCTGCTGCCGCTGACCACCGGCGGGGGGCTCGAGTGGCAGGAGCGAGCCCTCTGCGCGCAGACCGACCCCGAGGCCTTCTTCCCTGAGAAGGGTGGCAGCACGCGCGATGCCAAGCGCGTATGCCTGTCCTGCGACGTGCGCGGCGAGTGCCTCGAATACGCACTCGAGCACGATGAGCGCTTCGGCATCTGGGGCGGACTGTCCGAACGCGAACGCCGTCGCCTGAAGAAGCAGGCGGTCTGACGTCAGATCCCCGCACCTCGGGGCGCCATCGCGTCACGGCGGTCGTGGTAGCCCGAGACGGTGCGGTCTGGCTGCCCGCCGTGCTCACTGTCCTCGGCGGGCAGATCCGGCATCCCGACGCTGTGGTCGGTGTCGACGTGGGCTCCACGGATTCCTCCGCGACCATGCTGACCGAGTCCCTCGGCGCCGATCGTGTCGTGCACCTTGCCGCCGGCGAGCGACCGCCGGGCTTCGGCGAGGCGGTCCAGGCGGGCCTGGCCTCCGGGGTCCTGCGCTCGGATTCCGACGAGATGTTCGACGTCGAGGCGGTGGAGTGGATCTGGCTCCTCCACGACGACTCGGCCCCGGTCCCGGACTGCCTGCAGCAACTGCTCGAAGCCGCCGATAGCCACCCCCGGGCCGCCGTGCTGGGCCCCAAGGCCCTCGGCTGGCACGATCGCCGGCTCCTGCTCGAAGTGGGCTTCACGATCTCCGGGTCCGGTCGACGAGTCACCGGGCTCGAGCGGCGCGAGCACGATCAGGGCCAGCAGGACGATCGCAGCGCCGTCCACGCCGTCGGCACGGCCGGGATGCTCGTAAGGCGCGACGTCTGGGAGGACCTCGGCGGATTCGACCCGGCCCTTCCTCTCTATCGCGACGACCTCGACCTGTGCTGGCGCGCCTGGCGCGCTGGCCACGAGGTGCGCGTCGTTCCCACCGCCGTCGTCCACCATCGCGAGGCCTCCTATCACGGCCGCCGCGACGAGACGGCCTCCTCCGTCGGGGGCTATCAGCTCGATCGCCGTGCGGCCATGCATGCACTACTCGCCCAGGTGCCGGCGTGGCGACTGCCGTTCACGGCCCTTCGGCTCGCTGTCGGGTCGCTCGTCCGCTCACTGCTCTTTGTGCTGGGCAAGGACCTGCGCCGCGCGGGCGATGACGTAGCGGCACTCGGCAGCCTCATCGCCCACCCCGGTCGCCTCGCCACTTCGCGTCGACGAGTCCGCGCGACCTCCACGATGAGCTCGCGTGCGGCGGTCGGGGAGTTTCGTCCCACGTCGCTCGGCCAGGCCCGGGCCGCGCTCGAAGCCCTCGGGGGCATGGTCATCTCCGGGCGCAGTGCCTCGGGTCCCGGGGGAGGAGCGCTCGAGAGCGGCCCGGTGTCCGATGACGCCGATCTCTTCGACGACCCCGCAGGAGGATTCCTGCGCCGCGTCCTGGGGCGTCCGTCGGTGCTCATCACCCTCGTCCTGGCACTGCTCGCGCTCATCGCCGGGCGCGCCCTGTGGTGGGGCGATGGCGTGCTCTTCGGCGGCGCCCTCCTGCCCGCGCCCACCGGTGCGAGCGACCTGTGGGCCGCCTACCTCGAGGCCTGGCATGACGTAGGGCCCGGGTCATCGGTGCCCGCCTCGCCGCTGACCGCACTTCTTGCCCTCCTGTCGACAGTAATGCTGGGCAAGGCCGGCGTCGCCGTAGGCATGGTCTTCTTCCTGGCGGTTCCGCTGTCGGGGCTGACCGCATGGCGAAGCCTGTCCGGTGTCTGCCAGAGCGCGGGCGTGCGCGGGTGGGCGGCCCTGACCTACGCGCTGCTGCCGGTGCTCTTCGGATCCATCGCCGCAGGTCGCATCGGCATGGTCATCGCGATCGTCCTGCTGCCACCGGCCGTACGCGCCATCGTGCGGGCGGTCGGCCTGGCCGGCACGACGCTGCCGGCCCCGAGTGGTCGCACGGCGTGGGGCGCCGGACTGCTGCTGGCGATCGTCATGGCGTGCGCGCCATTCGCGTGGCTGCTCGCGCTCCTGGGTTGCATCGCCGCTCTCATCCTGGCCGTGCGGCGCGGTCGCGGCGAGCACGACAGCGACCGACCGATTGGCGGATCGGCGAGGTGGCCCGGCGGGTTGGCGGAGCCACCCCCGGCGGGCTTGATCGGTCTGCGGGCCCTGGTCGTGCTGGCCGTTCCGATCGTGACCCTGCTGCCCTGGTCCAGGTATCTCCTCGCACGTCCGACCTTGTTCCTCGGCGAGGTCGGCCTGCCCGATCCGGCCCTCACCGATCCGGGATCGACGTCCTATGGGCTCGCGCTGCTCCATCCGGGCGGCCCTGGAATGGTTCCGCTGTGGGTCACGGTGGGCATCGTCGCAGCGGCACTGGCCGCGCCGCTGCGCGAGGCGCGCCGTCCACTCGTGCTCGCCGCCTGGGCGACCGGCCTCGTGGCACTCCTCCTCGCCGTCGCCGCCACGCGCTTCTCGACCACGCTGCCGGGTGTCGCGCAGCCGCAGCCTGTCTGGCCGGGCATGGCCGTGGCGGTCTACGGCGGGGCGCTCATCTTGGCCGCTGCGGTAGCGGGCGATGGTCTTCGCCAGACTGTCTCGTCCGAGGCGTTCGGATGGCGTCAACCCGTCGCGCTCATCGCCATCGCCCTCGCCGTCCTCACCCCGATCGCAGCCGGCATGCTGTGGCTGCCCGGCGCGGGCAATCCACTGCGTCGCGGGGATCCAAGCGTGCTCCCGCCCTTCGTCGTGGCGGAGGCCGTCGGCCCGCAGGCGCCGCGCACCTTGGTGCTGCAGCAGGAAGGCGACGTCACCTACGCGCTGATCAATGGCGCCGGGCCTCAGCTCGGCGACGCCGAGGTGCTCCCGGGTACCGAGGCCTGGCAGCCGCTCGATGCGCTCGTCGCCGGGCTCGTCTCGGGGCGTGGCGGCGACGAGGTGACCGGGCTCGCGGATTATGCGGTGCGCTACGTCGTCTTCGATGGCGCGGCGGGCGATGCGGCAGCCGCCCGGCTCGTGCGCACGCTCGACGCTGCCCCGGGCCTGCGGCGGATCGCCGGGCAGGAGGGTGAGGTGCTTTGGAAGGTCGAGGGCGACACCGCGCGCGTGCAGGTAGACACGGGCGACGGCGCCGACTCGCCGGTTGCCGTCACCGACATCAGCTCGGCTCAGCCACTCGTCTCGACCGATCTCGCCGCGCCGGGGCCCGCACGCCTGCTTCTGGCCCAGTCGACCGATCCCGCGTGGCGTGCCACGCTTGGGGGTGTGCCGCTGGCCGTCGAAGACGACGGCGAGCAGTCCCTTCAGCGCTTCGTGATCCCGGCGACAGCGAGCGCTGGCGAGGCACTCCTCGTCGACGTGGACAGCTCGTCGCGCGTGCGCTGGCTTTGGCTGCAGGCGATCGCGCTCATCGTGGTGATCGTGCTTGCGCTTCCGGGCCGACGTCGAGCAGACGACGATGACGCCCCGGCCGATGAAGACGCCGACGCGGTCGAGCCTGACGCCCTGGTAGGAGAGCGCCATGACTGAGCCGCTGATGCCCGATCTCACCGACGGCGCGACATCCCAAGCGCGCCGGCGCAGGCGCCGTCGTCCCAGGTCCGACGCGCAGGCGATGCCGCCGGATCCGCGGGGCCCGCGCGCCGCTGCCGTGTTGCTCGGGTCGCTCGTTCTCATCGTCCTGATCGGCCTCCTGGTGCCCAAGGCGTCGCCGTCCGGCGGGGAGGTCGTCGTGACCGAACCCGTGAACTCCTCCACGGCCGTATGCCCGGAGCCCGGTTCGATTGATGGAGCGCGCACCACGTCGGCGGTGACGGTGGTGCCGGATCTTCCCGGCCAAGACCGTGAGGGTGCCGCATCGATCACCTACCTGCGCGGCTCGGACGATCCCGACCTCGCTGATCCGCAGGCTCCCGACGTCGAGGATCCCGGAGAGGCCCTGGCCGACCCCGGTGACTCGGCCGAGGTCGTGGCCGAGTCGCGCCGGCTACCGCCCCTCGACATTCGTACGACGGGGTCCTTGGGCCCGGGCCTGGTTGCCGCGCAGGTCACGCAGGATTCGTTCAATGAGCGCCGTGGACTCGCCAGCACGGCGTGCCTGGGCCCTGACACCTCGTGGTGGTTCGTGGGCGGCGGTTCCGTTGCCGGGCGAGACACCCGCCTGCTCCTGGTCAATCCTGAGACCAGTCCGGCCGAGGTCGACGTCGTGCTGAGCGGACCCGAGGGCGAGATCAGCACGCCGAGCCTGCGCGGCGTAGTCGTGAAGCCCCGCGGGCGCATGGTGGTGTCGCTGACCCGCATCGCTCCGCGACTTCCCGCGGTGGCGTGGCACGTCGTCGCGCGGTCCGGGCGAGTCGTGGCCGCCGTCTCCGACATCGAGATCCAGGGGTTCGTGCCGAGGGGTGCCGACTGGATTCCGCCGTCGTCGGACCCGGCGTCCCGTGTCCTCATCCCCGGCGTCATCCCCGGCGAGGGCGGCCGGCAGCTGCTGGTCCACGCGCCGGGAGACATCGACGCCACCGTCAAGGTGCGCCTCATCACCGAGGGGGGTGCCTATGTCCCGGCTGCGCTCTCGGAGGTCGATGTGCCCGCCGGCACCGTCACCGCCGTCGACCTAGACGGTGCCCTCGAGGGTCAGGCCGCGACCGTCGACCTCGTGTCCGATGTTCCGATCGTCGCGGGCATCCGGCAGCGTCACCCCGGCATCGATGCGCGTCAGGGATTCCTCGAGGAGACATCGTTCACCGCAGGAGCAGTGGGCATCAGCGACGTCGCGGCGGCCGCTGGTCTGCCAGCGGAGAAGATCACGTCGGTGACCCTGTGGATCACGGCACCTGGCGCACTGCAGGAGATCAAGTCGCACAGCGAGGCGATGCCGATGGGCGACGACACATCCGTAGTCGTCGACGACACACCCGTGACGGCAACGATCACCATCCTGCCCTTCGCCCCCGACGCGGTGATTGCCCCGCCGGAGCCAATAGTCGTCACCGTCTCGCGCGATCGGCTGGTCGCCGTGCAGATCCCGCGTCCTCGCGGCGCGTCGTGGTTCACAGCCGTGGTGCGGCCGACCGACGGTGCGGTCGTGGTGGCCCATCGGGCCGTGAGGCGCAACCCCGACGGTTCTCTCATCACGGGCTATCCGTGGCGCCCGCTCCGAACGACGGTGCCGGTGCCGCGCGCCTACCAGGATGCCGCCGATCTCCTACCTCGCTAGACCTCGACGGCGCGGCGCGGCGTGCCTGCCCGTCATTGACCGGTCCGCGCGGTAGCGTCGCGAGGCGTGGGATACCGACGTCGCTGTTCCCGCCCCTCGTGCGGACGCCAGGCCGTCTCTACACTGACCTACGTGTACGCCGACTCCGTCGCCGTCCTCGGTCCGCTCTCGTCCACTCCCGAGCCGCATGCCTACGACATGTGCCAGGTTCACGGCGATCGCCTCTCGGCGCCGCGTGGTTGGGAGGTCGTGCGCATCGAGCCCGATGCTCTGCCTGCAGGCCCGTCAGGTGACGATCTCGTGGCGCTCGCTAATGCCGTCCGCGAGGCGGCACAGGCGAGCGGTGCCGACACGCTGTTCGATGACGAAGACGACCGCCTGCCAGGCGCGGTAGGCGCGGAAGGCATTCGACGCGGTCACCTGTGGGCCCTCCCCGGTCGTGCAGCGCACGACATCGAAGGCTGATCCGCGTGGCCATGGGCCACGGCTCCCCGGGGCGCGATCCGCGCGTCCTTGACGCTGTCATCAAGGCCTATGACGTCCGGGGCGTTGTTCCCGATCAGTTCGACGCCGACCTGGCGCGCGATGTGGGCGCCGCCTTCGTCGAGGTCCTCTCGGCGCGCAGTCGGGACGGTGGGCCCGGGGCGGTCGTGGTGGGCCAGGACATGCGACCCAGCGGCGATGACCTCGTCGACGCATTCGCCGCCGGAGTGACGTCCCAAGGGTGCGACATTATCCGGATCGGCCTGGCCAGCACCGATGGCCTCTACTTCGCCTCCGGGATCCTCGGCCTTCCCGGCGCGATGTTCACCGCCAGCCACAACCCGGCCCACTACAACGGGATAAAGCTGTGCCGTGCGGGAGCCGCGCCCGTCGGCCAGGACACCGGGCTCCGCGAGATTCGCCGGATGGTCGAGACAGGTGTGCCCGCATTCGATGGGGCGCCGGGCGCGGTGAGCGCGCTCGACATGCTGCCGCGCTACGCCCAGCACCTTCGCGGCCTCGTGGATCTTCGACCGTCGCGGCCGCTGCGCGTCGTCGTCGATGCAGGCAATGGCATGTCAGGGCTCACGGTGCCCGCGGTCCTCGGCACGGCTGCCGGTCTGCCGGCCCTGCCTCTCGAGGTCATTCCGCTGTTCTTCGAACTCGATGGCACATTCCCCAATCACGAGGCCAACCCCATCGAGCCGAGCAACCTACGTGACCTGCAACGCGCGGCGCTCGACCATGGTGCTGATCTGGGGCTTGCCTTCGACGGAGACGCCGATCGCTGCTTCGTCGTCGACGAGACCGGACGTGCGGTCACGCCGTCGGCGATCACGGCTCTGATAGCCCAACGCGAGCTTGCCAAGCATCCGGGCGCCACCATCATCTACAACTGCATCTCGTCGCGGACCGTGCCGGAGGTCATCCTCGAAGGAGGCGGCACGCCGGAGCGCACACGGGTCGGCCACTCCTTCATCAAGGAACGGATGGTCGAGACCGGCGCCGTCTTCGGCGGCGAGCACTCCGGTCACTTCTACTTCGCCGACTTCTGGCGAGCCGACTCCGGAATGCTCGCGGCCATGCACGTGCTCGCCGCACTTGGCGAGACCCCCGAGGGCACGACCCTCTCGGGCATGCTCGCGCCCTACGACCGCTATGTCGTCAGCGGCGAGATCAACTCCGAGGTCAGCGATCCCGCCCAAGCGACGCAGCGAGTGGCAGCGGAGTTCGCGGACCGCCCGGGGGTCACCCAGGACTGGCTCGACGGCCTTACCGTGGCGGCGCCCGAGTGGTGGTTCAACCTGCGTCCCAGCAATACTGAGCCCCTCCTGCGGCTCAACGTCGAGGCGCGGGATGCTGAGATGATGGCGGGGATTCGCGACGACGTTCTCGCGCTGGTCAGGGAGGCGAACGCATGAGCAACACCCTCGGACTCGATCCGGTGCTCCTGGAGATCCTCGCGTGCCCGTCGGATGATCACGCGCCCGTACGCCCCGACCGTGAGCGCGGCCTGCTCGTGTGCACCGTCTGCGGCCGTGGGTTCAAGGTGCGCGACGGCATACCCGTGATGCTCCTCGATGAGGCGCTCCCGCCAGATCGCGGCTAGCGGCGTGCACGTCGTCCGGGGAGTACTCAAGGACTACGCCTGGGGGGCCGTCGATGGTCTCTCTCGGTGGACCGGTGCATCGACCGGTGGGCCGCAGGCAGAGCTGTGGTTCGGCGCGCATCCGGCCGGGCCCTCTCCGGTCGTCCATGGTCCCGACACCGGTCGTACCCTCGCCGACCTACCGGAGCATGCCGGCATGCCGCTGGTCAAGATCCTCGCCGCTTCCACGCCGCTGTCCCTGCAGGTGCATCCCGATGCCGAGACGGCAGGGGCCGGGTGGTTGCGGCAGGCCGACCAGCCGAGGGAGACCTGGCTCTACTCCGACGATGCCGAGAAGCGCGAGATGCTCGTCGCGCTGACGGCATTCGATGTGCACGCTGGGTGGCGCGATCCCGAGGAGGCGGCTGACGTCTTCGCCAGGGCCGGCGCACCCGAGTCGCTGGTCCGGACCGTCGCCACCGCTGACCGACGCGATGCCGTGCGTGCGGTGCTCGATCTCGACCGCGCGGAGTGCGCGCGCATCGAGCCGCAGCTCGTGGCAGCCGCTACGGCGGGCGGTTGGTCGTCGTCGGCCGTGTCGTCCCTGGCGCGCGTGGCCGCGACTCATCCCGCCGACCCGGGGGTACTCCTCGCCGTCCTCCTCGATCACGCGACGCTGGCCCCCGGCGAGGGCGTCGCGGTGCCGGCCGGCGTCATCCACTCCTACGTGGTGGGTCTCGCGATCGAGGTGATGACGTCATCCGACAACGTCCTGCGCCTAGGTCTCACCCCCAAGCCGGTGGCGGTCGACGAGGCGCTGGCCGCCGTGCGAGCGGATCGCCATCCGATGCCGCTGGGTGGTTTCGTCGGCGAGGTCCTCGATCCGCCGGGCATGCCCTTCGATCTCGTCATCGCCGATCAGCCCGTGCGCGTCCCGACGGGCACCCATCGCGTTGTCATGAGCCTGCACCGGCAGACACGCGTGACAGGTGCGGGCCCCAGCGACGTGTCGCTCACCGAGGGGGAGGCCGCTGTCGCGGCACCGGGTGAGGCCGACCTGATCGTCGAGCCCGAGGGCAGCGCTGTCGTCGTGACCGGAGTCGCGTGAGCACCAAGGGCGTCATGAAGGCCGTTGTCGCCGCCCTGGCAGCCAACCTCGGCATAGCCCTCAGCACGTTCATCGCCTTCGCCTTCACGGGCTCGTCGTCCATGCTGTGCTAGGCCATCCACTCGGTAGCGGACTCCGCCAATCAAGTGCTCTTGCTCATTGGCCGCAAGAGGTCGCAGAAGCCCGCAGACGCGAAGCACCCCCTCGGCTACGGCCGTCGCCGCTACGTCTACGCCTTCGTCGTGTCGATCGTGCTCTTCTTGATCGGCGGCCTGTTCTCGCTCTACGAGGGCCTGCACAAGTTCCAGCATCCCGAGGATCTCGGCGATGCATGGATTGCCTTCGCCGTGCTCAGCGTGGCGATAGTGCTGGAGGCGTTCTCATTCCGCACGGCGCTGCGTGAGGCCAATAGGCCGCGCGGCCAGCGGCCGCTCATGGGCTACATCCGCGACGCCCGTCAGCCCGAACTCCCGGTCACCCTGCTCGAATACCTCGGCGCCTTATGCGGCCTGGTCTTCGCCCTTGTCGGCGTGAGCGCCGCGGTGATCACCGGCGACGGCCGGTGGGACGGCATCGCAGCGATGGCGGTCGGGACTCTCCTCGTGGTCATCGACGTCTTCCTGGCCATCGAGATGGCCGCCATGCCCGTGGGGGAATCGGCTCGGACTGGCCCGGCGGCACAGCCGCCCCTGTCGGTCAGGATCCTCAGCCGCCCGGGTAGGCGGGGCTGCCGCCGAACCCGGCGGAGATCCACGGTCCGCCCGCGTAGGAGTAGATCTGTCCGTCGGCGGAGGCCGCCAGGGGAGGGAAGCCGGGTGCGGCCGCGACGCGGAGTGGGTCGGGCGGAGCCCCCAGCGAACGCACGGCAGCGCGGGCTAGGTCGATCTCGTAGACCGCGGGCGTCCCGGCCCCTTCGGCCCCGAGCACTATCAGGCGATCATCCTCGGCCCAGGCGACATCGGTGACCGTGGTCAATCGCGCATCGACCCGCACTGGCGACTGCACGCGCGCTGCTCCCTCGCGCAGCACGATCAGTGCGAGCATGACGAAGGTGTGCGGTCCGCGCCTCACCACGAGAGCGATCCGGGTGCCATCCCTGCTTACCGACACCGACTCCATGCGGATCTTGGTCGACAGCCCTTCGACCGGGATCGTGAAGACCGTGCCGTCGGACAGGACCTGTTTGAGTTCTTGCTGCGGGTCGATGACCCAGGCGGACGTGCCCCGACCGAACGATGGGCGCGACTGGCCCGGGTCGCGGATCAGATCGACCGTTGGTGCGCCCGCGCGTGTCTCGGCCGCCCAGAGAGCCCCCTGTTCATCGAGGCCGGCGATGTGATTGCCGTCGAAGCTCACCGCGATGCCATCGAGCGGAGGCGCCCCCAGGCCCGCGCCACCGGGCACGGCTCGCGGTGCGGGTCCGGTGACCTCCACGACGCGTCCGCTGCGCACCGCGTAGGCCATGGCATCGGCGGACATGGCATTGGGGTCGAATCCGCGCCAGGTGTCCTCGGGCTGCGGATTCGTGGCGCCCGGCACCGGCAGTGCCTGTCCGCCGGCACGCAGGTCCACGGCCAGGACGCCGGGCACCTGCCGCAGCGTCCAGACGATTTGGGCCGACAGGGCCCGACGCGTGGCGTCGTTGACCAGTCGCACGGACGCATCGAGGTCGACCACGGCGACTCCCTCCTCGACGGGGACCGCGTTGACCGCGAGTCCCGCGCCGTCGGGGAGCGCCGTTCGCACCGCCGGGGCGAGCCAATCGGTGGGACCGGCGGCCAGCGCCTGCATAAGCGACGTGGCCAGGCCGGCCCCGTTGGCGGGGATGAGCCGCGGATCGGGCACCAGCGTCGTGAACTCGGGGTCGAGGAAGTACACGTCGTACGAGCGGAACGCCCGGTCGATATCGGAGCGCGCCAGCAGCAGGCCGGGCGGTGGGTTGGCAATGCGCCACTGACCCTCGACGTAGTCGAGGGTGAAGGACTCGGTGAGCAGTCGTCCGGGAGACACCTGGAAATGCCCGTCGGCCGTGACGGACCCGGCCAGCGTTGCTGTCATGTCCACGTCGGCGGGGCCGTTGGGCGCGAGGGTCGGAACGCCGTCGTAGACGCGGGTGCCCACGGTTGGGTTCCACGAGGTGGCCGCATCGGCGGTGAGGTACTGGCGCGCGATGGCGTGGTCGTCCTCGAAGGACGCGGATGCCTCGATGAAGCCCGACACGATCTGAGTGGGCGTCATGTCAGGTTGAGGTGGCCGCACGATGACGCGAATGACCTGGTCGGCCTGCCCATCGGGAACCTCCGGTCCCTGCTGGATGGGACCGGAGGTAGGGATACTGGCGCACCCGGCGACCAGGGCCGCGACGGCGAGCAAAGGCGCCAGCGCTCCCGGTCTCATCGCGCGTCCTCCAGCACCACCGCGTCGACGGGAGCGTCGTGGTTTTCGCCGTCGTCGGGGAGCGGAAGCGGCGAAGCGTCGAGCAGCACGTCAGCGCGGCGCGGCAGGGTGAGCCGGAAGCACGCCCCCTGGCCCGGTCGGCCCCACGCGTCGAGCATCCCCGCGTGGAGCCGGGTGTCCTCCAGGGCAATCGCAAGACCCAGCCCGGTGCCGCCGGTCTGGCGCGCGCGCGCCGGATCTGCTCGCCAGAAGCGATCGAAGACGTGCTGGATCTGGTCGTCGGCGAGTCCGACTCCGTGGTCGCGCACGGTGACCGCCACGGCGTCGTCGTCACCTCCGAGCGTGATGTCGATCGGCTCGCCCTCGCCGTGCTCAACCGCGTTGTCGAGCAGGTTGCGCAGGACGCGCTCGATTCGACGCGGATCGCATTCGACCGGCAGGGGTGTCGACTGGGTCTCTACCGAGATACGGGTCGCGCGACGATCGGCCAGCGGGCGCACACCCTCCACCGCTCGGGCGACGAGGTCGTCGAGGTCGACGGTCTCCAGATCGAGGATGGCGGCCCCCGCGTCGTAGCGCGAGATCTCGAGCAGGTCCGCTAGCAGGTTTTCGAAGCGATCGAGTTGGGTCTGCAGGAGCTCGGCGGCGCGTGCGGTGGGCTGGTCGAACGCGTCGCGGGATTCGAAGAGGACGTCGGCGGCCATGCGGATGGTCGTGAGCGGCGTGCGCAACTCGTGTGACACGTCGGAGACGAATCTTTGCTGCACGGCCGAGAGGTTCTCGAGTCGATGGATCTGATCCTCGAGGCTGGTGGCCATCTCGTTGAATGACGTGGCCAAGCGCGCGAGGTCATCCTCGCCGCGCACCTGCATCCGCTCGCTGAGGTGGCCCTCGGAGAACTGCTCGGCGGTGCGAGCGGCCGACCGGACCGGGGCCACCACCTGACGCGTGACGATGACGGCAATGGCGCCGAGGAGGAGGACGAGAAGTATGCCCGTGCCGACGACGGCACTCCTCACCAGGTCGAGCGTGCTGGACTGCTCGGTGAGCGGGAAGAGGTAGTACAGCTCATACGCGGCGACGCTGGAGATGCTCAGGGGAGCGCCAACCACGATGCCCGGCACGGCGCGTCCATCGAGGTAGCGGATCTCGGTGTAGGTCCACGACTGCCGGCCCGATGTTGTGACCGCGTCACGCAGCGTGGGCGGCACGCTCTCATCCGACACCAGGTTGGTGCCGCGCTCGGGAGCGCCGGAGAGCTCAGCGTCGTCGGCGAGTAGGAGTACGTCGTACTGCGGGGGAGAACCGGCTCGCGTCGCGAGCGATGCCACGATCGTGTCGACGATGCTCGACGGCGACGCTGTGGAGCCGCCGGTGTCGGCGGCGCTGGATAGCCGCTGCGCGTCGGACAGGCCCGCGCTCGCCTCGGTGATCGCCGTGCGCTCGGCGGACTCGAGGAGGCCGGTCGTGATGCGCGACAGCAGGAGCAAGCCGAGAAGGCCGACGACGATGAGCGAGAGCACCAGGGTGGTGACAGTGACCCGCAGCAGAAGCGACTGGCGCCAAACACGGGTCGGGCGTGGCCCGGTGCGTGCCGTCCGAGTCCGCGGAGCGGGCGGGCTCGTCGGGCCGAGGGTCATGGCGGTCCGGCCTTGTACCCCACGCCGCGCACGGTCAGCACGATCTGCGGGTGCTCCGGATCGTGCTCGATCTTCGCGCGCAGGCGCTGGACGTGGACGTTCACCAGGCGGGTGTCAGCGGCATGCCGGTAGCCCCAGACTTCCTGCAGGAGCACCTCGCGTGTGAAGACCTGCCACGGCGTGCGCGCAAGGCAGACGAGCAGGTCGAACTCCAGCGGCGTCAGCGAAAGGACAGCGTCGCCGCGGCGCACTGAATGGCCAGCCACGTCGATGGTCAGGTCGCCGATGCTGAGAGTGCCGACGCCCGGCTCGTCCGTACGTCGAATTCGCGCGCGCAGTCGGGCGACGAGCTCCTTGGGCTTGAATGGCTTGACGACGTAGTCGTCGGCACCTGACTCTAGGCCGAGCACCACGTCGACGGTGTCTGTGCGCGCGGTCAGCATGACGATGGGGACGCCGGACTCGGCGCGGATGGCCCGGCAGACGTCGACGCCGTCCATGCCAGGCAGCATGAGATCGAGCAGGATGACGTCGGGCCTGCTGTCGCGAAAGGCGTCGAGGGCGAGTGCCCCATCGGTGCAGAACGTGGCGTCGAAACCCTCACCGCTCAGGACGATTCCGAGCATCTCGGCCAGCGCGACGTCGTCATCGACGACCAGGACCCTGCCTCTCATGTCGACCATGGTGTCACCCCAGGAGCAGGAATGCCGCTCCTGGCAGGTTGTTGACGGCATGAGCCACGATCGGGGCACCCAGGCCGCGTGTCCGCCAGCGCAGGATCCCGAGTATTGCGCCGCTGGCCAGCAGGATCGGAATCCGGGTCAGCTCCAGGTGGAAGAGGCTGAATACGACCGTGGTGATGACGATGACCCACAGAGTGGGAACCCCGCGCTTGCGCAGTGCGCCGTAGCCCAATCCGCGAAAGGCCAGTTCCTCCACGATTGGAGCACCGATGCCAATGCAGAGGGCGAAGATGGCCATGACGGCGATGGAAGAGTCGGCCTTGAGTTCCTCGCCGACCTCCGCGGCGGCAGAGTTGAGGTCGGGGATCAGCGCTTGCAGCCCGACGGCGATGACACCACCGATGATCAGCGCTGCGAAGCCCCCGAGCACCCCCCATCCCAGGTCGCCCCAGGTCAGCCGGAGACCGAGGTCGATGCGCGGGCCGTTGCCCTTGAACCACGTCGTGATGAGGGGCCAGCCACCCAGAGCGATCCACGGGACGACCGTGCCGAGGATGACGATCATCGACAGCGGGAGGTCAACCGACTCGCCGATGAGGACGATCGGCACGGACAGGATGACGAAGCCCAGGAGGCTGATCAGGAAGTCGACGATGCCCCAGCGCGGAGCGCGCAGCGATAGTCCGGCGCGCAGCGCCAGGTCGACCGTGGTGGGGCACCCGGGGTAGTCGGCGGGGGGGCGCACGCGAGGGACCGGCGGCGCGGGTTGCTCCATGACCGCCGGTCTTTCCGCGTGTCCTAGTAGCGGTAGTGCTCGGGCTTGTAGGGGCCGGCGACGTCGACACCCATGTATTCGGCCTGCTGCTTGGTCAACTCGGTGAGGTGGACGCCGAGAGCGTCGAGATGCAGTCGCGCGACCTTCTCGTCGAGGTGCTTCGGCAACACGTAGACGCCTATGGGGTATGCATCCGGCTGCGTGAAGATCTCGAGCTGGGCCAGCACTTGGTTGGTGAAGGAATTGGACATGACGAACGACGGGTGGCCGGTCGCGTTGCCGAGGTTGAGCAGGCGTCCCTCGGACAGCACGATGATCGAGTGTCCGTCGGGGAACGCCCACTCGTCGACCTGCGGCTTGATCGTGCGGCACACCACGCCGGGCACCTGCGCCAGACCGGCCATGTCGATCTCGTTGTCGAAGTGCCCGATGTTGCCGACGATGGCCTGGTGCTTCATGGATTTCATGTGCTCCGCGGTGATGACGTCCTTGCAGCCGGTAGCGGTGATGAAGATGTCGGCGGTGTCGATGACATCCTCGATCGTCGCCACCTGGTAGCCGTCCATGGCCGCCTGGAGAGCGCAGATGGGGTCGATCTCGGCGACGATGACGCGGGCCCCCTGGCCGCGGAGCGAGTCGGCGCTGCCCTTGCCGACGTCGCCGTAGCCGGCGACGACGGCGACCTTGCCGCCGATGAGGGTGTCGGTCGCGCGGTTGATGCCGTCGACGAGCGAGTGGCGGCAGCCGTACTTGTTGTCGAATTTCGACTTGGTGACCGAGTCATTGACATTGATGGCCGGGAACAGCAGGCGCCCCTCGTTTGCCATCTCGTAGAGGCGATGGACACCGGTGGTGGTCTCCTCGGTCACGCCGCGGATACCGGCCGCGATGCGGGTCCAACGCTGCGGGTCCTCGCTCAGCGAACGACGAAGGACGTCGAGGATCACGGCGTACTCCTCGGAGTCCGTGGGGTCCGTGCTGGGCACGACACCGGCGGCCTCGAACTCCTTGCCCTTGTGGACCAGGAGCGTGGCATCGCCGCCGTCGTCGAGGATCATGTTGGGGCCGCCACCGTCAGGCCACATGAGGACCCGCTCGGTGCACCACCAGTACTCCGGAAGGGTCTCGCCCTTCCAAGCGTAGACGGCCACGCCCTGGGGACTGTCGGGAGTGCCGTTGGGGCCGACGACGACTGCCGCCGCGGCGTGATCCTGGGTCGAGAAGATGTTGCACGATGCCCAGCGCACCTCGGCGCCGAGCGCGACGAGCGTCTCGATGAGCACGGCGGTCTGGATCGTCATGTGGAGGGATCCGGTGATGCGGGCGCCCTTCAGGGGCTGGGTCGGGCCGAATTCGGCCCGCATGGCCATGAGGCCGGGCATCTCATGCTCGGCGAGCCGAATCTCGTCGCGGCCGAAAGTAGCGAGCGAGAGGTCGGCGACCTTGAAATCGGGGGTCAAAGAGGACATAGACGTACACCTCGGACTTTGCGTGAAGTGACCCGGCGAACGTCACGAGGCTTCGATGGTTCCCGGCAGGTTCGCCCAGCATACTCGCGATCGGCATCCCCGCCTCTCCACAGGCTGGCTCCCCTGCCTAGACCGCGGGGATGGGTCGTGGCACACCTGTCCCGTGCGTCACGTCCGACCGAGCGGCCCGCTCTCCCGGCTGATGGCCGATGCCTTCGACCTGGTCCATCCACGCGAATGCCTCGTCTGCCGCGAGCCCGCTGACGTCTTGTGCCGAGCGTGTGCCGGGCGACTGGGGGCTGATCCCTTCGCGCATCGCCCGAGCCCGTGCCCGTCGGGCTGTCCGCCCGTCTACGCGGCCGTGCCGTACGAGGGGCCGGCGCGCCAGGCGATCCTGGAGTGGAAGGAGCGTGGTCAGCGCGGGATGGCGGGAGCCCTGGGCATGGTGCTCGCATCCGCGGTCTCGGCGGGACTGCAGGCGAGCGGGATTGTCGGGCACGCCGTGCTCGTGCCGATTCCACCATCGCGCCCTTCCTTGCGCGCTCGCGGCGAGGACGTGCTCGCCCGG
The DNA here is from genome assembly GCA_016870515.1 of Actinomycetota bacterium. Taxonomy (GTDB): domain Bacteria; phylum Actinomycetota; class Actinomycetes; order S36-B12; family S36-B12; genus Mxb001. Next base: position 41,307 of record VGBL01000006.1, on the reverse strand, counting down.
GTGGCGCGAGCGGCCGCGCGAGAGTTACGCGCCGGGGGGATCTGCGCATCGGTGCGCTCATCGCTGGTGCTCGTGCGCACACCGCGCGATCAGGCTGTGCTTGACGCTCGAGCGCGCCAGGCCAACCTGAGCGGTGCGATGAGCGTCCGGGGCGCGATCCGCAGCGGAGCGATCGTCCTCGTCGATGACATCGTCACCACGGGTGCCACTCTCGCGGAGGCTGCGCGAGCCCTCACCGAATCTGGTCGCCCGCCTCAGCTCGCAGCCGCTATCGCCGCGACTTTGCGGAAGTCCGGGCACCGGTCACGCTAGCGTTGCGGGGGTGAGCGATGACGTGCGTGTGGCGATCGCTGACGCATCGCCCATTTTCCGACGCGGCGTTCGCGCCGTCCTCGAGGCAACGCCCGGGGTGTCGGTGATCGGCGAGCCGGCCGATGCCGAGGCAGTGGTCCGCTTGGCCGGGCGCTGCGTCTGCCTGTGGGATGTCGCGCTCGACGATGGCGCGCTCCGTGGTGTCCGGGCGATCCGGGCCTCGCGCGACGACATCGCCGTGGTTGTCGTCGGCCGCGAGGGAGGTGCCCTCGACCTCACGGTCGCACTGAGCGCGGGCGCAATAGGCATCATCGATCGCGATGTCGACGAAGACGTACTCGCCAGGGTGGTGTCATCGGCCGCTCAGGGGCGGTCGGATCTCGCCGCCGGTGATCGGGGCGCGCTGTGGGAGCAGGCGGGCACAGCTGCGCGGGGCAGCGTGCCCGCGCTGACGCGCCGTGAGCGCCAGGTGCTGGAACTCATGGGCCGCGGGCTTGGCAATCGCGCGATCGCCGATGAGCTGTTCATCAGCGAGAACACCGTGAAGAACCACGTCCGCAGCCTTCACGAGAAGCTTCAGGTGCACTCACGCACTGAAGCGGTCGTGCGGGCCGCCCAGGAGGGATTCGTGGAGATCGTCCCCAGGGGCCCCGTCTAGACTGCTGCGGTGGGCATCTTCGACAAGATCCTTCGCGCCGGTGAGGGCAAGACCCTTCGCACCCTGGAGAGCATCGCCAAGCAGGTGAATGCCATCGAGGAGGACTTCCTCGCCATGACCGACGAGGAGCTCAAGGCCCTCACCCCGGAATACCGCAGGCGGCTTGCCGACGGAGAGACCCTCGACGACCTGCTGCCGGAGGCCTTCGCCACTGTGCGCGAGGCAGCCAGGCGCACCCTCGGCCAGCGCCACTACGACGTGCAGATCATGGGCGGTGGCGCGCTTCACCTGGGCAACATCGCCGAGATGCGCACGGGCGAGGGCAAGACTCTCGTGGCCACGCTGCCCTGCTACCTGAATTCACTCAGCGGCAAGGGAGTGCACGTCGTCACGGTCAACGACTACCTCGCCGAGCGCGATAGCGAATGGATGGGCCGCATCCACCGGTTCCTTGGTCTCGAGGTGGGCGTGATCCTCGCCCACATGACGCCGGCGGAGCGTCGCGTGGCCTATGCGGCAGACATCACCTACGGCACCAACAACGAATTCGGCTTCGACTACCTGCGCGACAACATGGCGTGGTCGAAGGACGAGATGGTCCAGCGGGGGCACAACTTCGCGGTCGTCGACGAGGTCGACTCGATCCTCATCGACGAAGCCCGGACACCCCTGATCATCAGCGGCCCCGCCGACCAGCCCACGAAGTGGTACGCCGAGTTCGCACGAATGGCGACCATGCTCAAGCGCGATCAGGACTACGAGGTCGACGAGAAGAAGAAGACCATCGGCGTGCTCGAGGAGGCCATCGACAAGGTCGAAGACCAGCTGGGCATCGACAACCTCTATGACACGGTCAACACTCCGCTGGTCGGCTTCCTCAACAACGCCATCCGGGCCAAGGAGCTCTTCAAGCGCGATCGCGATTACGTCATCCTTGACGGCGAGATCCTGATCGTCGACGAGCACACGGGGCGTCTGCTCAAGGGGCGGCGCTACAACGAGGGGCTGCATCAGGCGATCGAGGCGAAGGAAGGCGTCGAGATCAAGGCCGAAAACCAGACCCTGGCCACCATCACCCTGCAGAACTACTTCCGTCTGTACGACAAGCTCTCCGGCATGACCGGCACGGCAATGACCGAGGCCAACGAGTTCCACCAGATCTACAATCTCGGTGTCGTGCCGATCCCCACCAATCGCCCCATGGTGCGAATGGATGAAGCAGATGTCGTCTACCGCACCGAAACCTCGAAGTACTCCGCCGTCATCGATGACATCGAGGAGCGCAATAGGCTCGGCCAGCCGGTCCTCGTGGGCACCACGAGCGTCGAGAAGAGCGAGCTCATCTCCCATGAGTTGAAGATGCGCGGCGTACGCCATGAGGTGCTCAACGCCAAGAACCACGAGCGCGAGGCATCGATCGTGGCCGAGGCGGGTCGCAAGGGCGCGGTCACGGTTGCCACCAACATGGCCGGTCGGGGCACCGACATCATGCTGGGCGGCAACCCGGAGTTCCGGGCCGCCCAGGAGCTCGAGCGCCGCGGTGTCGACCCTATCGAGGATCCCGAGGGATACGAGAGCGCGTGGCCCGAGGCGATCGCCGCCGCCAAGGCCTCCGTCGAGAACGAGCACGACGAGGTGGTGGAGCGGGGCGGTCTATACGTCCTCGGCACCGAGCGCCACGAGTCGCGTCGTATCGACAATCAGTTGCGCGGTCGATCCGGTCGCCAGGGCGACCCGGGCGAGTCACGCTTTTACCTGTCGCTTGAGGACGACCTCATGCGCCTGTTCAAGGCCGATATGGTCGATGCCTTCCTCCGCCGCTTCAACGTCCCCGACGACCAGCCGATCGAGGCCAAGATGGTGAGCAATGCCATCCGCTCCGCGCAGACATCCGTCGAAGCGCAGAACTTTGAGATCCGCAAGGACGTGCTGAAGTACGACGACGTCCTCAATCGCCAGCGCCTGGTGATCTATGCCGAGCGCCGTGACGTCCTCGAAGGTGCCGACATCCACGAGCAGGTGCGGGGCTTCCTCGACGAGGTCGTTGCAGGCTACGTGCGCGGCGCCACCACGGAGGGCTACCCTGAGGACTGGGACCTCGAACAGCTCTGGACGGCGCTTGGCCAGCTCTTTCCCGTCGGCGTCACGGTCGAGCAGTTGGAGGAGCAGTCCGGTGGGGGCCGCGCCGGCCTCACCACCGAGTTCTTGGTCGAGGAACTCAGCAATGATGCGCACCTGGCCTACGACCGCCGTGAGGAGCAGCTCGGCGAAGAGGTCATGCGCGAAGTCGAGCGGCGGGTCATCCTGTCGGTCCTCGATCGCAAGTGGCGCGAGCACCTCTACGAGATGGACTATCTGCGCGACGGCATCGGCCTGCGCGCGATGGCCCAGCGCGATCCCCTCATCGAATACCAGCGCGAGGGCTACGACCTGTTCATGGCGATGATGGACGGGATCAAAGAAGAGACCGTCGGCTTCATTTTCAATGTCGAGGTCCAAACTCAAGCACCCGAACTCGAACAGCCCGCGGAACCCGCGCCGAGCGCGGAGGAGGCTGTGGCAGCCATCGCGGCGGCGGCCAAGGCGCAGGCGGCGCCGGGCCGAGCCCCGACGCCGATCGTGGCCGCCAAGGGCCTTGGCCCGTCTCGGCCCCCATTGCTGCAGTACTCCGCGCCCACGGCCGAGGGAGGCGTGGCTCGCGAGGCACTGCTATCTGACGGAGAGGATCCCGTCGAGGTCGGTCCCAATGCCAGCCGGGCGGAGCGTCGCCGGGCGGCGCGAGCCAATCGCAAGCGCAAGTGAGAGTCGAAGGAGAGGTCGTCGTTCGCGACGCCCCCGTTCGACCGATCTTCGTGGGTGGCACCGGTCGCAGTGGCACGACGATCGCCGGCAGGCTCCTGGGCTCGCATCGCGACCTGCGCACGACCAATCCTCGCGAACTGCGTTTCATCGCATCGGCCGGAGGCGTCGCGGAGGCATATGCCACGGCTACGGGTCGCCAGACCTCCGGGCGCACGGTCACGCCGGAGCAGGTAGTCGACACGCTGTGGAACCACTGGTACGAGCGGGTGAAGCCCTCCGGTGCGGTGGGCGGCCTTCTTCGCAAGCTGACCCGCGATGAGATGACCGTCGTGTGCGATCGCTACCTCGCCGAGTTCCCCACCGATTCCTATGCCGCGTCCCGCCGCTTTACCGAGACGATCGTCTCGGCGCGGACCAAGCGAGACCCGGGCCTGCGTTGGGTCGACACGACCCCGGCCAATGCGCGAGCGGCTGATCGTGTGCTGGCCCTCTTCCCCGACGGCGTGGTGGTCCACATGATGCGTGACGGCCGCGACGTCGCAGCATCGTTTGTCTCCAAGCACTTCGGGCCCACCGAGGTCTTCGCCGGCCTCGATGCCTGGCGTGACCGAATGATCGAGGCCTGGCGCGCGGAGCAGGCGAGTCCGCCGGGGAGCGTCGTTCGCATCGAACTGCACGAACTCGCGGTTGCCAGCCGCGATAAGACCCTCGAACGGCTGCTCGGTGCCCTCGGCCTCGAGCCCACGCGCCGCACGCGCCGATGGTTCGACGGGAAGGTCCTTCCCCAGCAGGCTCATGTGGGGCGCTGGCGTCGCGACTATGACGAGAAGACTGCGCGCAGGATCGATGAGCGCTACGCGCGCATCGTGGCCGAACTCGACCAACGAGGCGTGCCGCGCCCTGCCTAGACACGGGGCCGGCCCCTGGCGGGCTGCTCTCGCAGCATCCACCAGGCGCCGGCCGAACAGCCGGCTGCGACGACGCTGCCGATCAATGCCCAGGCCAATGACATGAGCGCAACACCCGCCAGTAGTCCGGCTACGCCGTAGGCCACGCAGACGCTCCGAGCGGCGCGCCGACGCGATGGCATGGCCATCGATGCTGGGCGGGTGAGTGCCAGCACGACGATGAAAGTCAGCGTAAGCAGCGCGGCAATGGGTCCGAAGAACAGCACGGCAACCTGCACGGTCGCGAGCCCGGCTTCCTCGTCGGCAGACGAGGCCCCCGTGCCGAACGTGGCGAGCACGAGCCCCATGCTGACGCCGGCCAGTGCGACGGCGGCGAGCCTGATCAGGGCGACTCCCGCGGACTGCGGTGTCATACGGGCGTCAGGGAGGCGAGCGCTGCGTCAATGACGCCAAGGAGGCGCTGGCGAAGATCGGCCCCGCGCAAGGCGAACGCCTTCTGGTGCCGCACGAACTCGGCCCGCCCCTCGGCTGTCTCGATGTGGATGGGCGCGAGCCCCAGCGGGGTGAGGTCGTAGGGAGCCACGCGCATGTCGACGTTGCGCACCTCTCGGGCCAACTCGAAGCAATCGGCCGTCAGGTCGGCACCGACCACGGGGTAGGAGCGGAACGCCCACTTGTAGAGGTCCATCGTGGCGTGCAGGCAGCCGGGCTGCTCGAGGTCGGGCTGGGTCGCCCGCGTGGGCGTGACGACGTTGAGCGGTCGCGCCCCGGGAGAGTAGAAGCGGAACGCATCGAAGTGTGTGCAGCGCAGGGGAGAGGACTCGACGACGTCGGCGATCTCCTGCGCTGCGACGCGAAGCGGCCAGGCCGCGTGTCGGATCTCGTCCTGTGGCAGCCGATAGACCATGGCCCACTCATGCCGACCGAAGCAGCCGTGCTGCGGCTCGCGCTGCGAGGTCAGACGCAGGAGCTCGGCGAACGCACGAAGCGAGTCGAAGGGAATCGCCTTCGGATCGACGTGTGCCCGACCGTCACCGACGGCATAGCCGCGAACGAACTCCCACTCGCTCACCTCGCCGGTGAGGGCAACACCGACCCCCGGGTGCCAGGTGGCGAGTTGACCGGGGCGGAAGGTGTAGTAGTCGAAGAGGAAGTCGTCGACGGGGTGGCGCCGACCGTGACGCCGCCGTTCGAGGCGCGGCTCGACCCATGGCCTCACGCGCTCCGCGTGATCGCGTTGCCGCTCGCGCCACGCAGCCTCTTCGAGCGCGGTGCTCATGTGACGGCAACCAGGCCCATGTCGGAGCATCCGCGTTCGAGTGCCTCGAGGTCAAAGGCATCGACGGGGCCGTGAGCGCCAGGGGCAACCGTGCGCGTCGCTGCCATCGCGGCACCCCACGCGAGGAGGTCGGCCGTGAGGTCGTAGGGCGACGGGCCCTCCAGTCGCACCGATGCCAGTTCTCGGCCGACCGGATCACTCGCATCGGCCTGCACGATCGTGCGCGCGGCGGCGCGGGCGGCTGCGTCGGGCCCGGCTCCGGTCGTGCGCGCGGCTCGTCTGCTCACCCAGCTCGTTGCGCCGCTGCCTAGCCCGGGGATTCCAGCAAGCGCACCCAATGCCGTGCCGGCGTAGGACGCGGGCTTTGTCCAGCGGCCCGCCCAGCCGAGCCACACGTCCACGTCGGTCAGCGCCGGGTCCACGCGAGAGAGCGACAGATGCTCGCTGCCCGCGACGGGAAGGCCGGTCCACTTGCGACCGCGACCGAGGTCGAAGGTGCGCGTGCGGCCGCCGGGTGAGCGCCTCTCGACGACCGTGCCGCAACTGAAGCCGTAGGACGGGGCGAGCAGGACGCCCACGGCACTGGCCCGGGTGCCCGAACTGATAGCGAATTGGCCATCGATGAAATAGCCGATGTCGACGCGCGCAGCGGGCACCCCCGCCTCTCGGCAGCGCCTGAGGGCGAGTGCGCCCGCGAGATTGCCGGGCACGTAGTCGTAGCCGAAGGCCGTCATCAGTCGCGCCCCTGTCGACTTCGCGCGCGGCCCCCACTCGTCGAAGACGCGGCGTATGAAGGGCGGCTCGCCGGTCGAATCGAGGTAGGCCGCACCCGCGTCGATGGCGGCCTCGACGGCGGCAGCGCCAAGGTCGATGAACGGCCCCACCGTCGTCACGAGGACGTCGGACGGCGATTCGAGCAGTGCACGCACGCTCGCGGGATCCGAGACGTCGGCGAGCGCGATGCGGGGCTCGGTGTCGCGCGACGGGGCAAGCGGCGCGAGGCGATCGGCGAGCCTGGCCACTGCATCGTGGTGGCGACCGGCGAGCACGGGTGCGAGGCCCGCCCGCACCATGGCCTCGGCGGTCAGCCGACCGGTGTATCCGGTGGCGCCGAACAGGACGATGCGCATGTGCGCCACGCTAGCCTGGCCGCGTGACCTCGCACCCGCAGACCGCCCTCTGGCATCCCTTCGCCGACATGGCCGCGGTCTCCGCCAAGGGCGAACTCGTGCTGGCCTCCGGCGAGGGTGCCTGGGTCACAGATGAGTCCGGCCGGCGCTACCTCGATGCATCGGCGGGCCTGTGGTACTGCAATGTGGGACACGGGCGCACGCGCATCGCCGAGGCCGCTGCACGACAGATGAGCACGCTGGCCGCCTACTCGGCATTCGGCGACCTGGCGACTCGGCCAGCACTCGAACTCGCTGAGCGCCTTTCCGCCCTCGCACCCCTGGCGGACGCGAAGGTGTTCTTGACCAGCGGCGGATCTGACTCGGTCGACACCGCGGTCAAGCTCGCGCGTCGCTACTGGGCGGAGGTCGGATCGCCGCACCGCAATGTCATCGTCACGCGCACGCACGCCTATCACGGCATGCATCTCGCGGGCACCAGCTTGGCGGGTATCCCGGCCAATCGGCAGGGCCATGGCGACCTTGATCCCGCTGTGCTGCAGATCGACTGGAGCGACGCGGATGCCCTGATCGACCTGCTCGACCAGCGCGATGACGTCGCGGCGTTCTTCTGCGAGCCCATCATCGGAGCGGGGGGGGTCTATGCGCCGCCGGAGGGCTACCTCGACCGCGTGCGGGAGGCGTGTCGCGAGCGCGATGTGCTCTTCGTGGCCGACGAGGTCATCAGCGGTTACGGGCGCGCCGGTGACATGTTCGCCTCGACTCGCTGGAGTCTCGATCCCGACGTCCTCCTCAGTGCCAAGGGCGTGACGAGCGGCTACGTGCCCCTCGGCGCCGTCCTGGTGTCTGGCCGGGTAGCCGAACCCTTCTGGACACCCGGCCCGGCACCGGTGATGTGGCGGCATGGCTATACGTACTCCGCGCATGCCGCGGGAGCCGCCGCAGCCATGGCCAATCTCGACATCCTCGACGAGGAGCACCTCGTTGACACGGCCGCGGTACTTCAGCACTCGCTTGCCCGCGCACTGAGCCCTCTCACGGCGTTCGATGTCGTTAGCGAGGTGCGCGCGGGGGTGGGTGTGCTGGCCGCCGTGGACTTCACGCCGGATGCGATCGCCGAGGGCGTGCCCCCGCGAGTGCTGACCGGTCTGCGAGAGCGCGGAGTGCTCACGCGCACCCTTGCATCCGGGGCCATTCAGGTGTCTCCGTCGTTCGTCGTCACCGACGCTGACCTTGGCCTCCTGGCCTCGGCTTTCGAAGGCGCCCTGGAGGCGGTCGAGTCGTCGCGAGTCGCCCCCTCACCCCTCGATGTCACGCTCCTGCCGGATATCACCACAGACGAGGGGATCGACGGCTTCGACGATCGCCACTACCTCGAGCAGGTGCCACCGCACTACTCCTAGCGGTGGTTTCACCACACCTTTGAAAGCCGCCACAGGAGGCTGGCCGGCGCTGCGCCTCTCAGTTAGATGTCCCGCCCTTGGCCTGCTGCTCCTTGAGCAGGTCGCGGATCTCCTCGAGCAGCTGGACATCGGGTGGGCGGGTGTCGATGCTGCCCTGGCCGGTCAGAGCGCGGTACTTGTTCATGGGTGCCACGAAGAAGAAGTAGAGCGCCACGAGTGTGGTGAAGAACGTGATGATCGCGCCGATGAGCAGGGCGAAGTCGATTTCGTAGCCGTCCGACAGGAGGATCGTGCCGCCGACCCCGTCACTTCCGCCGATGAAGTGCAGGACCCATCCCACGAGGGGCTCGATGAGGGCCTTGGTCACCGCGGCGACGAGCGCCGCTAGTGCCGTGCCCACGGCGACGGCAACTGCCAGGTCGATGACGTTGCCGCGGAAGACGAACTCCTTGAACCCCTTGATCATGCCCTCTCCCGTTGACTGCGGCGCTCTCAGCGCATGATGGCTGCGAGATCGCCGGCGGTACCGGCTGCCGCTAGCCGTATCGCCGTCGTGCGATCAGCGGCGACGAGGATGAGGCTACCGGGAGTCGAGTTGGGCGAGCTGCCCATCGAGTTGATGGCGCCCCGGCGCGGCACCGTGATCACGCGCACCGCCTGGGCAATCACCTCGACACGCCCACGTTCATCGCGGACGATGTCGATGACGACGCCGGGTGCCAGCAGGCCCGCCACCTCAGCGTCGGCCAGCCGCAGCGGAACGGCGTAGATCCCCTCTTCGTAGGACAGGGCTGCGTCGGCGAGACGCGTCGACGTGACCACCTCGCCCGCGCTCATGGGCGCGCTGAGGGTGCGACCGCTGAGGTCATCGGCGCTGGTGAATGCTCCGGGAGGCAGGATGTCAGCGGGCACCTCGGCGATGCGCACGTCGTCGGAGGCGAGTGTCGCGCCGGCTGGGAGGTTGTGCGACGCGACGAGCACACTGACGGAGGCGGGCGGCGACGGACGCACTACGGCGAGCACACCCAAGGTGGCGGCGAATGCGAGAATGGCGGCGAGCCCACGGCGATGACGTCGCTGTAGGTAGGTCAGTCGCCGACGAAGGCTACGGACATCCATGGACCAAGGACGCTAGTCGCCCTCGCGCGAAGGCGTCGACGACTGTCCACAGGCTAGGCGGCGGTGGTGCCGCTGGGGGAGGGAGTGGACGAGCCGGTGGACGTGCTCGACGACTCGGTCTTGGGGGCCGTCGTCGAATCGGACTTCTTCGCCTCGGTGGCGTCCGGCGATGTCGATGATGATTCGGACTTGCCGCGCGAGTCGGTGCGGTAGAAGCCCGAGCCCTTGAAGACGACGCCGACGTTGCCGAAGACCTTGCGCAGTGCGCCTCCGCACTCCGGGCACTCGGTCAGCGGGTCGTCGATGAACGACTGGACCGCCTCGAGGTCATGGTCGCAGGCGGTGCAGGCGTATTGATACGTCGGCACTATCCCTCCCTGGATGGTGCCGGGATTTTAGCACTCAAGACGAGGGAGTGCTAACGACCGCGATGGCTGTGGGCGAAGTGCGATGAGGGCTGCCCGGCGGCGCTAGGGTCCAGCCATGGCCATCGTCGCCCAAGGGCTGGGCAAGTCCTTCGGATCGGTGCGCGCCGTCGATGACCTCTCCTTCGAGGTCCCCGACGGCGTCGTCACGGGCTTCCTCGGCCCCAATGGTGCGGGCAAGTCCACCACCATGCGGCTCATGCTCGGTCTCGATCGTGGCGCGGGCAGCACGCTCTTCGACGGCAAGCCGCTCATCCAGCACCCGCACGCAAGCGAGGTGGTGGGCACGCATCTTGACGCTCGGCCCTTCCTGCCAGGTCGCACGGCGCACGACCACCTCCGCATGCTCGCCACCGATGCCAAACTGCCTAAGTCGCGCATCGAGGAGGTCCTCGCGATGGTGGGGCTGACCGATGTCGCCGACAAGCGACCCAAGGGCTTCTCGCTCGGTATGGCCCAGCGACTTGGCCTGGCCGGGGCCGTGCTCGCCAACCCGCGAGCGCTCATGCTCGATGAGCCCGCCAACGGCCTCGATCCGCAGTCCATCCAGTGGCTCCGCGAGTTCCTGCGCGCCTACGCCGCGCAGGGCAACGCCGTTCTGGTCTCGAGCCACCTCCTGACCGAGATGCAGCTCATGGCTCAGCACGTGGTCGTCATTGCGAAGGGCAGCCTGGTCGCCGACGGCACCATCAACGAGCTGGTCTCGCAACGCAGCGACGTGCTCGTGCGCAGTGCCGACTCGGGCCGCCTGGCCGACGCTCTTCGCGGTGCGGGGGTCCAGGTGGATCGCGACGGTGACGACGGCCTCGCGGTGACGGGCCTGACCACGGATGAGATCGGCCGGCTTGCCTTTGATGCAGGCATCGCGCTGCGCGAGTTGACCCAGCGCAAGGCAAGCCTCGAGGACACCTTCTTGGAACTCACCGGCGATGCGCAGGATTTTGCGTTCGGGGAGTCGTCATGAGGGGGCCGCTGCGCTACGAGTGGGTGCGCATCTCGACAGTGAAGTCGACGTGGGCGCTGATGGCCCTCGGCGCCCTCGTGCCCGCAGGACTCGCGCTGTTCGTGACGTGGATCGTCAACGCCGCTGGCTCGGAGGCAGGCGGTCCACCGGAGGGAGCCGGCACCGCCGGCTTCGCGGGCTTCCTGCCCCTCACCGCCGCGGTCCTGTGCACGATCGGGGCTGCCGCCTTCGGGCAGGAATACCGGCACGGGCTCATCCGCATCACGCTGTCGACCTACCCGCGCCGCACGCCGGTCTTCGTCGCCAAGGCGCTCATGGTCATCGCCGTCATCATCGTGGCCGCGGTGCTGGCAATCGCGGCCATGGTCGTGGGCGGGGCGCTCGGCAGTGCCCTCGCGGGACAGGGATTCGTCTGGGAGGAGACGGCCCTCGGCCTTCCGGGACTTCGCGGAGTGATCTACGTCGTCATCTTCTCGCTAATGGCCTTTGCCATCACCGCACTGACTCGCAATCAGCCGCTGGGTATCATCCTGCCAATCGTGTTCGCCGTACTCGTCGAGCCCATCATCAGCGCGGTGGCATTCGTGCTCGATTGGGGCTGGATCGACTGGGCGTTGCCCTTCACCGGGGCCACCGCCGGTGTCAACGCCGAGGGCCTGGAGGCGTGGGGGCACCTCGGCGTGTTCCTGCTGTGGTTCCTCGTGCTCGCGATGCCGGCCCTCATCCTGTTCCAGCGCCGCGACGACTAGCGCATGCCACGGGCCGAGCCTTCGCGAGGCGATGCCTTCGTGGTGGTGGCGCTCGGAGGTGCCATCGGCACCCTCGCGCGCTGGGCCGTCGAGATTGGCATCGACGCGATGGCCGTGCCCCTTGCCTGGGCAACTCTGATCGTCAACATCGCCGGCTGCCTTCTGATGGGCGTGCTCGTCTCATACGTCCTCGCCCACCCGGCCCGGCACGGCCTGTGGCGGCCGTTCCTGGGTGTCGGCGTGCTTGGTGGCTTCACGACGTTCTCCGCGTTTGCCGTCGACCTCGTGGTCCTGGCTCGCGAAGGTCACTACGCCATCTCGCTGGGCTATCTCGTGGCATCGGTGGGCGGTTCGCTGCTGGCCGCGTGGGCGGGCATTACCGCGGGCCAGGCTCTTCGGCGAGGAAGCGCGCCATGATCGAGTTGGCCCTCATCGCTGCGGGTGGTGCTGCGGGTGCCATGGCCCGCTACCTGCTCTACCTGTGGCGCACACCCGGTTTCCCCTACGGCATCCTCGTCGCCAACGTCGCGGGTTCGCTGCTGCTCGGCTTCCTTATAGCAGGTGTGCCGCGCGCGACATTCCTGCTAGTCGGCGTCGGCTTTTGCGGTGCGCTCACCACGTTTTCGACGTTTGCCCTCGACACCTTGGTGCTGGCCCGCGAGGGCAACAGCCGTGCCGCGGTCGCCAATGTCGCTGCCTCGGTCGTCGTCTGTGTCGCCGCCGCCGCCGCGGGGCTGGCGGTCGGCATGGTGGTCTGGCCCGACATGGACGGCGTGACCGTCTGGCAGGGCTTCACGGACTGGAGCACGGGATGACACGCGTGGGAGTGAGGATCGCGTCCACCGGGCAGTCACGTGCGTCCACGGGCACGGTGGCCACGGGCATGACGTCCTCATCTCGCACGACGGCGATAACCATCGGCCGCTGCTCGGCGGGCAGGCCGGCGATGACGCGGTCGTAGTAGCCGCCGCCCTTGCCGAGACGTGCACCGTCGATGCCGACCGCGAGTGCGGGAACCAGCATCGCGCGCAGCGGGAGAAGAGATGCGGCCGCGCCCGCAGGCTCGGCGATGCCCATGCTCGAGACGACCGTGTCGCCGCCCGCAGGAACCCACTCAAGATCGTCGCCGACCACGCGAGGGAGCAGCACCTCGTAGCCGCCCGCGGCCAGCGCGTCCAGGAGGGGGCCGGTCCCCGGCTCGCTGCCGTAGGACGCGTAGCAGGTCACGCGCTTCGGGCCGGGAAGGTTATCGACGAAAGTCAGGCAGGTGGAGGCGAGAGACTCCTGGTCGGCTGCGGACCCCTGCCGACGAGCCGCGCGCACGAGGGAGCGCAGCATCTGCTTGGCCTCGGCTGACGACACGGCCCCATTCTCCTAGGGTGTGGGGGTGCGCGTCACGAAGGCAGTCATTCCCGCGGCCGGATTCGGCACGCGCTTCCTTCCAGTCACCAAGGCCACCCCCAAGGAGATGCTGCCGGTCGTCGACAAGCCCTCGATTCAGTACGTCGTCGAGGAGGCGGTGGGCGCGGGCCTCGCTGACGTCGTGGTGATCACCGGCCGCAGCAAGCGGCCGCTCGAGGACCACTTCGACCGCAATGTCGAACTCGAGGCCGCGCTCGAGGCCAAGGGCGATGTCGATCGACTGGACCTCATCATGGCCTCCAACGACCTCGCCAAGATGCACTACATCCGTCAGGGCGATGCGCTCGGCCTCGGTCACGCGGTGCTCACCGCGCAGCACCACGTGGGCAATGAGCCTTTCGCTGTGCTCCTCGGCGATGACCTGATCGACCCCCGTGATCCCGTGCTCGCACGCATGATCTCCGTGCGCGAGCAGCATGGCGGCTCGGTGCTGTGCCTGATGGAGGTGCCGCGCGATCAGATCTCGCTCTACGGCTGCGCAGCGACTGTCCCCACCGACGCGCCCGATGTCGTCAGCGTCACCGATCTCGTGGAGAAGCCCGATGCGCAGGATGCGCCGAGCAGTCTTGCCGTAATCGGGCGCTACGTCCTCGACCCGGCGGTGTTTGCGGTCCTCTCGCGGACCCCACCGGGCAGTGGTGGCGAGATCCAGCTCACCGATGCCCTGCGCGAACTCGCCCGCATGACCGCGTCAGAGGGCGGGGGCGTGCGCGGCGTGCTGTTCGATGGGCGCCGATATGACACGGGGGATCGGCTCTCCTATCTGCAGGCCAACATCCTGATGGCGCTCGAACGCGACGACCTGGGCCCCGCACTGCGGGCCTGGCTGCCCACGGTGCTCGATCCCGAAGGCGGCTAGCGATGCGCAGCGTAGACGACCATCGCGATGCGGCCCTCGCGCTGGGCACGCCCCTCGCTCCGGTGCGCGTCCCTCTGCTTGATGCTTTGGGGTGCGTGCTCGCCGAGGAGGTCACGGCAGCATGGCCACTTCCGTCATTCGACAACACCTCGATGGACGGATACGCCGTACGCGCGGCCGACCTCGCCGGAGCGAGCGAATCGACTCCGGTGACCCTCCCCGTCATCGACGATGTGGCCGCGGGCCATCTTCCCTCGCGTGCCCTTGCCCCCGGTTCGGCGATACGCATAATGACCGGGGCGCGCATCCCCGAGGGCGCTGACGCCGTGGTGCCGGTCGAGTGGACCGATGGCGGCACCGAAGCCGTCGCGATCACCCTCGCCGCTGACCCTGGCGCACACGTACGAATTCGGGGCGAAGACGTGCGCGAGGGTGACCCGCTCATTCCCGCGGGAATCGTCGTCACCTCTCGTCAGGTCGCCCTCCTGGCCGCCGCGGGCCGGGGCGAGGTGAGCGTCCACCCACGCCCGCGCGTAGCGGTGCTGTCCACGGGGGACGAGCTCGTCGAGCCGGGCCAGCCGCTCGCGGAGGGGCGCATCGCCGACTCCAACTCCTTCATGCTGATGGCCGCCGTGATCGAGGCGGGCGGGATCCCGCACCGTGCGGGTCCGGTGCGCGACGACGAGCAGGCGCTACGCGCCGTTCTCGAGGCAGAGGCAGCCCGGTCGGACCTCATCATCTCCACCGGCGGGGTGAGCATGGGCGCCTACGACACGGTCAAGTCCGTCCTCTCCCAGACTGGGAGCGTGGAGTTCGTGAAGGTGGCCATGCAGCCCGGCATGCCGCAGGGCCTCGGCCACGTGGGCGAGGCGCCGATCGTCACCCTGCCGGGCAATCCCGTGAGTGCCTATGTCTCCTTCGAGGTCTTCGTGCGCCCCCTGATCCGGCGGCTGCGCGGATGCCCGCGCGTCGAACGCGCGCGGATCGATGCGATCTGCGGGCACACCTTCAACTCGCCCGCCGACAAGACCCAGTTCGCTCGTGTGACGATCCAGGTGGACGGCAACGGCGTGACCGCGATTCCCGAGGGATCGCAGGGCTCGCATATCCTCGGGGGGCTTGCTCGCGCGCATGCCCTCGCGGTTGTCCCGCCTGGCGTCACGCGCGTCGAGCAGGGCGACCCGCTTGTGCTGATCGACCTATCGCCCGATGACTAGCGACGGATGGCAGAGATGACTGAAGGCTTCACGCACCTCGATGACTCGGGTGCTGCGCGCATGGTCGACGTCACCGGCAAGGAGGTCACGGTCCGCTCGGCCACGGCCACGGGACGAGTGCTCGTGTCCGGTGAGGTCATCAGCCTGCTTCGCGGCCCCGGGGTGCCCAAGGGAGATGCGCTTGCTATCGCGCGCATCGCAGGCATCCAGGCGGCCAAGCGGACGCCTGAGCTCGTTCCACTCTGTCACCCGCTCGCGATCCACGGGGTCACGGTCGACGTGATGGTGGGTGATGACCACGTTGCCATCGAAGCGACGGTGCGCACGGCCGACCGGACCGGTGTCGAGATGGAGGCCCTCACCTCCGTCTCGGTCGCTGCCCTGGCTCTTATCGACATGGTCAAAGCCGTCGACCCCGCTGCCGTCATCACCGACGTCATGCTCGTCGAGAAGTCAGGTGGCCGGCGTGGTCACTGGGCGCGACCGACATGACCGCGGGGTGGCCGGCGCGGCTTCAGGAGGGCCCGGTCGGCCTCCGTCCCCTGCGCATGCGCGACGCAACCGCATGGCGTGAGGTCCGCACGCGCAACGCCGCGTGGCTGCGGCCATGGGAGGCGACCATCCCCATCAACGACCGCAACGTGCCACACACCTACGGCGCGATGGTTCGCCGCGCGCGCGCGGAGGCGCGCGAGGGACGTTCCCTGCCCTTCGCCCTGACGTACGAGGGGGCATTCGTGGGCCAGGTGACCGTGGGCGGTATCGCTCGCGGATCCCTGCTCAGCGGCTATATCGGCTACTGGATCGACCAGCGCTACGCAGGTCGGGGCGTGATGCCCACGGCCGTTGCCCTGGCGACCGACCACTGCTTCGACGTGGTCGGGTTGCACCGCATAGAGATCAACATCAGGCCCGAGAACGCCGCGTCCGTGCGCGTGGTCGACAAGCTGGGGTTTCGCTTCGAGGGCATGCGTCCGCGCTATCTCCATATCGACGGCGACTGGCGAGACCACGCCTCTTATGCGCTGTGCGCCGAAGAGGTGCCGGGCGGTCTGCTGGCCCGATGGCGGCGGCAGCGGGTGGCCGCGGGCGGGTAGGACCCCGCGCGACACGGCCGAGAGTCGGGGTGTCATTACCCGGATCTGACCCCTGTGACGCATACCGTTCTTGGTCGTGACGGGCCTTCTCTACGCAGCCATCGTTGCCCTCTGGGCCGCCGTTCTGATTCCCATGTGGCTGCGACGCCACGACGACGACCAGGCCCGGCGAATCGAGCGTCATCGAACCGCCATGGGAGCGCTTGCGCGCTTGCCTGAGACCACCGGCCGAGGCGCAGCCGCAACGGCGGCACGCCGCCGCAACGTCGTTCTGGGGGCGCTAGCCGGTCTCGTGGTCGCCACCGGTGCAGTCTGGGCGCTCGGATACGCGAGCGGTTGGTTCGTGACGGCCTCGATGGTGCTTCTCGCCTCATACTCCGCGGGTGCCTTCGTCGCATATCGACTTCAAAATCGCGAAGAGTCACTGCGCGCACTCGAACGCTCAAGTGCCGCACGCGAGGCGCGCCGCGATCGACATCGCATGCGACCGGTCCCGTCCGCGCCCGATGTTGTCCACCATCGCCCCGCCGCTGTCTCGCCGTCCGTGCAGGGCGAGGCATGGGATGAGGTGTTCGACCAGACGGCATGACGCCGCGCGTTGACTGCTAGGCTCCTGCACTGTCCACGGCGATCAATCTCCGTGCGACCACGTCGGGTGCGCGAGCATCCCTCGGGGCTGTAGCGCAGTCCGGTAGCGCACCTCGTTCGCATCGAGGGGGTCAGGGGTTCAAATCCCCTCAGCTCCACAAAAGCCCCGGATTCCACCATTGAATCCGGGGCTTTTCCCCACGGACCGGCCGTTCGAGTCGACGTTTGATCGGGTGAGCGCGTAGCGTGTTGGCGACACCGGAGGAACCGTGATCTCTCTCGCTCGCCCTGTCGTCATGGTGCTTGGTGCCGTCCTGCTCTGCGCTGGACCTTCCGCGCTTCCCGCGCAGGCTGCGCCATTGGCCGTTTGCCAGTGGGAGGAGGGTCTGCAGGACTCGACGTACTCGTGCGGTGACTTTGGCGACACCGTGATCAAGGCAGAGATCATCGAATGCTGGCAATACCCCGTGTCGCCCCGCACCTACGTGCGCCAGAAGACCGAGATGGGGTGGGTGCGCAGTGCTGACATCACCATCCGTGCACGCCTTGCTAAGAGCTGCGATCGAAGCCACCCCTACCGCACCACCATCACGGTGAACCCGTCGCTGCTGGGCGAGATGCAGACGACGCGCATCCGCATGGTCATGCCCGCGACGAGCGGCCTTCTCAACGACAGCACCCCCTACTCCTACGGCAAGACGGTCGTCGACTACGGCATGTGTCTGATGCCGGAGGACACGTTTGAGGATTGCCCGGAGCGCTAGGCCCGGGCTCCACGCCCCGGCACTACACCCAGGTGGGCATCCACATGCGCCACTGCCACTGGGCATAGGGGAGCGTCTCGGCAGTCCAGATGGGGTAGAACCACCAGGCCAGGACCACCGCCAGCAGGACGATGCCCCCGGCACCCACGGCCCCCCACCGACGCCGCTCGGGGGATGCATCGCGGGGTCCGACGATAGCCGCGACAGCCATGGCCAGTGAGATCGCGATGAAGGGGACGAACACCACGCAGTAGAACGTGAAGATGGTGCGATCGAGGTAGAGAAGCCACGGCACCCAGCCGGCGAGCACGGCGAGCAGGAGCGCACCCGAGCGCCAGTCGCGGCGTGCCGCCCACCTCCACACCTGCCACAGCAAAGCAACCGATCCAAACCACCACACCACGGGATTGCCGAGGGCTAGCACTTCGGAGACACACGTGTCGGCACCGCATGTGCCGGTGCCGTTGTCCGCGCTGTTCCAATAGAACGACGTGGGACGCGTCTGCATGAACCAGCTCATCGGGTTGGACTGGTAGGAGTGGTCCGACTCCAGCCCGACATGGAAGCGCCATGCCTCCGCGTGGTAGTGCCACAGTGATCGCAGCCCGGCGGGGATCCACGAGGCAGTGTCATCGGCCCACTGGCGTCCCCAGCCGCCTTCGGTGAGCAACCAGCCGCTCCAGGACAGCACGTAGACGACGACCGCGGAGCCGACCATGGTCAGGATCGCCGGAGGCGCGCTGCGCAACAGCGTCGCCGACCATGCGTTGGCGACGCCCAGCCTGCGCCGCAGGCCGACGTCCCAGATCACCGTCAGAAGTCCGAACGCGGCGAGATACCACAGCCCCGACCACTTCACGGCGCACGCGAGGCCGAGCGCAATCCCCGCAGCCCAGCGCCATGGCCGCGACCCGAGGGGCGGACCCCACTGGCTCGGTGGGGGCAGGGGGCGCAGGGACCATCGTCGGCGTACCTGATCGCGATCGAGCAGGAGGCAGCCGAAGGCGGCCAGGATCGTGAAGGACAGAACCATGTCGAGCACAGCCGTGCGACTTGTCACCAGGTGCATGCCATCAAGTGCGAGGAGGAGTCCGGCGACGATGCCGACGAGGTCTGATCGCGTGAGTCGGCGCGCGATGCGGGCGGTCATGAGAACGGCGATGGTGCCCAGCACGGCGACGGCGAAGCGCCAGCCGAAGGGGGTCACCCCGAAGAGGAACTCCCCTGATCCGATGACCCATTTGCCGAATGGCGGATGCACCACGAAGGCAGGGTCGGCCTTGAAGACGTCGATGGCTCGCCAGTTGCCGTCGGAGGCCAGGATGAGGTCGTTGGCACTGTCGTCGAACTGCTGCTCGAAGCCGTAGCGGAGCAGTGACAGCCCGTCCTTCGCGTAGTAGACCTCGTCAAAGGCGAACGCATCGGGTCTCCCGAGGTTGGTGAAGCGCAGGATCCCGCCGATGAAGGCAACGATGATCGGCCCGATCCAGCCACGCCAGCCCACGGAAGGCAGGGGCGCGAAGAGCGAGGCGGCCGTCGCGGTTGCCTGCGGGTGCTCGCGCGACGGCGCCTGCTGCGTGCCTGCGGCCATCCCGACATCGTAGGTGCGTGCTGCGAGGATGTGCGGGTGAGCGGTCAGGGGATCCTCGTGCTCGGGGCAACGCCGCTAGGTCATCCGGGCGACGCATCTGCCCGATTCCGCGAGGAGCTCAGCACCGCCGACGTCGTCGCGGCAGAGGACACGCGACGTCTCAGGCGACTGAGCCATGACCTCGGTGTGACCATCACGGGTCGCGTGGTCTCGCTTCACGACTCAGTGGAGAGGGTCCGTTCCGCGATCCTGCTGGACGACCTGCTTGCGGGTCGGCGGGTGCTCGTCGTCACAGATGCCGGTATGCCCGCCGTGAGCGATCCGGGTTTCCGCATCGTCCGCATGGCGATCGCGGCGGGGATTGTGGTGACGGTCCTGCCAGGGCCCAGCGCGGTCCTGGCGGCCCTCGTCGTGTCGGGCTTGCCGGTCGATCGCTTCTGCTTCGAGGGCTTCCTCCCGCGGCGCTCGGGGGAGAGGCGGCGACGGCTGGCCGGCCTGGCTGACGAGCAGCGCACCATGGTGTTCTTCGAGGCTCCCCACCGGCTGGTCGATGTCCTGGCAGACATGGTTGCCGTGTTTGGTCCGGACCGGCCAGCGGCGATGTGCCGTGAACTCACCAAGACCTACGAGGAGACACGTCGTGGCTCCCTTCGCGAATTGTCCGAGGGGGCGGAAGGGACAAGGGGCGAGATCACCCTCGTCGTCGGTGGCGCGCCCGGTGCCCAGGCACGCGGGTCCGCGCAGGACTGGGCGCAGGAGGTCGCGACGCTCGTGGAGTCGGGCGAGGATCGTCGCGTGGCCGTCACCCGCGTTGCCGAGGCACGCGGGGTGCCCAGGCGCGAGGTCTACGAGGCGGTCGTGCGCGCCAAGCATGCGGGCGACGACGTATCCGGTGAGCGAAAGTAGGATCGCGCACCATGGCCGTCATCTACGTCACGACGCCGATCTACTACGTCAACGACGCCCCCCACATCGGCCATGCCTACACGACGACCGCGGGCGACGTCCTGACTCGGTGGCACCGCCAGCGCGGTCAGGACGTCTGGTACCTGACCGGTGTCGACGAGCACGGCACCAAGGTCCAGCGGGCCGCGGAGGCGGGTGGTGTCGCGCCCCAAGAATGGGTCGATCGGCTCGTCGACCAGGCGTGGAAGCCCGTGGTCGGGACCATCGACGCGGCGAACGACGACTTCATCCGCACCACCGAGGTGCGGCACAAGGAGAGGGTGCAGCGCTTCTGGGAGGTCGTCCGAGACAACGGCTATGTCTACGAGGCCGACTACGAAGGCCCCTACTGCGTCGGATGCGAGGAGTTCAAGCTGCCCGGTGACCTGGTCGAGCCAGAGGGTGGCGGGGTGCCGCTCTGCCCGGTGCACGGCCGTCCCGTGGAGATGTTGAAGGAGAAGAACTGGTTCTTCCGCCTGTCGGCTTTCACCGATGCGCTGATTGATCACTACGAGCGTCATCCGGAGGCCGTGCAGCCCACGAGCGCCTACAACGAGGTCATGAGCTTCCTGCGCGGCGGCCTCGTCGACATCTCGATGTCACGCTCAAGCGTGTCGTGGGGGATAGGGCTCCCCTGGGATGAGCGACAGGTCGTCTACGTGTGGTTCGACGCGCTGCTCAACTACATCACCGCCGTTGGCTATGGCGCACCTGACGGTTCAGATGAGTCGCAGTTCTTCCACGAGACCTGGCCGGCTCATGTTCAGTTGGTCGGCAAGGACATCCTGAGGTGCCACGCGGTGTACTGGCCGGCCATGCTCATGGCCGCTGGCCTGCCGTTGCCCCAATGCGTCTTCGCCCACGGATGGCTCCTCGTCGGCGGAGAGAAGATGAGCAAGACCCGGCTCACCGGCATCGCCCCCTCGCAGATCGTCGACCACTTTGGCTCCGATGCTTTCCGCTACTACTTCATGCGCGCTATCCAGTTTGGCCAGGACGGGTCCTTCTCATGGGAGGATATGTCGGCGCGCTACACCTCCGAACTCGCCAACGGGCTGGGAAATCTCGCATCCCGGGCCACCGCGATGGTGCAGCGCTACCGCGATGGCGTCCTTCCGACGCCGGGTCCGGCGACCTCCGCTGAGGAGGCGCTGCAGGCCATGATGACCGTGATGGCTGCCGAGGCCGACGACGCGATGCTTGCCCTCGACTTCGCATCCGGCATCGGGGCGGTGCGTCGCTTCATCGACGCGGTGAATCTCTACGTCACCGAGCAGGAGCCGTGGGTCCTTGCCAAGGATCCGGCCCTGTCGGAGCGCCTCGACACCGTGCTCTACACCATGTGCGAAGCCCTTCGTGCGATCGCGGTTCTCTACAACCCGGTGATGCCCAAGGCCATGTCGTCGCTGTGGGATCAGTTGGGCGCCGGGCGTTCGATCGGTCCGCTGGGCGAGCAGCGCATCGACGCCGTGGCGCGATGGGGTCAGCTGCCGGCCGGTACGGCGGTGTCGAAGGGCGCGATCCTCTTCCCCCGCCTCGAGGAGTCCGCGGAGTGAGGGAGCGCCCGCCTGTCACCGCTCCGCTGCCGCGGCCCGTCGTCGACACGCACTGCCACCTAGACGTCGTCGACCGGCAACTTGGCGATGGTCCCCTGCCCGATGACGCCCTCGCACTCGCCCGAGAGGCGGGCATCACGCGGGTGGTCCAGGTGGGCTGCGACGTCGCGTCGTCCACCTGGGCCGCCGACTTTGCCGGCGCTCGCGACGACGTCGCCGCCACCGTGGCCCTGCACCCCAATGAAGTGCCGCGCATCGCCCAGCGCGAGGGACGTGCCGGTCTCGATGCCGCCTACGCCGCCATCGAGACCCTGGCTGCCAGGGAGTCCGTGCGTGCCGTGGGTGAGACGGGGTTGGACTACTACCGCACCCGTGATGTCGATGCGCAGGCTCTTCAGCACGAGTCCTTTCGCCGGCACATCGATATGGCCAAGCGTCTGGATCGCACGCTCGTCATCCACGATCGCGATGCCCACGATGACATCCTGTCCATCCTCGACGAGGAAGGCGCACCCAGTCGGGTCGTGTTCCACTGCTTCTCCGGGGATGCCGCGATGGCTCGCTTCTGCTCCGATCGCGGGTGGTGGTGCTCATTCGCGGGAGTCGTCACCTATAAGAACGCCGACGGGCTGCGCGAGGCTCTGCGCGTGCTTCCTCGCGAGGCCATCCTCGTCGAGACGGACGCGCCCTATCTGACGCCTGTCCCGCATCGTGGCGCCGTCAACGCCTCCTACCTGATCCCCTTCACGGTGCGGGCCATGGCCGAGCTGCGTGACGAATCGGTCGAGCAACTGTGCGACGACCTGTGGGGCAACGCCCAGCGCGCCTTCGGGCCGCTGTAGACGTCATGTCAGACGGGCTCCTCGGACCGGCAGACATCAGGGCCATCGCCGAAGGCCGTGGGATCCGCCCGGTCAAGCAGCGTGGCCAGAACTTCGTCATCGATGCCAACACCGTCCGGCGCATCGTGAGGCTCGCCGATGTCGGCCCTAGCGACAGTGTCCTGGAGGTGGGACCGGGATTGGGCAGCCTGACGCTTGGGCTCCTCGCGACGGGAGCCGAGGTAATCGCGGTGGAGATCGATCCCGTGCTCGCCGATGCCTTACCGTCCACGGTCGCGGAGTTCCGCCCCGACGACGCATCGAGGCTCACGGTGATCTGCGACGACGCCATGCGCATCTTGGCGCTGGCCGTCGCACCGACCGCGCTTGTGGCCAACCTGCCCTACAACGTCGCCGTGCCCATCGTCCTGCATCTCCTCGAGACGTTCACGACCCTTGATCGCGGCCTCGTCATGGTCCAGTCGGAGGTCGCTGATCGGCTGGTGGCTGCGCCCGGGAGCCGGATCTACGGCGTGCCGTCAGTCAAGCTCGCGTGGTACGCCGATGCCCAGCGCGTGGGATCGGTACCGCCCAGCGTGTTCTGGCCGATGCCCCACGTCGATTCAGGCCTCGTCGCGTTCCGCCGTCGCGCCGCACCCTCCTCGGTCGCGTCGCGGGAGGAGGTCTTCGCCTGCGTCGATGCGGCGTTCGCCCAGCGCCGCAAGACCTTGCGCGCTGCACTCGCGGGCTGGGCAGGGTCGGCGGCGCAGGCCGAGCGCGCGCTGCTGCTGGCCGGCGTCGACCCCTCGGCCCGGGGCGAGGCGCTCGGTGTCGAGGCCTTCGCCCGCATTACGAGCGCGCGACCCGTCTAGGGTCATGCCGTGATCGACAGCGTTCGGGTGCGTGTGCCCGCCAAGATCAACCTTCGGTTGTCTGTCGGGCCGCTTCGGGCCGACGGCTACCACGATCTCGTGACGGTCTTCCACGCTGTCGGTCTTTACGACGAGATATCCATCACCCGGGTCGGTGCTGGCTCAGGAGTCTCGGCTCAGGTGGCTGGTGAAGACGCGTCCGCCGTTCCCGTGGATGACGACAACATCGCGGTCAGGGCTGTCCGCGAGGCCGCCCATCGAGCGCGCCAGCCTACCGACCTCGCCATCACGATCACCAAGTGCATCCCCGTCGCGGGCGGCATGGCCGGCGGCAGCGCAGACGCCGCGGCAGCGCTCGTCGGCTGTGCTGCCCTGTGGCCGGGGACCCTGCGTGCCGACGATCTCGCGGGCATCGCCGCCGCGCTGGGATCCGACGTCCCCTTCCTTCTCGACGGGGGCACCATGATCGGCACGGGGAGGGGCGAGATCCTCACCCCCGTCCTCGCGCAGGGGGGCTTCAACTGGGTGATTGCCGTCAGCGATAACGGCCTGTCGACCCCTGGCGTCTACGCCGAACTCGACCGTCTGCGAGCAGGGGCCGACGTGCCGCCGCCGAGCGGAGACGACGCCCTCCTGCGGGCCCTGCGCGCGGGTGACGCCAAGGCCCTGGCACGACGCCTGCACAACGACCTGCAGTCGGCGGCCCTGTCGCTTCGCCCCACGCTCGCTCGGGTCCTGGATGCCGGAATCGAGCTGGGGGCTCTCGGCGGCATCGTGTCGGGCAGCGGCCCCACGTGTGCCTTCCTCGCCCGCGACCGCGATCACGCCCTGGACATCGCGGTGGGACTGACGACCACCGGGCTGGTGCGCCTGGTGCGACATGCGGCCGGGCCCGTCGACGGGGCCCGTGTCATCGCGTAATGACGGTCGCCTCGTCGATGTCGAACGGAAGGACCAGGCTCTTCAACAGCTTTGCCAGGCGAAGCTGGTCGCTACGCGGGAGGGCGGCGAGCAGGTGGCGCTCGCTCTCGAGGAGGTCGGTGAGGGCAGCGTCGACGCGTTGGCGTCCGGCGGGCGTGAGGCGCACGCGGATGCTGCGACGGTCGGCAGGGTCGGGCAGTCGCTCGATGAGGCCGGCTGACTCGAGTCGATCCAGGCGATTCGTGGTCGTGCCGCTCGACACGAGGGTGGCGGTGCCGAGTCGGCCCGGGGATAATTCGTAGGGAGCCCCACTGCGGCGCAACGCCGCGAGGACGTCGAATTCACCGGTCTCTAGTCCGTGCCGCGCAAACGCCTCCCGGCGCGCGAGGTCGAGGTGCCGGGCTAGACGAGTCACGCGCGACAGGACCTCGAGTGGAGCGACGTCGAGGTCGGGCCTCTCACGCCGCCAGGCGCGCACGATCCCGTCGACGGAGTCCGCGCTCATTGGGCCAGCCTAGGTGATCTCTCGATGACAAGATTCCTGGTCGACGAGAATCTCGTCATCGACAGGTGGGCTCAGCGCGGCGGCCGCGGCTGAGGGTCGAGGTGAGCCAGGCCGTTCCACGCGAGGTTGACCAGGTGGGCCACCACCTCTGCCTTTCGCGGCTTGCGCACGTCGAGCCACCACTGCCCGGCCTGCGCCGTCATGCCGACCAGCATCTGCGAGTACATGGGGGCCAGGCGCGTCGGGATGCGGTGTGCCGCGAACTGCTCGGCCAGCAGGTATTCGACCTGACCGGCAACATCCGCGAGCAAGCTGGCAAAGGACCCTGTCTGCTGCGAGACGGGTGAATCCCGGACGAGGATCCGGAAGCCATCCGGATTGGCGTCGATGTAGTCCAAGAGCGCCAGACCCGCCTGCTCGAGGAGTTGCCGGGGATGGGTCCCGCGCAGGGCTCCGCTGATCAAGGCAAGCAGGTGATTCATCTCGCGGTCGACGACCACGGCGTAGAGCCCTTCCTTACCGCCGAAGTGCTCGTAGACCACAGGCTTGGAGACCTCCGCCTTGGCGGCGATCTCCTCGACGCTGACGACCTCGAAGCCCTTCTCCGCGAAGAGAGCGCGACCGATGTCGATGAGTTGTTCTCGGCGCTCGCGCCCCGACATGCGCATGGCTGGCTAGCCTGAGGTATCCAGGGCCGCGTTGTCGGGCTCGCTCCAGCCGCGTATCCGCCGGCGCATGGCCGGGTCGTGGAGCTTTGCGGCCAGGCGTGCCGGACTAGGCCACCGGACGTCGCGCGCCATCCCCAGTCGCTCCATCACCCGGATGGTGGCAGCGCAAAGATCGAGCTGCCCCTTCAGAACGCCGTGCCGGGCAGCGGTGGGCTCGGCGTGGTGCAGGTTGTGCCAGGACTCCCCGAGGGAGGGGAGCGCGAGCCAGCGATTGTTGGTCGACCTGTCGCGGGTCGCGAATGGGCGCTGGCCGAAGACGTGGCAGATCGAGTTGATCGACCAGGTGATGTGGTGTACGAGCGCGATTCGCACGATTCCCGCCCAGAAGAGCGCGGTGAGCGCGCCCACCCACGACCAGGTGATGAGACCGCCGAGGATCGCGGGAATCGCGATGGTGGCCACGACTATCCAGGGGAAGTGGCGTGACACCGGGCGCAGAGCCGCGTTGGCGCGAATGTCGGGTGCGTAGCGCTCGATCGAACTCTGCTGTCCGTCGAAAAGCCAGCCGACGTGCGCGAACACGAGACCCTTGGCGACGGCGCGCCTTGACGTGCCGTAACGCCAGGGACTGTGCGGATCCCCCTCCTCGTCGCTGCGCGCATGGTGGCGTCGATGGTCGGCAACCCACTGATCGAGCGATCCCTGCACCGCGGTCGAGCCCGCGATGGCCAGCGCGACCGATACCCACTGCGGTGCCTTGAAGGAGCCGTGCGTGAAGTGGCGGTGGAAGCCGACGGTGATGCCGCCCGCCGCGATGAGGTAGAAGACGGTGGCGAGGATGACGTCGGTCCAGCCCAGCCAGCCGCCCCAGGCCACCGGAATGGCGAGGACCACCGCTGCTAGAGGGACGGCGACGAAGACGGCGATGGTGGTGCGCATGCCGGGGGCCATGGGCTCAGTGGCGAGCCGCGGGATGGGCCCGACGAGGACGGCGTGGCCGTCCCGCCGGGCCGCGCCGCCGGTGCGCTCGGGGGGAGCGAGGGTCACGAAGGTCTCCTGCCGTGGGCGAAGCAAAACCTACGCAACCGTAACCTACGCAGTCGTAGCCAGTCCAGCCCCTCACTGAAACCCGTGGGCGAGCGTGCTGGGAGACTTCCCCGGTGGCCCGCGGAGCTGCCCGATGGCCTCTTCGCGCGGCGACGGTCCCGGCTCGTCCAATGGCAGGACAAGAGACTTTGGATCTCTGAATGGGGGTTCGACTCCTCCGCCGGGAGCGCGGCACCTGCGGCGATAGTGTTTTGGCGACGGCCGGCCTTCCAGGACGGCCCCTCCCCCCGGAGGTGTGTTCGCGGTGACATCGGCAGCCCCCGTCGTCATCGTCCTCGCGGCGGGCGAAGGCAAGCGTATGAGATCGGCGACTCCGAAGGTCCTGCACCGTGTCGCCGGGCGAAGCCTAGTGGGCCACGTGATCGAGGCAGCCTCGGCGATCGAGCCAGCGCATCTCATGGTGGTAGTCGGCCACGGTCGTGATGAGGTCATTGCGCATCTCGAAGAGATTGCGCCCTGGGTCGACACCGTCGTGCAGTCTGAGCAACTCGGCACCGGGCATGCGGTGCGACTGGCGGTGGAGGCACTGGCGAGTGCCGGCGCGCTCAGTGACGGACCCATCATCGTGCTCAGCGGTGACACCCCTTTGCTCACCGGTTCTACGGTCGCCGACCTGCTCTCCCGGCACGTCGTCGACGGGGCAGCGGCGACTGTGCTGACCGCGGAGGTGTCCGACCCGGCCGGCTACGGACGGGTGGTGCGCGACCCGCAGGGCTGGGTCGACCGGATCGTGGAGCACCGTGACGCCGACGCGCAGACCCTGCAGATCGACGAGGTCAATACGGGCACGTACGCCTTCGACGCGGCCGACCTGCTGCCAGCCCTCGGGCGCCTCACGACGGCCAATGACCAGGGCGAGGAGTACCTCACCGATGTCATCGGTCTCATGCGCGAGGGGGGCCGGCCCGTCGCTGCCCTCCGGGTGCCGGACTCCGACGAGATCCTCGGCGTCAACGACCGCGTGCAGCTCTCGGAGGCCGCAGCGCTCATGCGCGACCGAATCAATCGTCGATGGATGCTCGAGGGTGTGTCGATGCTCGAGCCATCGTCGACGTGGATCGACATCGATGTCGACCTCGCCGCTGACGTGACGCTGCTACCCCAGACTTCGCTCCTGGGCCCCACGTCGGTGGCATCGGGGGCCAGCATCGGACCGGGCACGAGCCTGACCGCGTGCGAGGTGGGGGCCGATGCGCAGGTACGCCACACGTGGGCGGAGCTTGCCGTGATCGGTCGGGGGGCGGAGATAGGTCCCTTTTCCTACCTCCGGCCCGGCACCCGCGTCGGGACCGGAGCCAAGGTGGGCGCCTACGTCGAGATGAAGAACTCCTCCCTCGGCGAAGGTGCGAAGGTCCCGCACCTGTCCTATGTCGGAGACGCCGAGATCGGCGAGGGCACCAATATCGGCGCTGCCACCGTCTTCGTGAACTACGACGGGGTAGACAAGCACGCCACGGTCGTGGGCCGCTACGTCCGCATCGGCAGCGACACGATGCTGGTGGCCCCCTTGACCGTGGGGGATGGCGCCTACACCGCCGCGGGGTCCGTCATCACCGAGGATGTCCCCCCGGGGGCAATGGCCGTGGGCCGAGCGCAGCAGCGCACGATCCCCGGCTGGGTGGCGCGGCGACGCGCCGGTTCGAGTTCGGCCGAGGCTGCCGCCGAGGCCTTGGCACAATCACCACCACCCGGCGAAGAGGAGACTCGGTGAGCACTCACCTCACGGTCCCGCCCAACAAGCGACTCGTGCTGTTGAGCGGGCGCGCGCATCCTGAGCTGAGCATGGAGGTCGCCGACCACCTGGGCACTGACCTGTGTCCGGTGTCGGCATATGACTTCGCCAACGGCGAGATCTTCGTCAGGTTCCAGGAGTCGGTGCGAGGCTGCGACGCCTTCATCATCCAGAGCCACACGACGCCCATCAACACCTGGATCATGGAGCAGCTCATCATGGTCGACGCGCTCAAGCGAGCGTCGGCCAAGCGCATCACGGTCATCGCTCCCTTCTATGGCTACTCCCGACAGGACAAGAAGCACCGCGGCCGTGAGCCCGTCTCGGCGCGATTGATGGCCGACCTGTTCAAGGCTGCGGGGGCAGACCGACTCATCACCGTCGACCTGCACACGTCGCAGATCCAGGGCTTCTTCGACGGTCCTGTCGATCACCTGTTCGCTCTTCCCCTCCTGGCCCAGCACGTGGCGTCGCGGGTCGACCGCGAGCGCATCACCGTCGTCTCGCCCGACGCCGGGCGCGTGCGCGTGGCCGAGAAGTGGACAGACATTCTGGGCGCCCCGCTCGCCATCATTCACAAGCGGCGTGACCCCGACACACCCAACGAGGTCAGGGTCTTCGAGGTGGTCGGCGATGTGCAGGACCGTATCTGCATCGTCGTCGACGACATGATCGACACCGGTGGCACCATTGTGAAAGCCGCCGACACCCTCCTCGACAACGGAGCGGCCGATGTGATCGTCGTCGCAACCCACGGCATCCTCAGCCCGCCTGCTGCTGAGCGCCTCGCTGCCTCGCAGATCAGCGAGGTCGTCGTCACCAACACCCTGCCCATCCCTCCGGAGCGCCGCTTCGACAATCTCACCGTGCTGTCGATCGCGCCGTTGCTGGCCAAGGCCATCTACGAGGTCTTCACCGACGGATCGGTGACGAGCATGTTCGAGGTGGAGGAGCAGGTGTCGGTGACCCCCTAACCATCGGGTAGGCTCTGGTCGCTCCTCGGCGAGGGTGACCGGGCCGCACCAGTGGCGGTCCCGCACCGTGATTGACGTGGCTGCCCCGGTCGGGCCTCGCTGCGGAGCGCGACCGGACGGCACCCGAGGAGGAATCATGAACGTGCGCCTTCAGGCGCAGCCGCGCTCTGACTTCGGCAAGGGCGCCGCGCGTCGGCTCCGCAGAGACGGTCGCATCCCCGCTGTTCTCTACGGCGAGGGCGCCACGCTCGTGCATATGTCTCTTCCGGGGCATGACCTCGAGCAGGCACTGCGCAAGCCCAAGGTCACCCTCGAGATCATCCAGGGCTCGTCGAGCACCCTCGCCAAGCCGCGCGACATCCAGCGCGACCCGGTCAAGCGCACCCTTGAGCACATCGACCTCGTCATTGTCTCCGCGGCAGAGGCGCGGGAGCGCGCTGCCGAGGCCGAGGTGCTGGTCGCGGAGGCGGCTGCCGCAGCAGAGGCTGCAGCCTCTGCACCGGCCTTCTCCGGTCCCAAGGACGACCCGGCCGAGCCACATGCGACTGCGACGTCCAGCGATGAGTCCAAAGCCGCATCGGACGACGACTCCGACGCGTCGGCCGACGACGCCTGATCCGCCATGGATCCGTGGCTCGTGGTGGGCCTCGGCAATCCGGGTCCGCCATACGCCCTCACCCGTCACAACGTGGGAGTGATGGCGGTCCAGACCCTGGCCAGCCGATGGAGTGGCCGCCTGACGGCCCACAAGTACACGAGCTGCGAAGTTTTCGAATCCCGCTGGGCCGGCCGCAGGGTAGTCCTTGCCCGAGGTCGCGCCTATATGAATGACTCAGGTGGCCCCGTGGCGGTGCTGGCCGACCACTTCGGTGTCGAGGCGCACCACGTTCTGCTTGCCCACGACGAACTCGACATCCCCTTCGCGGCGCTGCGCATCAAGCAGGGCGGTGGCGACAACGGGCACAACGGGCTCAAGAGCGTCCGGCGCTCGCTGGGCACCGGAGAAACCGTGCGCCTTCGCATCGGGATCGGCCGGCCGCCGGGTCGCCAGGACCCTGCAGACTTCGTGCTGCATCCATTCACCGCCGCGGAGCGGCAAGAACTCCCGCTTCTGCTCGACCGGTGCGCCGACGCGATCGAATGCGTGATCGCCGAAGGCGTCGCCACCGCTCAGAATCGATTCAACGCAGACCCGGAGGTAGGGGACGAATGACCGAAGACGACATGCGGGTCTCAGCGCGGGTTGCGGCCGAAGCCGGGCGGTTGCTCCTGCAGTTGCGGGAGTCATTCGGACCTGTCGACGACAAGGATCGGGCCAATGAACTCCGCAAGGCTGCCGACCGGGCCTGTCATGAACTCATCGTCGCCCGGCTCGCCGAGTCCCGTCCCGACGACACGGTGTTGAGTGAGGAGGGCGCGGACGACCCGGCTCGCCTTCAGGCCGATCGCGTCTGGATCGTCGACCCCCTTGATGGCACCTGGGAATTCGGCCAGGGCCGCACGGACTTCGCGGTTCACGTCGTCCTGTGGAATCGCGATCCCACGGCGCCAGGTGGCGGGCGCCTCACCGCGGGCACCGTCGACCTGCCCGCGCAAGGCCTGTCGCGCCAGGTGGCTGACGCACCGCTCCCGCCACGTGGGCTGCCCGAAGACCGACCGGTTCGGATCGTCGCATCGCGCACGCGGCCGCCGGCCACCCTCGATGCCGCGGTCGCCCTCCTGGCCGAGTCACTGGCGACGCGCGGTCACCGGCACGGGGTCGAAGTGATGGACGTCGGCTCGGTTGGCGCCAAGGTCAACGAGATCCTGACCGGTCACGCCGAGGCCTACGTGCACGACACGGGCTTCTACGAGTGGGACGTGGCGGCGCCGCTATCAGTGGCTCACGCGCAGGGGCTCGTGGCCTCGCACATCGACACCTCCGCGATCGCCTTCAACCAGCCGCGGCCCTATGTCACCGACCTGCTGGTGGGCATTCCATCGGTGGCAGATGACCTCCGTGAGGCCATGCGTCGGGCCGCCGACGGGAGTGCATGACGCTGCGTGGGCTCTGGCCCCTCCTCGCCGGCATCCCAGGCGTGGAGGCCGTCGCTGCTGCCACGCGCACGTCGAGCGCACACGTCACCGCTGTCCCGTCTGCGAGGCCGGTCATCGCGGCGGCGGCGGCCAGCACCGTACAGGGGGTGCTCCTCGTCGTCACCTCCGGTGCGCGCGAGGCTGAGGACCTGGCCTGGTCGATCGAAGATCTGCTCGGACCTGGTGCGGCCATCGACTTCCCGTCATGGGAGACGCTGCCCCACGAGCGCCTGAGTCCCTCGGCAGACACTGTTGGGCGGCGCCTGGCCGTGCTCCGTCGACTGGCGAATGCCGATGACGATCCCCTGCGCGTGGTGGTGGCCTCGGTGCGCGCAGTCCTGCAGCCCCTGGTGGGCTCCCTCGGGCGCCTCGAGCCATTGCGCGTGCTCGAGGGCGAGCCCCTGGAGCTCGAGTCCTTCGTACGCGACCTCGCTGCCCGCGGGTTCGAGCGCACGGACCTGGTCGAGCGGCGCGGGCAGTTTGCCGTGCGCGGCGGAATCATCGACGTCTTTCCCGCAGGCGCCGAGCATCCGGTCCGGATCGAGCTCTGGGGTGACACCGTCGAGGAGATTCGCTCGTTTGCGGTAGCCGATCAGCGGTCACTGGCGCACGTGCCCGACGGGGTCGACATCCTCGGCGTGCGCGAGGTGCCGCTGACAGAGGGCGTCCGAGCACGCGCACGCGAACTCGCGGCAGTGCATCCCACGCTGGGCGACGTGCTTACGCGGATCGCCGATGGCGTGGCCGTGGAAGGCATGGAGGCACTGGCCCCGGTGTTGGTCGACCAGATGGAGTTGCTCGTCGACAGCCTTCCGCGGGGATCGATCGTCCTGGTCTGCGACCCCGAGCGCGTCCGCACTCGGGCCGAAGACCTGCAGCGCACCTCACAGGAGTTCCTCGAGGCGTCATGGCACAACGCTGCCGCAGGCCAGGCCGCTCCGCTGGACCTGGAGCCCCTCGACCTGTCGGCAGCGGCCTACCGCTCACTCGACGAGGTCGTGGGAGCCGCGCGCGATCACCGGCTGGGGTGGTGGACGACCGATCCGTTCGCGCTCGAGGACGCTGACGACATCGTCGTCGAGGCACGGGCCGCCGACGACTACAGGGGAGACCTGCAGCGCGCCCTCGGCGACATTCGCGGATGGCGGGGCGCTGGCACGACGGTCGTGGTGGTCGCCGAAGGCCACGGCTCAGCGGAGCGATTGGCGCAGTCACTGTCCGAGGAGGGAATCGCCGCGCGGGCCACGGACGACGTACCGGATGAGCTCACCGAGGTCATCGTCGGAACCGGCCGAATGCTGGACGGTCTCGTCTCGACCTCAGGCGGCATCGCTGTACTCACCGAGACCGACCTGCTCGGGCAGCGGGCGGCCACGCGCGATCTCGCGCGGATGCCTTCTCGTCGACGTCGCACCATCGATCCCCTGCAGTTGTCACCAGGTGATTTCATCGTCCACGATCAGCACGGGGTCGGTCGCTACGTCGAGATGACCGAGCGCGTCGTGGCAGGAGCCACTCGCGAATACCTCGTGATCGAATACGCATCGTCCAAGCGCGGGCAGCCGGCCGACCGCCTCTACGTGCCGACCGATCAACTCGATCAGGTCAGCCGCTACGTGGGCGGCGAGGCGCCCAGCCTCCATCGACTGGGGGGAGCGGACTGGCAGAAGTCGAAGGCGCGGGCTCGCCGAGCGGTGCGGGAGATCGCCGGTGAGCTCATCCGGCTCTACGCCGCACGCGTGGCCACGGCCGGTCACGCCTTCGCCCCCGATACTCCTTGGCAACGAGAACTCCAGGACGCATTCCCCTACGTGGAGACCCCCGACCAGTTGGCCTGCATCGACGAGGTCAAGGCCGACATGGAGCGAACGATTCCCATGGACCGGGTGATCTGCGGAGACGTCGGCTACGGAAAGACCGAAATTGCCGTTCGAGCGGCCTTCAAGGCGGTCCAGGACGGCAAGCAGGTCGCGGTCCTCGTGCCGACCACGCTGCTGGTCCAGCAGCATCTCGCCACCTTCGCGGGTCGCTACGCGCCGTTCCCGGTGAAGGTGGCCGGACTTTCGCGCTTCCAAAGCGATGCGGAGGTGCGCGAGACCCTCAAGGGCCTGGCCGAGGGCACGGTCGACGTGGTCATCGGCACGCACCGGATGCTGACCCCTAACGTGCGATTTCGCGATCTCGGCCTGGTCGTCGTCGACGAGGAGCAGCGGTTCGGCGTCGAGCACAAGGAGCACCTGAAGGCACTTCGCACATCGGTCGATGTCCTGACCATGTCGGCCACGCCTATCCCGCGCACCCTCGAGATGTCGCTGACCGGCATCAGGGACATGTCGACGATCCAGACTCCACCCGAGGAGCGTCACCCGATCCTGACCTATGTGGGGCCGTACGACGCGAAGCAGGTTGCCGCCGCCATCAGGCGCGAACTGCTCCGTGACGGGCAGGTCTTCTACGTGCACAACCGCGTCGAGTCGATCGATCGAGCGGCATCAAGGCTGCGTGACCTGGTTCCTGAGGCGCGCATATCGATCGCTCACGGTCAGATGAATGAGCACGATCTGGAGAGGGTGGTGGTGGACTTCTGGGAACGTCGCATCGATGTCCTGGTGTGCACCACCATCGTCGAAAACGGCATCGATATCGCCAATGCAAACACCCTGATACTCGATCGTGCTGACGTCCTCGGTCTGGCCCAATTGCATCAGCTTCGCGGCCGCGTGGGGCGGGGCCGCGAACGCGGCTATGCCTATTTCCTGTATCCGCCGGAGAAGGCGCTGTCCGAGGCGGCCTACGAGCGCCTCTCCACCGTGGCCCAGCACACCGACCTGGGTGCGGGCATGCAGATCGCGATGAAGGACCTGGAGATCCGCGGAGCGGGCAATCTGCTTGGTGGCGAACAGAGCGGCCACATCGCCGAGGTCGGCTTCGACCTCTACGTCCGGCTGGTGGGCGAGGCGCTCGCCCAGGCGCGCGGAGAGGCCGAGAGCGTCGACCTCGAGGTGCGCGTCGAGCTTCCCGTCAATGCGCACATTCCACACGACTACATCGCGGAGGAGCGGCTCCGCCTCGAGGCCTACCGTCGACTCGCCGACGCGGCCACCGCGACCGATGTCGATGCCGTGGCGGAGGAATTGCTGGATCGCTACGGGCCCCTACCCGATCCGGTGTCGGCGCTGCTCGAAGTCGCGCGATTGCGCGGTCGGGCCCGGGCCGCGGGACTCGACGAGGTCGTCCTCACAGGGTCGCAGGTCCGCTTCCACCCGGTCGAACTCGCGGAGTCGCGTGCGCTGCGTCTGGCGCGCCTGTACCCGGGCTCGATCGTCAAGCCCGCCGTCCGTACGATCCTCGTGCCGCGTCCCACGGAGGAGGGAGCGGCCCGCGCCTCACGGGGCGACGGGCTGCGCGACGTGCCACTGCTGGGATGGGCGGCGGAAGTCATCGGGGTCATCGACCCCTCGACCGAGGGTGGAAGTGCTTCGTGAAGGCGCGCGGACGTGTGAACCGAGCAGCGGGGGCCGTGCTCACCGCCCTGACGATGGCCGTCGCCGCAACCGGCTGCTCATCGACGCCGAGCGCAGGCTCCGCCGCCACCCTGGGTTCGCGTGACATCGGCAACGACACCCTGACCACCCAGGTCGATGAGGTTCTCGACGCGCGGGGCACGGGGGCCGGCGCACCTGATGCTGCTCTCGTTGCCGACATCCTCCAGCGCCTGGTGATCACCGAGCTTGTCGACGAGGGCGCAGCACGAAAGGGCGTCGTTGTCACGCAGGGTCAGATCGACCAGGCGATAGCCGAAGCGGAGGCCCAGTTGGGGGGAGAAGACCAGTTGCGCCAGGTATTCCTCGACAGCAACGTGCCGCCGTCGGCGATCCCGACCCAATTCCGTCTGTCACTTCAGGTCGATGGCCTCGGCGCCCTGTTGGCACCCGAAGCCGAGGACCAGGCCCGGCAAGAGGCGGTCTTCCGCTATGCCGTCGACCTGGGCAAGCAGCTCGACGCGCGCGTCAGCCCGCGATACGGCACCTGGGTTCCAGATGAGCTACAGGTTGGCCCCGTGCCCACCGACCTGGCCTCTCCCCAGGCACCGCAGGGAGACGGACTCGCCGACCTGGTCCCGTCCGGCTGATCGATGCCGCAGGGTCGCGACAGCCTGCGGGAGCTCGTCCAGGTCATGGACCGGCTTCGCTCGCCGGGCGGATGTCCCTGGGACGCGAGACAAACCCACCAAAGCCTCGTCGAATACCTGATCGAGGAGGCCTACGAAACCGTCGAGGCGATCGAATCCGGAGACCGTGGCGACCTGCGCGAGGAACTCGGCGATCTCCTCCTGCAGGTCGTCTTCCATGCGCGCATCGCCCAGGAGGATGCCGACGATCCCTGGGACATCGATGACGTAGCAGACGGCATCGTGCGCAAGCTCGTAACGCGCCACCCGCACGTATTCGCCGATACCTCAGCCGAGACAGCCGAGGAGGTCGAGGCCCGATGGCATGAGTTGAAGGCCGCCGAGAAGGGCCGTGCGTCAGTGACCGACGGCATCCCCGTCTCGCTGCCCGCCCTCCTGACGGCCGCCAAGCTCCTCGCTCGCAGCGATGGGATCGAGGTGCCCGTGCCGGGAGAGCAGGAGGCCTTTCAGATCCTCCGAGACCTCCCGGCCGAGGCCGCCTACGGAGATCTTCTGCTGGCGCTGGTCGCGGCCGGCCGCGCGCGCGGCTGGGATGCCGAGGCCGCCGCGAGAGATGCAGCCCGTCGGCACCGAGATCGGATCCGCGAGGCCGAGACTCGATGAGCTCGACGGCAGACGACCAGGAGCGAGCCTTCGCGAGAGTGGCGCGCGCGGCCATCGACGACATGCTGGCCGCCGATCCCGTCGGAGCGACATCGATGGGCGATCATAGGTTCGACGCTCAGCTCCCAGGCCTCAGCGACTCGGCCATCGAAGACGTGGTGCAGCGCCTCGGCGATCACATCACCCGCCTGGATGCGATCGATGACGTGAGCTTGCCGCGAGACGCTCAGGTGGACCTGGAGATACTCCGGGCCAAGGTCGCCGCGCGGCACTTCGATCTGACTGACGTACGTCGGCAACGCTGGGATCCGATGGTGTGGGATCCCGCTACGTCGATACGCCTTCTTGCCGTGCGCGACTTCGCACCGGCCGAGGATCGCCTGGTCAGTATCGTCGCGCGTCTTCGCGCTGTCCCGGAGCATCTGGCGCAGGCGCGTCGAACGCTCAGGGAGGTATCGCCTCTCCACGTGGAGACGGCCCTCGCCCGCTCGTCGGGTTTCCCGGCCGTGGTCGAGGAGGCTGCACGACTCGCCGAAGGCGCACCCCCTGCGGACTTCTCCGACGCGGCAGAGCGGGCCTGCGCCGCGGTAGTCCAGCACGCCGCCTGGCTGTCCGAACGACTTCCCGAGGCCCGGTGGGATCCGCGGCTCGGGGTGCGCCTGTACAGCGCCGCACTGTGGCACCACCTCGATGAGGAGCTCACGCCGGTCCAGGTCCTGGAGAGCGCCGAGGCTCACCTCGACGAGGTCAACGCATCCCTTCGCGAGGTGGCCGGCGAGTTCATGGGCGAGTCGGTCCGTAGCCCCGACATCGTGCGCCGCGCGCTGGCTCGCGTGGCCGACGAGTCACCTGTCACCGATGTCACTGTGCTGGCCGAGGTCAGGAGCGCGATGGAGCGCCTCACGGCGTTTGTACGCGATCACGACCTGGTGAGGATTCCCTCGAGTGACACTCAGGTCATCGAGATGCCGGAGATCCATCGAGGGGTCTCGGTGGCCTACTGCGATGCGCCGGGGCCGCTCGAAACCGCCGATTCGGCCACGTTCGTCGCTGTGGCGCCCACCCCGGCCGACTGGAGCCTCGACAGGGTTGCGTCTTTCTACCGGGAGTACAACGGGGTGCTTCTGCATGACCTGACTGCGCACGAGGCCATGCCGGGGCACGTCCTGCAGCTGGCTCATGCGAGGGCGGCTGAAACGTCGCTGGTGCGCAGTTTTGGCATGAGCGGGGTATTCGTCGAGGGCTGGGCTGTCTACGCCGAGCACCTCATGTGGGAGCGTGGCTACGTTCCCGACCGACGCCCGGACGCTGCCCTCCGCCTTCGCCTGCAGCAGTTGAAGATGCAGGCGCGCATGGCGCTCAATGCGATCCTCGATGCCCGAGTTCACGGAGGCGATATCGACGAGCCGGGGGCCATCGACCTGCTCATGCGGCGAGGGTTCCAGGAGGAGGGCGAGGCCGTCGGCAAATGGCGTCGCGCGCTGCTGACGGCCGGTCAGCTTCCGACCTACTTCGTCGGCTGGCTCGGCGTGCGGGGCATCGTGGACGACCTGCGCGTCCTCCATCCCGACTGGAGCGATCGGCAGATACACGACCTGCTGCTCGCGCACGGATCGCCGGGACCGAGGCATCTGCGGGCACTCCTGGGACTGTGACCGCGGGTCGATAGGGTCGGGCCATGGTCTGCATCGACGACGTCATCGCGCGGGAGATCCTCGACTCGCGCGGCAATCCCACGGTTGAGGTCGAGGTTATCCTCGACGACGGCAGTGCGGCGCGTGCCGCCGTCCCGTCCGGCGCCTCCACCGGCGCATTCGAGGCCGCCGAGCGCCGCGATGGCGACACCGCGCGCTACTTTGGCAAGGGCGTCCTCGGTGCCGTGGGCGCGATCGACGACGAGATCGCGCCCGAGATCCTCGGGATCGATGCCACGGAGCAGCGCTTCATCGACCAGGTGATGCTCGATCTCGACGGCACGCCCAACAAGTCCCGGCTCGGCGCCAATGCCGTGCTCGGTGTGTCCCTGGCCGTCGCCCGAGCGGCCGCAGCCTCGGCGGACCTGCCTCTCTATCGCTACGTCGGCGGCCCGAATGCCCACGTGCTTCCCGTGCCGATGATGAACATCCTCAACGGTGGCGCCCACGCCGACACCGAGGTCGATATCCAGGAGTTCATGGTGGCGCCTGTCGGCGCACCCACATTCGGCGAGGCACTGCGCTGGGGCACCGAGACCTATCACGCACTCAAGTCGGTGCTGAAGCAGAAGGGCTATGCCACCGGCCTGGGCGACGAGGGCGGCTTCGCGCCTAGCCTGCCCAACAACCGTGCGGCCCTCGATCTCATTGCCGAGGCGATCGGTCAGACCGGGCTCGCACTCGGTCGCGACATCGCCCTTGCCCTCGACGTGGCCTCCACCGAGTTCTA
Organism: Actinomycetota bacterium; assembly: GCA_016870515.1. Lineage (GTDB taxonomy): Bacteria > Actinomycetota > Actinomycetes > S36-B12 > S36-B12 > Mxb001. The sequence continues at coordinate 2,624 of VGBL01000006.1, read as the reverse complement.
CCGAGATGGCGCCTACGCCTTCGAAGGCGCGCAGCGATCGAGCGAGTGGATGACCGGCTACTACGAGGGCCTGCTCGCCGACTTCCCGCTGGTGTCCATCGAGGACCCGCTGGCCGAGGATGACTGGGCCAGCTGGGTGCACTGCACCGATGCCATCGGCGACCGCGTGCAACTCGTCGGCGACGACCTCTTCGTCACCAACCCCGAGCGACTGGTGCGCGGTATCGCGGAGGGCGCGGCCAATGCCCTGCTCGTCAAGGTCAACCAGATCGGGTCGCTGACCGAGACCCTTGATGCGGTGACCCTCGCGCAGACCAATGGCTACAGCTGCATGATGAGCCATCGTTCGGGTGAGACCGAAGACACGACCATTGCCGACCTCGCCGTCGCGGTGAACTGCGGCCAGATCAAGACGGGTGCACCGGCGCGATCGGAGCGGGTGGCGAAGTACAACCAGTTGCTGCGCATCGAGGAGCAGCTCGACGATGCCGCTACCTACGCCGGGGCTGCGGCATTCCCGCGTTCTGGCCTCTAGGCGTGGGATCATGGCGGGATGTCTCGCCATGTCCACACTGGTCGGGCGGTCGTTCTCATCGTGGTGCTGGCCGCCCTCGCGGTGACACTGGCGATCCCGGTCCGAGCGTGGCTGTCGCAGCGGGCGGAGATTGCTGCCCTCGAGGCTGACGTAGCGGCTGCTCAGACCCGTGTGGCCGACCTGGAGAAGGAACTCGAGGACTGGAACGATCCGGCCTTTGTCATCGCCCAGGCGCGCAGTCGGCTCCACTTCGTCTTCCCGGGCGAGGTCGGCTACGTCGTCCTCGGCAGTGATGATCGACCCATCACTCCCGAGACGACAGCGGAGCAGCGTTCGATTCCCTGGTACACCCAACTGTGGGAGTCGACTCGTCAAGCCGATCTCGCAGACCCCTCCGGCCCATGATCGACTCGGCCGATGCCGCCGTCGTCGAGCGGCAGATTGGTCGCGAGCCGCGGGGCATGCTTGAGGTCGCGCACCGCTGCCCTTGCGGCCAGCCGGATGTCGTACTCACCGCTCCCCGCCTCGACGACCGCACTCCGTTTCCGACCGTGTACTACCTGACCTGCCCCCGAGCGTGCTCGGCGGTCGGGAGGCTCGAGGGCACTGGTGTGATGCGCGAGATGGAGCGGCGCCTGGTGCAGGACCCGGCACTCGCGTCCGCCTATGCCCGCGCGCACGCGGCCTATCTGGCCCGCCGGAACTCCATCGAGGAGGTTCCCGAGATCGCCGGGGTGTCCGCGGGCGGCATGCCCGATCGGGTGAAGTGTCTCCACGTGCTCCTCGCACAGGCCCTGGCGGAAGGACCTGGGGCCAATCCCCTCGGCGACGAGGTGCGCCAACGCGTAGGCGCGTGGTGGGAGCCGGTCTCGTGCGAGTAGCGGCCATCGACTGCGGGACCAACTCCATTCGACTGCTGATCGCCGACGTCGCCGACGGCGTCTTAGTTGATGTCGACCGGCGCATGGAGATCGTCCGGCTCGGTGAGGGGGTGGATCGCACGGGCGGGTTCTCCCAGGAGGCGTTGGATCGCACCTTCGCGGCGTGCGATCAATACGCGGAGGCCATTCGCCGCGAGGCGGCCGAGAGCGTGCGTTTCGTCGCCACGAGTGCGAGCCGCGACGTCACCAACCGCTCGGCCTTCGCACGGGGGATCCACCAGCGCTTGGGCGTCCGACCCGACATCATCACCGGCGACGAGGAGGCGCATCTGTCGTTCACCGGTGCCGTGCGAGGCCTACCCGGTGCCGACTCACCGCGACTGGTCGTCGACATCGGAGGGGGTTCCACCGAGTTCGTGATGGGAGATTTCGTGCCGCAGCACGCGATCTCCGTCGACATCGGTTGCGTGCGGATGACAGAGCGATGCCTGCGCTCTGATCCACCCACGACTGACGAGATTGCGACGGCCACCTTTGACATCGACGAGGCGATAGCGCGCGCCGTAGACGTCGTTCCCGCCCCGCAGGCCGCCTCGCTCATCGGCGTGGCCGGAAGCGTGACCACAGTCGCCGCCATCGCCCTCGACCTGCCCGCCTACGATTCCGCGGCCCTCCACGGGAGCGTCATCTCCGCCGAGGAGGTCGACGAGGTGACCGGGCGGCTTCTGGCCATGACGCGGGCGCAGCGAGCGGCGCTTCCGGTCATGCACCCAGGACGCGTCGACGTCATCGGCGGAGGGACCCTGATTCTGCGGCAGATCATGCGTCGCACGGGGCACGCCTGCGTGATCGTCAGCGAGCACGACATCCTCGACGGGATCGCCTGGGCGCTGTCCCGCGAGTGATGTAAGCGGTTGCGGCAGGCGGGGCGGCGGCCGTACACTCCGCGAACGTTGCCGAATCCCTCTGCAACGTTGTGCAAGGGGAACGATGTCCATCACCATCCGCGATGTCGCGCAGGCCGCCGGGGTATCCACGGCCACCGTGTCGCGCGCGCTGCGCGGGCTGCCGCACGTCGATCCCGAGACGCGCGAGCGCGTGCGCAGCGTGGCTCAGCAGATGGACTACGTCGTGTCGCCGAGCGCGTCGCGCCTGGCGAGCGGACGCACCGGCACGGTCGCGGTCATCACGCCCTTTATCGACCGATG
>VGBL01000005.1 GCA_016870515.1 Actinomycetota bacterium | reverse complement strand
CGTCCTGGCCCAGGAAGAGGCCCGGATGCTCAACCACAACTACATCGGCACCGAGCACATCCTCCTCGGCCTCATCCACGAGGGCGAGGGCGTCGCCGCCAAGGCCCTCGAGAGCCTGGGCATCTCGCTCGAGGCCGTGCGCTCGCAGGTCGAGGAGATCATCGGCCAGGGCCAGCAGGCCCCGAGTGGTCACATTCCCTTCACCCCGCGCGCCAAGAAGGTGCTCGAGCTGTCACTGCGCGAGGCGCTGCAGCTCGGCCACAACTACATCGGCACCGAGCACATCCTCCTCGGCCTCATCCGCGAGGGCGAGGGCGTCGCCGCCCAGGTGCTCGTCAAGCTCGGTGCCGATCTCAACCGCGTGCGCCAGCAGGTCATCCAACTCCTGTCCGGCTACCAGGGCAAGGAGCCCGCGACAGCCGGCGGCCCCGCCGAGGGCACTCCGTCCACCTCGCTCGTGCTCGACCAGTTCGGGCGCAACCTCACGCAGGCTGCGCGCGAGAGCAAGCTCGACCCGGTCATCGGGCGCGAGAAGGAGATCGAGCGCGTGATGCAGGTGCTCTCGCGCCGCACCAAGAACAACCCCGTCCTCATCGGCGAGCCGGGCGTGGGCAAGACCGCCATCGTCGAGGGCCTGGCCCAGAACATCATCCGCGGCGAGGTGCCCGAGACCCTCAAGGACAAGCAGCTCTACACCCTCGACCTCGGCGCGCTCGTCGCCGGCAGCCGCTACCGCGGCGACTTCGAGGAGCGGCTGAAGAAGGTCCTCAAGGAGATCCGCACCCGCGGAGACATCATCCTCTTCATCGACGAGATGCACACCCTCGTCGGCGCCGGTGCCGCCGAGGGCGCGATCGATGCCGCGAGCATCCTCAAGCCGATGCTCGCCCGCGGTGAGCTCCAGACGATCGGCGCGACCACGCTCGACGAATACCGCAAGTACGTCGAGAAGGACGCCGCGCTCGAGCGCCGCTTCGCACCCATCCAGGTGCAGGCGCCCGATGTCTCCGACACCGTCGAGATCCTCAAGGGCCTACGCGACCGCTACGAGTCGCACCACCGCGTGTCGATCACTGACGGAGCGCTCGCTGCGGCCGCTCGGCTGTCCGACCGCTACATCTCCGATCGCCAGCTCCCGGACAAGGCCATCGACCTCATCGACGAGGCCGGTTCGCGCCTGCGCATCCGCCGCATGACCGCTCCGCCGGACCTGCGCGAATTCGACGAGCGCATCGCCGACGTGCGCCGTGAGAAGGAGTCGGCGATCGACTCCCAAGACTTCGAGCTCGCTGCGCGCCTGCGCGACGACGAGAAGAACCTGCTTGCCGACAAGACCCAGCGTGAACGCGAGTGGAAGTCCGGCGACATGGACGTCGTCGCCGAGGTCGACGAGCGCCTCATCGCCGAGGTGCTGGCCCTCATGACCGGCATCCCGGTCACCGACCTGTCCGAGGACGACGCCCAGCGCCTCATCCGCATGGAGGAGGAGCTGCACCGTCGCGTCATCGGTCAGGACCAGGCCATCAAGGCACTGTCGAGGTCAATTCGCCGCACACGCGCCGGTCTGAAGGATCCCAAGCGTCCGTCGGGTTCTTTCATCTTCGCGGGGCCCTCCGGGGTCGGCAAGACCGAGCTGTCGAAGACGCTCGCCGAATTCCTCTTCGGCGACGACGATGCTCTGATCGCCCTCGACATGAGCGAGTACTCCGAGAAGCACACGGCGTCGCGCCTCTTCGGCTCGCCCCCCGGCTACGTTGGCTACGAAGAGGGCGGCCAGCTCACCGAGAAGGTGCGCCGCAAGCCGTTCTCTGTGGTGCTCTTCGACGAGGTGGAGAAGGCCCACCCCGACATCTTCAACTCGCTGCTGCAGGTGCTCGAGGAGGGTCGTCTCACCGACGCCCAGGGCCGGGTCGTGGACTTCAAGAACACCGTCATCATCATGACGACCAACCTCGGCAGCCGCGACGTGTCGAAGGGCGTCATGATGGGCTTCGCCCCCGAGAACGACGACCTGAGTGCCTACGAGCGTATGAAGACCAAGGTGCAGCAGGAGCTTAAGCAGCACTTCCGCCCGGAGTTCCTCAACCGCATCGACGACGTCATCGTCTTCCACCAGCTCAGCAAGACCGAGATCGTCTCGATCGTCGACCTGATGATCAATCACCTCGACGAGCGGCTCAAGGACCGCGACATCTCCCTCGATCTCACCCAGAGCGCGCGCGAGCTCCTCGCCGAGCGCGGCTACGACTCGTCGATGGGTGCGCGTCCGCTGCGCCGCACGATCCAGCGCGAGATCGAGGATCCGCTGAGCGAGAAGATGCTCTTCGGTGAAATTCAGCCCGGTTCGATCGTGCTGGTCGATGTCTCCACGGCCGACGACGGCACCAAGGAATTGACCTTCACGTCCAACCCTCGGGCCGACGTACCCGACCTGCCTCCCGTCGAAACCGCTGGCACCGACTGATCGGGCTCTCGCATGCCGCGTGATCCGCTGATCCCCGGTCTGCGCGAGTACGACGCGCCGCGCCGCAAGAGGCGCACGCCGGCGTTCTGGGCATGGCTGCTCGGCGGCATCGCGGTCATCGTCGCCCTCGTCGTGGCCGGTGGGTTGGTCGCCGGTATCGGCCCCCTACGTGCGCTGGGCACCGCCGAGACGCCGCTCAACGCCGTTGCGTGGCGCACCACGCTCGATCCACGGGTCATCCAGGTTGCGGTAGCCCTGCCCGAGTCGGGGCTCTGCACGGGCGATGAAGTCCTGGTGCGCATCATCGAGCGTCCCAATGTCATCGAGGTGTCAGCGGTGCGGGCAGCTCCGCGCGGCGCTGAGGAGTGCGCGGGCATCGGCATTGCCGGTGACCGCACGTGGGTCGATGCGACGCTCGATCTTCCCATGGGCGAGCGCACCGCCGTGCGCGTGTCTGACCGCGTCCCCCTCGTCAACGAGACCATCGTCATCCCCTAGCCAATGCGCTGGTCGGGCAGGGACCAGCGGTTGTGAGGTGCCGGGACGACGAGTCCGTCGGCTACGAGCCCGTCGAGGGCCCGGGCTCGCTGGGTGGCATCGGGCCAGGCGAGGTCGAGCGCACCCTGGCTCACCGGTGCCTTGCTCTCCCTCAGCACGGCGAGCAGCGCGCCGCGGGCCTGGCGATCGGAGCCGTCGTACGCCGGCTGGCGCCGCTTGGCCATGCCGTCGGGTCGTCCGCGCGCGAGCCAGGCACAGTCACTGGAGACCGGGCACGCCTCGCAGCGGGGAGCCCGGCTCGTGCAGACGAGGGCGCCGAGCTCCATGACTGCCGCCATCCAGGCTGACCCGTCGGCAGGATCCGACGGCATGAGTTCGGCGGCGCGACGTCGCTCCGCGACACTTACCGATCCTGTGGCATCGGGCACACCCAGGTCGTGGCGGGCGAGCACTCGGCGCACGTTCGTGTCAAGCGCCAAGGCTGCGTGGCCGTAGGCGAATGCGCGGACGGCGCCGGCGGTGTAGTCACCGACACCAGGGAGGGCCAACAATTGGTCGTGCTGATCGGGCACCAGACCCCCGTGGCGGTCAACGATAACGACGGCTGACTCGTGCAGTCGCTTCGCTCGCCGTGGATAGCCGAGCCGACCCCACGCACGGATGGCCTCGGCCGGTGAGTCGGCGGCAAGGTCCGCCGGCTGCGGCCAGCGCTCGAGCCAGGCGGTCCAGGCCGGGATGACGCGATCGACCGGCGTCTGCTGGAGCATGAATTCCGACACCAGCACCCCCCAGCCGTGCGGGCCGGGGCCAGGGCGCGCAGGGCACCGCCAGGGAAGGGGCCGCCCCACCCGGGCGAACCACCCGACCAGGGCGGGGCTATGCGGACCCCCATGACCGGGGTCATTTCCACCAGGCATCGGAGCCGATGGTGGCATGGCCCCCGGGGGGAGCGGGTAGCGTGCTGACCCGTGAGCACGGTGATCTGGCCGACGGGGCCCGAGCCGCCCGGCGTCTACTGGCGCCGGCGCATCATCGTGATCGTCGTCCTCCTGCTCATTCTCATCCTGTTGTGGTGGCTCATCTTCGGGCGCTCCAGCGGCGGGGGAGACGCCGGGCCCGAGCCCACTTCGACCCCTGCGCCGGCCTCCGAGAGCGCCTCGCCCACCCCTGATCCTGAGCCGACATCGCCGTCGCCCTCGCCCACCGACACCAAGCCGGTGGCATGCCTTGAAGAGAGCATCCTCGTCGAGGCCAGTGCCGAGGAGGCGATCTACCCGGTCGGATCCACGCCGACCCTCACGCTGATGGTCACCAACATCGGCATGGTTGCGTGTAAGCGCGACACCGGGCCCGGTGCCAATGAGCTGCAGATCACCTCAGGCGACTCGCGGGTGTGGTCGAGCGACGACTGCAATCCCAGCGACGAAGAGGACATCATCACCCTCGACCGCGGCGAGGCCTTCGAGACCCAGTTGGCCTGGGATGGTTACCTATCGGAGGCGGGCTGCCCGGCCGACATGCCCATGGCCGAGGCCGGCGAGTACACCGTGATCGGGCGCAACGGGGAGATCACAAGCGCCCCCAGCGCCCTGCGCCTGGAGTAGTCGACTAGACGTGACGGTCGAGGACGCCGCTCTCTGCGAGGCGAGAGAGGCCATCGCGCACGGAGCGCACCCGGGATTCGCCGACACCCTCCACCGCCTGAAGGTCCTCGAGATTGGCGCACAGCAGCCGCTGCAGCGAGCCGAACGTCACCACGAGGCGGTCCATGATCGTTTCGGGAAGTCGGGGAATGTGCGCAAGCATCCGGTAGCCGCGGGGGCTTGCCGACTGCTCGTGGAAGTCCTCGCCGGTAGCAAAGCCGATGACGCGTGCGACGCTGTCCAGGTCGAGTAGGTCACTACCGGTCAACGCGTCGAGCTGCTGGATCGCCCGGTCGACCTTGCGCTGGCGCTGCCCGCACGTTGAGACGTAGTCACGAAGCACCAGTACGCGCTCCTTGTCGATACCCGCGACGAGCTCCTCGAGCTGGAGTGCCACGAGTCGACCATCGCTGCCGAGTTCGATGACATAGCCCTCGATCTCGCGGGCAATATCGTCGACGCCTGCTGCAACTGCGTCTGGTTGGTCGTGGCCACACCGTCGAAGACGAGCGCACGCACCCGATCGGGATACTGCCGCGCGTAAGCCAAGCCGACGGTCGTGCCATAGCTCACGTCGTGGTAGGTCCATCGCTCGACTCCAAGTGCCGCTCGGAGCGCATCGAGGTCACGGATGACGTAGCGCGTGCCGAGGTAGGGGGCCAGGTTGGGTTTGGCAGCGAGGCAGTCGGCAAGAGCCTCAGACATCGAGGCGGCGTACGTCGTCGCGACCGCACGCCAGTCGACCGGCCCCGCTTGCGGGAGCTCTCCGTAGGCGGCGGTGCCATCGCAGTCCTCAAGGGACGGAGTGCTCTCGCCCACGCCACGCGGATCCCACGCGACGACGTCGTAGTGCCGCAGGATCGCTGGCGGAAGTGCGGCCCAGGGACCGTAGGGCGCGCCAGTGAGCCACGTCCCCAGCGTGCCGACGCCGGAGCCGCCCGGGCCACCTGGGTTGAAGGTGTAGGTGCTGCGACGCTCCCCCGTCGCGCGGTGCACGGCGAAGGCAACGGATGCGCGGCGTGGGTCGTCGGGCATCGCCCAGTCGATCGGCACATCGAGTCGCCCGCACTCGACACCACGCCCGCCATCACACATGCGGCCACGGAAACGATGACGGCCACAGCGAGTCCACGCATGACGTGACACTGGCCGGGTGCCTCTGCCCATTGGCACGACGGATCGGCGTACCGTCGAGATATCAGACAGGCACTGCGCGCCCGCGCGAAGTCCAACGTCCTGCGCCTGGCGCCTTAGCGCAAGCCGGGTTGGCGCGCGGCTTCGGCGTGACCCTGGATCGCGCGCAGGCCTGCCTCGAGATGGCGCACCTCGATGACGCCGTCGACGCGGTCACGCGACCCGGCGGGCACGAGGATTCGCTTGTAGCGCAGTCGTCGTGCCTCGGCGACGCGCTGAGCCAGGAAGGGCACCGGTCGCACGTCGCCGGAGAGCGCGATCTCGCCGATCGCCAGCACGTCGGCGGGAATCGCCGTCTCGAGCTGAGCCGACGCGATCGCGAGGCACACCGCAAGGTCGGCTCCCGGGTCGGAGATCTGCGCCCCGCCTACCGTGGCGACGAAGATGTCGCGCTGCGATAGCACCTTCATGCCCGCACCCGACTGCGCCGTCACTGCCGCCAGCGTCACCACTCGGGTTGTGTCTAGACCGGTCACCGTGCGCCGTGCCACCGGACCGCCATCGGGTGACACCAGCGCCTGGATCTCCGCCAGCAGCGGGCGCCTGCCCTCCATCGTCACGGTCACGCACGTGCCAGGGACTGGCGTATCGCGCTGACCGCGGAAGAGCTCGGATGGATCGACGACCTCGGCCAGGCCCGTGTCGGTCTGCTCGAAGGCGACGATCTCGTCGGCCGGGCCGTAGCGGTTCTTGGCGGCGCGCAGCAGTCGCAAGGCGGTCGTGCGCTCGCCCTCGAAGGTGAGCACGGTGTCGACGAGGTGCTCGAGCGCGCGCGGCCCGGCGACGGAGTTGTCTTTGGTGGACTGGCCGATGAGAAGCAGCGGGAGGCCTCGCTGCTTCGCGGTGCGGGTGAGGACCTGGGTCACCTCAAGCACCTGTGAGACGCCACCCGCCCGCCCCTCGAGCTCGGAGCTGGAGATCGTCTGCACCGAGTCGACGATGACGAGCCCGGGCCGATGGTGGTCGACCTGGCCGAGGATGGCGAAGAGGTCGTTGTCGTCGGTGACGAGGAGGCGCTCGGAGACCGCCCCGATGCGCCGCGCGCGCAGCGCGATCTGGTCGGCCGACTCCTCGCCCGAGGCGTAGAGGACCGTGCCGGGATTGCGCTTGGTGAAGGCGTGTGCGACGGCCAGCAGCAGGGTCGACTTGCCGACGCCGGGCTCGCCCGCCACCAGCACCACCTGTCCGGCGACGAGCCCGCCGCCGACGACGCGATCGAACTCGCCCGCTCCCGTGGGGAGCCGGCGTACGCGCTCATCGGCGATCTCGGAGACCGGCTGCGCGGGGCGCACGGCGGCGACGGCCTTGCCGGACTTGGCCGCCTTGGTCGCGGGCGCGGCGGCAATCTCGGCGACTGTGCCGAACTCCTGGCACTTGGGGCAGCGGCCGACCCAGCGCAGGGACGTCGCGCCACAGGCGTTGCACTGGTAGGACAACGCTGCCTTGGCCATGGACGCAGGCTAGGCCCTGGGGCTGACGCCCAGGGCTACTCGGGGTCGGCGGGGTGCCCGGCGAGGGCGCGACGCGACGCGGGGTCGCGGGCCTTCGACAGCGCCGCCTCATGTGCCTGGCAGTACTCCACCAGAACGGCGTAGGCCTTCTTGCCCATCAGCTCGGTGAGCTCGTCGCGGTTGCTTATGTAGACGGGCTCGGTGCCGATGTGCGCCTCGGTGTTGCCGCTGCAGTACCAGTCGAGCTTCTTGCCCCCGGGGCCCCATCCGCGACGGTCGAACTCTGTGATCGAGACGACCTGCACGGTCGTGTCGTCCGGGCGCTCGACTTCGTCGTACGAGCGGCGTATAGGCAACTGCCAGCAGACATCGGGCTTGGTCTTGACGAAGGACACGCCCTCGCGCAGTGCTAGCCCGTGCAGCGCACAGCCCTCGCCGCCTTCGAAGCCCGGGCGGTTGAGGAAGATGCATGCGTCTTGCACCACGCGCGTCTTGCGCTCGCCATCGCTGGCCTTGACGGTCGGGCCCTTCTTGCGGCCGATGTCGTAGAACTGCCAGTCGTCGGGGGTGAGCCGCTCGGCCCATTTGAGCACCCGCTTCTCGTCGGACTTGTCGGTGAAGTGGGCGCCCTGGGTGCAGCACCCGGCGTCGGGCATCGTGTTGTAGATGCCCTTGCACCCCCGGCCGAAGATGCAGGTCCAGCGCGACGTCAACCAGGTGAGGTCGATGCGGTAGCGGCGGGCCTTCTTGCCGGGGTCGTCGAACTCCACCCAGGCACGCGGGAAGTCGAGGGAAACTTCGGGCACCTGATGACCCTACCCCCCACCGACGGGTAGCGTGCTCGCTGTGCGGCTCGGCGTTCTCGACATCGGTTCCAACACCGTTCACCTTCTGATCGTCGACGCCCACCAGGGCGCGGCTCCGCTGCCCGCATGGAAGTCCAAGATCTCGCTCCGCCTGGCCGAGCACCTCAAGAGCGACGGCAGCATCGACGACGCGGTCATCGACGAGCTCGTCGACTTCGCCCGCCAGGCCCAGATGAGCGCCGAGGACCTGGGGGTCACTGAGTTCCTCGCGTTTGCCACCTCGGCGATCCGCGAGGCCCCCAACGGCATCGCCGTCATCCAGGCGGTGCGCGAACGCGCGGGCCTTGACGTCGAGGTCCTCAGCGGCCCCGACGAGGCCCGCCTGACCTTCCTGGCCGTGCGCCGCTGGTTCGGCTGGTCCGCCGGGCGCATCCTCGTGCTCGACATCGGCGGGGGCTCGCTCGAACTCGCCTCCGGTGCCGACGAGGAACCCGACGTGGCGCTCTCGCTGCCGCTGGGGGCCGGACGCGTCACGCGCCACTTCCTCAAGGGCGACCCGCCCAAGGAGTCGTCCGTACGCGCGGCCCGCAAGGAAGCGCGTGCTGCTCTGGGCGAGGTCGTCGGCCGCATCCTGCGCGCGGGCGAGCCGCGCATCACGGTCGCGACGTCCAAGACGTTCCGGCAGCTTGCCCGCATTACCGGCGCTGCGCCGTCGAGCGACGGGTTCTACGTGCGCCGCACCCTCTCGCGCGATGACCTGCGCACCTGGGTGCCTAAGCTCGCAGCTATGACAGCGGGCGAGCGCGCACGACTGCCCGGCGTATCCGAGGCGCGCTCCGAGCAACTACTCGCCGGAGCGCTCGTCGCTGAGGCCACCCTTGACCTGCTGGGCATCGAGGTGGTGGAGATTGGCCCGTGGGCGCTGCGCGAGGGCGTCATCCTGCGCAGACTCGACGGGATGCAGACGTGAGCCTGGCGCTCGTCGAGGGGCTGACGTCGGCTCAGGTCGCCGAGCGAGTCGCCAGCGGCCAGACCAACGACGCGCCCGATCCGCACAGCCGCAGCCTAAGCAGCATCGTCCGCGCCAACACCCTGACGTGGTTCAACTTCCTCATCGGGTCGATGTGGGTCGTCATGTGGTTCGTCGCGCCCTTCCAGGACTCCCTCTTCGGCTTCGTCATCGTCTTCAACTCGCTCATCGGCATCATTCAGGAGTGGCGCGCGAGCCGTGCTCTCGCGAAGCTCTCGGTCATCGGCGAGGCACGCCCCATGCTGCGCCGCGACGGCGAAGACATCGAGGTGCGTCCCTCGCAGGTCGTGCTCGACGACCTCGTGGTGCTGCGCCCGGGCGACCAGCTCGTCGTCGACGGCGAGGTCGTCACCGCCGAGGGACTGGAGGTCGACGAGAGCCTGCTCACCGGCGAGGCCGATCCCATCGACAAGGCGGTGGGTGACCAGGTGATGTCCGGCTCCTACGTCGTCGCCGGATCCGGCACCTGCGTCGCGACGCGGGTGGGCCGCGACTCCTTTGCCGCAGGCCTGACCGAGCAGGCCAAGAAGTTCTCCCAGACCCGCTCGGAGCTGCGCGAGGACATCGCGAAGTTCATCCGGCTCGCGTCGTTCCTGATCCCGCCGGTCGGCGTCCTGCTCTTCGTCTCCCAGATCCGCTCCGCGCAGCCGCTCAACGAGGCCATCAGCAGCACCATCGCCGGCGTCGTCACGATGGTGCCCGAGGGCCTGGTGCTGCTCACCAGCATCGCGATGGCCGTGGCCGTCGTGCGCCTGGCGCAGCGCAAGGTGCTCGTGCAGGACCTGCCTGCCGTCGAGGTGCTCGCGCGCGTCGACACCGTCTGCGTCGACAAGACGGGCACGCTCACTGAGCCCGGCATGGCCGTCACCGACGTGCAGGTGCTCGACACGTCGGCCGACGTCCCAGCGATCCTCGCCGCGCTCGGCGCTTCCGAGGAGAGCCCCAACCCGACGCTGCAGGCCGTGGCTAAGGCCTACCCCAACCCGACGTGGTCAATGGTGGAGGGAATTGCATTCTCCAGTGCGCGCAAGTGGTCGGCGGCGACCTTCACCGATCACGGCACCTGGCTCCTGGGCGCCCCCGAGGTCATCCTGGGCACGAGTGATCCACACGTGCTCGAGCAGGCCGATCGGCTGGCATCGGCGGGCTCGCGCGTGCTGCTCGTCGCGCGCGCGGTCGGCGACGGTCCCGACGTCGAGCACGGGCCGGGTCGGGCGCAGCCCGTCGCCCTCGTCGTCATCGACCAGCGCCTGCGCCCCGACGCGCGTGAGACCGTGCAGTACTTCCTCGACCAGGATGTCAACGTCAAGGTCATCTCCGGAGACAACCCCGCGACCGTCGGGGCCATTGCCCAGCAGGCCGGCGTGCCCGGGGCAGGCAGCCCCGTCGACGCCCGCGAACTCCCCGACGACCCCGACGCCTTGGTGGCCCCCATCGACGACAACTCCGTCTTCGGGCGCGTGACCCCGAGCCAGAAGCAGGCCATGGTCGGCGCCCTGCACAAGCGCCAGCGCACCGTGGCGATGACCGGCGACGGCGTCAACGACGTGCTGGCGCTCAAGCAGGCCGACCTCGGCATCGCCATGGGATCGGGCGCCGCGGCCACCCGCGCCGTCGCGCAGCTCGTGCTGCTCGACAACAAGTTTTCGGTGATGCCGCGCGTCGTCGCCGAGGGCCGCCGCGTGCTCGGCAACATCGAGCGCGTCGCCGATGTCTTCTTGACCAAGACCTTCTACGCCACGATCATCTCGGTCTTTATCGGTCTGTCGGTGCTGCTGTCGCTGTCAAATGGCGGGGAGTCACTGGAGTTCCCCTTCCTGCCCCGGCATTTCACGCTGATCAGCGCGCTCACCATCGGCATCCCGGGGTTCTTCCTGGCGCTCATGCCCAACACCGAGCGTTTCCGCCCCGGCTTCCTGCGCCGCGTGCTCCTCTTCGCCGTCCCCGCCGGTGTCATCTGCGCCGCCGCCGGCCTGAGCGCCTACCTAATCATCCTGCGCTCCGGTGAGCCCATGGCGGACGCCCGCTCCGGGGCATGCATCGCACTCTTCATCGCGGCGTTCGCCGTGCTTGTGCAGTCAGCGCGGCCGCTCAATCTGCTCCGCTTCGGCGTGTGCGCAGCGATGCTGATCTCCTTCTTGGTCGTGCTCTTTGTGCCGTGGCTCTCGACTTTCTTCGCGGTGTACGCCGCCCCCGAGCAGGACACCGCCATTGCTGTGGTCGCGGGTCTCGTGGGCGCCGTGCTGATCGCGCTCGCGACCCTCGTGACCGATCGTCTCCGCCATCCCACGCCGGGACACCCCGAGAGCGCCGGGAGACAATAGCCCCATGTCAGAGGCACGCTTCGTCGTCGACTCCGACGCCGTCGTGAGCCGCGACCCGGGCGTCCAGGTGGTGCTGTCAACCTCGTCGGTCTTCCCCGAGTCCACGGCGTCGGCGTTCGAGATCGCCTCGCGCCTGGGCTACGACGGTGTCGAGGTCATGGTGATGACCGACGCCGTGAGCCAGGATCCCGCCGCGCTTAAGCGCCTGCGCGATCACTACGCCATGCCGATCCGGGCCGTGCACGCCCCGTGCCTGCTGGTCACGCAGCGGGTGTGGGGCGCTGACCCCTGGGGCAAGCTCCTGCGCGCGCGCTCAGCCGCCGAAGACCTCGGTGCCGACACCGTGGTGGTCCACCCGCCCTTCCGGTGGCAGCGCGACTACGCCCGCGAGTTCGTGCGCGGCTTGGAGCGCATGGGCGACGAGACGCACGTGCGCTTCGCGGTCGAAAACATGTATCCCTGGAAGGCGCGGTCTCGCGAGATCGCCGCCTATCTGCCCGGCTGGGACGTCCGCGACGAGGACTATCCCCACACCACCCTCGACCTGTCGCATACATCGGTGTCCGGCACTGACGCAATCCAGATGGCGCGAGACCTCGGTGATCGTCTGAGCCACATTCACCTGGCCGACGGGAGCGGCTCCAATCGCGACGAGCACCTCATCCCTGGCCGCGGCAATCAGCCCTGCGGAGAACTCCTCGAGCACCTGTCCGCGTCCGGTTTCGGCGGCACCGTCTGCGTCGAGGTGTCCACGCGGCGAGCTGCGAGCCGTGAAGATCGAGAGCGCGACCTCGCGGAGGCGCTGGCCTTCGCCCGGCTGCACCTGGCCGCCCCGCCCGCGATGCTGCGCACCTAGAGTGACCCCGATGTCCCAGAGCGCAGATGCGACCGAGCCCACGCCGGATCCGATCCGCGACGCGGCTCTCGCGGCTGCCCGCAGCGTCTTCGCGACCCGGGGGTACGCCCGCACCACCTATAAGGGCATCGCGGCCGCGGCGGGCATCGCGCCGGCCGTCCTGCGCAAGTACTACGACTCGAAGGGTGCGATGTTTGCCGCTGCCGTGCGCCTGCCCACCGATCCCGCATCGGCAATCCCATCATTGCTGGGCCCCGGCATCGACGGGCTCGGCGAGCGGCTCGTGCGCTTCTGGCTTGACACCGTTGGCGACCAGGAGGTGCGCGAAGACCTCATGGCCATGATCCGCGCCGGAGCGTCGGCCGCGCAGGTCACCAGGTCGCTGCAGGCCTATCTCGAGGTGAATGTGGTCGACCGGATAGTCGCAGCGGTGGGCGTGCCGGATGCGCGCATGCGCGTTGCTCTCATCAGTTCCTTTCTCGTCGGCATCGCTGCGGGCCGCTATCTCATGCGCATCGAGCCGCTGGCGTCAGCGAGCGAGGAGCAGGTCGTGCGCCTGGTCGCGCCGACGATTCAGGCGCTGCTCGATCCGCGCGTTCCGCTTCCAGGGAGCGCAGCATGATCGCCATTCTGGGCGCCGGCGTCATGGGCGAGGTATTCGTCTCGGGGCTCATCCGCGGCGGCACCGAGCCCGCGCGGATCGTGATCTCCGAGAAGCGCGAGGAGCGCGCCCGCGAGGTGGCTCAGGCGCACGGCGTGCATGCACTGCCGGCAGCCGAAGCGGTGCGCGAAGCCACGACCGTGCTGGTACTCGTCAAGCCACAGGACATGGCAGCGCTGCTGCATGAGATCGCCGCCCACCTCGCCGATGGCACGGTGGTCGTATCCCTCGCGGCCGGCATCCGCCTCGAGACGCTCGAAGCTGCCCTGCCCCGCGGTGTGGCGGCCGTACGCGCGATGCCCAACACCCCGGCACTCGTCGACCGCGGCATCACGGCGATCACCCCGGGCTCCACGTGCACGCCCGTCCAGGCCGACTACGTCGAGGGCCTGCTGTCGGCTGTCGGGCCGGTGGTTCGCGTGCCCGAAGCGCTGCAGGACGCCGTCACCGCGACCTCGGGCAGTGGCCCGGCTTACGTCTTCCTGCTCGTCGAGTCGATGATCACCGCTGCCCGCGACCTCGGGCTCGACCATGAGACGGCACGAGCGCTCGTGACCCAGACGGTGCAGGGTGCGGCAACGATGGCCGCCCAGCCCGGCGCCGATGCCGCCACGCTGCGCAAGCAGGTCACCTCCCCCAATGGCACGACAGCGGCCGCCATCGCTGCCTTCGAGGAGGGGGGTTTCCGCGACCTCGTGCTGCGGGCGATGACCGCCGCGCGTGACCGCGGTGTCGAACTCGGCGGCGGCACGCCTGCATGAGTGATTCGCTGACCGTCGTCTGGGATGACGCTCTCAAGGCCTACGACTTCGGTCCCGGCCACCCCCTCGCGCCTATCCGCGTGCAGCTCGCCATGCGCCTGGCCACCGACTTCGACCTGCTGACTGGCCCGCGCGTCTCCGTGCACAGCCCCGTCTTGCCCGCGACCGCCGAGGACCTCCTGCGCGTGCATGACGCCGACTACATCGCCGCGGTCGAGCGCGCATCACTTGACGTGCGAGCCGTCGACGAAGCCCGCGGTCTCGGCACATCCGATGACCCGGTGTTCGCGGGAATGCATGCGGCCTCGGCCCTGGTCGGCGGTGCGACTCTCGCGGCCGCCCGCGTGGTGCAGTCAGGCTCGGCCCAGCACGCCATTAACATCGCCGGCGGCCTGCACCATGCCATGCCTGACCGCGCCAGCGGATTCTGCATCTACAACGACATTGGCCTCGCCATCGCCTGGTTGCTCGCCCAGGGCTACTGGCGGATCGCCTACATCGATGTCGACGTCCATCACGGCGACGGCGTCCAGGCCATGTTCTACGACGATCCGCGCGTCCTGACGATCTCCGTCCACGAGGACCCGCGCACCCTCTTCCCGGGCACGGGTTTCCCCGACGAGGTCGGTGGCCCGGGGGCGCTAGGCACGGCGGTCAACATCGCCCTTCCAGCAGGCACCGGCGATCAGGGATGGCTGCGCGCGTTTCACGCGATCGTTCCCGACGTCCTCGAAGCGTTCAATCCGCAGATCATCGTGAGCCAGCACGGCTGCGACAGCCACTTCGAAGATCCCCTCGCGCATCTCACGCTATCGATCGACGGACAGCGCATGTCATATGAGGCGATCCATCGCTGGGCGCATCGCTTCGCGGACGGTCGATGGATCGCCGTCGGCGGCGGCGGATACGAATGGGTGAACGTCGTGCCGCGCGCTTGGGCCCACCTCATCGCCGAGGCGGCCGGCAATCCGATCAGTGCGAAATCTCAGACGCCCGAGTCCTTTCGCACCTACGTCAGCGAGTCGCTTGGACGGCCGGGTCCGGCGCACATGACCGATGGACGGCAGCCCTGGGCGAAGCCCTTCGACCAGGGCTGCGACCCCGCCGACCCCGTCGACTCGGCGATCCTCGCGACGCGCTCGGCGGTTTATCCACACCTGGGGCTGGAGGCCGACCAGGACCCCTGGTTGTGACCCGGGGATCTCCTCGTTGCTCCTTGGGGGGAGATCACTAGGCTCCAAAACCTGAATTTCGGGTGACGACCGGCGCAACGTGCAGTAGCGTCTCGCCGACACCAAAGCCCTCCGGGGCACGACCAAGGAGCGACACATGAGCGGTGGAACCGAGCGCCCCCTTGCCGAGGTTCGTTTTCTCACCGTCGCCGAGGTGGCGTCGCTCATGCGCGTCTCCAAGATGACGGTCTACCGACTCGTGCATGCCGGTGAGTTGCCTGCGGTTCGCGTCGGTCGCTCCTTCCGTGTCCCTGAGCAGGCGGTGCATGACTACCTGCGCTCGTCCTACATCGAGGCTGGCTGAGTCAACTGGCGGAGCGAGCCCATCGCTCCGACGGCCGCCAGACCCGCTCCTGTCGAGTCCCGTGCCATCGGATAGGGTCATAGGACTCCAGGATTGAATGAGGTAATCGATGGGCTCCGTGGTCAAGAAGCGCCGCAAGCGCATGGCCAAGAAGAAGCATCGCAAGCTGCTTAAGCGCACCCGCGTTCAGCGCCGCAATAAGAAGTAGCGCACCGGGGCACCAGGGAGTCCGCATGGCCAGGGTCGTGCTCGTCACCGGTGCCGCCCGACACCTGGGCGGTCAGATGACCCGGGCCCTGGCAAAGGATCCGTTCGTCGAGCGGGTTATCGGGGTCGACGTCGTCCCCCCTCGCAAGGTCCTGGGTGAGGCCGAGTTCATCCGGGCCGACATTCGCAATCCCGTAATCGGCAAGATCATCCGGTCTGCCGACGTCGACACCGTCGTCCACATGGGCGTCATCGCCACGCCGGTCCAGGCCGGGGGCCGGGCGGCGATGAAGGAGATCAACGTCATCGGCACGATGCAGTTGCTGGCCGCCTGCCAGAAGTCCGAGACCGTCCGTCGACTGGTGGTGAAGTCCACGACGTCCGTCTATGGCGCCGGGCCTCGCGACCCCGCCCTGTTCACCGAGGGTATGGCACCGAAGCATCCGCCGACTTCGGGATGGGCCAAGGACTTGGTCGAGGTCGAGGGCTACGTCCGCGGCTTCGGGCGTCGCCGTCCTGATGTCGACGTCACCATCCTCAGGCTCGCGAACTTCATCGGCCCGCGCATACAGACCGCGATGACCTCCTACTTCTCGCTCCCCGTCGTCCCCACGGTCATGGGTTACGACGCTCGCCTGCAGTTCGTCCACGAGGACGATGGCATCGAGGCGCTGCGGGTGGCCGCTGCCAGCGAGGCCACCGGCGTCTTCAACGTGGCCGGCGAAGGGATCATCACGCTCTCGCAGGCCATCCGGCGGGCCGGGCGACCGTGGCTCGAGGTCCCGCGCCCGCTGCTGGGATTCGCCGGACGCAGCCTCGGATCGCGCTTGGCTGACTTCAGCCCCGACCAGGTGCGCTTCTTGACCTACGGTCGCGGGATCGACACCGGACGAGCGGCACACGTGCTGGGGTTCATCCCGCGCTACACGACCGCACGCGCATTCGACGACTTCGTCCGCGGACACGGGCTTCGCGAGGGCTTCACCTCGCGGGTCGTCGAAGCCACCGAGTCCGCCGTCTTCCAGGCCGCCGCCGCCGCCCAGAGGCTCGCGTCGTCGGCGGTCGATTGGGGTAGCTCGCGCTCGGAGGTGCGCCGTGCCTGAGGCCCAGGTCATCCCGCTCGACGGTCCGCGACGCCCGCCCGGCCCGCGCCCCGCGCCTGAAGCCGCGACCACCGGTCGCCTGCACGGCGTCATCGACTTCCTTCGCCGTCGCCTGACCGGTGACTTCGAGGTCGACGAGTTCGGCTTCGATCCGCAGTTCACCGACGAGTTCCTGCTCGCCCCGCTTCGGCCGCTCTACGAGCGGTGGTTCCGCGTTCAGTTGCGCGGCATTGACAACGTGCCGTCCGAGGGCGGCGCCCTCGTCGTAGCCAACCACTCCGGCACGATCGCCATCGACTCGGTGATGACTCAACTCGCGCTGCTCGATCATCACCCGGCGCACCGACACCTGCGCATGCTCGGCGCCGACCTGGTCTTCCAGACGCCGTTCCTCGGCGAGCTGGCACGCAAGGCGGGGCACACTCTCGCATGCATGCCCGACGCGGAACGGCTGCTGTCGTCCGGTGAGCTCGTTGGCGTGTGGCCCGAGGGCTTCAAGGGCGTAGGCAAGCCCTTCAGCGAGCGCTACAAGCTGCAGCGCTTTGGTCGCGGTGGATTCGTCGCGGCCGCGCTGCGCACCCGCGTGCCGATCATCCCCACCGCGATCGTGGGCGCCGAGGAGATCTACCCCATGATCGGCAGCCTGCCGCCGATCGCCCGGCTGCTCGGGCTGCCCTACTTCCCGGTGACGCCGACGTTTCCGTGGCTCGGCCCTCTCGGCATGATCCCGCTGCCCAGCAAGTGGATCATCGCCTTCGGCGGTCCCATCCACACCGATGAGATGCCGGAGTCGGCCGCCGACGACCCGATGCTCGTGCTCGAACTCGCCGACCGCGTGCGCGAAAACATCCAACAGTCGCTCTACCGGCTGCTGGTCGAGCGCGAAGGCGTCTTCTTCTAGCGGCGCAGGGTGCGGCCCGCGGCGTAGCCAGCCGCCATGCCCACGGCGATTCCGACCCCGCCGACGACGACCGGCATGGCGGCCTCGCGCACCTTCGCGCGTCGTCGGTAGTCGCGGATCGGCCAGTCGTTCTCGTGCGCATGCTGGCGCAGGGTGGAGTCGGGGTTCACCGCCACGGGATTGCCCACGAGAGAGAGCATCGGGATGTCGTTGGACGAGTCGGAGTACGCCGAGCAGCGGCTGAGGTCGAGCCCCTCGCGCTCAGCGATGGCGCGCACGGCCTCGGCCTTGGCCACGCCGTGCAGGGGCGCGCCCACCAGGCGGCCGGTGTAGACGCCGTCGCGGACCTCGGCCACCGTGCCCAGTGCCCCGGTCAGGCCGAGGTTCTTGGCGATGATGGTCGCGAGCTCGACCGGGGTGGCGGTCACGAGCCAGACCCGCTGCCCGGAGTCCAGGTGGCCCTGGGCCAGGGCGAGGGCGCCGGGGATCAGCTTGTCGCCCATCTCGTCGGCGAAGATCTCCTCGCCGAGGTCGACGAGCTCGGTCACGCGTCGGCCCTCGACGAACGACAGCGCGGCCTCGGTCGCCGATGCCATGTCCTCGAGGTCCTCGGAGCCGCTCACGACGAACCTCGCCTGCTTGCGCCCAAAGGCAGCGATCTGAGGGAGCGAGAAGAACTTGCGGCGGGCAAGCCCCACGGCAAAGTGGAAGAGGCTGGCCCCCTTCAACACGGTGTTGTCGACGTCGAAGAAGGCGGCGGCCGTCGGA
This sequence comes from Actinomycetota bacterium, assembly GCA_016870515.1. Lineage (GTDB taxonomy): Bacteria > Actinomycetota > Actinomycetes > S36-B12 > S36-B12 > Mxb001. The sequence continues at coordinate 114,002 of VGBL01000005.1, read as the reverse complement.
TCCGACGGGATCGACAGGACGGCCTCGACATCGGCAGCGGCAGCCGATGCCTCCCCGGCAATGCGGTAGGAGGGCAGCACGGCCGTCGTGCGACGCGACATGCCGCCAGGGTAGACCGCCTGCAGCAACCCTGGCTCCGGCAGACTCGGGGGGTGCGCGAGGCCCGGGTGATGCTAGTCGGCAAGCCCGGCTGCCACCTGTGCGACGAGGCCCGTGAGGTCATCGCAGCCGTGTGCGCCGACCAGGGGGTCGACTGGGTAGAGGTCTCTATCCTCGACGACCCCGACTTGGCCGACCGCTACTGGGAGAAGATCCCGGTCACCCTCGTGGACGGCGTCGAGCACGACTTCTGGCGGGTGGACGCGGCGCGCCTGCGCGCCGCCCTGGCGACCGATAATCGGTGACTAGCGTCCGCTAGACTTTGTTTCACCGCTTCACAAGCCCGTACCCTGAGGGGCCAACCCTTTCAGTGAGGTGCCGCCGTGCCACTCCTTCCCCCCGGGCGCCCCGACCGTGTCGACGACGTCCCCACGGCGACCCTCGAGCGACTCCCGGTCTACCTCCAGGTCCTCACCGGCCTGGCCGAGCAGAGCATTCGTACCGTGTCCTCGACCGACCTGGCCGAGCGCAGTGGCGTCACCGCCGCCAAGCTCCGCAAGGACCTTTCCTTCCTCGGTTCCTTCGGCACCCGCGGCGTGGGCTACGACGTCGTCTACCTCCACGGGTGCATCGCCGACTGGCTGGGTGTCATGCGTCCCCTCGATGTCATCGTCGTCGGCATCGGCAACCTCGGGCAGGCCGTTGCTTCCTACAACGGGCTCGCCGGTCGTGGATTCCGCATCGTCGGCCTGATCGACATCGATCTTTCGCGCGTGGGCGAGTCAGTCGCCTGCGGCGATATCTCGGTGCGCATCCGGCCGCTCGCCGATCTGGGCGAGGCCGCTCGGCAGGCCCAGATCGGTGTCATCGCGACTCCCGGTAGCGCCGCCCAGTCGGTGTGCGATCGCCTCGTCGCCGCCGGCATACGCAGCATCCTGACCTTCGCCCCGGGCGTGCTGCGCGTCCCGCAGGGCGTCGAGGTACGCCGTATCGACGTGGGCGTCGAGTTGCAGATCCTTGCCTTTCGAGAACGGCGCCACAGCCCGACGTCACCGTGGCAACCAGGAGCCGTCAGCGCATAGCGGCCCACCCCAGTCCACCCGCCAAACCACTAGGCAAGGAAGTCCACCCCGTGAGCACCACACGCACCAGGAAGAAGACCGGCCCCGTCGCGTTTGTCGCAGGCGGGCCCGGCGATCCCGAGCTCGTGACCATGCGGGCCGCTGCGCTCCTGCGCTCGGCCGACGTGGTCATCGCCGACGTCGATGCCATGACGCTGGCGCAGGAGTTCGTGAGCCCCGAGGCTCGACTCATCGCCGCGGTCGACGTCAAGGGGCTTCCCCTCGATCACGCCGGCCGCGCCAAGCTCGTGGTCGGTGCGGCTCGAGAGGGCCTGCACACCGTGCGGTTGCTCAGTGGTGATCCGCTGCTCGATGGGTCCTTGGCCGTCGAGGCCGCGGCCCTGCGCAAGGCGAAGGTCGCCTTTGAGGTTGCTCCCGGTGTGAGCATTTCGACCGGCATTCCCGCCTATGCGGGCTTCGGTCTCACCGGACGCCGCAGTCGCGAGGTGCACATCGTGAGCGCCGCCGATCCCGACATCGACTGGACGCCGCTGGCACGCGACCGAGTCACCGTCATCGTGCTCGACGGAGCCGATGCGGCACCCACGATCGCCAAGTCACTGCTGGCGGCCGGCCGCGCCCCCGAGACGCCCCTGGTCGTCACCCGGGGCGGCACCACGGTGGAGCAGCGGTCCATCGTCGCCACCCTCGACGACATCGCGGTGATCGCCAAGACCGCGAAGCAGGCCGGCCCCGGCCTGCTGGTGATCGGCGATGTGGTCACCCAGCGCGATCGCCTGTCGTGGTTCGAGATCAAGCCGCTCTTCGGCTGGCGGGTTCTCGTGCCGCGCACGCAGGACCGCTCCGACTCCCTGCTCGACCGGCTCGTGCGGCTCGGTGCCATCCCGGTCGAGGTGCCGACCATCTCGGTCGAGCCTCCGCGTACGCCGCAGCAGATGGATCGGGCTGTCCACGGCCTGGTCTCCGGCCGCTTCGAGTGGGTCGGCTTCACCAGCGTCAACGCGGTGCGCGCCGTTCGCGAGAAGCTCGAGGAATACGGCCTCGACGCGCGTTCCTTCGCTGGCTTGAAGGTCGCCGCCGTGGGCCACGACACTGCGGAGTCGCTCGTCCAGTTCGGCGTGAAGCCCGACCTCGTGCCCGAAGGCGAGCAGTCGACGCAGGCCCTCCTTGAGGAGTGGCCCTCCTACGACGAGCTCATCGATCCCATCAACCGCGTGTTCTTGCCGCGTGCCGACATCGCGACCGAGACCCTCGCGGCCGGCCTGGCCGAGCTCGGTTGGGAGGTGGAAGACGTCACGGCCTACCGCACGGTCCGTGCCGCGCCGCCGGCCGCAGAGACGCGCGAGGCCATCAAGTCCGGTGGCTTTGACGCGGTTCTCTTCACGTCGAGCAGCACCGTTCGCAACCTTGTCGGCATTGCCGGCAAGCCGCACACCACCACGGTGGTCGCCTGCATCGGACCGCAGACCGCCAAGTCGGCCGAGGAGCACGGGCTGCGGGTCGACGTACTCGCCGAAGAGCCCACTCACATGGCGCTCGTCGACGCCCTCGCCGCACACGGCGACGAGTTGCGCCAGGCGGCCGAAGAGAGCGGTGAGGGCACCTGGCGGCCGAGCCGTCGACGCGCTGCTGCCCGCCGCAAGGCCACCTAAGCGGCATGGCCGACGACCCGACCGTTGTGCACCTGCTGCGTCACGGCGAGGTGTACAACCCCGAGGGCGTGCTCTACGGGCGCCTGCCCGGCTACCACCTCTCCGAGCGCGGCCAAAGGATGGCCCGGCGAGTTGCGGACGCCATGCGCGATCGCGACGTCACCTACATCGCGTCGTCGCCGCTCGAGCGCGCCCAGGAGACCGCCGGCCCGATAGCCGCAGCACACGGCCTGTCGATTACGACCGATGCGCGGGTGGTCGAGGCCGACAACGTCTTCGAGGGCCAACGCGTGGGAGTCGGCGACGGAGTCCTGAGGCAGCCCAAGGCGTGGCGGTACCTGTGGAACCCGTTTACGCCGTCGTGGGGGGAGCCCTATGACGACCTCGCATCTCGCATGCACGCGGCCGTGCGGACCGCGCGCGATGAGGCGCGCGGCCACGAGGCGGTCATCATCAGTCATCAGCTGCCTATCTGGATCGCGCGGCTGAAGGCGGAGAATCTGCGCCTGTGGCATGACCCCCGTCGCCGCGAGTGCTCGCTGGCGTCGCTGACCTCGCTGCACTTCGAGGGCGATCGACTCGCTGCCATCGAATACGCCGAGCCCGCCGCTGACCTGCTGCCAGGTGCCAAGGGTTGCGGCGCCTGAGCGTCGTGTGAACATGAACCGTATGCGCCTGCTGCCCTCGGCCCTGGCGACCGTTGTGCTGGCCGCCACCCTGGCTGGTTGCGGCGGCGCAGCCGAGGCGGATCCCGGTACCGGCTTCGTGGCGGGTGATGGATCGATCGTCCTGCTGGCTGCCGAGGATCGGGTCGTGGCACCTGATCTCGCGGGAGAGACGCTCGATGGAGGCAGCTTCCGGCTGGCCGACCACCTCGGCGAGGTCGTTGTGCTCAACGTCTGGGCGTCGTGGTGCGCACCCTGCCGTGCCGAGGCACCGGTCCTGGAGGCCGCCTGGACCGACCTGCGCGGCGAGGGAGTCCAGTTCGTCGGACTCGATACGCGCGACACGGTCTCAGCGGCACAGGCGTTCATCGACAACTACGGCATCACCTACCCCAATGTCATCGATGTCGACGGGCAGTTGCAGCTGCTCTTCGGTGACAGCCTTCCACCGCAGGCGATTCCGTCGACCCTGGTGATCGATCCCGAGGGTCGCGTGGCAGGCCGCATCCTCGGGCGCGTCAGCGAGTCGACGCTGCGTGGGCTCATCGAGCCCCTGATCCCCGCCTCCGCATCGCCGACATCGTTGTGAGCGACGTGGCCCAGACGGTTGCGAGCGGCGGGCTGCTGCTCGCGGCCCTCATCGCCTTTGCGGCCGGCGTGCTGTCGTTCCTGAGCCCGTGCGTGCTGCCACTGGCTCCCGGCTACCTGTCGTATGTCACGGGCCTGACGGGCGCGGAGATCGCCGAGGGCGGCGCCGGACGTCGCAGCCGCGTGTTCGTCGGGAGCCTGCTGTTTGTCCTGGGCTTCTCGATCGTCTTCGTGTCGTACGGCCTTCTCTTCGGCGGCCTCGGCTCCCTTCTCCTGCAGTACCAGGACGTCATCATGCGCGTCCTCGGTGTCGTCGTCATCGTGATGGGGCTGGCCTTCATGGGACTCATCCCCGGCCTGCAGCGCGAGTGGCGCATGCACCGGATCCCGTCCTACAGCCTCTGGGGAGCACCGATCCTCGGCATACTCTTCGGCCTCGGCTGGACGCCATGTATCGGGCCGACCCTGACCGTCGTGCAGACGCTAGCCTTCTCTGAGGCCAGCGCAGCACGAGGCGCGATCCTGTCGTTCGTCTACTGCTTGGGCCTGGGCCTGCCGTTCGTCCTGCTGGGGCTGGCCTTCCGCTACGCCGCGGGGACCCTGTCGTGGGTTCGCGAGCACTACGCCCTGATCATGCGAATTGGCGGAGGCATGCTGGTGGTGATCGGCGTACTCCTCGTCACCGGTGTCTGGAGCGATGTGACCGTCTGGATGCGCACGCTCGCGCCGGGCTTCGAGACCCCGCTGTGACCTGGCCGACATCCGGGTAGCGGCGGCACGAATGTCCGGCAGACTGGTAGCGCCATGAGCATCGACCTCGAAACCCCCACGGCGCGCGAGCCGGGCGGCCCACCGCCGCTCGACACGGCTGGGTTCCTGCGCTGGTGCTGGCGGCAGCTCACCAGCATGCGGATCGCCCTGATCCTGCTCTTCCTGCTGGCCATCGCCTCGATTCCCGGCACTGTCCTGCCGCAGCGCGGGCTCGATCCCATCCGCGTCACCGACTGGATCGAGGGCAATCCCACGTGGGGGCCGCTGCTCGACCGACTCGGTTTCTTCGATGTCTACGCCGCGCCGTGGTTCGCCGCCATCTACCTCCTGCTCTTCATCTCGGTGATCGGCTGCGTCATCCCGCGCACCCGGATCCACTGGCGCGCCATGCGCGCAACCCCGCCCCCACCACCCCGCTTCCTCGATCGCATGCCGGGCTTTCGCACATGGACCACGTGTGCTCGCGAAGCCGAGGTGCTCGACAAGGCAGAGGCTGACCTGCGCGCGCGTCGCTGGCGCGTCGACCGCGGTCCGTGCTGGGTCGCCGCGGAGAAGGGCTACCTGCGCGAGACCGGCAACCTGCTCTTCCACGCAGCGCTCATCGCGCTGCTGGTATCGATCGCCTACGGCGCGCTCTTCGGCTGGCGGGGCAACGTCATCGTGCGCGAGGGCACCGGCTTCTCCGACACGCTGACCCAGTACGACGCCTGGGGCGGGGGACGCCTGGTCAGCCCCGACAACCTCCCGCCGTTTTCCTTCACCCTCGACGACTTCCGCGTCGACTTCGAGCGGTCTGCGGCACAGCGCGGCGCCCCGCGAATGTTCGAGGCCGACCTCTCCGTGCGCCCCGAGCCGGGTGCGCCGACAGAGGCTGTCATGGTCCGGGTCAACGAGCCCTTCAGTGTCGACGGAGCCAAGGTCTTCCTCGTGGGGCACGGATACGCGCCGGTGCTCGAACTGCGCGATGCGCTCGGTCGCGTGGTCCATCAGGACGGGGTCGTGTTCTTGCCTCAGGACGGCAACTTCACCTCCACGGGTGTCCTGAAGTCACCGGATGCCACGCCATCGCTGGGGTTCCAGGGTCTCTTCCTGCCGACCGCGGCCGTCGACGACGTCCGCGGACCGCACTCGATCTTCCCCGCGCCTGACGATCCGGCCGTCTTCCTCTCGGCCTGGGCCGGCGACCTAGGGCTCGACAGCGGCGTGCCGCAGAGCGTCTACGCGCTCAAGACCGAAGGTATGACACAGCTCGGCCTGGAGGCCCTGCGGCCCGGCCAGTCGTGGGACCTCCCGGGTGGCAACGGCACGATCGCCTTCGTCGGCCTCGAGCGCTGGGCGTCGTTCCAGATCGCGCACGACCCGGGCAAGGAGCCCGCCCTCATCAGCGCCATGGTGGCCCTACTCGGCCTCATGATGTCGCTTTTCATCCGTCGGCGCCGGGTGTGGGTCCGAGTGGCCGATGAGGGCGCCGGCGTTACGCTTGTCACCACAGCAGGGCTGATGCGCAGCGACGAGGGCGAGGTCAGCGAAGACGTCGATGCGGCCGCCCAGGCCCTGGGAGAGAGGACACTCGCGTGAACGCGACATCGCTGGCGGAGTGGAGCAACGTCGCGGTTTATTCCGCGATGTTCGCCCTCACGGCCGCCTTCATCGCGTTTGCCGTCGGGTTTGCCGCTCGCGGGCAGCGGGTACTTACACCACAAAGAGTGGCGGTCGGAGCCGGTGCTCCGGTCATCGAGGCGCCCCCGGCGCCGGTCGCCTACCCGGCCGGTCAGCGTGCGAGCCATATCGGCCTTGCACTCACCTGGCTGTCCTTCGGCGTGCTCCTGGTCGGCCTGGTGCTGCGCGGCCTGTGGGCCGGGCGCGTGCCGTGGGGCAACATGTACGAGTTCTCGCTGTCATCTGCAGCCGGCATCCTCGGCGTCTACCTGGTGATGTCCCTTCGGCGCGACGTGCGATGGCTGGGGCTCTTCATCACCGGCGCCACTCTTCTCACCCTGGGCCTGGCGGTCACCGTGCTCTACACGGAGGCTGCCCAACTCGTGCCGGCATTGAAGTCGTGGTGGCTGGTCATCCATGTGTTGGCCGCGGTCATTTGCGGCGGGGCCTTCACCATCGCCGCGGGAATCACGCTGCTCTACCTGTGGCGCGAGCGCGCCGAGCGGCTCGATCGCGTCACGGGTGTCGTTACGAAGCTTCCCGACGCCGCGCGCCTCGACACGCTCGCCTACCGCATCCTCATCTTCGCCTTCCCGCTGTGGACCTTCGCGGTGATCGCCGGCGCCATCTGGGCGGAGAATGCCTGGGGTCGTTACTGGGGCTGGGATCCCAAGGAGACCTGGGCCTTCATCACCTGGGTGACCTATGCCGGCTATCTGCATGCGCGTGCGACGGCGGGGTGGCGTGGACGCCGTTCGGCGTACATCTCACTCCTGGGATTCGCCTCGTTCCTCATCAACTATTTCGGCGTCAACCTGTTCGTCAACAGCCTGCACTCGTACGCGGGCCTCTAGGCAGGGGCTTCGTCGCCCTCTTCGCGGCGGCGGCGCATGCGCTCAGACCAGGCATCGTCGTCGAGTTGACGCAAGAAAGCCGGATCGTCGTCCGGGGCCACCGGTCCGCGGCGCCGACGCCCGCGCCGTGGGCGATCGTGCTTGGGGCGCCCGGCCAGCAGCCAGATCACCCCGCCCAGCAGGGGCAGGAGCAGCACGATGAGGAGCCATACGTACTTCGGCAGGGTCCGGGCGGACGAGGCGGGCGTGCGGATCACGTCGATGGCGAACCAGATGTAAACCGCGATGGCCAGCAGGATGAGCACGACGCGAAGCATGAGAACCTCCCTCCCTGCCCGCCAGCCTAACCCCGAACGGGCGGGGTCCGCCCGTCGCGCCTAACGTGGAGGTGTGCGCGGGATTGCCCTATACACCACATTGCGCGTCGCGGTGCTGCTGGCGGCGTGGCTGGCTATCCAGGTGGTCACCCCGCTCCGCGGACTCATCGCCATAGCGGTCGCGCTGGTGATATCGGGTGTGATCAGCTTCTTCGTCCTGGACCGCCCGCGCAATCAGGCCAGTCGCGGCCTATCGGGGATATTCCGCCGCATCGACGAGCGAATCGAGCGCAGTCGCACGGCCGAAGACATCGACGACGACCGGGCCCCCGCTGGCTCAGGACAAACCGATGCCAAGACCGAGCAGGAGCCCGTAGGCGAGGACGACGACTCCGGTCGTCTTCAGGACGGCGACGAGGGCGCCACCCGACGCCCCGCCTAAGACCGCGGCCATGGGTCGGATCGCCAGTGGGGCGGCCAGAAACCCCAGCCAAGCAAACCCCAGTCCGAGCAGCGCGGCGAGCGGCACGATCACGACGAACGCCGACATCACGAGCGCGACGTAGAGCACCCGCGTGGGCCCATCACCCATCCGCACCGCGAGCGTCCGCTTGCCCACGGAGGAGTCGGTGGGCGTATCCCGAAGGTTGTTGGCGACGAGGATCGCGCAGATGAGCGCGCCCACGCCTATCGATGAGACCCAGGCGGCCGTTGAGAAGGTGAGCGTCTGCACGTACGCCGTGCCGACGACCGGGACGATTCCGAAGAAGACGAAGACGAAGACCTCGCCGAGGCCGAGATAGCCGTAGGGCTTCGGTCCGCCCGTGTAGAGCCACGCGGCGAGCAGCGCGCACCCCCCGACGGTCAGCAGCCACCACTGCGCGGTCAGCGCGACGAGCACGAGTCCGGCGACGGCGGAGACGACAAGGCTGGCCAGTGCCGCCGCGCGCACGGCGGCTGGCGACGCCAGCCCTTGCCCGACCAGGCGCACCGGCCCGACGCGCTTCTCGTCGGTGCCGCGGATTCCATCGCTGTAGTCGTTGGCGTAGTTGACCCCGACCTGCGCGGCGAGGAGCACGATGAGGGCGAGCACGGCACGCACCGGCTGGAGCGAGTCAGCGGCTGCCGCGATACCTGTGCCGACCGCCACCGGAGCGATCGCCGCACCCAGGGTGCGCGGACGTGCCCCATCGATCCACTGCGCCGCTGTTGCCATGCCTCCACCTCATCGCGCTAGTCGCGAAGCGCACGCTCGGCGAGCGCGCGCCGATCGATCTTTCCATTGGGCAGGAGCGGCAGCGCATCGATGTCGATGACCTCAGGTCGGGCTGCACCGCCCAGTCGTTCGACGACGAGGGGAGCGATTGCGGGCAGGCCGACGGGATCCGACATCACCACGTACGCCATGAGCCGGTGGCCCCGGCGCTCGTCGGAGACCGCCACCACGGCGACCTCGCGAACACCGAGTTCGGTGCGCACCACCGCCTCGATCGCACCTAGGGCCACGTTGACGCCCTTGACGGTCACGACGTCGTCTGATCGTCCCAGGATGTGCAGTCGACCGTCGCGCCATTCGCCGCGATCGGCCGTGCGGAAGCGTCGCGACGCCCCTGATCCGGTGAACCCGCCGTCACCCTGGCGGTAGCCGGCCGCGACCAATGGGCCGCTCACCTCGATGAGTCCGTCGACGATGTCGACGTCGACATCGGGCAGCGGGGTGCCGTCGTAGACGCACCCACCGGTCGTCTCGGTCATGCCGTAGGTCGTCACCAGGCGTACACCGGCATCACGCGCTCGCGCGGCCAGGTCGTCGGGCATGGCGGCCGCCCCGACGATCACGGCGGTCGCGCGCGCGAGCCAGTCAGTGGCGTCCGGGGACGACAGGATGTCGGCGACCTGCGTCGGCACCAGCGAAATGGCGAAGGGCTCGTCGACGGACAGCGCGACCAGGTCTACGGGATCGAAGGGCGCCGCACCTCCGATGGAGCCGAGCGCGTGCAGGCGCGTACCCGCGATGTATGCGCGCACGAGTGCACCGAATCCGCCGATCGACGTCACGGGCAGCGCGATCACCCACGCGCACTCGCGCAGCCCTTCGATGCGCTCCCACGATGCGGTCACCGCCGCTTGGAGGTTGTGGCGAGTGATGACGACGCCCCGGGGCTCTCCGGTGGAGCCGCTGGTGGCCACCACCAGTGCCGCATCGGGATCGTCGACGGGCTCGTCCGGGCGCACGGCGTCGGTGACCACGCGGACGTAGTCGGCGGTCAGGTGGCGCGACGGCTGCGGAATCAGGGCGAACGGCGGGCCGTCCCCATCGAGTCGTGCCGTGAGGGCGGCGTTGACGTCGGCGAGACCGGGCGGGCCGGGGGCGACATCGACAGTGCGCAAGGGGAGTGCCGCCATGCGCACGAGGGTAGGCCTGACTAGGTTTGGGGGCGCGCCGGCGTGGGCGCGCAGACGAGGGAGGCGTGGTGGGCCAGGAGTTCGACTCGCGCACGCGCTACCCGCTTCCTCCCGTCGTCCCCGAGGGAAGCCCCGCCCTGGCGGATCCCTCCTTCTCCAGCATCGTGCCGGCATGCGAGTGGGTGAGTGCAGGCGACTACAGCGACATCCGATACGAGTTGTCGACGGGCGACGCCGCGGGTATCGCCAAGCTGACGATCAACCGTCCGCACAAGCGCAACGCGTTTCGACCGCAGACCCTCTTCGAGATGTCCGATGCGATCACCCGCGCGCGCGATAACGACGGCGTGGGCGTCATCGTCCTCACCGGCCAGGGCGACTGGGCCTTCTGCAGCGGCGGCGACCAGATGATCCGCGGCGACGATGGCTACATAGGCGACGACGACATCGCCAAGAAGGGCATCGGCCGGCTCAACGTGCTCGACCTGCAGGTCCAGATCCGACGCACCCCCAAGCCCGTCGTCGCGATGGTCGCGGGCTACGCCATCGGCGGAGGCCATGTGCTCCACGTCGTGTGCGACCTGACGATCGCCGCCTCCAATGCCCGCTTCGGCCAGACCGGCCCCAAGGTGGGCTCATTCGATGGCGGCTACGGCTCCGGCCTGCTGGCCCGCACGATCGGGCAGAAGCGCTCCCGCGAGGTGTGGATGCTGTGCCGGCAATACGGCGCGGAGCAGGCCTACGACTGGGGGCTGGTCAACTCCGTGGTGCCGATCGAGGACCTCGAGAAGGAGACCGTCGAGTGGGCGCAGCAGATGCTCACACTCTCGCCGCTGGCTTTGCGTATGCTCAAGGCATCGCACAACGCTGCCGACGACGGCCTGGCCGGCGTACAGCAACTGGCCGGCGACGCGACCCTGCTCTTCTATATGACCGAAGAGGCGCAGGAGGGTCGCGATGCCTACGCGCAGCGCCGCACGCCCGACTTCACGAAGTTCCCCAAGCGCCCCTAGTCCGTGTCCGTCACCGTCCAGGACCTCCTGCATGATGCAGTGCCCTACGCGCTTCCGCTGCTGCATCGTTTCCGCGGTATCACCGTGCGCGAGGGTGTGCTCCTTCGCGGCCCGAGCGGGTGGGGCGACTTCGCGCCCTTCGACGACTATTCACCGCGCGGCTGCGCGCTGTGGCTCGCCGCGGCGGCTGAGGCGTCCTTCGGCGCATGGCCCGAGACCGTCCGCGACCGGGTGCCGGTCAACGCGATCATCCCGGCGCTCCCAGCGGCCGATGCGGGCTCGCTGGCTCGACGCGCTGTCCTCGAGCACGGGTGCTCGACGCTGAAGGTCAAGGTCGCGGCGCTGGGTGAGGTGCTCGCCGACGACGAGGCGCGACTCGTTGCGGTGCGCGACGCTGCCGACACGGCGCTGCGCTCGCTGGGTCGCACCGACCCGGCCCGCTTGCGCATCGATGCCAATGGTGGATGGTCGACGGAGACCGCGGGGCGCGCGTTACGCCGCCTCTCGGCGTACGACCTCGAATACGTCGAGCAGCCGTGCCCCACGGTTGAGGAGACGCTTGCGCTACGCCGCCGTACCGACGTGGCCATCGCGCTCGACGAATCCGTGCGCTTCGCCGATCCCCGAGCTCTGGAGGCGGCCGACATCGTCATCCTCAAGGTCGCTCCGCTCGGTGGCGTTGCCGCGGCGCTCGCCCTGGCACGCGAGTGGGGCGGACCCGTGGTGGTGAGCGGAGCACTCGATTCGGCCGTCGGACTGTCCGCGGGGCTGGCCCTGGCCGCAGCGCTCGCGGGGGAGCCACCTGCGTGTGGCCTGGGCACCGGTGCCCTCCTTGCGCGCGATGTGGTGTCGGAGCCCCGCGTGCCGCGCGACGGATACCTCAGTGTGGGGCGGGTGGTCCCCGACTTCGACGCGCTCATGGCCGCGCGCGATCTGCTGGGCGATGAGCGTGCTCGGTGGTGGAAGCAGCGCGTGGTCGACGCGTGGGTGTCCGGCGGTGCCGATCTCATTGAGGGCCTCGCGTCGTAGTTTCCTGGCTCTTCCCTAGTCGGTCAGGGCGTGATCGAAAGGGGCTGGTTTCGATCTGGGTCGATGCCGATCCGGCGGTCGCCCGGGCCGTGGATACGGGGAAGGGGGGTCTTGATGCGACAGCGTGTGCCTGCCGTGCGGGTTGGGCTTCTTGCGTGTGGGCCCGCGCAGTGCGATGGACGACACGGTGCTGGGGAGCTTTGAGCCCCTGGGCACCGGCATGACTGGCGGCGAGGTCCGCGCTTTGGCGGTGGACGATTCACACGGGCTGGTCTACGCCGGTGGGGGATTGCACACCGCGGGTGGCTCGGCGGCGTCCAAGGTGGCGGTGTGGGATGTGGGCTTGGGTGCGTGGATCGCCCTGCAGGCCGACGATAGCCAAGGGATGAACGGGATTGTCAGGGCGTTGGCGTTGGATGATTCGGTGGTCTACCTGGGCGGGGACTTCACCGCCGCCGGGCTCGGGGTGCATACCGTGGCCGCCGATGGGACGTTCACCTGGTCGCGCACGACCCGCAAGAAGATCCACGTCTACTTCAGGCACGACACAGTGAGGTCGAACACCGTCACCATCCGCGCCCGCTGAGCCATCGCGCCACGAATCGACAACTAGACGGCTGCTCGTTGTCGATTCGTGGCGCCAACCGGCGTGCGCGCGGCGGTGAGGGCCGTGAGAGCCTTCTGGCGTGGACAGCCCGGCGATCGCCCGCGCCGTGGTCGAGGAGTTGCTCGCCGCGGGCGTTGCTGACGTGGTCGAGTGTCCCGGGTCTCGTTCGGCGCCCCTCGCCCTGTCCCTCGCCGATGCCGAACGCCGTGGTCTGGTGCGGCTGCACGTGCGCATCGACGAGCGATCGGCCGCCTACCTCGCGCTCGGTATCGCTCGCGGGTCGGGACGACCCGCGGCGGTCGTCACCACGTCGGGCACCGCCGCCGTCAACCTCCACCCGGCGATCGTGGAGGCCGCCTACTCCGGCGTGCCGCTGATCGCGGTGACTGCCGACAGGCCCAGCAGCGTGCGGGGCAGCGGGGCCAATCAGACGATCGACCAGCGCGAGCTCTTCGGCTCCGATGTCGTGACGTGGGCCGATCTCGAGGGCATGAGCGACAGCGTGCTGCGCGCGACGGTGGCGAGCGCCCTCGATCTCGCGACGGCTCAGCCCGGACCCGTGCACCTCAACGTGCCGCTCGCGGAGCCCCTGGTGCTGGCCGACGCGCACGCGATCGCCCCGGTGCCGCAGAGCCCTCGACGTCGCCGCGATGCCGGCGAGCGGCCGTCACTGGCGGCCCTGGTGCCGAGCGACGCCGATGTTACGCGCGGCCTGATCATCGCCGGGGACTTCGACGACGAGGATCTGCGCGCGGACGCTGCCGACCTGGCCGCGCGCATGGGCTGGCCGATCATCAGCGAGCCATCGGGCAACCTGTCTGCGCTGCCGCAATCACAGCGGCACGGCCCGCTGATCCTGCCCGGGTTCGCCCCCCAGGTCATCGTGACCATCGGGCGCGTGGGCCTCAACCGACCGGAGATCGCGGCCCTGCGGGCGGCGCGCACGCACATCGCCGTCGACGTCCCCCCGCGGCTGGGCCGCGTCGACCCGGCGCGCACCGCCTCGGTGATCGTCGACGCCGTGCCCGCGGCCGCTGGTCACCGCGATGAGGCGTGGCTCGCGCAGTGGCGCGCGGCCGACGACGCGGCCGCTGGTGCCATCGACGACGTCCTCGCGCAGTCGCCGTTGACCGGCCCCGTCGTCGCACGGCTCGTGGCGCAGCAGGCCTCCGACGACGATCTGCTGGTCATCGGCGCCTCGTGGCCCGTTCGCCATGTCTCGCTCTACGCCGGCCCCCTTCGCGCGCGCTGCATCGGCAATCGCGGCACATCGGGCATCGACGGGGTGATCTCGACAGCGTGGGGAGCGGCCCTGGCGCATGGCCGCGGCGCGACGTACGCGCTGGTGGGGGACCTCACCGCTATCTATGACCGCAACGGCCTGCTTGCCGCGCCCACCGAGCGGCTGCCGCGACTGACCTATGTGGTCATCGACAACGACGGGGGCGGCATCTTCTCGATGCTGGAGCAGGGAGCCCCGGAGTTTGCCACCGACTTCGAGCGCGTCTTCGGCACGCCGCATGGCGCGGACCTCGCCGAGCTCCTGGCCGCGCCGCGTGTGCGCGTGCAGGCCGCCGACTCGGTGGATTCCCTGCGCCGGGCCCTGGACGAACCATCCGATGGCGTGTGCATCATCGTGGCGCGCTGCGCGTCTCGCGCAGACGAGGCCGCTGCGGTGGGCGCCCTCCGCGCCGCCACCGCCTAAACACCCCTTCCCCCGCGCCGAGCGTGCACCTGTGCCGGCATTCCCCTCATGGCGGCGCGGCACAGCTGCACACTCGCGTCTCGATGACGTCCTATACCCAAGCCGGAGCGCCGAAGGCGTCGTGCGCCGCGGCGAGGACGGTGTCCATCGGTGTGGACGCCCCCTCGACCGCCTGCTCCTGCATGCGCTGCGATGTCGGGGAAGGGGAAGCTGCGCCGTCATTGGGGCGAGGAGTTCATTCGGGCCATCGGCGATCACCGTGACCGATCGGGTCGATACGTCGGCGGTGCTGGCCACGCCACGATGAGATGTCTCGGCTACGCCCTGTTGCTCCTGTAGGACTCGTGCCGCGTCGAGGATGCGCTGTCTCTTGTCAGACGTGCGGCCAGTCCGCCCCTGTCAGGCTGGCTCGGCATCCTCGGGCACATCGGCAGACTACGGGAGCCGTTGGTTCAGACGACGGGATCGCCGAGTGCTGACCGGATGGGCACGAACTTCGCGCGTGACTCGGCGAGCTCGGCCTCCGGATCTGAACCCGAGACGATGCCGCAGCCAGCGAACAAGCGCAGGGAGCCGGATCGTATTTCGGCGCATCTCAGGGCGATGCCGAACTCACCGTCGCCGCGGCTGTCTAACCAGCCGACGGGCCCGGCGTAACGACCGCGATCCATGCCTTCGACCTCTCGGATCACGGCGAAGGCGCGCTCGGTTGGCGATCCGCACACTGCAGCGGTGGGATGCAGCGACGCGGCAAGCGCGAGCGCAGACGCGCTGTCGGCGAGACGCCCGGTGATGTCGGTGGCAAGGTGCTGCACGTTGGACAGGCGGAGTACTCGCGGCTGCGCGGGCACTCGTAGGTCGGTGCAGTGATGAGCGAGTGCGCGTGACACGGAGCGCACCGCGTAGACGTGCTCCTCGAGATCCTTGTCGCTGCCGAGGAGCGCCTTGGCCAAGGTGGCGTCCTCGCCCTCGTCGCCCCGCCGCTTCACCGTGCCGGCGAGTACGCGCGACAGCACGACGTCGTTGGTGCGTCGTACGAGCAGCTCGGGGGTGGCACCCACCATGTCGTCGACCTGGAAGGTCCAGCACTCCGGGTAGGCGGCTGCCAGACGCTGCAGGAGATAGCGCACGTCGAAGTCATCGCTGACCTCGGCGATGACGTCGCGAGCTAACACTGCCTTGTCGAGCTCGCCGCGGCTGATGCGATCGATGACATCAGCCACAGATGTCTTCCACTCCTCCGCCGTGCGCGTGCCGCGAGACCAGTCGACGCGGGTCGGGGCCGGGGGTGTGCAGAGCGGGGGCAGCAGCGCGTCAGAGGGCAGCATGTCGTCGGGGTCGCCCACGACAGTGAGCCATGCGTGCCCGTCGCGCCGACCGAGCACGGCCCGCGGGATCACGATGCGCGACATACGCCCCGATGCCGGGTTGGGGTCGAAGGTGAACGAGCCGAAGGCCACCGGACCGGTGCCGGGAAGCTGCAGGGGATCATCGATGTCGGCCTGTCGGCACCAGTCGACCCACCAGCGCTGCGTGCGGCTGAACCGCTCGTCGCCGTTGACCTCGACGACGGCCGCGACGCCCCACCCGATGAGGCCTTCGCCTGCGTTGACCCATGCCGTGCCGCAAGCGTCGGGGAGGCGCTCGAGCAGTGGTCCGGGATCCTCGATCGGCAGGGTGCGTACGCGCGGCGCCGTGGTGGTCACCAGCAGGGGCGTGGACACGCGTCGAGCGTACGGCCAAATGGGCCGCTAGGCAGGTTGGCGCCCTCCCGACGGGCTCGATGCGGGCCGCGCTGGGAGGATGCTCTGGTGCTGCGTGCCAACCTCGACAAGCGCCCCGACGAGGTGGCCGCGATGTTCGACGAGGTCGCCGATCGCTACGACCTCACCAATGACCTGCTGGCCCTTGGCCAGACGCGCCTGTGGCGCAGGGCACTCGTGAACGCGATCCGGCCCCTCCCAGGGGAGCGCATCCTCGACCTGGCGGCCGGCACCGGTACCTCGAGTGCGCCCCTGGCGGCCAGAGGCGCGGTGGTCGTGCCGTGCGACTTCTCCCTGGGCATGCTCCGAGTCGGCCGCCGCCGCGAGCCCGCGCTGCCCTTCGTGGCCGGCGATGCGCTCCGGCTGCCCTTCGCCGACGAGTCCTTCGATGCCGTCACCGTGTCGTTCGGGCTACGCAACACAGCCGACCCCCGGCAGGCGCTGTCCGAGCTGCGACGAGTGACCCGGCTCGGTGGCCGCATCGTCGTGTGTGAGTTCTCTCACCCTGTCTTCGGGCCCTTCCGCACCATCTATTCGCGCTATCTCATGGGGGCGCTGCCCGGGATTGCCCGGCGTACGTCGTCCAATCCCGACGCCTACGTCTATCTGGCGGAGTCCATTCGGGCCTGGCCGGACCAGGCGGAATTGGCGGTCATCATGAACGACGCTGGCTGGCGAGGTGTCGCCTGGCTCAACCTCACCGTTGGCGTCGTCGCGCTCCACCGGGGGCGCCGATGACCCCCCTCGGCCGTCGGTAGACTGCGTACAAGGGCCGCTGGGCCCCCTGCCACTAAAGGAGCTCTGGTTCGGTGGACGCCTACGCGCCGATCCTTGTGCTGGGTCTCCTAGCCGCCGGGTTCGCCGTTTTCAGCGTCACGCTCACGACATTTACCGGCCCCAAGCGCTACAACCGGGCCAAGGTCGACGCCTACGAGTGCGGCATTGAGCCCACACCGCAGCCCATGGGTGGCGGACGCTTCCCCGTGAAGTACTACCTCACAGCGATGATGTTCATCATCTTCGACATCGAGATCGTGTTCCTCTATCCGTGGGCCGTCGCCTTCGACCAGTTGCCGCTCTTCGTGTTCCTGGCCATGATGCTCTTCCTATTCAACCTCACCGTGCCGTACGTCTACGAATGGCGTCGCGGCGGACTGGACTGGGACTGAGCCATGGGTCTTGAGGAGAAGCTGCCGTCGGGCGTCCTGCTCACCACTGTCGAGAAGGTCGCGGGTTACGCGCGCAAGGGCTCGCTGTGGCCCGCCACATTCGGGCTTGCCTGCTGCGCGATCGAGATGATGGCCGTCGGCGGTCCGCGCTACGACATCGCACGATTCGGCATGGAGGTCTTCCGCGCATCGCCGCGCCAAGCTGATCTCATGATCGTCGCCGGGCGCGTCAGCCAGAAGATGGCACCCGTGCTCCGCCAGATCTACGACCAGATGCCCAACCCCAAGTGGGTCCTGGCTATGGGCGTGTGCGCGTCGAGCGGCGGAATGTTCAACAACTACGCGATCGTGCAGGGCGTCGACCACGTCGTCCCCGTCGACATGTACCTTCCGGGCTGCCCGCCCCGGCCGGAGATGCTCATCGACGCCATCTTGAAGATCCATGACCAGATCCAAGACATGAAGATGGGCGCCAACGCCGTCCGCGAGCAAGACCTCGTCGAGGCGGCAGCGCTCACCGCCGCGCCCACGCTCGAGATGCGGGGCCTCCTGCGATGACCGACCAGACGCCGGTGACCCCGGCCGAGGCGAGCCTCGAGGTCGCCGCGCAAGTCACCGACCTACCCGAGGGAGCGATCGAACTCGAGGTAGTCGGCGTACGGCACGGAGCCTTCGGATCCGTCGATGGCGGCGACACATCCGGCTTCGGCGGTCTCGTCGCTCCGATCGTCATGCCGGGCCCGTCATTCCCCCCCTACGGAGGCTGGTTCGACGAGGCCACCGACGAACTCGCCCTCGCGCTGGCCGATCGCGGCGTGCCCATGACGACGGCGGTCGAGAAAGTGGTCGTCCACTGCGGCGAGATCACCTTCGTGGTGCGGCGGGAGCATCTGCTCACCTTCGTCAGCGCGCTCCGCGACGAGCCGGCCCTGCGTTTCGAGATGTGCATGGGTGTCAGCGGCGTGCACTTCCTCGCAGACAAGGGTCGCGAACTCCGCGCCGTCTACCCCTTCCTGTCGATCACCCACAACCGTCGGGTGCGCGTCGAGGTGACCTGCCCTGATACCGACCCGCACATCCCCTCGATCGTCAGCGTCTACCCCGCCAACGACTGGCACGAACGCGAGACCTACGACTTCTTCGGCATCATCTTTGACGGCCATCCAGCGCTGACGCGCATCGAGATGCCCGACGACTGGCTGGGTCACCCGCAGCGCAAGGACTATCCGCTCGGCGGCATCCCGGTCGAATACAAGGGCGCCGAGGTCCCCCCGCCTGACGAGCGGAGGGTCTACTCCTGATGAGCACCGACAACATGAGCGCCGAAGACGTGGCCTACGAGAGTGCTATCGATGACGACGCCTACGCCGACTCCTATGACACGAGCGAGGGCCGCGTCTTCACGCTGTCGGGTGGCGACTGGGACACCGTGACTCCGCCGAGCGAGGGCGAGAAGGAACGCATCGTCGTCAACATGGGCCCCCAGCACCCCTCCACCCACGGCGTGCTTCGACTGATCCTCGAGCTCGAGGGCGAGACCGTCACCGAGACTCGGTGCGGCATCGGCTACCTCCACACCGGCATCGAGAAGAACATGGAATACCGCACCTGGACCCAGGGCGTGACCTTCGTGACTCGCATGGACTACCTGTCGCCGTTCTTCAATGAGACGGCCTATTGCCTGGGCGTGGAGAAGCTGCTCGGGGTCACCGATGAGATAACCGATCGTGCCTCCACCATCCGCGTGATGATGATGGAGCTCAATCGCATCTCCTCGCACCTGGTCGCGCTGGCGACGGGCGGCATGGAGCTCGGCGCCCTGACGGCGATGATCTTCGGCTTCCGCGAGCGCGAGCTCATCCTCGACATCTTCGAGATGGTCACCGGGTTGCGCATGAACAGCGCCTACGTGCGTCCCGGCGGTGTCGCACAGGACATCACCGACGACCAGGTGGCTCGGATCCGCGAGACCCTGCCGCTGCTGAAGAAGCGACTCAAGGACACCAGCGACCTGCTCGTCGACAACGCGATCTGGATGGGTCGCACGGTCGGCATCGGCTACCTCGACCTCTCCTCCTGCATGGCACTCGGCATCACCGGGCCGATTCTGCGCTCCACCGGCCTGCCGCACGACCTGCGCAAGTCGCAGCCCTACTGCGGCTACGAAAACTACGAGTTCGAGGTGCAGACCACTGACACCTGCGACGTCTACGGACGCTTCCTCATCCGCGTGGGCGAGATGCACGAGTCGATCAAGATCGTCGAGCAGGCGCTCGATCGCTTGCGTCCCGGACCGGTGATGATCGAAGACAAGAAGATCGGCTGGCCAGCTCGCCTGTCGATCGGGAGCGACGGCCAGGGCAACTCCCCCGAGCACGTCAAGGAGATCATGTCCGAGTCAATGGAGGCGCTCATCCATCACTTCAAGCTCGTCACCGAGGGCTTCCGAGTGCCTCCCGGCCAGGTCTACTCCGCGATCGAGTCTCCGCGCGGCGAGCTCGGGGCTCATGTAGTAAGCACCGGCGGCACCCGCCCCTACCGCGTGCACTTCCGTGACGCGTCGTTCAATAACCTGCAGTCGACGGCCGCGATGTGCGACGGAAGCATGGTGTCCGACGTCATTGCCGCCGTGGCGAGCATCGATCCCGTGATGGGGGGCGTCGACCGATGAATCCCCTCACCGAACAGACGCGGGCCAGCATGGCCGAGATCATCCACCGCTACCCCCACAAGCGCTCGGCGATCATGCCGATCCTTCACCTCGCCCAGAGCGTGCAGGACGAAATCACTCCAGAGGGCATCGCGATGGTCGCGGAGGTGCTCGACCTCACCACCGCCGAGGTCAACGCGGTCGCCACCTTCTACACCATGTACAAGCGCAGTCCGGTGGGCAAGCACCACATCGGCATCTGCACCAACACGCTCTGCGCACTGCTCGGTGGGGATGCGGTCTACGACGCCGTGTCGGAGCGACTGGGCGCGGGGCACAACCAGACCGACGTGGACGGCACCTTCTGGCTCGAGCGCATCGAATGCCAGGCGGCGTGCACGCACGCCCCTGTCATGACCGTCGACTGGGAGTTCATGGACTGCCAGACACCCGCTAGCGCCGTCGAGGTCATCGATCGTCTGGCGCGCGGCGAGATGGTCGTCTCCACTCGAGGCCCGGCCATCCGCGACTTCCAGGCGACCGAGCACACCCTCGCCTTCCCCGACGACGGGCTCGCCGGCGAGGGAGGCGAGGCCGACGCGATCATGCTGGCGGGCCTCACCGTGGCCAATCAGCGGGGCATGTCGGCCCCCCCGGCAACGGCGCAGGGAGCCTGACATGACACCGTTGACACCGGTTATCACCGCGCACTGGGATGTCCCCGACTACTTCACCCTCGAGGGCTACAAGCGCCACGACGGCTACCGCGCGCTGCCCAAGGCACTGGCCATGGATCCCGACTCGATCATCGCGCAGGTGAAGGACACCGGTCTGCGTGGTCGCGGCGGTGCGGGCTTCCCCACCGGTCTGAAGTGGAGCTTCGTGCCGCAGAACGACGGCAAGCCCCACTACCTCGTGGTCAACGCCGACGAGTCGGAGCCGGGCGCGTGTAAGGACGTGCCGATCATGATGGCCAACCCCCATGCACTCCTCGAGGGCGTGATCATCTCGTCATACGCCATACGCGCGCATCACACGTTCATCTACATCCGAGGCGAGGTTCCCCAGGCGATTCGCCGGGTGGCCTCGGCCGTGCGCGAGGCCGAGCAGGCAGGCCTGATCGGCGACAACATCCAGGGCTCGGGCTACAACCTGCGCGTCACCGTCCACTCCGGCGCCGGGGCCTACATCTGCGGTGAGGAGACGGCCCTGCTCGACTCGCTCGAGGGACGCCGGGGCCAGCCGCGTCTGAAGCCGCCCTTCCCGGCGACGCACGGCCTCTACGCCGATCCGACCGTCGTCAACAACGTCGAGACGATCGCCAACATCCCTTGGATCGTGAACAACGGCGTCGAGTGGTTCCGCCAGTTCGGCACCGAGAAGTCACCGGGCTTCAAGGTCTTCGCGGTCTCCGGACACGTCAACCGCCCGGGCATCTACGAGGCGCCCCTGGGCATCACCATGCGCGAACTCCTCGACTACGCCGGTGGCGTTCGCGGCGGCGATGGCACGGTGAAGTTCTGGATCCCCGGCGGCTCGTCAGTGCCCATGCTCACGGCAGACCACCTCGACACGCCTCTCACCTACGAGGCCATGGCCGAGGCCGGCACCATGCTCGGCACGGGCACCCCCATGGTCTTCAACAGCACCATCAGCGTGGTGAAGGCGGTCACGCGGTGGCTGGAGTTCTACAAGCACGAGTCATGCGGCAAGTGCACGCCGTGTCGTGAGGGCACCTACTGGATCACCGGCGTGCTCGACCGCTTCGAACACGGTGCCGGCACAGATCCCGACATGAAGCTCCTCGAGGATTTGTGCGCCAACATCACGGGCCGGTCCTTCTGCGCCCTTGGCGACGCCGCGGCCACCCCCTACCCCGCCGCGATGAAGTACTTCCGCGACGAGTTCGAGGCAGCCACCCACACGCCGGTCGACGAGACCTACCCGTCGGCCGCCAGCTACCTCTTCACCGAGCTGGCGCCGCGATGACACTCGCTCCGCACCAGACATCGGTCCAGCCCGTCGATACCGTGACTGTGTCGGTCGACGGCATCGAGGTTCGGGTGCCCAAGGGCATGCTGATCATCCGCGTCGCGGAGTTGATGGGGATCGAGATCCCGCGCTTTTGCGATCACCCTCTTCTCGATCCCGTCGCCGCATGCCGCATGTGCCTGATCGAGATCGACGGCCAGGGCCAGCCCCAGCCCGCCTGCGCCCAGACCGTCACCGACGGCATGGTGATCAAGACCCAGCGCACCTCCGAGCTGGCTAAAGAGGCTCAGGAGGGGGTGATGGAGTTCCTGCTCCTCAATCACCCGCTGGACTGCCCTGTCTGCGACAAGGGTGGCGAGTGCCCCCTGCAAAACCAGGCGATGACCGTCGGGCGACCCGAGGCCCGCTTCGACGAGAAGCGACGCACCTTCCCCAAGCCCATCAATGTCAGCGCGCAGATTCTGCTCGACCGCGAGCGCTGCGTGTCTTGCGCACGCTGCACGCGCTTTGCCGATCAGATCGCGGGCGACCCCATGCTGGAACTCCTCGAGCGCGGTGCGCAGCAGCAGGTGGGCATCGGCCCCGATGCTCCATTCGACTCCTACTACTCGGGCAACACTATCCAGATCTGTCCGGTGGGGGCACTCACCAGCTCGCTCTACCGCTTCCGCTCTCGCCCGTTCGACCTCGTCTCGACACCCACTGCCTGCGAGCACTGTGCATCGGGGTGCGCGCTGCGCACCGACGTGCGCCGCGGCGTGATCACGCGTCGGCTGGCTTGGGATGACCCGGAGGTAAATGAGGACTGGAACTGCGACAAGGGTCGCTTTGCCTTCCTCTACACCGCCGACGGCCGCGTCGAGACACCCCTCGTGCGCGAGGACGGTCGGCTTCGCGTCGCGTCGTGGCCTGAGGCGCTCGACACCGCCGCGCATGGCCTGGCGGCTGCTCGTGGGCGGGCGGGCGTGCTCACCGGCGGCCGTCTCACCCGTGAGGATGCCTACGCCTATGCGAAGTTCGCCCGCCTGGCACTGGGCACCAATGACATCGACTTCCGCAACCGCGTCAGCGGCGATGAAGAAGCGCAATTCCTGGCATCGATGGTCGCCGGCCGACGTCTCGGGCCCACCTACTCCGATCTCGATCACGCGCCACTCGTGCTCCTGGCCGGGCTCGAGACCGAAGACGAGTCACCCATTATCTTCCTTCGCCTGCGCAAGGCCGTCCGATCGCATGGCCTGCGCGTGCAGGCCATCAGCGCCGTACGCACGAGATCCCTCGACAAACTGCAAGCGTCATGGTGGGCGTGCCAGCCTGGCAATGAGGCCTGGGCACTCCGCCAGATCATCGACGGGCCGCAGGGGGCCGACGCGCTTGCCGGCCTTCGCCAACCCGGTGCCGTCATCCTGATCGGCGAGCGCCTTGCCGGCGTCCCGGGCGCGCTGTCAGCGGCCGCGGCACTGGCCGATGCCACCGGAGCCAAGCTCGGCTGGGTGCCCCGGCGTGCCGGTGAGCGCGGCGCCCTCGACGCGGGAGCCCTGCCCGGCTTGCTGCCCGGGGGACGCCAAGTGACCGACGAGGGCGCACGGGCGCAGGTCGCCGCTGTCTGGGGCGTCCGCAGCGATGTGCTCCCGTCGCGGATTGGCCGATCGTCGAGCCAGGTGATCGCGGCGATCCGGTCCGATGCGGCGCGCGCGGATGCCGATTCCGAACCCGCCGTGCAGGCGCTGCTGGTGGCCGGCCTCGACGTCGAGGACTCTCCCGAGGCTGGCGCCTTCCGCCAAGCCCTCGACGAGGTCCCGTTCCTCGTCGCCGTATCCACGCACCACAACGAGGTCACCGAGCGCGCTGACGTCGTATTCCCGTCCGCAGTGGTGGCCGAGAAGGCCGGTGGCTTCACCGACTGGGAGGGACGCGTCCGCTCTTTCGGTCCCGCGATCCGCGAGTCGTCGAGCGTGGCCGATGGCCGCATCCTCGCCATGGTCGCCGACGTCATGGAGGTCCCCTTCGGCACGGGCGACGTGGCCTCGCTGCGCGCCGAACTCGATTCGCTCACCCCCTCCACGGTGACGCGGGCAGCCGCGCCGCAGGTTGCATCGTCCGCGGCCCCCACTCCGGAGTCCGGCTACGCGCTCCTTGCCACTTGGCGCCTGCTGCTCGATCGCGGACGCCTCCAGGAGGGCGAACCCCACCTGGCCGCCACCGCTCGACCCACCGAGGCCGTCATGTCGCGGGCGACTGCGAATTCCCTGGGCGTGGCCAATGCTGCGACCGTCACGCTGTCGACGGCCAGGGGTTCGGTCACGCTTCCACTGGCCATCGGCGACGTCGCAGACGGTGCCGTGTGGGCGCCGCTCAATTCGGAGGGCTGTGCTCTTCTCGGCATCGGCGCCACCTACGGCTCCGTCGTCCGCGTCACCGGAGGTGCGCGATGAGCGAATACACGTTCAACGACCCCTGGTGGCTGATCATCCTGAAGGTCCTGGCCATCTTCGTCGGCCTGGTGCTCATGACGCTCTTCACCATCTGGTGGGAGCGCCGAGTAGTCTCGCGCATGCAAAACCGCATCGGACCCAACCGCGTGGGTCCCTTCGGGCTCCTCCAATCCCTTATGGACGGCTTCAAACTCGGCCTCAAGGAAGAAATCATTCCCAAGACCGCGCACCTCGCCGTCTACTGGATCGCCCCCGTCATCTCGGCGACCATGGCCTTCCTGGCGTTCGCTGTCATCCCCTTCGGACCGATGGTGAGCATCTTCGGCGTCGAGACACCGCTGCAACTGACCGACTTCCCCGTCTCTGTGCTCTACGTGCTGGCGATCGCGTCGATCGGCGTCTACGGCATCGTGCTGGCCGGGTGGTCGTCCGGGTCCACCTATCCGCTGCTCGGCGGCCTCAGGTCGTCGGCGCAGATGATCTCCTATGAGCTCGCGATGTCGATGTCATTCGTGGCGGTATTCCTCTATGCAGGCACGATGTCGACCTCGGGCATCGTGGCCGCGCAGGAGCCCATCTGGTATGCCGTAATCCTGCTCCCGTCGCTCCTGATCTACGCGACCGCCATGGTGGGTGAGACCAACCGGGCGCCTTTCGACCTGCCTGAGGCCGAGGGTGAGCTCGTCGGGGGCTTCCACACGGAGTACTCCTCGCTGAAGTTCGCGCTCTTCTTCCTCGCCGAATACATCAACATGGTCACCGTCTCGGCCCTTGCAACCACGCTCTTCCTCGGCGGATGGATCGCGCCCTGGCCACTGTCGCTGTGGGATGGTGCCAATGTCGGCTGGTGGCCGCTGCTCTGGTGGTTTGTCAAGGTGCAGCTGTTCATCTTCGCCTTCATCTGGCTGCGCGGCACGCTTCCGCGACTTCGCTACGACCAGTTCATGCGCTTCGGCTGGAAGGTCCTGATCCCCGCATCTCTTCTGTGGATCGTCATCGTGGCCGCGGCGAGAGTCGTGCGCAATGAGTTCTCCGTGACCACCCAGGAGCTGCTCCTCCTCGGCGGAGGCCTGCTCGTCGTCATCATCGTGGGCTCGTGGGTGCTGCAGGTGCGTTCCGAGCGCAGGGAGCGGGCGCAGGTTGAAGCGGCAAAGGCGGAGATGGACAAGCCCTTCGACCCCTACGCAGGCGGCTACCCCGTGCCTCCGCTCCCGGGCCAGGAGTTCACCTACACCTCGCGTCGAGCCAAGGCCGCCGTCGTGGAGGGCACCGCAACACGCACGGCCACCGCGGTCTTGCCCGGCGAGTCGGCGGATGCGCCCGTGCCGAGCACCAGCGATCCGGAGGAGGGCACCCATGCCTGAGCTGCCTCCCGCCGTCCGCGGATTCGGCGTCACCTTCAAGACGATGTTCAAGAAGGTCGTGACCGAGCAGTATCCCGAGCAGGCAGATCGATTCCCACCCAAGCCACGCTTCCACGGACGTCACCAGCTCAATCGCTGGCCCGATGGACTCGAGAAGTGCGTTGGCTGCGAGCTGTGCGCCTGGGCATGCCCTGCCGACGCCATCCTGGTGGAAGGCGCAGACAACACCGACACCGAGCGCTTCTCACCCGGTGAGCGCTATGGCCGGGTCTACCAGATCAACTACCTGCGCTGCATCTTCTGCGGTCTGTGCATCGAAGCCTGTCCGACCCGCGCGCTCACGATGACCAATGTCTACGAGCTCGCCGACGACAATCGGGCCGATCTCATCTTCGAGAAGTCAGAACTCCTCGCGCCGCTCCTCCCGGGCATGATCGCCCCGCCGCACAGCATGGTGCCGGGCACCACCGAGAAGGACTACTACGCCGGTCAAGTCTCAGGTTCGGTACCCGAGCAGGAGCCGGATGGCGATGCCGCCATATGGTTCGAGAAACAGGGATACAAGGCGTGACCTCGACCGACCCCAGCGCGGCCGAAGCCGTGGTCTTCTGGGTCTGCGCATTCCTATCAGTGGTGGGCGGTATCGGGCTCATCTTGTCGCGACGCGCCGTGCATAGTGCGCTTTGGGTCGCCCTGACGATGATCAGCCTGGCGGTGCTCTACATCGCCAATGCAGCGCCGTTCCTCGGCATGGTCCAGATCATCGTCTACACCGGTGCCGTCATGATGCTCTTCCTGTTCGTGCTCATGGTCGTAGGTGTCGACTCGTCTGACTCCCTGGTCGAAACCCTCAGGGGGCAGCGCGTCGCCGGCATCCTCCTAGCCGTGGGATTCGGCCTCCTCCTTGCCATCGGCCTCGGCAGCGCGCTGAACGGCGTACCCGTCGTCGGCCTCGACGGAGCCAACGGTGAATACGGCGGCAATGTCGAAGGGCTTGCCCGCCTGCTCTTCTCCGAATACGTCCTCGCCTTCGAGATCGTTGCCGGTCTGCTGGTCGTCGCAGCGCTCGGCGCCCTCGTGCTCGCTCACCGCGAGCGGTGGCAGCCTCGACGCACTCAGCGCGAGATCTCCCAGGAGCGCACTCGTGGCGGGATTCATCCTGCGCCGCTGCCGCCTCCGGGCGTCTACGCCCGGCACAACGCCGTCGACACTCCCGCCCTCCTTCCCGATGGGTCGGTGGCGGATATCTCCGTCCCTGGCCCGCTGCGTGCGCGTGGCGACCTGCGCCCGGTCGACACCGCGGCCGTTGCCGAGACGGCTGCCCTGACCAGCGGCGAGGCCACCTACGGTCCGGCCAAGCGGCCGGTCGCCGACGACCCAGGCACGTCGCCGGGGGAGCCGTCATGAGCGTGGACAACTACATCATCCTCGCCTGCGTGCTGTTTACGCTCGGCGCGATCGGTGTGCTCGTACGGCGCAACGCGATCGTGGTCTTCATGTCGGTCGAACTCATGCTCAATGCCACCAATCTCGCCTTTGTCGCCTTCGCTCGCATGAATGGCAATCTCGACGGACAGGTGATCGCCTTCTTCGTCATGGTCGTCGCAGCGGCGGAGGTCGTCGTAGGACTCGCCATCATCGTGACCGTCTATCGTTCGCGGCGCTCCGCCTCGATCGATGAGCCCAACCTGCTGAAGTACTGACCGCATGCCCGGCTTGCCGGGCCAACTCGGGGAACACCGAGGAGAAGGAGGCGCCGTGATCGGCAACGGCGCTGTCGTCCTCTCTGAGGGCGCGCCGAGCCTGGAGCCGCTGGCAGCGGCGACGGGCGTGTTCGCCTACCTGTGGCTCCTCATCGCCCTGCCCCTGCTCGGCGCGGCCGTCCTGCTCGTCGGGGGGCGTCGCACCAATCGCTGGGGTCCCTATCTCGGCGTGCTGACCGTCAGCCTCGCCGCGGTCTTCGCCATCGTCCTGGTCGTCAGCCTCCTGGGCCTGCCGGCCGACGACCGGGCCGTCGGCCAGACGCTCTTCGAGTGGGTGTTCGTGGGCGGTTTCACCGTGCCCGCGGCCCTGCAACTCGACCAGTTGTCGATGGTCTTTGTCCTCCTCATCACCATCGTCGGCGCACTTATTCACGTCTACTCCCTGGGCTACATGGAGGACGATCCCGACCGGCGCAAGTTCTTCGGCTTCCTCAATCTCTTCATCGCGGCGATGCTGCTTTTGGTGCTCGCCGACAACTACCTTCTGCTCTACGTCGGCTGGGAGGGCGTCGGTCTCGCCTCCTACCTGCTGATCGGCTTCTGGCAGTTCAAGCCGAGCGCTGCTGCCGCTGCCAAGAAGGCCTTCATCATGAACCGCGTCGGCGATGTGGGCCTGAGCCTGGCCATCATGCTCATCTTCATCACCTTCGGCACGGTCACCTTCGACTCCGTCTTCGCCGCGGCCGGCGAAGCCAACGAGTCCACCCTCACCTGGATCGGCCTCCTGCTGCTGCTCGCCGCCTGCGGCAAGTCGGCGCAGTTCCCCCTCCAGGCGTGGCTCCTCGACGCGATGGAGGGCCCGACTCCCGTCTCGGCCCTGATCCACGCTGCCACGATGGTGACCGCGGGCGTCTACCTCATCGTACGCAGCAACCCGATCTACGACGGCACGGCGTTCGCCCTCACCACCGTGGTGATCATCGGCATCATCACGATGTTCCTCGGCGCGATCATCGGCTCGGCGAAGGACGACATCAAGAAGTCA
The DNA here is from genome assembly GCA_016870515.1 of Actinomycetota bacterium. Taxonomy (GTDB): domain Bacteria; phylum Actinomycetota; class Actinomycetes; order S36-B12; family S36-B12; genus Mxb001. Next base: position 85,434 of record VGBL01000005.1, on the reverse strand, counting down.
CTGGCCGGATCGACCATGAGCCAGATCGGCTACATGGTTATGGCGGCCGGCCTCGGCCCCATCGGCTACGTCTTCGCCATCTTCCACCTGCTGACGCACGGTGTCTTCAAGGCCAACCTCTTCCTCGGCGCCGGCTCAGTCATCCACGGCATGCACGGCGAGCAGGAAATGCGCCGCTACGGTGCGCTGCGCTCGGTCATGGTGATCACCTGGATCACGTTCATGTGCGGCTACCTCGCGATCATCGGCATCCCACCCTTCTCCGGCTTCTTCTCGAAGGACGACATCATCCACGCGGCCTTTGAGCAAAACATCATCATCGGCATCTGCGGCGTGCTCGCGGCCGGCATCACCGGCTTCTACATGACCCGCATGGTGATCATGACCTTCTTCGGCAAGCCGCGCTGGCCCGACGATGCGCACCCGCATGAGTCCAAGCCGGTCATGACGATCCCGCTGATCATCCTGGGCATCGGCTCCGTCGTCACCGGTGCCGCGCTGCTCTACTGGGGCAATATCGAGAGCTGGCTCGAGCCGGTCACCGGCATCGAGGAGAAGCCGCTCGCGATCCCCACCATCGTGCTCGAGGGCATCACTCTCCTCATCGTGCTGATCGGCGTCTCCATCGCCATCGCCAGATACCGCAGGGAGGTTCCGGTGCTGGCCCCCAAGGGCAACCTCCTCACCGTGGCTGCGCGCAACAGTCTCTACGATGATGCCATCAACGAAGCGCTCGTGGTGAAGCCCACCTACGTCCTGTCTGATGGATCGATCTTCGTCGACGAGCGCATCATCGACGGCACCGTCGAGGGGAGCGCGCGCCTGGTTGGTGGACTTGGAGCGCGCCTGCGCAGACTGCAGAGCGGATTCGCGCGTTCCTACGCCCTCCTCATGGTGGGCGGCGCGGTCATGGTCCTGGTGATCCTCTACCTGGCAAGACTGCCATGACATCGCTGCCTTGGCTCACGGTGCTCATGGTCATCCCCCTGCTGGGTGCGATCGTTCTCATGCTGCTGCCTCGCGATCGCGACGTCCTGCCCAAGCAGGTCGCCCTCGGCTTCTCACTGCTCACCCTCGTGCTCACGGTCGTGATGGGCCTTCAGTTCCAGGCCGACTCGACGGCGCCCTTCCAATTCGTCGAAAGCTACCCGTGGATTCCGGCCCTGGGCATCTCCTACGCCGTCGGCGTCGACGGTATCGGGCTGGTCCTGGTCGCCCTGTCGGCCACGCTCGTGCCCGTCGTGATCCTGGCTGGCTGGAACGACGTCGCGCCGGGTGGACGCAGCATCAAGGGCTACTTCGCACTCATTCTTGTGCTCGAGACCCTCATGATCGGTGTGTTCTCAGCCACCGACGTCTTCCTCTTCTTCGTCCTCTTCGAGGTCATGCTGATCCCGATCTACTTCCTGATCGGGCGCTACGGCGGAGCTGACCGCAGGTATGCCGCGGTCAAGTTCCTCGTCTACAGCCTCGTCGGCGGGCTGCTGATGCTCGCTGCCCTCATCGGCCTGTACGTCGTGTCGGCGCAGCAACTCGGCCAGGGCACCTTCGACTTCGCTGCACTGGTCGGGCTCGACGTCGACCCCAACACGCAGAAGATCCTTTTCCTGGGATTCTTCATCGCGTTCGCCATCAAGGCTCCGCTGTGGCCGTTCCACACGTGGCTGCCCGATGCAGCCAAGGAGTCGACCCCGGCGACGGCAGTCCTGCTCATCGGCGTGCTCGACAAGGTCGGTACCTTCGGCATGATCCGCTACCTTCTCCCGATCTTCCCGGCGGCATCAGATTTCTACGCCCCCCTCGTCGTTGCACTCGCGGTGATTGGGATCCTCTATGGCGCGCTGGTGGCCTTCGGCCAGAAGGACATGAAGCGACTGTTTGCCTACAGCTCCATGTCGCACTTCGGCTTCATTGCCCTCGGCATCTTCGTGTTCACGTCATGGGGCATGACCGGCTCGACGCTCTACATGCTCGCTCACGGACTCTCCACGGCTTCGCTGTTCCTGACCGCGGGCTTCCTCATGATGCGCGCGGGGGGATCGAGCCTCATCTCGACCTACAGCGGGGTCAACAAGGTGGCGCCGGTCCTCGCGGGCTTCTTCCTCTTCGCTGCACTGTCGTCGCTGGCGCTGCCTGGCCTGGCCAGTTTCATCGGCGAGTTCCTGGTGCTGCTGGGCACATTCGCCCGCAACATCACCGTCGGTGTCATTGCCGCGCTCGGCATCGTCATCACCGCGGCATACGCGCTGAAGCTCTACCAGAAGGTTGCCACCGGCCCGACGTCGCCGGCTGTCGAGGGCATGACCGACCTGCGCGGTCGTGAGATCACCGCCCTGGCCCCCATCGTCTTCCTGACGATCCTCCTTGGTGTCTTACCGGCGGGCGTGCTCAACGTCGTCAACCCCGCGGTCGAGCGCACCCTCGAGGTCGTCGGCATTTCCGATCCGCCGCCGGTCATACCTCCGATCGTGCAAGGGGGTGAGCAGTGAACCCGGAAGTGATGACGGCACCGAGCATTGACTACATCGCCCTGCTGCCCTACATCATCGTCGGAGCCGCGGGGGTAATCGGCGTGATCGTCGAAGCGTTCGTCGGCCGTAATGGTCGACGTCCCATCCAACTCGTGCTCGCCTTCGGATCGCTTATCGGAGCGTTCGGCGTCCTCGTCGTCAACCGCACCACCTTGGGTCTGCAGGCCGAGGGAGCGATCGCCATCGACGGGCCCGGCATCCTCTTCATGGGCCTGATCCTCCTGCTCGCCATCCTCGTGGCGCTGCTCATGTCCGAGCGTCAACTCGATCCGGCTGGTGACGCCTTTGCGCCGCGCGCATCCGCGCTCCCCGGATCCGACGATGAGCGCGAGCTCACCACGCGCGGCTACTTCCAGACCGAAATCTGGCCGCTTTTCCTCTTCTCCGTCTTCGGGATGATGCTGTTCGTCACGGCGTCCAATCTCCTCGTTCTCTTCATCGCCCTCGAGATCATGTCGCTTCCGCTCTACCTCATGGCGGGCATGTCGCGCCGCCGTCGCCTCCTCTCGCAGGAGGCCGCGCTCAAGTACTTCATCCTCGGAGCTTTCTCGTCGGCGTTCCTGCTCTTCGGTATCGCCCTTCTCTACGGCTACTCCGGCAGCGTAGAGTTCTCCGTCATTGCCGATGCCCTTGCCGCCGAGCCCGGCCAGACCGCGCTCGTTGTGGGGGGCGTGGCGCTGCTGTCGGTCGGCCTGCTGTTCAAGATCGGCGCGGTGCCATTCCATGCCTGGGTGCCCGACGTCTATCAGGGCTCGCCCGCCCCGGTGACGGCATTCATGGCCGCGGCCGTCAAGGTCACCGCGTTCGGCGCACTCTTGCGCGTCATGTACGTCGCCCTGGGCGGTGTTCGCTGGGAGTGGGAGCCGCTGCTGTGGATCATCGCGGGCCTGACCATGCTCTTCGGGTCTGTAGTGGCCATCGCGCAGACCGATATGAAGCGGATGATCGCCTACTCCTCCATCGCCCAGGCCGGCTTCATCCTCATCGGCGTCTCGACGGCCACCGCCGAGGGCCTGTACGCGTCGATCTTCTACCTGGTCGCCTACGGCTTCACCACGATCGGGATCTTCGCCATCATCGCGATGGTCCGCGATGCCGGCGGCGAGATGACCCGGCTCGATCAGTGGGCGGGGCTGGGCAAGCGGTCGCCGCTGGTTGCCGTCTCGTTCGGCATCTTCATGTTTGCGTTGGCCAGCTTCCCGCTGACCAGTGGATTCATCGCCAAGTTCCTCGTGTTCGAGTCGGCCCTGGCCGTCGACAACCTCGGCCTGGTCATCGTCGGCGTCATTGCCAGCGTCATGGCCGCCTTCTTCTACATCCGCGTCGTGGTCATCATGTTCTTCCGGGAGCCTGTCGAGGGTTCGCCCGCCGCCGCCGTGCCATCGGCGACCACGACCCTCGCCCTGGCCGTCTCGGCGGCCGTGACCGTCATCCTCGGCGTCCTTCCGGAGCCGGTCATCAACCTCATCGAGCAGGCTGGTGTATTCCTGCGATAGTGGAGTGGCCATGAGTCCCCGGCCCGCTGGATCAGTGCTCGGCCTCGGCGTCCTTGATCAGGACCTCGAGGCCCGGCTCGTCGCTGGCATGGCCTCCGTCGAAGTCGCCCTGCGCGATGCTGTCCGCAGCGACTACCCCTTCGTCACCGAGGCATCGCGGCACCTCGTCCAGGCCGGGGGCAAGAGGTTTCGCCCGCTGCTGGTCCTTCTCGCGGCGCAGTTCGGCGATCCAGAGGCTCCCGGTGTCGTGCCCTCGGCCGTCGTCGTCGAGCTCACGCACCTCGCGACCCTGTACCACGACGACGTCATGGACGAAGCAGACCTGCGACGGGGGGCGGCGTCCGCCAATGCCCGCTGGGACAACACCGTCGCCATCCTCACCGGTGACTTCCTCTTCGCCAAGGCATCCGATGTCCTCGCCGATCTCGGACCCGAGGCGGTGCGCATCCAGGCGCGCACCTTCGAGCGACTGTGCACCGGCCAGATCCGCGAGACCGTGGGTCCGGATGCCGATGCCAACCCTGTCGAGCACCACCTGCGCGTGCTAGCCGACAAGACGGGTTCGCTCATCGCCACGTCGGGTCGCTTCGGCGCGATGATGTCGGGTGCCGATCCGCGGGTGGTTGAGACTATGACCGTCTTCGGCGAGAAGATCGGCGTCGCCTTCCAGTTGGCCGACGACATCGTCGACATCGCCAGCGACAGCAGTGACTCCGGCAAGACCCCCGGCACCGATCTGCGCGAAGGCGTGCCCACGCTGACCGCGCTTATCGCGCTCTCCGACGCCGATCCCCGCCTGCGCGACCTGCTCGGTCGACCGCTGCCCGATGATGCCGACCACGCCGAGGCCCTGGCCGCGCTGCGGCAGCACCCGGCCTTGACGCAGGCGCGGAGCCAGGCGCGGCGGTGGGCCGACGAGGCGCGCACCACGCTGGCCGACCTGCCCGACGGCCCGCCGCGCCAGGCGCTCGAGGTGCTCTGCGATTACGTCGTCACCCGCACCGGTTGACCCCCGCCACCACCCAACGTTTCGTCGAGTGTGCACTTGCGGACGCGCTCATAGAGGGACGGCGTGCGCGTAAGTGCACACTCAGCGATTGGCGCGGGGTAGGAGTGGCGGCAGCTAGTAGTCGAGCAGGCGGGCGACGAGGTCGGTGATCACCTCGGTCGAACCCCGCCAATGGCCAGCACGCCAGCGTCACGGTAGTGGCGCTCGACCTCGCGCTCGCGCCGAGATCCTTGATCGAGCGCGACGCGCTGGCCTCTAGGCCTGCTCGGCGACCTCGAGGGAGTCGGCGCGGTTAGCGTGTCGCGCTTGACGCCACGCATCCGTCGAGAACACCGCGAGCGCAAACCAGATAAAGGTGAAACCGATCCACTCGAGGGTGTTAACGGTGTCGCCGAAGACGGTGATCCCAAGGAGGAAAATCACCGTCGGCGTGAAGTACTGCAGGATGCCGAGGACGGCAAGGGGCAGTCGGTTAGCGGCGGCGGCGTAGGCCAGCAGGGGGACGGCGGTCACCGGCCCGAGGAAGGCGAGCAGGGCGCCCATGCCCCAGCCCTGGCTCGCGATCGCGGCGCTGCCCCCCGACTCGATGAGGACGAGGACGACAAAGGCGAAGGGCACCAGCACCGCGGTCTCGATAGTCAGGCTCGGGATGGCGTCGACCTTCGCCATCTTCTTGAGCAGTCCGTAGGCCCCGAAGGAGAAGGCGAGCACGAGCCCCAGCCAGGGGGCAGCGGCTTCGCCGATGCCGATGGTGACAACACCCACCGTCGCGATGGCAATGGCGATCCACTGCCAGGGCCGCAGGCGCTCGCGGAGGACGACGACGCCGAGCGCGACAGTCACGAGGGGATTGATGAAGTAGCCGAGCGCCGCCTCGACCACCTGGTTGGTCGACACCGAGTAGACGTAGGTCGTCCAGTTGATGGTGATGGCGACGGCTGCGCCCGTGAGCAGGCCTAGGCGGCGAGGCGTGCGAACGACCTCGCGAACGCTCCCGAGGCTGCGCGTGATCGCCAGGAGCAGCACGCAGAACGCCAGCGACCAGATGATGCGATAGGCGACGACCTCGAGGGGCGAGACGGAGTCGAAGAGGGAGAAATAGAGGGGGAACAGCCCCCACAGCCCGTGGGCCGCGAGTGCGTAGAGGAAGCCAGAGGTGAGATCAGAACGCGGCTGGTCGGTCAGTGGACTGTCCAGGTGTCCTTGCCCTGAAGCAGGGCTTGGAGGTCGCCTTCGCCGTTGGCGCGCACCGAAGCCACCTGTTCGCGAACCATGCGGTCATACGCGGGGCGCTGCACGTCGCGGAAGACGCCGACAGCGGTGTTGTCGAGGGAATGGACATCTGCCAGTCGCGATAGCGCGAACGCAAGCCCCGGGTCGTCGGCATGCGAGTCGTAGTGGATGATCTCCCAGTCATCGACGTCAGCGGTGTTGGCTACCACGATGTGCCCGTCGGCCCCGCGGACGACGGCCTTAGAGGCGTCCTTGCCGAAGACCACGGGCTGGCCATCTTCGAGTCGGATCATCCGGTCGTCGCTCGTCTCGGAGTCCTTGAGAGACTCCCACGCACCATCGTTGAAGATGTTGCAGTTCTGCATGATCTCCACGAGCGCGGTGCCCTCATGTGCGGCGGCCCGGCGCAGAACCTCGGTTAGATGCTTGCGGTCGGAGTCCATGGTGCGGGCGACGAAGGATGCCTCGGCCCCGAGTGCCAAGGACACCGGGTTGAACGAGTGGTCGAGGGAGCCGAGCGGCGTGGACTTGGTCACCTTGCCGGTCTCCGACGTGGGGGAGTACTGACCCTTGGTCAGGCCGTAAATGCGGTTGTTGAACAGCAGGATCTTGAGATTTACGTTGCGACGAAGCGCGTGGATGAGGTGGTTGCCGCCGATCGACAGGGCGTCGCCATCGCCGGTGATCACCCACACCGACAGGTCAGGCCGCGTGAGCGCGAGGCCCGTCGCGATCGCCGGAGCGCGCCCGTGAATCGAGTGCATGCCGAAGGTGTCCATGTAGTAGGGGAAGCGCGAGGAGCATCCAATGCCCGAGACGAACACGATGTTCTCCTTGCGCAGTCCCAACTCGGGCAGAAAGCCCTGCACTGCCGCGAGGATGGCGTAGTCGCCACAGCCGGGGCACCAGCGCACCTCCTGATCGGTCTTGAAGTCCTTGGCACTTTGCTTCTCGTCGGTGCGAGGCACGAGCGCGAGGCCGGGCATGGGCAGGTCGGCGGCGGTCACGGGTCCCTCACAGACTCTCGATGACATCGGTGATCGTGGTGGCCAGCTCCTCGGAGGTGAACGGCATTCCTCGCACCTGGTTGTAGCCGATCGCGTCGACGAGGAACCGCCCGCGGATCAGCAGGGCAAGCTGGCCGAGGTTCATCTCCGGGATGATCACCCGGTCGTACGCGCGGAGCACCTCGGCGGTGTTGGCCGGGAAGGGGTTGAGGTGACGCAGGTGCGCATGGGCGACCTGGCCACCCTCGGCCCGCACGGCGCGGCAGGCGGCACCGATCGGACCGTAGGTGGAGCCCCACCCGAGGACCAGGACGCGGGCCTCACCCGATGGATCGTCGACCTCGAGTGGTCCGATGCTGCGTGCGATGGCGTCGACCTTGGCCTGACGCAGTCGGACCATGTGTTCGTGGTTGTCGGGGTCGTAGGAGATGTTGCCCGTGCCATCGGCCTTTTCCAGTCCGCCGATTCGGTGCTCCAGGCCCGCCGTGCCCGGGACCGCCCACGGGCGGGCGAGCGTCTCCGGATCGCGCAGATAGGGCCAGAACTCGCCGTCGTGATTTGGCTCCGTCGCGAAGGCAGGCTCGATCACCGGCAGCGTCGTGGCATCGGGCACGGCCCAGGGCTCGGATCCGTTGGCGAGGTAGCCATCGGAGAGCAGGAGCACGGGCGTGCGATAGGTCACGGCGATCCGAGCGGCCTCGAGGGCGGCATCGAAGCAATCGCCGGGGGAGCGCGGGGCCACGATCGGCACGGGAGCCTCACCGTTGCGACCGAACATCGCCTGCAGCAGATCAGCCTGCTCGGTCTTGGTCGGCAGGCCCGTGGATGGCCCGCCTCGCTGGACGTCGACGACGATGAGCGGCAGCTCGAGCGAGACGGCCAGGCCGATGGTCTCGGACTTCAGCGCGATACCCGGACCCGACGTGGCCGTCACGGCAAGCGCGCCACCGTAAGCCGCACCCAGCGCCGCGCCGATGCCGGCTATCTCGTCTTCGGCCTGGAAGGTGACGACGCCGAAGTTCTTGTGCTTGCTCAGCTCATGAAGGATGTCTGACGCGGGCGTTATGGGGTAGGAGCCGAGGAAGAGTGGCAGCCCCGATTGCTGCGATGCGGCGATGAGGCCGTAGGCGAGCGCGGGATTGCCGGTGATGTTGCGGTAGAGGCCGGCGCGCATCGGCGCGGGCTTGACCTCGTAGCGCACGGAGAAGGACTCGGTGGTCTCGCCGAACGACCACCCGGCCTCGAAGGCAGCGATGTTGGCGGCCAGGATCTCCGGCTTCTTGGCGAACTTGGCCTTAAGGAAGTCGATCGTGCCCTCGGTCGAGCGGCTGTAGAGCCAGCACAGCAGGCCGAGGGCAAACATGTTCTTCGCTCGCCCGGCATCCTTCTTGGTGATGTCGAAGCCAGCCAGGGCCTCGACGGTCATGGAGGTCAGGCCGATCTGGTGCACGTCGTAGGAATCGAGCGAACCGTCGTCGAGGGGATTGGCGGCGTAGTCGACCTTCTCGATGTTGCGCTTGGTGAATTCGTCAGTGTTGACGATGAGCGTGCTGCCTGCACGCAGGTCCTTGAGATTGGCCTTGAGTGCTGCTGGGTTCATGGCGACCAGCACGTCGGGTCGATCGCCAGGAGTCATGATGTCGTGATCAGCAAAGTGGAGTTGGAAGGCCGAGACGCCGGGGAGCGTGCCCGCGGGAGCGCGGATCTCTGCGGGGAAGTCGGGCAGCGTCGATAGGTCGTTGCCTAGCCCGGCGGTCTCGGAGGTGAATCGATCGCCCGTCAGCTGCATGCCGTCACCGGAGTCGCCGGCAAATCGGATGACGACGTGACCGAGGGGGACGACGGCCTTTGCGTCACTCGACATGCACGTCCTTTTCGCGGGCGTATGGGTGCCCTCATTCTCTACCCCCCGGACCGGTCTGGCGTGCTTCGGGTGCCGGGAGTGGCGGACTACCCTGCCCGGGTGAGCGTGTATGCCGTCGCCGGCGCCCCCGGAGTGCGGGTGCACGTCGCCGACCTAGGGCTGGCCTGCTGCGCCGTGGAATTCACCGCCGCCCTCGGGCGAGGCCTGCTCGTCCCGGTGGCGGACGGCGACCCAGGGCAGGCCCGCGTCCTAGTCGTCTCGGGCACGGTCACCGATGCCCTTGCGCCGGCGGTCTTGGCCGCCTGGGAGGAGATGCCCGAGCCTAAGGTGGCCATGTCGTTCGGCGCGTGCAGTAACTCCGGCGGCCCCTACTGGGACTCCTACTCGGTCACCAAGGGCGTCGATCAGGTGCTCCCCGTCCGCTCTTACGTGCCGGGCTGCCCTCCTCGCCCGGAGGCCCTTGTCGACGCGATCGTGCAGTTGGCGGAGTCGGCATGAACGTCGATCCGCGCGACTGGGCGTCGAGCATCCGCGCCCAGGTTGCCCAGGGCTTCGCCTACCTCGATCTGCTGACCGCTGTGGACTATCCCGAGGCGCAGCGCATCGAGATCGTGCTCGTCCTCCTGCGCCCCGGCACCGCTGAGATCAGCACTGTCACCACCTCGGTTGATCGACGCGAGCCACGGCTGGGCTCGCTCGTCGACGTGCTGCCGGGCGCCTCATGGCACGAGCGGGAGATTGCCGAGATGTTCGGCGTGGAGTTCGACGGTCACCCTGATCCACGACCGCTGTTGCTCGCCCCGGGCCTGGGGCTTCATCCGCTGCGCAAGGAGACCGTGCTCGGTGCACGTGCCGTCACCCCGTGGCCGGGCGCTCGCAGTGGTCATGAGGAGGGTGCGTCATCAGGGCGGCGTACGCGCCGGACGAGCCCGCCCCCCGGAGTGCCCGCCGACTGGCTGCGCGAGGCGGAGTCGTGACGGAGGTGCCCCGTCAGGCGCGCGGTGTCATCGCGCTTGATCCGGTGTCGTGCACCTCGTGCATGATCTGCGTGCGCGAGTGCCCTGACTGGTGCATCGAGATCGACAGCCACACCGAAGAGGTCACCGAGCCCGGTGCGCGTCGCCCTCGCTACGTCGCAGTCCTCGATCGCTTCACGATCGACTGGGGACTGTGCATGTATTGCGGCATCTGCGTCGAGGCATGCCCCTTCGACGCGCTCTTCTGGTCGCCGGAGCACGACTACGCGTCACAGGACGCGGGCGGTCTCGTGCACGAGACCCAGCGGCTGGCCGACTGGCTGTCGAGCGCCCCTCAGCGGTAGTTGACGAACTGCACGGGGAAGTCGAGGTTGGCATCCTTGACGAGCTGGATGACCTCCTGCAGGTCGTCGCGGCTTGAGCTCGACACGCGGAGCTCCTCGCCCTGCACCTGAGTCTTGACCTTCTTCGGGCCCTCGTCGCGGATGAGCTTGGCGAGTTTCTTGGCCTGCTCCTGGTTGATGCCTTCCTTGAGCTGGCAGGTGATCTTGTGCAGGCGACCCGATGCGCGGGCGTCGCCGGCGTTGAGCACCTTCAGGCTGACGCCGCGCTTGATGAGCTTCTCCTTCAGCACCTCAAGGGCCGCCTTGACGCGGTCCTCGGTCTCCGCCTCGAGTTCGATGGTCATCTCGCCCTTGAACTCGACCTTGGCACCGGTGCCCTTGAAGTCGAAGCGCTGGGCGAGTTCCTTGGCCGCCTGAGAGACGGCGTTATCGACCTCCGCGCGGTCGAGCTTGGAAACGATGTCGAAGCTGTTGTCGGCCATGGGCGACATTCTGGCGTATGGCTCCGCTGGCCTGCACCGGGTATCAGGCGATCGGGTGCCCGCCGCTCGCAGGCTAGGTAGGCCTTCATGCGATCGGCAACGATCTCGATCGCCCGGCATGGGGTCAGACGTGACAGCCGATCGAGCAGGTAGGCGTCACGGCCGATGACCACGTGGAAGGTGCCGTTGGAGACGGCGTCGACGATCGGCTGGGCCGCTTCCAGCGCTGGGTCAGTAACCCGGCGTGCATGTCATCGACGCTCTGGCCAACCCCGCTCAAACCACCCCCAAGACGCGAATGGCGAATAGGTGGTGGCACCCGCACGTGCAGGGACCAGACTGATAGCGTGCAGGGCACCGCCACCTCGGAGAAGACATGAGCGACCCCAGCGTCGAGAGGGCCAATTCGACCCAGGGCGCCCTGGCCATTACGGCTGCAGTGCTCCTCGGCATGGCGGCCGTGCTCACCGCATGGTCGGCCTACCGGGAGTCGCTCACCAGTGACCTCGTGCTGAAGAGCTACTCCGAGCAGCAGGCGACCCTCGCGCTCGCCAATGACGCCTACATCAGGTCGGGTCAAGAGCGGCAGCAGGAGCTCACGCTCTTCGTCGATGCAGCCCTGGCCGGTGTCTCCTCGAGCCAGGACGGCAATACCGTCGCCTACGACTACCTCACCGAGGGCATCATGAGCGAGGAGCTCTACGCCGCATTCGCGTGGTGGCGCGACGAGCCGGAGGAGACCACGCCTCCCACGCCCTTTGTCCCGGAGAACCCCGCCTTCGCCAGCCTGCAGAGCCAGGTGTTGCTGGCCGAGGGCCAGGCCTACGACGAGCAGGCAGAGGCATCGCGGGTCGCCGCCGAGGCGGCAGACGCCAACTCCGACCGCTTCAACCTCGCCAACGTCTTCTTCGCCGTCGTGCTCTTCATCGCCGGCCTCACGACCATCGTGCAGCGGCGAGGCATCCAGATCGGCTTGCTCGTCCTGAGCACGGTCGGTCTGATCGTGGGCTTTGCCGTGCTAGCCACGACGCCGGGTGCCTTCGCGCTCGGCTAGTGGGTCATCGGGACACCGGCTTGTCCGGTGGCCTTGTCGAAGGCCATTGGCATGGCCACGCCCACGATGGCACCGATGATCGCCATGGGCGTGACCATCAGGCTCTCCGCCGAGAGGATGCGAGGCATCCGTCCGGCGGTAATACGTGGAGGAGTCACTCCTGAATTGCCCGATATGCCGGTGTTGGTGCCACCCGGGAACACGATGGTAACGGCGACGTTGGTGCCGCGCAGTTCGGCTCACAGCCCCTCGGTGAGAAGTTTTACCGCTCCCTTGCTGGCCCCGTAGACGCTCTGCCCGGGCACGGGCGTGAGAGCGCCTTCGCTCGAGACATCGACCAGGCAGGCCTCGGGCCGATCCTTGAGCAGCGGAGGGAAGGCTAAGTCGAGGTAGAGGGTGCCCCAGAAGTTGACGCCCATGATGCGCTCGATTTCATCCATACCGAGTTTGTCAAGGGAACGAATCTGTGGATGATTCCAGCGAGGTTGATAAGACCATCCACGCGGCCGTGATGCGCAATCACCCGCTCTGGAAGCGCTTCGACGCTCACCCGATGCAACTGCCCGCTCCGGTTACCACGAAGACATTCCCGTCGATGCGCACGGCCCTGCTCGTTTGCCATCACGCTAGGAGCCGAATGAACTGCCTTGATTGCGTTGCCGGCCAAGCATCGATCCGCGACGATGTGACCATGCAGCGGCCGATCCTCTTTGACCTCGACCGCACCCTGGTGGACCTTCAAAACCACACCGACTACGCGGCTGCGCTGGCAGATCTGCATTCGCTGCTGGAGGGGTGGTCGGAGTTCGAGGTTCTCGATGCTGACTGGGATGCGCCAACCCTGGAATGCATGGCCATCCTCGTTGCCCTATCGAATGACCCTCGGTGGGGGCCCGCATCCGCGGCGGTTGCGGCCCATGAGCGCGCGGCCATTCCCCGATCCACTCCCATGCCCGGGCTCGCTGAAGTGGGCGCTGCCTGCGTCGGGACGCCCTACGCGGTCGTCACCCTCCTGCCACCGGACGTAGCCCGCGAGGTCCTTGATCACCACGGCTTCCCCGTGGAGGTCATCATCGGGCGCGATCCGGGGATTAGAGCAAAGCCCTATGGCGACGGTCTCGTGGCGGCGGCGCAGCTCCTCGGCGTCGACGTCGAGGGCTGCGTGATGATCGGCGACTCCTCCTGGGACCGGGCGGCCGCGGTCGACGCGGGCGGGGGATTCATTGGCGTTCCAGCGACGTCGAGTGCCTTTGCCTCCGACGTGCTGACGGCATCGAGTCTGGTCGAGGCTGTGTGGATGGCCCGGTCCCGCTGATCGAGGTCGGCCCCATTAGTCTTATGCGCCCTGGCAGGTTGCCCGAGCGGCCAATGGGAGCGGACTGTAAATCCGTCGCGAAAGCTACAGAGGTTCGAATCCTCTACCTGCCACGCGCGCGGCCCCCGGTGATACCGCCGGGGGCCTTTCGCTTCCCGCATCGCCTAATGCTGGGCGCGCTCTGAATGATCGTCGACTGCCAACTGAGTCGTCACTGAAGTTCGGCGCGGCTGAAGCCGACCTTCAGCGTGACGTATCTTTGTCGTCTTGACAGGTGTCACCGCGGTGCGGAAATCGTGGTGTCCAAGCCGGGGATGCCCCCCGCCGCACGGTCGGGTTTGGCGTCTGTGTGAGCTCAGGCCACTGCGGCAACGGGGGGGGAACGCCAAATCCAGGACAGGCGCCGCATCGATGCCTAGCGTGAGCGCATGGGCGATGTCCGTGCCGCAGTCCTGACCGCCCCCGGCCACTACGAGGTGCAGTCCTTCCCCTGGCCGACGCTGGCGCCGCGAGCGGCGCTCATGCAGATGGAGATGGCTGGCATCTGCGGCACGGACAAGCACACCTACATGGGGGAGACCAAGCAATACGTCGGCACTCCGGCCGAGTGCGATACGCCGTTCCCCATCATCCAGGGCCACGAGAACGTCGGCGTGATCTCCGAGCTCGGTCCCGGTGCTGCCGAGGGGCTGGAGTTCTACGGCAAGCCGCTCAAGGTAGGTGACCGCGTGACCATGTGCCCCGACGTCGTCTGCGGTCACTGCTACGAGTGCAAGCACGTCATGGGATACGTCTGGTGCGAAAACAGCGTCGCCTACGGCAACTCGCTGTCCTCTGCCGTCGCGCCGCACCTCTTCGGCGGCATGGCCGAGCAGATGTACCTGCGCCCCGACACCTTCGTCTACAAAGTGCCGAGCAGCCTGTCGCCGCGGGTTGCCGTGCTCGCCGAACTCATGGCCTGCACGGCATCGCTGGACAAGGTCAAGGAGTTCTCCTCCTATGCCATGGAGGGCTTCAACTCGGCCGACACGATCGTCGTCATCGGCGCGGGCCCGCTAGGCCTGCTGCACATCGCCAAGGCCGACATGATGGGCGCCGGTCAGATCATCGCCACCGACCTGTCGGAGCATCGACTCGCCTTCGCCAAGCGCTGCGGCGCAGAGGTCACGCTTAATGTGACGACGACCAGTCCGGAGGAGCGGATCGCCGAGGTCAAGAAGTTGACCCACGGTCGCGGTGCCGACGTCGTCCTCTACATGGCCAATACCCCCGCATCGTTCGTCGAGGGCATCGAGATGCTCAAGCGCGGCGGCATGATGCTCGAGATGGGCAACTTCGCTGACACCGGCGAGATCACCATGAACGTCCACCGCCACGTCTGCAGCAAGAACATCCGTCTGATCGGGCTCACCAACCATCCGTCGACCGGCTACGGCCCGGCCCTGCGACTGCTCGAGCGCTACGCCGACCGCTACCCCTTCGAGGAGTTCGTGAGCCATGAATTCGGGCTCGCCGATGCCGACCTTGCCCTGCACACCTCGATGAGCCCCGATAGCCTCAAGGTCGTCATTAACCCCGCGCATCAGTAGCACGACCGAGAAGGAGAAGAGGCCGACATGCCGAAGCAGTGGTTCTTCCAGGAGCAGGGATTCGAGTTCGCAGCTCTGCAGGTGCTCGGTGCCACGGCGTATCGGATGGCAGAGGCGGGCGAGGTGCTCGCGACCGTCGAGCGCATAGCAGATGGCGACGCGGACTTGTGGTTCGAAGAGTGGATGACGACAGCCAAGCGCGTCCACAGTATCGCCGAAGAGTCGGAAAAGGCAGGGCATGTGGCATCGGCTCGCGACGCCTACTTGCGCGCCTCCGTCTACGCCGGCGCAGCGTTCTTCTATGTCCTTGCTACCCAAGATCCCGGACGGGAGATTGCGACGTGGCGATGGCACCGCGCTGCCTTCGAGAAGGCCATGCATCTGTGGCCGACACCGGTGGAGAAGGTCGACGTCCCCTACGAAGGCACGCACCTCCACGGCTACTTCTGGTCGGCGGGCAACGAGCGGCGGCCTGTCGTCATCCTCGTCAACGGCTCCGACGGTCCGGTGAGCGACATGCTGTCGGCAGGCGCGCTGGATGCGGTGGCTCGTGGGTACCACGCCATCACGGTCGACGGGCCCGGCCAGGGCTATGCGCTCTATGAGCAGAAGTTGTACTTCCGTCGGGACTGGGAGGCGGTCATCACCCCGGTAGTCGACTTCCTTCTCAAACGTCCCGACGTGGATCCGGCACGCATTGCCATGTCGGGCCTCAGCCAGGCCGGGTACTGGGTCCCGCGCGCAGCGGCGTACGAGCATCGGATCGCAGCAGCTGTCGCAGACCCGGGCGTGGTGCGCGTGGGCGAGTCCTGGACGCGGCACTTCCCGCCCGAACTCCTGGGAATGATTGACGCAGGCCAGACGTCCGAGTTCGACCAGATCATGGCCCAGGTCGCCACACAGAACCCGAGCCTGAAACTCACCGCCGCGAAGCGACTGGAGCCCTATGGAGTGACTTCCATTGCTGCGGTGCTCACCGAGCTCAAGGCCTGGGATCTCACTGACGATGCCCCCAAGATCGCCTGCCCGATTCTCATCACGTCCCCTGAGGACGAGCAGTTTTGGCCGGGCCAGTCACAGGAGCTCTATGACCTGGTGACGGCCGCGGGCAAGGAGCTCACGGTGTTCACCGCTGCCGAGGGAGCCAACTGGCACTGCGAGCCCATGGCTCCGCAGGTGCGCGCCCAGCGCATCTTCGACTGGCTCGACACCGTCCTTGCGTGAGATCCCTGTTCACACAGCTCTTTGACCCTTGGCGTCGCTAGTCGTCGAGGTAGCGCACGCCCGTGAGCTCCTCGCTCACGGTCCAAAGCCGGTTGGCTGCCTCGTCATCGCGGGCTGACGCGTTCATGCCCACGAGCTTGGGGTGGCCGCGCTGCTCGCCGAAACCGTCCGGACCGACGTAGTCGCCGCTGCGGATCGCGGGGAAGGTCGCGGAATAGAGCGTGGGGAGCGCACCCATCGCTGCGCTCTGGGCCATCACCTTGTTGACGCCGTCCATGATCTTGACCTGCCAGCCGCGACCCTTCATCTCGGGTGCCACCGCCTGCAGGTGAGTGCTCGCGAAGCCGGGATGCGCAGCGACGGACGCGATACTCGACCCGGCGCGCTCGAGTCGCTCGGCGAGGCCGCGCATGAAGAGCAGGTTGGCGAGCTTGCTCTGGCCGTAGGCCCGCCACGCGCCGTACTTGCGCTCACCCATGAGGTCTTCGAAGTCCATGCGGCCCATGCGATGAGCCTGTGAGGACACGGTGACGATGCGTCCCTCGGGTCGAATCGCCTCGAGCAGCCGCCCGGTGAGCGCGAAGTGCCCGAGATGATTGGTGCCGAGTTGCATCTCGAAGCCGTCGGCGGTGTCGCGGCGCGGGATGGCCATGATCCCGGCGTTGTTGATGAGCATGTCCAGACCGTCGGGATGGGACTCTCGCCACAGCCAGGCGAACTCATCGATCGAGGCAAGGTCGGCCAGGTCGAGGCGGCGCACCTCCACGTCGGCCCCGGGCGTTCGAGCGCGAATGTCGGCGGCTGCCGCTTCTCCCTTGCCGGTGTCCCGCACCGCCATGGTGACCGCGGCGTGCCTCGTGGCGAGGGCCAGGGAGGTCTCGAAGCCAAGCCCGGAGTTGGCGCCGGTGACGATCACGCGGCGTCCGGACTGGTCGGGGATGTCGGCGACGGTCCACTTCTCGGTCATGACCCTAGTCAACATGGCCCGCCCTGTGACCTTATCGGCGGGCGGCCGACGCCGGACAGGATTGGGTAGAGTGATGTTCCCAGGCATTGGAGGGCATGTCATGAAGCGACTAGTGGGGATTGTTATCAGCGTCGGCGTGGTGGGAGCGTTCCTTGCTCCGTCAACGGCCGCTGTCGCCGCCGACAGCACGCCAATCGGCGTGACCGCCGTTCGAGTGAACTACGACGTGACCAAGGCCCTGCTGGCCGCCAACGTCGTCGTGAACGGCGAGGACCCCGGTGGCAGCACGATCCTGTCGCCCGGCAAGCTCGCCCTGGAGTTCCCGGCGACCGGCGTCAAGAATGGCAAGATCTCGCACGCCGGGTCGCTATTCCTCTCCCACTACGGGTCCATGGGCTGGCGCACGGTCGTGGTGAGCAATCTGACCGCCGACCCCGCCAAGGGGACCCTCAAGGGCCGGGTCTACGCCACCGACACCGATCTGGGCACCGCGACGATCTTCACCCTCACCAAGGTCAAGACGTCCGGCCCGTCGACTACGTACACCGTCAAGCTCGCTCCGGGCGTGGCCGGCATCCTCAACTCCGCGCTCGGTGTGCATGCCTTCGCCGAGGGCATGCGGATCGGATCGGGCGCCACGACCCTCACGCCCAATTAGGGGCTCGATCCCTCGTTTCGCTGTGCTGGGGGCCGCCCTGTACGCTTCACGGGCGTTCGCGCGCCCCTTTAGCTCAGTCGGCAGAGCGTCTCCATGGTAAGGAGAAGGTCTACGGTTCGATTCCGTAAAGGGGCTCGGAGGGGCGCCGGCACCCGTCGGCTCCCCACGGCGGAGTAGCTCAGCCTGGTAGAGCAAGCGGCTCATAATCGCTGTGTCGCCGGTTCAAGTCCGGCCTCCGCTACCCGCCAGTGTTCGTCCGATAGGCACGACAGGAGGGCCCTCATGGCCAGTAAGTCAGCAGACGTACGTCCTAAGATTACCGTGGCGTGCCAGGACTGCAAGAACCGCAACTACATCACCAAGAAGAATCGGCGCAACGACCCGGATCGCCTGGAGATGTCGAAGTTCTGCCCCACGTGCAACAAGCACACGGTGCACAAAGAGACCCGCTAGCCACCACGGCGATGGGTCTCAATGCCGCTCTCGTTGGGCGGTCCTACCCGCCGACCGCGCCCTATCTCGTAGGGCGCGAGAAGGTGCGCGAGTTTGCCACGGCCGTGGGGGATGCCAACCCTGTCTGTCACGATGTAGCGGCGGCTCAGGCACTGGGCTATCCCGACGTCGTCGCGCCGCCCACCTTCGCCTTCGTCGTTGCCTACGCCGGCTCCAGCAAGGCCGCTCTCGATCCAGATCTCGGCCTCGACTACTCCCGGGTCGTGCACGGCGAGCAGCGCTTCGTCTTCCAACGTCCCATCGTTGCGGGCGACTCCCTGATCGCGACCGCCACGATCGAGGCCGTTCGCGCGGTCGCCGGCAATGACATCCTCACCACCCGTGTCGATCTCGATACCGAGGCCGGGGAGCACGTGGCCACCTCCTTCACCGTCATCGTCGCCCGCGGCACCGCTGAGGAGTCCTGATGGCCATCGCCTACTCCGACGTCGCCGTCGGCACTGCTCTTCCGACCCAGACGTTCCCCGTCACCCGCTTCCATCTCGTTCGATACGCCGGGGCCTCGGGCGACTTCAATCCCATCCACTGGAACGAGAAGTTTGCTACCTCCGTGGGCCTTCCCGACGTGATCGCGCACGGCATGTTCACGATGGCCGAGGCGGCGCGCGTCGTCACCGGTTGGGTCGGGGATCCCGGAGCCCTAAAGGAGTTCTCCGTCCGCTTCACCCGGCCCGTCCCCGTGCCCAATGACGACCACGGCTCACAGATCGAGGTGTCCGGTGAGGTCACCGAGTTGCTCGACGACCGCCGCGTCAAGATCATGCTGACCGCTACCCACGCCAACCAGAAGGTCCTCGGCAACGCGGTCGCGATCGTCCAGCTGCCGTGAGCACGCCTCTTGCCGACCTGACGTCGCTGCGGGTCGGCGG
Source organism: Actinomycetota bacterium (assembly GCA_016870515.1). GTDB lineage: Bacteria > Actinomycetota > Actinomycetes > S36-B12 > S36-B12 > Mxb001. The sequence goes on along the minus strand of VGBL01000005.1, from coordinate 66,302 downwards.
ACCCGCCCGCGACGTGCAGGAGGCCCACACCGAGTCGGACGTCATCGAGGCGGTTCGGGCGGCCGACCAGGCCGACACGCCCATCCTCGTGCTGGGCGGCGGCACCAACGTCGTCGTCGGCGACGACGGCTACCCGGGCGAGGTTCTTCTCGTCCGCACGCGCGGCATCGATGTCAGCGTCGACCCGTGTTCAGGGGCGTGGGTCTCGGTCGCCGCTGGGGAATCCTGGGACGACGTGATCGCGCGGGCCGTCGCGGAGGAGTGGTCCGGCGTTGAGGCACTCTCGGGCATTCCGGGGCTGACGGGCGCAACGCCGATCCAAAACGTCGGTGCCTACGGCCAGGAGGTGGCCGACACTATCGCGCGCGTCCGCGCGTACGACCGGACCATGGGCGAGGTTGCTGTGCTCCCAGCCGGGGAGTGCGGATTCGGCTACCGCACGTCGCGCTTCAAGCAGGAGCCGGCGAGATACGTCGTTCTCTCCGTGGATTTCCAGCTCCCGCTCGGCTCGCTCTCCGCCCCTGTCCGCTACGCCGAGCTCGCGGCGCGCCTCGGCGTCGCCGAGAGGGAGCGGGCCCCGCTGGTCGATGTACGCGCTGCCGTCCTCGACCTCCGCCGCGGCAGGGGCATGGTGCTGCAGGAAGCAGACCACGACACGTGGAGCGTGGGTTCCTTCTTCACCAACCCGTTCGTTGATGGAGCCGTGCCCGACGGAGCCCCGCACTGGCCTGCGGCCGATGGGAGAGTGAAGACCAGTGCGGCATGGCTTGTCGAGCACGCTGGATTCCCACGCGGGTTCACCATCGATGGCCGCGCAGCCCTGTCATCGCGGCACACCCTAGCGATCACCAATCGTGGTGGTGCCACAGCGTCTGACGTGCTGCGCCTGGCGCGGATCATCCGCGACGGCGTGAGCGACCGCTATGGCATCGACCTGGTGCCGGAGCCGACGCTCGTCGCCTGCTCCCTTGACTAGCGGGCTTCACCAAGGAGGGTGGCGATGCGGCCCACGCCCTCCTCGATGTCTGCATCGCTCGTGGCATACGACAGGCGAAGGTAGCCCGGCGTGCCGAACGCCTCCCCCGGCACAGCCGCGACCTCGACCTCGTCGAGGATCAGCCCGGCCAGATCGGCGGAGTCCTGCGGGCGCCTGCCCCGGATCTCCTTGCCCAGCACGCCCTTCACCGAGGGGTAGACATAGAAGGCCCCCTCGGGCGTTGGGCAATCCACGCCCGGGATAGCCGAGAGCAGCTCCACGATCCGCTTGCGCCGCCGGTCGAAGGCGACCTTCATCTCCTCGACGGCCGCGAGGTCACCGGAGACGGCGGCCAGGGCGGCGACCTGCGAGACGTTGGCGACATTCGAGGTCGCATGCGATTGGAGATTGCCGGCTGCCTTGACCACATTGTCGGGCCCGATGAGCCAGCCCACGCGCCAGCCCGTCATGGCGTAGGTCTTGGCCACGCCGTTGACGATCACGCACGTATCGGCGATCTCCGGCACCAGAACGGGCATCGACGCGAACTCCGCATCGCCGTAGACCAGGTGCTCGTAGATCTCGTCGCTCACGACCCAGATGCCGTGCTCGTTTGCCCAGCGGCCGATCTCGGCGACCTGCTCGGGGGTGTAGACGGCACCGGTCGGATTGGAGGGCGAGACGAAGACGAGCAGCTTGGTGCGGTCGGTACGCACGGCCTCCAACTCGGCCACCGTTGCGCGGTAGCCCGACGCCTCGGATGTCTCCACGATCACCGGGGTGCCCCCGGCGAGCTTGATGGCCTCGGGATACGTCGTCCAGTAGGGCGCGGGCAGGATCGCCTCGTCGCCGGGGTCGAGCAGGGCCGCGAAGGCGTTGTAGAGCGCCTGCTTGCCGCCGTTGGTGACGAGCACCTGGCTCGCCTTGACCTCGTAGCCGCTGTCGCGCAGGGTCTTGACGGCGATGGCCTCGCGCAGTTCCGGCAGTCCGGGGGCGGGGGTGTAGCGATGCCACCGCGGGTCTCGGCACGCGGCCACGGCCGCCTCGACGATGTAGTCGGGGGTGGGGAAGTCCGGCTCGCCGGCACCGAAACCGATGACCGGACGCCCGGCCGCCTTCAGGGCCTTGGCCTTGGCATCGACCGCGAGCGTGGCCGATTCGGTGATTGAGCCGATCCTGCGAGAGATTCGCGTCATGAGGGAATCCAACCAGTGCGCGCTCAGCCGGGGGGGACCCGGGATTGGACCGGCCCCGGGGCACCCCCGTAGACTCCCGTAGCCGGTGGCTTTCCCACCCTGATCGCCCCTGCCCTTCACCGGGTGGTTGCGGGCCAGGACGACGGTCGCCAAAGGGCCGTAGCTCAATTGGTAGAGTCCCGGTCTCCAAAACCGGTGGTTGGGGGTTCGAGTCCCTCCGGCCCTGCTCCACGCACCACCCGCAACGATCGTCAGGAAGGCACCGTGAGCGAAGCACGCGGAGATGCCCGGCTGTCTATATTCGGACGGCTGGCTCTGTTCATTCGCCAGGTGGTTGCCGAGCTGCGCAAGGTCATCTGGCCGACCCGCAAGGAGCTCGTCACCTACACGATCGTGGTTGTCGTCTTCGTCCTGGCGATGGCCGCCATCGTGGCGGGCTTCGACTTCGTCTTCACCCGTGGAGTGCTCCTCATCTTCGGATGAGGACATGCAAGGAGCCCCGACCACATGACTGATTCCCCCATGCCCCCTGCCGCCGAGGCCGATGAGGTTACGGCGGCTCCGCCTGCGCCGGCCCTGGTCTTCCAGTCCGAGGTGCCCGGTGAGTCAGTAGAGGTGGAGGCCGTGATCGCCGCAGCCGAGGACGCGGTCGTCGAGGAGCTCGCGGCCGAAGAGGTCGTCGAAGAGGCCATCGAAGACGCCGTTGCCGAGATCGCCCTCTCCGAGGCCGCTTTTGAGGCAGTGGCGGAGGAGGACGACGTCGATCCGGTCGAGGCGTTCCGCGACCAGATGCGCCTGGCAGCCGGGGAATGGTTCGTCGTCCACTCCTACGCCGGCTATGAAAACCGCGTGAAGTCCAACCTCCAGACACGCATCGTGTCGCTCAACATGGAGGACTACATCTTCCAGGTAGAAGTCCCCATGGAGGAGGTCACCGAGATCAAGCAGGGCCAGCGCAAGCTCGTCCGCCGCACGAAGTTTCCCGGCTACGTCCTCGTCCGCATGGACCTCACCGATGAGTCGTGGGGCACCGTGCGCCACACGCCGGGCGTGACGGGCTTCGTCGGCCACGGCCACCAGCCGTCGCCGCTGTCGCTCGATGAGGTCGTCGCCATCCTCGCGCCTGCGCCCGAGCGCAAGGCCGGCGTCCCGGTGGCCGCGGGTGCTGGTGCAGCGGCTCCCGAGATTCGCGTCGTGGACTTCTTGGTGGGCGATTCGGTCACCGTGGTCGACGGTCCATTCGCGACCCTGCACGCAACGATTTCCGAGATCAACATCGAGGCCCAGAAGGTCACCGGCCTCGTCGAGATCTTCGGCCGCGAGACCCCCGTCGAGCTGGCGTTCAGCCAGATCCAGAAGAACTGATCACGAGGACACCACACATGGCACCCAAGAAGAAGATCGCCGGCATGATCAAACTGCAGATCCAGGCTGGCCAGGCCAACCCGGCCCCGCCGGTGGGCCCTGCCCTGGGCCAGCACGGCGTCAACATCATGGACTTCTGCAAGGCCTACAACGCCGCCACCGAAAGCCAGCGCGGCCAGGTCATCCCCGTGGAGATCACGGTCTACGAAGACCGCAGCTTCGACTTCACCCTCAAGACCCCGCCGGCCGCCCGCCTGATCCTGAAGGCCGCGGGCATCGAGAAGGGGTCGGGCAACGCGCCAAAGGTCGCCGGCTCGATCACGCGGGCGCAGGTCCGCGAGATCGCCGAGACCAAGATGCCCGACCTCAATGCCAACGACATCGACGCCGCGATGAAAATCATCGAGGGCACCGCACGTCAAATGGGAGTGACGGTCACCGGATAGCTTCCGGCTCGGCCCGGCGAGGCGGCTGAGCCGCCCCTGTCGGGCCACGCCGGATGGGGAAGTTCCCCGAGTGGGAGGGTCGAGCGCGGCCCGCCAGACCACACCTGCCAACGAAGGAGAGCAGAGATGAAGCGCAGTAAGGCCTACCGCCAGGCCCTCGAGCTGATCGAGCCCGAGAAGTTCTATACGCCGCTGGACGCCGCACGCGTGGCGAAGCAGTCGGCCAAGACCAAGTTCGACCCCACCGTGGAAATCTCCATGTGCCTGGGCGTCGACCCGCGCAAGGCCGACCAGATGGTCCGCGGCACCGTCAACCTGCCCCACGGCACGGGCAAGACCGCTCGGGTCATCGTCTTCGCCGCTGGCGAGAAGGCGGACGAGGCGCGGGCGGCCGGCGCCGACGAGGTCGGCGCCGACGAGCTCATCGACCGCGTGGCGGGAGGCTGGACCGATTTCGACGCCGCTGTCTCGACCCCCGACCTCATGGGCAAGGTGGGCCGTCTTGGCAAGGTCCTCGGTCCGCGCGGCCTTATGCCCAACCCCAAGACCGGCACGGTGACCCTCGACGTCGCCAAGGCGGTCGACGACATCAAGGGCGGCAAGATCGAGTTCCGCGTCGACAAGAACTCCAACCTGCAGTTTCCCATCGGCAAGGCGTCCTTCACCGACACCCAGCTTGCGGAGAATTACGCGGCAGCACTCGACGAGATCCTGCGTGCCAAGCCCTCGGCAGCCAAGGGCCGTTACATCAAGAAGGCGACGATGTCGACCACCATGGGGCCGGGCATCCCGCTCGACACCAATGTCACGCGCGCCGACTGGTCCGACTCCGACTAAGCGGGAGCACGGGTCACCCGAGGGGCCGTTTTGACCGGGCCCGCGCGCGACCCGTACCCTTTCCCCAGCCCGTCAGATCGGCAACGCCGCCCCGACGGGCCCGACCAAAGACCGCCGGTTGCCAGCCCTTCCGGGCTGGCCGAAGGTCCCGGTGCTCGCAGCCCAGCAGGACGGCCTTGCCGCTCCACCGGGCAGCCCGACAGGGGCGGCCTTGCCGCTCCGCCGGGCCAAGGGCGCCACGGGCAGCCTGCGCAGGTTGGATCCGCATCCCGCGGAGCCTGACCTGCGCGCGCGTCCCACCGGACCGCCTAGCCAGGAGCAGGAGGAGCGCATGGCGCGCGACGACAAGGCCGCGACTGTCGCAGAGCTCACCGAGGAGTTCCGCACGTCGTCCGCCGCCGTACTCACCGAGTACCGCGGCCTCACGGTCTCCCAGATCACCCAACTTCGGCGATCGCTCCAGGGCGTGGCCAACTACGCAGTCGTGAAGAACACCCTCACCAAGCTTGCCGCTCGCGAGGCTGGCATCGAGGGCTTCGAAGCCCTGCTCTCGGGTCCGAGTGCGATCGCCTTCATCAAGGGCGACCCGGTCGAAGGCGCCAAGAGCCTGAAGAACTTCGCCAAGGAGAATCCGCTCCTGGTGCTCAAGGCCGGCTACATGGACGGCCGCATCCTCGACGCCGCCGAAATCAAGAAGTTGGCCGACCTCGAGTCCCGCGAGGTCCTCCTGGCCAAGCTGGCCGGCGCGATGAAGGTCTCGATGTCGCAGGCGGTCTCACTCTTCGCGGCTCCCCTGTCTGCGGCCGCCCGCACCATCGACGCCCTGCGCGTCAAGGCCGAGGCCGACCCGTCGGTCATCGGGGGAGCCGGCGGGCCGGCAGAGCCGTCATCGTCGGGCTCCGCGGCCAGAGGTGTTGCGGCCGTCGTCCAGGACGCCGCGGCCGTGGTCGAGTTGGCCGTCGAGGAGGTCGCCGAGGCCGTCGAGCACGCTGCCGAGAGAGTTGCCGAGGCGGTCGAGGGCGTGCTGCACCACGAGAGTTCCACCCCGGAGGCCGAGGCCTCAGCCGAGGCTGCGGCCTCGCCCGAGTCCACCACAGAGTCCGAGGGCTGAAGGCCCACACCACCACCCCGGCCCTCGGCCGGATCATGAAAGGAACGCCACCATGGCGAAGATGAGCACCGACGAATTGCTCGACGTGTTCAAGGAGATGACCCTCATCGAGCTCTCCGAGTTCGTGAAGGCCTTCGAGGACACCTTCGAGGTCACCGCTGCCGCCCCCGTCGCCGTGGCCGCGGCGGCCCCGGCAGCTGGCGGTGGCGGCGAGGCCGCTGCTGCGGGCGGCGATCAGGATGAGTTCGACGTCATCCTCGAGGCCTCCGGTGACAACAAGATCCCGGTCATCAAGGAGGTGCGCGCGCTCACGAACCTCGGCCTTAAGGAGGCCAAGGATCTTGTCGAGGGTGCCCCCAAGCCGGTCCTGGAGAAGGTCAACAAGGAGACGGCCGACAAGGCCAAGGCCGCCCTCGAGGGCGCCGGCGCCACCGTCACCTTGACGTAAGTCCTCCCCAGAAGGGGGCGCCCAGGCCTGGGTGCCCCCCTTCTGGCAAGCCCGGGCAGCTCGACAGGGGCGGCCTTGCCGCCCCTGTCGAGCGCCAAGTCTCATTCCGGTCACGGCTCTTGACTCCAGGGCGCATTCGGGCCACCATCGTCTTACGCACAACCTCCGAGGCGCGGGGCCTAGCCCCCGACCTCCGAGCCGAGGATCGTGCCGAGTGCCACCGCAGGGGTCCTGTCGCCCCCGTCGGAAGGGCCCGGAGCGGTCGAGGGCCGGCGGACGGGCCGACCGGGGGTCGACAGCGGCGTGCCCACGGGGTATGCTGCCGGTTCGCGCTGCCCTCATCCGGTTTGACACCGGCGATGCCGCGCGCCCAGGCACATACTGTGGAAGGACCCCTCTTGGCCCCCTCTCGGACCACCGAACTCTCCCCCCAGCTCCACCGGTCCTCCTTCGCGAAGATTCGCGAACCGCTGGCCACTCCGGACCTCCTCGCCCTCCAGACCGCCAGTTTCGACTGGCTGCTGGGCAACAAACCGTGGCGCGAGCGCGTGGCCGCGGCCCTAGCCTCAGGCCGCAGGGACGTCCCCACGACCTCGGGCCTGGAGGAGATCTTCGAGGAGATCAGCCCCATTGAGGACTTCTCCGGCACGATGTCGCTGTCCTTCCGCGACCATCGCTTCGAGCCGCCGAAGAACACCCCTGACGAGTGCACGGAGAAGGACTTCACCTACGCCGCTCCGCTCTTCGTCACCGCGGAGTTCATGAACAACGAGACGGGTGAGATCAAGTCGCAGACAGTGTTCATGGGTGAGTTCCCTCTGATGACCGACAAGGGCACCTTCATCATCAACGGCACCGAGCGCGTGGTCGTGTCGCAGCTCGTACGTTCGCCCGGCGTCTACTTCGAGCGCAGCACCGACAAGGCGACCGACAAGGACGTCTTCGTCGCCAAGGTCATCCCCAGCCGCGGTGCTTGGCTGGAGTTCGAGGTCGACAAGAAGGACCTCGTCGGCGTGCGCGTCGATCGCAAGCGCAAGCAGCCCGTGACCGTCTTCCTCAAGGCTCTGGGCTGGACGGAGGCTGAGATCCGCGAGCGTTTCGGCGAGTTCGAGTCGATCATGCAGACGCTTGAGAAGGACACCGTCAACACCGAAGACGAGGCCCTGCTCGACCTCTACCGCAAGCTGCGTCCCGGCGAGCCCCCCACGCTCGAAAACGCCCGCGCGCTGCTCGACAACTTCTACTTCAACCCCAAGCGCTACGACCTGGCCAAGGTGGGGCGCTACAAGATCAATAAGAAGCTCAGGCTGGAGCAGCCGCTCAGCGAGAGCGTCCTGACCAAGGAAGACATCGCGGCCACGATCGAATACATCGCGTGGCTGCACGCGGGCGAGACGGTGGCGGATTCCCCGCGCGGTGAGATCCAGATCGAGACCGACGACATCGACCACTTCGGCAATCGTCGTCTTCGCACCGTCGGCGAGCTCATCCAAAACCAGATCCGCACCGGCCTGTCCCGCATGGAGCGCGTCGTTCGCGAGCGCATGACCACGCAGGACGTCGAGGCGATCACCCCTCAGACCCTGATCAACATCCGCCCGGTCGTGGCGTCGATTAAGGAATTCTTCGGCACGTCGCAGCTGTCGCAGTTCATGGACCAGACCAACCCCCTGGCCGGACTCACTCACAAGCGTCGCCTGTCAGCGCTCGGCCCCGGTGGCCTCTCGCGCGAGCGGGCCGGCTTCGAGGTCCGAGACGTCCACCCGTCGCACTACGGCCGCATGTGCCCCATCGAGACCCCCGAAGGCCCCAACATCGGCCTCATCGGCTCACTGGCAACCTACGGCCGCGTCAACGCGTTCGGATTCGTCGAGACGCCCTACCGCAAGGTCGTCAACGGCGTGGTCACCGACCAGGTCGACTACCTGACCGCTGACGAGGAAGACCTCCACGTCATCGCCCAGGCCAACGCCGCGCTCGCCTCTGACGGTCAGCTCACCGAAGACCGGGTGCTGGTACGCCGCAAGGGTGGCGAGGTCGACTACGTCATCCCGACCGACGTCGACTACATGGACGTCTCACCGCGTCAGCTGTGGTCGGTCGCGACGGCGATGATTCCGTTCCTCGAGCACGACGATGCCAACCGTGCGCTCATGGGGTCCAACATGCAGCGCCAGGCTGTTCCGCTACTGCGCGCCGAGGCTCCGCTGGTCGGCACCGGCATGGAGTTCCGCGCCGCCTACGACGCCGGCGACATCGTCACGGCCACCAAGGCCGGCGCGGTCACTGAGGTGTCTGCTGACCACATCACCGTGGCCAACGACGATGCCACGCACTCGACCTACAAGATCCAGAAGTTCCACCGATCCAACCAGGGCACGAGCTACAACCAGCGGCCGGTGGTCAACGAAGGTGATCACGTCATCGCCGGCCAGATCCTCGCCGACGGGCCGTCGACGGACCTGGGCGAGATGGCGCTCGGCAAGAACCTCCTCGTGGCATTCATGCCCTGGGAGGGCCACAACTACGAAGACGCGATCATCCTCAGCCAGCGTCTGGTGCAAGACGACGTCCTCAGCTCGATCCACATCGACGAGCACGAGATCGACGCCCGCGACACCAAACTCGGCCCCGAGGAGATCACCCGCGACATCCCCAACGTCTCCGAAGAGGTGCTCGCCGATCTCGACGATCGCGGCATCATCCGCATCGGTGCGGACGTCGTGCCCGGTGACATCCTCGTCGGCAAGGTCACGCCCAAGGGCGAGACCGAGCTCACTCCCGAGGAGCGCCTCCTTCGGGCCATCTTCGGCGAGAAGGCGCGCGAGGTGCGCGACACCTCGCTGAAGGTTCCCCACGGCGAGTCCGGCAAGATCATCGGCGTCCGCGTCTTCGATCGTGACGAGGGCGACGAGTTGCCCCCAGGCGTCAACCGCATCGTGCGCGTCTACATCGCACAGAAGCGCAAGATCACCGAGGGCGACAAGCTCGCCGGCCGCCACGGCAACAAGGGCGTCATCGCCAAGATCCTCCCGGTCGAAGACATGCCTTTCCTCGCCGATGGCACGCCGGTCGACGTCGTCCTCAACCCGCTCGGCGTCCCCGGCCGCATGAACGTCGGCCAGGTCCTCGAGACCCATTTGGGCTGGGTGGCGCACTCCGGCTGGCAGGTCGACCCCGCCGATCCGCGTGCCAATCGACTCCCCGACGAGGTCCGGTCGGGTGAGCCCGGTACGCGCGTGGCTACGCCGGTCTTCGACGGTGCTAAGGAAGATGAACTTGCCCTCGTGCTGGAGTCGACGCTCCCCACGGCCAACGGCGACCGTCTCGTCGGTCCCGACGGCAAGGCGAGCCTGCTCGACGGCCGCACGGGCGAGCCGTTTCCCGGTCGCTTCACCGTGGGCTACATCTACATTCTCAAGCTGCTCCACCTGGTCGACGACAAGATCCACGCCCGCTCGACCGGTCCGTACTCCATGATCACGCAGCAGCCGCTGGGCGGTAAGGCTCAGTTCGGCGGCCAGCGGTTCGGTGAGATGGAGGTGTGGGCGCTCGAGGCCTACGGCGCCGCCTATGCACTGCAGGAGCTCCTCACCATCAAGTCCGACGACGTCCTCGGTCGCGTCAAGGTCTACGAGGCCATCGTCAAGGGCGAAAACATCCCGGAGCCCGGAATCCCCGAGTCCTTCAAGGTGCTCGTCAAGGAGATGCAGTCGCTGTGTCTCAATGTCGAGGTCCTCTCAGGCGATGGTGTCGCCATTGAGATGCGCGACTCCGACGAAGACGTCTTCCGGGCAGCAGAAGAGCTAGGCATCGACCTGTCGCGGCGTGAGCCGAGCAGCGTCGAAGAGGTCTAGGCACACCCACAACCGACAACACACGCGCAACGACAAGGCAAAGGACACAGGGTGCTCGACGTCAACTTCTTCGACGAACTTCGTATCGGCCTGGCGACCGCGGATGATGTCCGCGCGTGGTCGCACGGCGAGGTCAAGAAGCCCGAAACCATCAACTACCGCACGCTCAAGCCCGAAAAGGACGGCCTCTTCTGCGAGAAGATCTTCGGGCCGACCCGCGACTGGGAGTGCTACTGCGGCAAATACAAGCGGGTGCGTTTCAAGGGCATCATCTGCGAGCGCTGCGGCGTCGAGGTGACGCGTGCGAAGGTGCGTCGTGAGCGCATGGGCCACATCGAGCTCGCCGCTCCCGTCACGCACATCTGGTACTTCAAGGGTGTGCCGAGCCGTCTGGGCTACCTGCTCGACCTGGCGCCCAAGGATCTAGAAAAAGTCATCTACTTCGCCGCCTACATGATCACCAGCGTCGACGAAGAGGGCCGGCACGAGATGCTCCCTAAGTTCGAGGCCGAGTTGGGTGTCGAAAAGGGCAAGATTGCCAAGCGCCGAGATGCCGATATCGATGCCCGGGCCAAGAAGATGGAAGCCGATCTGGCCGAGCTGGAGGCCGAGGGGGCCAAGGCCGACGTCCGCCGCAAGGTGCGCGATTCCGGGGAGCGCGAGATGGCCGCTGTGCGTCGTCGCGCTGACGCAGAGATAGAGCGGCTTGACAGGGTCTTCGATCGTTTCCGCACCCTCAAGGTGCAAGACCTCGAGGGCGATGAACTGCTCTACCGCGAGATGCGCGACCGCTACGGCCGCTGGTTCGATGGCGGCATGGGTGCCGCGGCCATCCAGAAGCGCCTGGAGACGTTCGACCTCGAGGCCGAGGCCGAGTCGCTGCGCGAGACGATCCGCAGCGGCAAGGGCCAGCGCAAGGCGCGGGCGCTCAAGCGCCTCAAGGTGGTGTCGGCGTTCCTCAACACCACCAATTCGCCGCTCGGCATGGTGCTCGATGCCATCCCGGTGATCCCGCCCGACCTGCGCCCCATGGTGCAGCTCGACGGTGGCCGGTTTGCCACGAGCGATCTCAACGACCTCTACCGACGCGTGATCAATCGCAACAACCGCCTCAAGCGCCTTCTGGATCTCGGTGCGCCCGAGATCATCGTCAACAACGAAAAGCGCATGCTCCAGGAGGCTGTGGACGCGCTCTTCGACAACGGCCGCCGGGGTCGTCCGGTCACCGGCCCGGGCAACCGGCCGCTGAAGTCCCTGTCCGACATGCTCAAGGGCAAGCAGGGCCGATTCCGGCAAAATCTCCTTGGCAAGCGCGTCGACTACTCCGGCCGCTCGGTCATCGTCGTCGGCCCCCAGCTGCAGCTGCACCAGTGCGGCCTGCCCAAGCAGATGGCCCTCGAGCTGTTTAAGCCATTCGTCATGAAGCGCCTGGTCGACCTCAATCACGCCCAAAACATCAAGTCGGCCAAGCGCATGGTGGAGCGCTCACGGCCGGTGGTGTGGGACGTGCTCGAAGAGGTCATCGCAGAGCATCCGGTGCTCCTCAACCGCGCGCCCACCCTGCACCGCCTCGGCATCCAGGCATTCGAGCCGCAGTTGATCGAGGGCAAGGCCATCCAGATTCACCCGCTCGTCTGCACGGCGTTCAACGCCGACTTCGACGGCGACCAGATGGCCGTGCACCTGCCCCTGTCGGCCGAGGCCCAGGCCGAGGCTCGCATTCTCATGCTGTCGAGCAACAACATCCTGTCGCCGGCCAACGGTCGCCCCATCACGACGCCGACCCAAGACATGGTGCTCGGCATTTACAACCTCACCATGATGAGCGGTGCGACCGGCGAGGAGATCCCGACCTACTCGTCGATCTCCGAGGCTGTCATGGCCTTCGATCGCGGGCTGCTCGGCCTGCAGGAGCCGGTTCGGCTGCGCCTGACCGAAGTCGTCCCGCCCGAGGACTGGACCGCGCCGGAAGACTGGACGCCGGGCGACTCCTTCGTGCTGCAGTCAACCCTCGGTCGCGCCATCTTCAACGAGGCACTGCCAGCCGATTTCCCCTTCGTCGACCACCAGGTCGACAAGAAGGTGCTCGGCGCACTGGTCAACCAACTGGCTGATCGCTACCCCAAGGTCGAGGTCGCCCGCACGCTCGATGCCCTCAAGTCACTGGGATTCCACTGGGCGACGCGATCCGGCGTCACGATCTCCATCGAAGACGTCGTCACTCCGCCGCAGAAGGGCGAGTTGCTCGCCGCTGCGGAGGAGCGCGCAGCCAAGGTGCAGTCGCAATACGAGCGCGGCCTGATTACCGACTCCGAGCGCCGCCAGGAGCTCATCGAGATCTGGACCCGTGCCACCGACGAGGTTGCCCGCGCCATGCAAGACAATTTCCCGCGCGAAAACCCGGTGTTCATGATGGTCGACTCCGGCGCCCGCGGAAACTTCATGCAGGTACGTCAGATCGCCGGCATGCGCGGCCTGGTGGCCAACCCCAAGGGCGAGATCATCCCCCGCCCCATCAAGTCCAACTTCCGCGAGGGCCTGTCGGTGCTTGAGTACTTCATCTCGACCCACGGTGCCCGCAAGGGTCTGGCCGACACCGCCCTGCGGACCGCCGACTCCGGCTACCTCACCCGTCGCCTTGTCGACGTCTCGCAAGACGTCATCATCCGCGAGGATGACTGCGGCACTGACCGCGGCCTGGCCGTCACCATCGCCGAGCCCGGCGATGGCGGACTCCGCTTGGTCGACAACCTCGACACGTCCGTGGTCTCCCGCATGCTGGCTCGCAATGCGGAGGTCGACGGCAAGATCGTTGTCCCGGCCGGCACCCAGCTCGAGGTCGAAACCCTCGCGCTCATGGCCGAGGCTGGCGTGAGCGAGATCCGCGTACGCTCGGTTCTCACCTGCGAGAGCAAGGTCGGCACGTGTGCCCTGTGCTACGGCGATTCCCTGGCGACCGGCAAGCAGGTAGACGTTGGCGAGGCCATCGGCATCATCGCCGCGCAGTCGATCGGCGAGCCGGGCACCCAGCTGACGATGCGTACCTTCCACACCGGCGGTGTGGCGGGCGAAGACATCACCCACGGTCTGCCCCGCGTCGTCGAACTCTTCGAGGCTCGCACCCCCAAGGGTGTGGCTCCGATCAGCGAGGTCGCCGGTCGCGTGCTCGTAGAGGAGACCGACAAGGCCCGCAAGGTCGTCGTCATTCCCGACGATGGCTCTGAGGAGATCCCCTACATCGTCTCCAAGCGCGTGCGCCTGCTCGTCGAGGACGGCGGTCATGTCGGGGTTGGCGACCAGCTGACTGTCGGCGCTGTCGACCCCAAGCAGGTGCTGCGCATCCTCGGCCAGCGCCAGGTGCAACTGCACCTAGTTGAGCAGGTGCAGGAGGTCTACCGCTCGCAGGGGGTGTCGATCCACGACAAGCACATTGAGGTCATCGTGCGCCAGATGCTCAAGCGCGTGACGATCATCGACGCGGGCGACTCCGACTTCCTGACCGGCGAACTCGTCGAGCGTGGCTTGTTCGAGGCCGAGAACCGCCGCGTGGTGGCGGAGGGTGGCACGCCCGCGGCTGGTCGCCCCGAGCTCATGGGGATCACCAAGGCCTCGCTCGCCACCGAGTCGTGGCTCTCGGCGGCCTCCTTCCAGGAGACCACCCGCGTCCTCACCGACGCGGCCATCCATGCCAAGAGCGATCCGCTGCTCGGCCTGAAGGAAAACGTCATCCTCGGCAAGCTCATCCCCGCGGGCACGGGAATGCCTGTGTACCGCAACGTGCGGGTCGAGCCGACCGAGGAGGCGAAGGCGGCGATGTATGCCACCTTCTCGGGCTACGACGACTTCGACTACGGCGGCTTCGGCGTGGCCTCCGGCCCGGCGGTTCCGCTGGAGGAGTTCGACTACGGCGGCTACAACCGCTAATCGATCGACCCTTCATCGATGGACAGGGAGGGGCGGGTGCCGTTGGGCATCCGCCCCTCACGCATGTCCGAGCCAGTGCGACTACGTGGCTGTCCGCGGAATCCCGTGGCGCTGATCAGTTGTAGCCGGGCCCGGGGAGGGGAGCGCCCCGCTGAGGCTGAGGCCGCGCTGAGGCGAGGGCCGCGCGTTGCCCCCTGCTGGCCGCCCGTTTCCCGCGGTCTGGGGGTTGGAATCGCGGTTTCCAGTCGGCCAGCTTCCTGCAGGTGCGATGGCGCCTACCTATCGATCACCGGGCAGCGGGTGGAAGCTGCGGTATCAGGCGCGGAGCCCCCGGTTACGCCCTGGGGCGGCTTCGCGCACGAGTACTCGACTACCCTGAGATTCATGAGCGATCAGCAGCCCAAGCCCGAGGCACCCCGCGAGGATCCCGGAACCATGCCCCCCGCACCGGCGCCGCCGGGCCAAACCGCGGGGTGGTCGCTTACTGTGCGGCCATGAGCGACCAGCAACCGCCCGCAGACGAGGCCCCGGCCCGGCCCGAGCCGACGCCCGAGCCGACGCCTGAGGCCACCTCACCGATGCCGCCCGCGCCCGCTGCCGAGGCGGTTGCACCGCCGCCCGCTCCTGCGCCGCCGCCCGCCGAGTCGAGCAGTCCTGCCGCGCCGGACCCGACTGGAGGGGCATCGACGCCGGCAGCGACCCCGCCGCCGCCGCCGGGCTATGCACCGCCTCCCACTTGGCCACCCCAGGGGGCAGCGACCTACCCGCAGCCCCCCGCCTACGCGCCCCCCGGGGCCTATGCGCCCGCGGGTTATGCCTACGCCCAAACCACTCCGACCACCTCGACCAAGGCGATCGTGGGCCTGGTCCTGGCGATCATCTCCTGGCTTGCCTGCCCCATCGTTCCCGCGATCATTGCCCTCGTGCTGGCGGAGAAGTCCCGGCAGGAGATCGCTGCATCGCACGGGGCCATCGGGGGAGAAGGCCTCAATACGACGACGCGCATCGTCTCGTGGATCAACATCGGGCTCTTTGCCGCGATCATCATCGGCCTCGGGCTCGTCTTACTCGTCGTCAGTGTCCTCGCCGCCACAACCCAGGGCATGTAGCCGGCCGCTGGGGCACCTCGGTTTTGACCGCCCGGGACCTGCCCGGTAATCTTTTCCCTCGTGCTTGGGGCCCGCCCCAGGCGCCCGCGCATGCACGTTCCGCGCCGGTCTTCCTCCAGCGAAGCTCGAGGTCGCTCCCCTCACGGGGAATGCGACACACCCGAGCGCGGGGGCGGGAGAAATCGGCTGAAACGGACAGTGCGGTCGGAAGCTCATGGATGGAGACGTAGTGCCCACGATCCAGCAGTTGGTCCGCAAGGGCCGACAGGACAAGATCGCGAAGAACAAGACGCCCGCGCTCAAGGGCAGCCCGCAGCGCCGCGGCGTCTGCACGCGCGTCTACACCACCACCCCCAAGAAGCCCAATTCTGCGCTTCGCAAGGTGGCCCGCGTCCGTCTGTCGTCTGGCATCGAGGTCACCGCCTACATCCCCGGCGTGGGCCACAACCTCCAAGAGCACTCAATCGTCCTCGTCCGGGGCGGGCGCGTAAAGGACCTCCCCGGGGTCCGCTACAAGATCATCCGCGGCGCCCTCGACACCCAGGGCGTGAAGAACCGCAAGCAGGCCCGCTCCCGCTACGGCGCGAAGAAGGAGAAGGGCTGATGCCGCGCAAGGGCCCCGCTGAGAAGCGACCGGTCGTCATCGATCCGGTCTACTCGTCACCGCTGGTCACCCAGCTCATCAACAAGATCCTGCTCGACGGCAAGCGCTCGACCGCCGAGGCCATCGTCTACGGCGCCCTCGAGGGCTCCCGCGAGAAGACCGGCACCGATCCGGTCGCCACACTCAAGCGCGCCCTCGACAACATCCGTCCCACCCTCGAGGTCCGGTCCCGTCGCGTGGGCGGCGCCACCTACCAGGTGCCGGTCGAGGTCAAGGCCGGGCGCAGCACCACCCTCGCCCTGCGCTGGCTCGTGAGCTTCGCTCGCCAGCGTCGTGAGAAGACCATGACCGAGCGGCTGATGAACGAGATCCTCGATGCCTCCAATGGCCTGGGCGCGAGCGTCAAGAAGCGCGAAGACACGCACAAGATGGCCGAGTCCAACAAGGCATTCGCCCACTACCGCTGGTAATCGGCGGCGACACACACGACAAGAGACGACGGAAGGTTTTCAGGTGCCCACCGCGACCAAGCTCGACCTCGCCAAGGTCCGCAACATCGGGATCATGGCGCATATCGACGCGGGCAAGACCACGACGACCGAGCGAATCCTCTTCTACACCGGCATCAACTACAAGATCGGTGAGGTCCACGAGGGCGCGGCCACGATGGACTGGATGGAGCAGGAGCAGGAGCGAGGCATCACCATCACCTCCGCCGCCACGACGTGCGAATGGAAGGGCTGCACGATCAACATCATCGACACGCCCGGTCACGTCGACTTCACGGTCGAGGTCGAGCGGTCCTTGCGTGTGCTCGATGGCGCAGTGGCGGTCTTCGACGGCGTGGCCGGCGTGGAGCCCCAGTCCGAGACCGTGTGGCGCCAGGCCGACCGCTACAACGTCCCCCGTATCTGCTTCGTCAACAAGCTCGACCGCACCGGCGCCAACTTCTACATGTGCGTCGACATGATTAATGACCGCCTCGGCGCGACCGCCCTGGTGCTCCAGCTTCCGATCGGGTCGGAGTCCGACTTCCTGGGCGTCATCGACCTCGTGACGATGCGGGCCCTCACCTGGCGGGGCGAGACACAGAAGGGCGAGGACTACGTCGTCGAGGAAATCCCCGCCGACATGGCCGAGCAGGCCGCCGAGTGGCGCGAGAAGCTCCTCGAGACCCTCGCCGAGGCCGACGACGCCGTCATGGAGAAGTTCATCGAGGGCGAGGAACTCTCGGTCGACGAGATCCAGGCCGGCATCCGGCGCGCGACCCTGGCCGACAAGGTCACTCCCGTCCTCACCGGCTCGGCGTTCAAAAACAAAGGCGTCCAGCCCATGCTCGACGCCGTCGTCGCTTACCTCCCCTCACCGCTAGACGTCGCAGCTATCGAGGGCCACGCGCCCCGCAGGGAGGGGGAGGTCATCGAGCGCAAGCCCAGCGATGATGAGCCCTTCTCCGCCCTCGCCTTCAAGATCATGAGCGATCCGCACCTGGGCAAGCTCACCTACGTCCGCATCTACTCCGGTAGGCTAGACACGGGCACCGCGGTCCTCAACAGCACCAAGGACCGCAAGGAGCGCGTCGGCAAGATCTACCGAATGCACGCCAACAAGCGCGAGGAGATCGACGCCGTGGGCGCCGGCGACATCGTGGCCGTGATGGGACTGAAGGACACCACCACCGGCGAGACCCTCTGCGATCCGGCCAAGCCGGTCGTCCTCGAGTCGATGAGCTTCCCCGCCCCGGTCATCTCGGTCGCGATCGAGCCCAAGACCAAGAGTGACCAGGAGAAGCTCGGCACCGCCATCCAGCGCTTGGCCGAGGAGGACCCGACCTTCCGCGTCCAAACCGACGAGGAGACCGGCCAGACGATCATCTCAGGCATGGGCGAGCTCCACCTCGAGGTCCTCGTCGACCGCATGCGCCGCGAGTTCAAGGTCGAGGCCAACGTCGGCAAGCCCCAGGTCGCCTACCGCGAGACCATTACCAAGACGGTCGAGAAGGTCGACTACACCCACAAGAAGCAGACGGGTGGTTCCGGCCAGTTCGCCAAGGTCCAGATCACGCTCGCACCCCATTCCGAGGGCGAGGGTGGCTACGAGTTCGAGAGCAAGGTCACCGGCGGCCGCATCCCCCGCGAGTACATCCCCTCGGTCGATGCGGGTTGCCAGGAGGCCATGGAATTCGGTGTCCTCGCCGGCTATCCCATGGTCGACCTCAAGGTCACGCTCCTCGACGGTGCCTACCACGAGGTCGACTCGTCCGAACTCGCCTTCAAGATCGCCGGATCGATGGTGTTCAAGGAGGCCGCCCGCAAGGCCGGCCCCGTGCTCCTCGAGCCGATGATGGCCGTCGAGGTCACGACCCCCGAGGACTTCTTGGGTGACGTGATCGGCGACCTCAACTCCCGCCGTGGCCAGATCCAGGCCATGGACGAGCGGGCCGGTGCGCGCATCGTGCGGGCGCTGGTGCCGCTCTCCGAGATGTTCGGTTACGTGGGCGACCTGCGCAGCAGGACCCAGGGCCGGGCTAGTTACACCATGCAGTTCGACTCCTACGCCCAGGTTCCCCAGAACGTGGCGACGGAGATCATCGCGAAAGCTCGCGGCGAATAGTCGCGGATCGAAGAACAACAAAAAACCACTAGAAGATCCCCGATCCGCGATAGTCGGACGGACCGAAACGAAGAGGAGCCCACCGTGGCTAAGGCGAAGTTCGAGCGGACCAAGCCGCACGTGAACATCGGAACCATCGGGCATATCGACCATGGAAAGACGACGCTGACCGCGGCGATCACCAAGGTCCTGCACGACAAGATGCCCGATATCAACCCCTTCACGCCTTTCGACCAGATCGACAAGGCCCCTGAGGAGCGTCAGCGCGGTATCACCATCTCCATCGCGCACGTCGAATATCAGACCGAGGCACGCCACTACGCACACGTGGACTGCCCCGGCCACGCTGACTACATCAAGAACATGATCACCGGCGCAGCCCAGATGGATGGCGCGATCCTCGTGGTCGCCGCCACCGATGGCCCGATGCCGCAGACCAAGGAGCACGTCCTCCTGGCCCGCCAGGTGGGCGTCCCCGCCATCGTCGTCGCCCTCAACAAGTGCGACATGGTCGATGACGAGGACCTCCTCGAGCTGGTCGAGATGGAGGTGCGCGAGCTGCTGTCCTCCTACGAGTTCCCCGGCGACGACATCCCCGTCGTGCGCGTGGCTGCCTTCCCGGCGCTCAACGGCGACGCCAAGTGGGGCGACTCGATCATGGAGCTCATGAACGCGGTCGACACCTACATCACCACGCCGGAGCGTGAGGTCGACAAGCCCTTCCTCATGCCCGTCGAGGACGTGTTCACGATCACCGGCCGCGGCACCGTCGTGACCGGCCGTATCGAGCGCGGCATCGTCAAGGTCAACGAGGAGATCGAGATCGTGGGCATCCGGCCCGGGCCGCCCGCGAAGACCACCGTCACCGGCGTCGAGATGTTCCGCAAGCTCCTCGACGAGGGCCAGGCGGGCGAAAACGTCGGCTTGCTCCTGCGTGGCACCAAGCGCGAAGAAGTCGAGCGCGGCCAGGTCTGCTGCAAGCCCGGCTCGATCACCCCGCACACCGAGTTCGAGGCCCAGGTCTACATCCTGAGCAAGGACGAAGGTGGCCGTCACACGCCGTTCTTCGACAACTATCGTCCGCAGTTCTACTTCCGCACCACGGACGTGACCGGCGTCGTGCACCTGCCCGAGGGCAAGGACATGGTCATGCCCGGTGACAACACCGAGATGAAGGTCGACCTCATCCAGCCCATCGCCATGGAGGACGGCCTGCGCTTCGCTATCCGCGAGGGCGGTCGCACCGTCGGCGCGGGTCGAGTCACCAAGATCATCAAGTAGTGCGTCCGGGGGAGGCGCGGTGCGCCTCCCCCGGCCACTGGCACCACCGGCACACACCCAGCGGCAACCGACGAGAAGGACAGGGCAAGTCACCATGGCGGGACAGAAGATCCGGATCAGGCTCAAGGCCTACGATCACGAGGTCATCGACAGCTCGGCGCGCAAGATCGTCGACACGGTGACTCGCACGGGTGCGCAAGTGGCCGGCCCGGTGCCGCTGCCGACCGAGAAGAACATCTACTGCGTCATCCGGTCGCCGCACAAGTACAAGGACAGTCGCGAGCACTTCGAGATGCGCACGCACAAGAGGCTCATCGACATCCTCGACCCCACGCCCAAGACGGTCGACTCACTCATGCGCCTCGACCTCCCTGCCGGCGTCGACATCGAGATAAAGCTCTAGGACGATGACCATGCTGAGGACTGTCAAGGGAGTGCTGGGCGAGAAGCTCGGCATGACTCAGGTGTGGGACGACAACAACCGCGTCGTCCCGGTCACCGTCATTAAGGCGGGCCCCTGCGTCGTGACGCAGGTGCGCACCCCCGAGGTCGACGGATACTCCGCGGTGCAGTTGGGCTTTGGGGCGATCGATCCTCGCAAGGTCAACAAGCCCGAGGCGGGGCACTTCCAGAAGGCTGGCGTAGCGCCGCGCCGTCACATGGTGGAGTTGCGCACCCAGGACGCCTCCGAATACACGCTCGGCCAAGAGGTTGGTGCCGAGGCTTTCGGCGCGGGCGACCTCGTCGACGTGACCGCGACCACCAGGGGCAAGGGCTTCGCCGGTGTCATGAAGCGCCACGGCTTCTCCGGCGTCGGTGCCTCTCACGGTGCCCACCGCAACCACCGCAAGCCCGGATCCATCGGTGCCTGTGCCACCCCTTCTCGTGTCTTCAAAGGGCTGCGCATGGCAGGGCGCATGGGCGCCAATCGCCACACGACCCAGGGCCTAAAGGTTTACGCGATCGATGCCGAGCGGGGCCTGATCCTCATCAAGGGCGCTGTGCCCGGACCCAAGGGCGGCATGGTCCTCATTCGCTCGACCTCCAAGGCGGTGGCCTCGTGAGCTCCATCGACATCGTGACACCGGCCGGCAAGAAGTCCGGCAAGGTCGACCTGCCCGCCGAGATCTTCGACCAGCAGGTCAACATCCCGCTGATCCACCAGGTCGTCGTGGCCCAACTGGCGGCGGCTCGCCAGGGCACGCACGACACTAAGTCGCGCGGCGAGGTCAGCGGCGGCGGCCGCAAGCCCTACAAGCAGAAGGGCACCGGTCGCGCCCGCCAAGGCTCCATTCGCGCCCCCCAGTTCACCGGCGGCGGCGTCGTCCACGGGCCCACGCCGCGTTCCTACGACCAGCGCACGCCCAAGAAGATGAAGGCCGCCGCCCTGCGCGGTGCCCTGTCCGACCGTGCACGCGAAGGCCGTATTCATGTCCTGTCCGCCCTCGTCGACGGCGATACGCCCTCGACCAAGAAGGCCCAGGAGATCATCCGATCGCTGACCGACCGACCCAACATCCTGGTCGTGGTCGATCGTGACGACTTCGTGTCGTGGCTCAGCCTACGCAACCTGTCGGACGTCAGCGTGGTCGCGCCTGATCAGCTCAGTACCTACGACGTCCTCGTCAGCGATGACATCGTCTTCACCAAGGCATCGCTCGAGGCCTTCGTCGCCGGTCCCGTCAAGGGTCGCAGCGCCAAGGCCGTCGCGAGCGAAAGGGAGGTGTCGGCATGAGGATCAACGATCCGCGCGATGTCCTGCTGGCCCCAGTCATCTCTGAGAAGAGTTATGGCCTGCTCGACGAAAACAAGTACACCTTCATCGTCGCGCCAGACGCCAACAAGACGCAGATAAGGATCGCGGTGGAGCAGGTATTCGGGGTCCGCGTGACCGCCGTGAACACCAGCAACCGCGAGGGCAAGCGCATCCGCACCAGGCGTGGGTGGGGCCGTCGGGCAGCGACCAAGCGGGCCATCGTGTCCGTCGCGCAGGGTGATCGCATCGACATCTTCGGTGGACCGGTTAGTTAGGCGAGGGACGAGGACAATGGGCATCCGCAAATACAAGCCGACGACTCCGGGTCGTCGTGGCTCCAGCGTTGCCGACTTCGTGGAGATCACGCGGTCGGAGCCGGAGAAGTCCCTTGTTCGCCCGCTGCCGTCCAAGGGCGGTCGCAACAACCAGGGGCGCATCACCACACGCCACCAGGGTGGCGGACACAAGCGCGCCTATCGCGTCATCGACTTCCGTCGCGCCGACAAAGATGGGGTGCCCGCCAAGGTCGCTCACGTCGAATACGACCCCAACCGCACCGCTCGCATCGCGCTCCTCCACTTCGCGGACGGCGAGAAGCGCTACATCCTCGCGCCCAACAAGCTGAGCCAGGGCGACACCGTCGAGACCGGCCCCAGCGCCGATATCAAGCCCGGCAACAATCTCCCCCTTCGCAATATCCCGGTCGGCACGGTGATCCACGCCGTCGAGATTAAGCCCGGCGGAGGAGCGAAGATCGCCCGCGCCGCAGGCGCCAGTGTCCAGTTGGTTGCAAAGGACGGCCCCCACGCGCAGTTGCGCATGCCATCCGGCGAAATCCGCAATGTCGACGTGCGCTCACGCGCCACGGTCGGCGAGGTCGGCAATGCCGAGCAGTCCAATATCAACTGGGGTAAGGCTGGTCGCATGCGCTGGAAGGGACGTCGTCCTACGGTGCGTGGCGTGGCGATGAATCCGGTCGACCACCCCCACGGCGGCGGCGAAGGAAAGACCTCGGGTGGACGCCACCCGGTCAACCCCAAGGGCAAGCCGGAGGGCCGCACCCGCAAGGCCAAGAAGGCCAGCAACAAGTTCATCGTCCGTCGACGCAAGACCGGCAAGAAGCGCTAGGAGACGACCGTGCCCAGAAGCCTGAAGAAGGGCCCCTTCGTGGACGGCCACCTGCTCAAGAAGGTGGACGCCCAGAACGAGGCCAAGAGCCAGCAGGTCATCAAGACCTGGTCGCGTCGCTCGATGATCGTCCCCGCCATGCTCGGTCACACCATTGCCGTGCACGATGGACGCAAGCACGTGCCGGTCTTCGTGACCGAGCAGATGATCGGCCACAAGCTGGGCGAGTTCGCTCCTACGCGCACCTTCAAGGGGCACGTCAAGGACGACCGTAAGGCGAAGCGCACGTAACTCGAGAAGCAAGGGGAGAGCGATGGAAGCCAGGGCCCAGGCGCGGTTCGTCCGCGTCACGCCCATGAAGGCGCGCCGAGTGGTGGACCTCATTCGAGGGCTGCCTGCCTCGGACGCCCAGGCGGTGCTGCGGTTTGCCCCGCAGGATGCGAGCGTTCCGGTCGGCAAGGTGCTCGACAGCGCCATCGCCAATGCCACCAACAACCACAATCTCGATCCGGCATCCCTCGTTATCAGCGAGGCCTACGTCGACGAGGGCCCGACCATGAAGCGATTCCGTCCGCGCGCCCAGGGTCGCGCCTACCGCATCGACAAGCGCACCAGCCACATCACCGTGATCCTCGAGGTCGTCGCGCCCAAGGAGCCGGTGAAGGCGGCCAAGGCGTCGAGCAAGAAGAAGAAGGAGGCCTGAGATGGGCCAGAAGGTCAATCCCCACGGCTTCCGCCTCGGCGTCACCACCGACTTCACCTCGCGCTGGTTCGCTGACAGCTCCAAGGCAGGGCAGCGCTACCGCGACTACGTCCAAGAGGACGTCGAGATCCGCAAGCTCCTCTCCAAGGGCATGGAGCGTGCCGGCATCAGCAAGGTCGAGATCGAGCGCACCCGCGAGCGTGTTCGCGTCGACATCCACACCGCGCGCCCGGGCATCGTGATCGGTCGCCGCGGTGCCGAAGCCGACCGTATCCGCGCTGACCTCGAGAAGCTGACCGGCAAGCAGGTCCAGCTCAACATCCTCGAGGTGAAGAACCCCGAGATGGACGCCCAGCTCGTCGCCCAGGGTATCGCTGAGCAGCTTTCGAGCCGCGTCTCGTTCCGGCGCGCCATGCGCAAGGGCATGCAGAGCACGATGAAGGCTGGGGCCAAGGGCATCCGCGTGCAGGTATCCGGTCGCCTCGGCGGCGCTGAGATGAGCCGCACAGAGTTTTATCGCGACGGTCGTGTGCCTCTGCACACCCTGCGCGCCGACATCGATTACGGCTTCTACGAGGCGCGCACCACCTTCGGCCGAATCGGCGTCAAGGTCTGGATCTACAAGGGTGATGCCCCCACGAGCCGCGCGGAACGCGAGGCCGCAGCGGCTGCTGCTCGTCTCGGCCAGGCGCGCCGTCCCGACCGTCCGCGTCGCGCGGGTGGGCGTGACGACGAGGCTGTGGCTGCAGAGGCCGTCGCTGCCGCCGAAGAGTCACCCGCTCCCGCAGCACCGGAAGGCGAGGTCTGATCATGCTTATTCCCCGCAAGGTCAAGCACCGCAAGCAGCACCATCCCGGTCGCAGTGGTGCGGCAAAGGGTGGCGCCGAGGTCACCTGGGGTGACTACGGCCTCCAAGCCCTCGAGCCCGCCTATGTCACCAACCGCCAGATCGAGGCTGCCCGTATCGCGATCACTCGGCATATCCGCCGCGGTGGCAAGGTGTGGATCACCATCTTCCCCGACCGCCCGCTGACCAAGAAGCCCGCTGAGACCCGCATGGGTTCGGGCAAGGGTTCGCCGGAGTGGTGGGTGGCCAATGTCAAGCCCGGCCGCGTGATGTTCGAACTGTCCTACCCCAATGAGAAGGTTGCGGTTCAGGCGCTCACGCGCGCGATGCACAAGTTGCCGATGAAGTGCCGCATTGTGCGTCGCTCGGACACGGTGGAGGTCTGATGGCTGCCGGCACGTCGTCCCAGGAGTTCCGCGGCCTGACCGACGAGGAGCTCGTCACAAGGCTGCGCGAGGCCAAGGAGGAGCTGTTTAACCTGCGCTTTCAGGGCGCGACCGGACAACTCGAAAACCATGGGCGTCTTCGTGCTGTGCGCAAGGATATCGCCCGCCTCTACACCGTGATGCGCGAGCGCGAACTCGGCATCACGCCCGTCGAGCACGTCGGCGGTGCGGCATGAGCTACGAGAAGGTGACAGTGAGCACAGACGCCAGGACAACCCGAAAGATCCGCGAGGGCTACGTGGTGAGCGACAAGATGGATAAGACCGTCACGGTTGCCATCGAGGATCGCTTCAAGCATCCGCTCTACGGCAAGGTGGTGCGCCGCACCAGCAAGCTGAGGGCTCACGACGAGCAAAACGCCTGCGGCGTTGGCGACCGAGTCCTCGTCATGGAGACCCGTCCGCTGTCGTCCACCAAGCGTTGGCGCGTCGTCGAGATCCTCGAGAAGGCCAAGTAGGGGAGTTGTCGTGATCCAGCAAGAGTCCCGTCTGCGTGTCGCCGACAACACCGGCGCCAAGGAGCTCCTGTGCATCCGCGTGCTGGGCGGCTCCGGCCGTCGCTATGCCGGGATCGGTGACATCATCGTCGCCACGGTCAAGGATGCGATCCCCGGCGGAGGCGTCAAGAAGGGCGAGGTCGTCAAGGCCGTCGTCGTTCGCACGCGCAAGGAGCATCGCCGTCCCGACGGCTCCTACATTCGCTTCGACGAAAACGCGGCCGTCCTCCTCAAGAGCGACGGCGAGCCCCGCGGCACCCGCATCTTCGGGCCCGTCGGGCGCGAGCTCCGCGAGAAGCGCTTCATGAAGATCATTTCGCTCGCCCCGGAGGTGCTCTGACATGGCCGGCCTGTTCGTTCGCAAGGGCGATCTCGTCCAGGTGCTCAGCGGCAAGGACCGCGGAGTCACCGGGCGCGTGATCGAGGTGATGCCCAAGTCCGAGCTCGTCATCGTCGAAGGCGTCAATCGCGTGAAGAAGCACACCAAGGTGGGCCAGAGCAATCGTGGCGCTAAGACGGGCGGCATCATCACCACTGAGGCCCCCATCCACGTTTCCAACGTCATGGTGATCGACCCCGAAGACAGCCGGGCGACTCGCGTGGGCAAGCGCCAGGAGAAGGTCGAGAAGCGGCGCTCCGACGGAAGCACCTACGATTCCGTGCGCAACGTCCGGGTTTCCAGGCGCACCGGTAAGGACATCTGATGATTGCCACCACGTCTGAGCGCTCCATGCCGAGACTCAAGTCGCGCTACCGCGAGGAGGTCGTCCCTGCCCTACAGGCAGAGTTCGACTTCGACAACGTCATGCAGGTGCCTGGCGTCACCAAGGTCGTCGTCAACATGGGCGTCGGCGAGGCCGCCCGCGACTCCAAGCTCATCGAAGGCGCCATTCGCGACCTCATGGAGATCACGGGGCAGCGCCCCTCCGTCACCAAGGCGCGCAAGTCCATCGCGCAGTTCAAGCTCCGCGAGGGCATGCCGATCGGCGCCCACGTCACCTTGCGGGGTGATCGCATGTGGGAGTTCCTCGACCGCTTGATGTCGATCGCGCTTCCACGCATCCGCGACTTCCGCGGCCTGTCGCCCAAGCAGTTCGATGGCCGCGGCAACTACACGTTCGGTCTCAACGAGCAGTCAGTGTTCCGCGAGATCGACCAAGATAAGATCGACCGTGTCCGCGGCATGGATATCACGGTCGTGACGACCGCAGACAACGACGAAGAGGGCCGTGCACTGCTTCGGCTTCTCGGCTTCCCCTTCAAGGAGAACTGACGTGGCGAAGAAGGCACTGATCGAGAAGCAGCAGCGCAAACCGAAGTATGCCGTTCGGGCCTACACCCGGTGCACGCGCTGCGGCCGACCGCACTCCGTCTACCGCAAGTTCGGCCTGTGCCGCATCTGCTTCCGCGAGATGGCGCACGCCGGTGAACTCCCCGGCATCACCAAGAGCAGCTGGTAAACCACTACGTCGCAGGTCCCCGCGGGGATACCACGGCGAGAAGGGCCTGATGGCCATGACAATGACCGACCCGATCGCAGACATGCTGGCGCGTCTGCGCAACGCGAATTCGGCGTATCACGACTCGGTGGCGATGCCGCATTCGAAGATCAAGGCGGGTATCGCCGAGATCCTCAAGCAGGAGGGCTACATCAGCAGCTGGCACGTCGCGGAAGCTAAGGTGGGCAAGTCACTCGTCCTGGAGTTGAAGTACGGCCCCAGTCGCGAGCGTTCGATCGCGGGGCTTCGTCGCGTGTCCAAGCCGGGACTTCGCGTCTACGCAAAGAACACCGCGCTGCCCAAGGTGCTCGGCGGCCTGGGCGTGGCCATCCTGTCCACCTCCTCAGGTCTGCTCACCGACCGGCAGGCAACACAGAAGGGCGTGGGTGGGGAAGTCCTCGCCTACGTGTGGTGAGGGGTCGTCATGTCACGCATCGGACGTCTTCCCATCGCCATTCCCTCGGGGGTCGAGGTGGCCATCGATGGACAGGAGATCACCGTGAAGGGGCCTAAGGGCACCCTCACCCACACCGTTGTCGAGCCGATCTCGATCGATCGCCGAGACGACGGCACGCTCGTCGTCACTCGTCCCAACGACGAGCGCGATGCGCGTGCTCGACACGGACTCACCCGCACGCTCGTGGCCAACATGGTCACGGGTGTGACCCAGGGCTACGAGAAGGGACTGGAGATCATTGGCACCGGCTACCGCGTGCAGGCCAAGGGCCAGAACCTTGAGTTCGCCCTCGGCTACAGCCACCCCATCGTCTTCGAGGCACCCGACGGCATCTCCTTCGCGGTCGAGACCCCCACGAGGTTCAAGGTGATCGGCGTCGACAAGCAGCAGGTCGGCGAGGTCGCGGCCAATATCCGCAAGTTGCGCAAGCCGGAGCCCTTCAAGGGCAAGGGCGTGCGCTACGAGGGTGAGGTCGTGCGTCGCAAGGCTGGAAAGGCTGGCAAGAAGTGAGCTCATTCGCCCCCAAGATCGGCAAGGGCAACGCCAAGAGCACCGCTCGCGAGCGTCGCCACCTGCGAGTCCGCAAGAAGGTCAGCGGCACCGCCGCGCGTCCGCGTCTCGTGGTCACTCGCTCGGCCCGGCATATGTTTGCCCAGGTCGTCAACGACGACGAGGGTCGCACCATCGCATCGGCATCCTCCATGGAGGCGGATGTGCGCGGCGCGAGCGCCGACAAGACAGCCAAGGCGCGCAAGGTCGGCGAGCTTCTCGCGGACCGCGCCAAGAAGGCCGGAGTCGAGACCGTGGTCTTCGACCGCGGTGGCAACAAGTTCCACGGTCGCGTCGCGGCCCTGGCGGAGGGCGCCCGCGAGGGCGGCCTTCAGTTCTAAGGTCGCGAGAGAGGTAAGAATTGATGTCGACAACACAGCGCCGGGGCACCGGCGCCGGAGCCTCCGGGGAGCGCCGGGATCGTCGTGAACGCGCGCCCCGTGAGGAGAAGTCCGCTTTCATCGAGCGCGTCGTGACGATCAATCGCGTCGCCAAGGTCGTGAAGGGTGGCCGTCGCTTCAGCTTCACCGCGCTCGTGGTCGTGGGCGATGGCGATGGCACGGTGGGCGTGGGCTACGGCAAGGCCAAGGAGGTGCCGGCCGCCATCGCCAAGGGAGTGGAGGAGGCGAAGAAGCACTTCTTCAAGGTTCCCCGCATCCAGGGCACCATCCCCCATCCGATCACGGGCGAGGCTGCGGCCGGCGTCGTGTTTCTGCGCCCCGCGGCGCCCGGCACCGGCGTTATCGCCGGTGGCCCCGTGCGCGCCGTCCTGGAGTGCGCGGGCATCCACGACGTCCTGTCAAAGTCCCTTGGGTCGGACAACGCCATCAACATCGTCCATGCGACGGTGGCGGCGTTGCGAGGACTCGAACAGCCCGAAGCCGTGGCGGCACGCCGTGGGCTCCCCCTCGAGGACGTCGCTCCGGTGGCCCTCCTGCGCGCACGAGCGGCAGGTGCATCGTGAGCGTTCGGCTCCACGTGACCCAGCGCAAGTCGGTCATCGGTGGCACGCACAGCCAGCGTGAGACCCTTCGCTCGCTCGGACTCAAGCGCATCGGTGACACCGTCGTGCAAGAAGACCGTCCGGAGATTCGCGGCATGATCAAGACCGTGTCGCACCTGGTGACCGTTGAGGAGGTTGACTGACATGACGCTCAAGGTTCACCACCTGCGTCCGGCGCCCGGGGCCAAGACAGCCAAGACTCGCAAGGGGCGCGGTGAAGGCTCCAAGGGCAAGACGGCGGGCCGCGGCACCAAGGGCAGCAAGGCACGCACCCAGGTGCCTGCTCGCTTCGAGGGTGGCCAGATGCCACTGCACATGCGCCTTCCCAAGCTGAAGGGCTTCACGAGCCCCAACAAGGTCGACTACCAGGTCGTGAATGTCGCGACCCTTGGCCGGCTCTTCCCGGACGGCGGCGCCGTCACCGTGGCTGACCTCGTCTCCGCAGGCGCGGTGCGCAAGGGCAGTCCGGTGAAGGTCCTCGGTCAGGGTGAAATAGGGATAGCGATCCAGGTCTCGGCTCACGCATTCTCCGACTCAGCGCGCGAGAAGATCGCCGCTGCGGGGGGCTCAGCCGAGACCGTGGCCACTCGAACGTCCTGATCCCAGGCTGGTCCAAGGCTCATCGGTCGGCTCCACGAGGCGCCTACGTTAGGCTCCTTCGAGGTCAGACCGGGGCCACTGTCCACGACAAGCGGTGCCCGACACCGCGCAGGAGGTAAGCGTGCATCTCAGCGCTTTCGTGGAGGCGTTCCGCACCCCGGACCTCCGCAAGAAGCTGCTGTTCACGCTGGGGATGATTGCCGTCTTCCGGCTGGGCTCCGTCGTGCCCACTCCCGGAGTCGACTACTCAGCCATCCAGCGATGCATCGACCAGACCTCTGACAATTCGATCTACGCGGTCATCAACCTCTTCAGCGGCGGTGCGCTGCTCCAGCTTTCGGTGTTCGCGCTCGGCATCATGCCCTACATCACGGCGAGCATCATCATCCAGCTCCTCACCGTCGTCATCCCGCGCCTGGAGCTCCTCAAGAAGGAGGGGCAGTCGGGTCAGGCAAAGCTGACGCAATACACGCGCTACCTGACCATCGGCCTGGCCATCCTCCAGTCGACCGCGATCCTGTCGCTCGCGCGCACCCCCGGTCAGCTCTTCAGCGGCTGCCCCGAGGAGCTGATCCCCAACCAAAGCGTGCTGCTCATCATGGTCATGGTCATCGTCATGACAGCGGGCACGGCAGTGATCATGTGGCTGGGCGAGCTCATCACCGAGCGTGGTGTGGGCAACGGCATGTCGCTCCTGATCTTCACCTCCATCATCGCGACCATTCCTGCCCAGTTCATCAACGTGTTCGTCAGCCGCGGCACCTTCACCTTCGTGCTGACGATCCTCGTCGCCCTGGTGGTCCTTACCCTCGTCGTCTTCGTCGAGCAGGGCCAGCGCCGCATCCCGGTGCAATACGCCAAGCGAATGGTGGGTCGTCGCATGTACGGCGGCACCTCGACCTACATCCCGCTCAAGATGAACATGGCGGGCGTCATTCCCGTGATCTTCGCCAGCTCCCTGCTCTTCCTGCCTACCCTTCTCGTGCAGCTGACGGGAAGCCAGGCGGGGTGGGCGCAGTGGGTGGCCACCAACTTCTCGACCGGCACATCGACCGTCTACCTCGCCTTCTTCGCCATCCTCACGATCTTCTTCACCTACTTCTACGTGTCGATTACGTTCAACCCCGTTGACGTAGCCGACAACATGAAGAAGTACGGCGGCTTCATTCCTGGCATTCGCGCGGGCAAGCCCACCGCCGACTACCTCGCCTATGTGCTCAATCGCCTGACGGCGCCCGGCTCGCTCTACCTCGCGGCCATCGCCGTCATGCCGGTTGTCGCCTTCAATGTCCTCGGCATCGGCGATCGCTTCGTCTTCGGTGGCATCAGCCTGCTGATCGTGGTGGGCGTTGGTCTCGACACGGTCAAGCAGATCGATGCCCAGCTGCAGCAGCGCAATTACGAGGGCTTCCTTCGCTGATGCGTCTGGTGATCATGGGGCCCCCTGGTGCCGGCAAGGGCACCCAGGCCGTTGTGGTCGCCCAGTCGCTCGGCGTACCCCACATTTCGACGGGTGACATCTTCCGGGCCAACGTCAGCCAGGGAACGCCTCTCGGCGAAGAGGCGCAGCGATACATGGACGCGGGCGAATATGTGCCCGACTCGATCACCAACGCCATGGTGCGCGATCGACTGTCCCGCGATGATTGCGATCCGGGCCTCCTGCTAGACGGCTACCCCCGCACGCTCGAGCAGGTCAACGAGCTCGACGCCATGCTGAGGTCGGATGGCCGGGCACTCGACAAGGTCATCGAGTTGACTGTCGACACTGAGGCCGTCGTCCAGCGTCTGCTCAATCGCGCGCGGGAGCAGGGGCGCAGTGACGACTCGGCCGAGACTATCCGTCGCCGACTCGAGGTCTACTTCGACCAGACGGCCCCGCTGACCGCCGTCTACCGCGAGCGCGGGCTCATCGTCGACGTCGACGGCATGGGCCAGGTCGACGTGGTCACCGAGCGCATCCTCGCCGCCCTCGAGTCCTGAGCCATGTTCCGCGCCCAGGACCGCATCGAGGTCAAGACCCCGGCTCAGATCGACGCCATGCGAGTGGCTGGCCTCGTGGTGGCCAAGACGCTCCAGCGGGTGGCCGGCATGACCAAGGCGGGAGTCACGACCGCTGACATGGATGAGTGTGCCGCCGCATCGATCCGTGACGAGGGGGCGACGCCGTCCTTTCTCGGCTACCACGGCTTCCCTGCCCACATCTGCGTCTCGGTCAACGACGAGGTCGTCCACGGCATACCCGGCCCGCGACGGCTTGCCGACGGCGACGTCGTGTCCGTCGACTGTGGCGCGATCGTCGACGGATGGCACGGCGATGCTGCCGTCACCGTGCTCGTCGGCAAATCGGCAGTCAACCTCGCTGAACTGTCGCGAGTGACCGAGCAGTCCCTGTGGGCGGGCCTGTGGGCTGCGCGAGCCGGCAATCGACTGTCCGATATCGGCCATGCCGTCGAGTCGGCCATCCGCTCTGCAGGACCGCAGTACGGAATAGTCGAGGACTACGTCGGCCACGGCATCGGATCGCGCATGCACATGGAGCCGGCGGTGCCCAACTACGGCCGTCCAGGCAAGGGCCCTCGCCTGGTGCCGGGCATGGCGCTGGCCATCGAGCCGATGGTGGTCCTTGGTGACGCGGGCGTCCACGTGCTCGACGACGACTGGACCGTGGTCGCCAGCGATGGCTCGTACGCCAGCCACTGGGAGCACACCGTGGCCGTCACCGACGACGGGCCATGGGTGCTGACCGCGCTGGATGACGTACGCCTCTAGTCTGCCTGTCGAGAGCAGCGCCCCATGCCAAGTCCCACCCTCGTGATCGTGCTGGTCGTGATGGTGTCCTTCGCGGTGGTCGTCCCGATCACGTGGTGGGTCGTGCAAAGGGATCGAACCAACCGGTTGAAGGACAACGCGAGCATGACGGGCCCGCGGTTCATCGGTGGGGTCTTCGTGCTCATCGGGTCATTCTGGATCGCGACCATGTGGGGAGCACAGTCGCAGGCGAGCGAGCGCATGACTCGCGAACTCACCACCTGGCCCTCTTCACCGACAACATGGCTGTGGCGGCTCCGTCGCAGGAGCAATCGGCCTATGCGCTCTTGCAGCAAAACGCGACAGGCGTGCGCGATGACGAGCTGTCTGTCCTCGCCAGTGGGCAGCGAGCCGATCCGTCGGTCGCCCTCTCGGACCGGGCCACTCGAGCCCTCGACGAATTCAATGTCCTGCTCAACCAGCTGCAGGCACGAGGCACCGATGTCGCCGAGCTCCGCAGCGAGTTGGAGAAGTTGCAGGTGGCCTACCTCGACCGGATCTCC
Organism: Actinomycetota bacterium; assembly: GCA_016870515.1. GTDB lineage: Bacteria > Actinomycetota > Actinomycetes > S36-B12 > S36-B12 > Mxb001. The sequence goes on along the minus strand of VGBL01000005.1, from coordinate 33,737 downwards.
TGGCAGCCCCCGGTCAATGCCGTCCTCTTCATCCCATGGCCGGTCATCTCGCTCAGGACCCTCATCGCGATCGGGGTCTACCCGGCCGGCTCCTCCGCGCGCGACAAGTGGATCCAGGCGCGGCTGAGCAAATGATCCCCTCAAATCGGGCGAAACGACCCCCCGATTAGGAGGGATCCGGGCGCAGGCGTATGCTTCCTGGGCTGATATCGGGCTTCCCCGTTCGTCCGCACCCCTTCCATTTGGGCGGGGCGCACGCGTGCGTGGCAAGGCCGAGCGGACGGAAGCAGAGGGCATGGCAAAGAAGGACGGCGCGATCGAGCTCGAGGGCACGATCACCGAGTCTTTGCCCAATGCGATGTTCCGCGTGGAACTGGACAACGGACACAAGGTCCTGGCCCACATCAGCGGGAAGATGCGGATGCACTACATCCGAATCCTCCCAGATGACCGGGTTGTCGTGGAGCTCTCGCCCTACGACCTGACCCGGGGTCGCATCATCTACAGGTACAAGTGAGGTGGGATTCCGGTGAAGGTCAAGCCGAGCGTGAAGAAAATCTGCGAAAAGTGCAAGGTGATCCGCCGCCATGGCCGGGTCATGGTCATTTGCGACAACGTGCGCCACAAGCAGCGCCAAGGCTGACACGTTGCCGGTGCCGAGGGGAGACAACCCGCGACACCGATCCATAGCGGCACCCGACCCCTGAGGCTCGCACGTGCAGGCCTCAGGACGCCACCCTCGGACGAGAGGCCGAGGACCTTCCCGGGTGGGAAGGACTGGTGCCGTCCGATACCTCCCGAGCGATGAGAAGAAGAGGACACCCATGGCACGTCTGGTCGGCGTCGACCTGCCCCGCGACAAGCGGATGGCCGTCGCGCTCACATACATCTACGGCATTGGCCGCTCCCGCGCCGCGCAAGCCCTGGCATCGACAGGCATCAGCCCTGACCTGCGGGCCCGCGACCTCACCGACGACCAGGTTCTCGCCCTCCGAGACTGGATCGAGGCCAACGTGCGCGTCGAGGGCGACCTCCGCCGCGAGGTGGCCGCCGACATCCGCCGCAAGGTGGAGATCGGCTGCTACCAGGGCATCCGCCACCGTCGCGGCCTGCCCGTCCACGGACAGCGCACCCACACCAACGCTCGTACCCGCAAGGGACCTCGCAAGACCGTCGCTGGCAAGAAGAAGGTCGGCAAGAAGTAGTCCGCGGGTCTGCTCGAGCGGCTATGCCGCCGGCCAGCGGACCGATGACCTCAGGAGAAGAAGGACGATGCCCCCCAAGACCGGAGCAAAGCCCGGCGCCAAGAAGGTGCGCCGCAAGGAAAAGAAGAACGTCGCTCATGGGCATGCCCACATCAAGAGCACGTTCAACAACACGATCGTGTCCATCACCGATCCGACCGGAGCGGTCGTCGCCTGGTCGAGCTCGGGCCAGGTGGGCTTCAAGGGCAGCCGCAAGTCGACTCCCTTCGCCGCGCAAATGGCCGCCGAGGCAGCCGCTCGTCGCGCCATGGAGCACGGCATGCGCAAGGTCGATGTGTTCGTCAGGGGCCCGGGTTCGGGCCGCGAGACCGCCATCCGCTCCCTCCAGGCCACCGGCCTGGAGGTGGGCTCCATCCAGGACGTCACCCCGGTGCCCTTCAACGGGTGCCGCCCTCCCAAGCGCCGCCGCGTCTGAAACAGGAGAACCAACAACCATGGCTCGATACACCGACGCGGACTGCAAGCGCTGCCGCCGGGAGAAGATGAAGCTCTTCCTGAAGGGGTCCAAGTGCGAATCCCCGAAGTGCCCCTTCGAGAAGCGCCCCTACCCGCCTGGCCAGCATGGCCGAGGCAGGTCAAAGGACAGCGAGTACCTCCTGCAGTTGCGCGAGAAGCAGAAGGCAAGCCGCATCTATGGAGTGCTCGAGAAGCAGTTCCGTGGCTACTACGAAGAAGCGCACCGGCGCTCGGGCAAGACAGGCGACAACCTGCTGCGCATCCTCGAGTCGCGACTCGACAACGTCGTCTATCGCGCCGGCTTCGCCAAGTCGCGCGACATGGCACGCCAGCTGGTGCGGCACGGCCACTTCACCGTCAATGGGCACAAGGTTGACATTCCGTCCTACCGCGTGCAGCCCAACGACATCATCGAGGTGCGCCCGGGGTCACGTGAGATGACTCCCTTCATCGTGGCCCACGCTGAGATCGGCGAGCGTCCCGTGCCCGCATGGCTCGAGGTCATCCCCTCAAAGATGCGGATCCTCGTGCACTCGCTGCCATCGCGCCAGGTCATCGACACCCCGGTCCAGGAGCAGCTCATCGTCGAGCTCTACTCCAAGTAGTCCTTCCCTTCCCCCAACCCGACGTCAAATAGCGGTCGTCGCCGAAAGGAAACCACGTGCTCATCACGCAGCGCCCCACCCTCTCCGAGGAGCCGATCAGCGAGTTCCGCTCGCGGTTCGTCCTGGAGCCCCTAGAGCCCGGCTTTGGCTACACGCTGGGCAACTCCCTGCGCCGGACCCTGCTCTCCTCGATCCCCGGCGCCGCCGTCACCAGTATTCGCATCGACGGCGTCCTGCACGAATTCACGACCATCCCGGGCATGAAGGAGGACGTCACCGAACTCATCCTCAATATCAAGCAGCTCGTGGTTTCCTCCGACCTTGACGAGCCTGTCGTGATGTACCTCCGAAAGCAGGGCCCGGGCGCGGTTGTCGCTGCCGACATCGCCCCGCCAGCCGGCGTCGAGGTCCACAACCCCGATCTCCACATCGCCACCCTCAATGGCAAAGGCAAGCTCGAGATGGAGCTCGTTGTCGAGCGCGGTCGCGGCTATGTCTCGGCCAACCTCAACAAGCAGCCCGGCCAGGAGATCGGCCGCATCCCGGTCGACTCCATCTACTCGCCGGTGCTGAAGGTCACCTACAAGGTCGACGCCACCCGCGTCGAGCAGCGCACTGACTTCGACAAGCTCGTGCTGGACGTCGAGACGAAGCCGTGCATGCTGCCCCGCGATGCCGTTGCCTCGGCAGGCAAGACGCTTGTCGAGCTCTTCGGGCTCGCCCGCGAGCTCAACGTCGATGCCGAGGGCATCGATATCGGCCCGTCGCCTGCCGACGCCTTCGTGGCCGAGCAGCTCTCCACGCCCATCGAGCAGCTCGACCTCACGGTTCGCTCCTACAACTGTCTCAAGCGCGAGGGCATCCACACGGTGGGTGAACTCATTGGCCGCAGCGAGGCCGACCTGCTCGACATTCGCAATTTCGGTGCGAAGTCGATCGATGAGGTCAAGGTCAAGCTGGTGACCCTTGGCCTCGCCCTCAAGGACAGCCCGCCCGGATTCGATCCTGGTGCCGCTGTGTACTTCAGCGACGAAGACGATGATGACGGCCTCGGCTACGCCGAGGACGAGCAGCTCTAGCCGACTGGCCACCCGCAGCAAGGAGTCTGGACATGCCTACGCCGACGAAGGGCCCCCGTCTCGGGGGCGGGCCGGCACACGAGCGCCTCATGCTCGGCAATCTCGCGACCGCGCTCTTCGAGCACGGCCGCATCACGACCACCGAGGCCAAGGCCAAGCGCCTGCGCCCGCTGGCCGAGCGTCTCATCACCTTTGCAAAGCGTGGCGACCTCGCTGCCCGCCGCCGCGTCCTCACGGTCGTGCGCGACAAGGGCGTGGTGCACGTGCTCTTTACCGAGATCGGTCCGCGCTACGAAAACCGTCATGGCGGCTACACACGCATCGTGAAGGTCGGCCCCCGCAAGGGTGACAACGCGCCCATGGCGGTCATCGAGCTGGTGGAGCCGCTGCAGGAGCAGGTGGTCGCCGAGGCGACCGGTGCGACAAAGCGGGCGGCCAAGGAGAAGGCCGCAAAGGCCACGCCCGCCGCCAAGGCTGCTCCGGTGGAGGAGCCCACCGCCGACGCAGCCACCGACGAGGCTGTCGAGGCTGCCGCCGACGAGGCTGCTCCGACCGAGGCGCCCACTGCCGACGGAGCCGAGGTCTCGACCGAGGACGCCGAGGAATCCGCCGCCGAGGCCGATAAGGACGACAAGGCCTGATCGCCGGGATCCACCCAGATCCACCGCGATGCGGAGGCGTCCTGAGACCAGGATGTCTCCGCATCGTCCGTCAGGGGAGTAGCTATGACGCGCCTGCGGCTTGACCTCGCCTACGACGGCACCGACTTCGCCGGGTGGGCGCGCCAGCCCGGGCTGCGCACCATCCAGGGCGCCGTCGAGGACGCCCTCGCGCAGGTCCTGTGCCTGCCGGGCCCGCCGTCTGTCACCTGCGCCGGGCGCACCGACGCCGGCGTACACGCTCGAGGGCAGGTGGCCCACGTCGATGTCGATTCACCTGTCGACCCCGCGGCGCTCGAGCGCAGCTTGCGGGGTGTCCTGCCCGGTGACGTCACTGTGATCCGCGTGTCGGAGGCACCCGCCGGCTTCGATGCCCGATTCTCGGCGCTCTCGCGCCACTACCGATATCGGCTGTGTGATCGCGATGAAGCGTGGGACCCGCTCCGAAGGCGCGAGGTGGTCCCCTATCCGCGCCCGCTCGATGTCGACGCCATGGCGGCCGCCGGAGAGTCACTGATCGGCGAACACAACTTCGCAGCGCTGTGCAAGCCGCGGGAGGGCGCCTCGATGATCCGGCGCGTGCTCGGGCTCGAGTGGACTCGAGGAGACACCGGGCTCGCGCAGATGACGATCAGCGCCGATGCCTTCTGCCACTCGATGGTCCGATCGATAGTCGGGCTTCTGGTCCCCGTGGGTGATGGTCGCCAGTCGATCGGGTGGGCGGGCGAGGTGCTGGCCGGCCGCGCGCGCGACCCACGTGTCACCGTCATGCCTGCCCAGGGACTGGTCCTGGAGGAGGTTCGCTACCCGGTCGACGCTGATCTATCCGCGCGACAGGGCGTCACCCGAGCGTTTCGCGGGCCGACCTGATGGGCCACATCGATGTCCAGCACGTCACCTACGCCCTCCCGGACGGCCGCGTCCTCCTCGACGACGTGAGCTTCCGCGTCGGCGAGGGAGCCAAGGCGGCGCTGATCGGTGCCAACGGCGCGGGCAAGACGACCCTGCTTCGCATGATCGCGGGTGACCTCCAGCCCGATGACGGAAGCGTGATCACGACGGGGGGCCTGGGCGTCATGCGGCAGTTCATCGGTCACGGCACCGACGGCACCGTGCGCGACCTGCTGCTGTCGGTGTCGTCGGAGGATCTGCAGCGGGCGGCTGCCGACGTCGATGATTGCGAGATCCGGCTCATGGACAGCGAGGATCCCGATCTCCAGATGCGCTACGCGCAAGCGCTCGCCGACTACGCCGACGCGGGTGGCTACGACGCCGAGGTCGCCTGGGATGTCTGCTGCACGTCGGCCCTCGGATTGGCCTACGACGACGTGAAGTGGCGGCCGGTGTCGACCCTGTCGGGCGGGGAGCAGAAGCGACTCGTGCTCGAGGCCCTCCTGCGCGGGTCCGATGAGGTCCTCGTGCTGGATGAGCCCGACAACTACCTCGACGTGCCCGCCAAGCAGTGGCTCGAGCAGAGCATTGCCGCCACGTCGAAGACGATTCTGCTCGTCAGCCACGATCGCGAGCTGCTGCGCGCGTGCGCGTCGACGATCGTCACGGTCGAGCTCGGCGCGGCTGGCAACATCGTGTGGGTGCACGGCGGGGGATTCGCCACCTACGCCGAGGCTCGCGCCGACCGCATGAGCCGTCTCGAGGAACTCCGTCGGCGCTGGGATGAGCAGCACCAAAAGCTCAAGGACCTCGTCGAGATGCTCAAGACCAAGGCGACCTACAACGATGGCCTCGCCTCGCGCTACCAGGCCGCGCAGACGCGACTGCGCAAGTTCGAGGAGGCCGGACCACCGCAGGCCGTGCCCATCCGGCAGAGCATGCGCATGCGACTGCAGGGCGGTCGCACCGCCAAGCGGGCGGTGATCTGTGAGGGACTGCAACTGACCGATCTGACCGAGCCGTTCGACCTCGAGGTCTGGTACGGCGAGCGACTGGCCGTGCTCGGCCGCAACGGTGCCGGCAAGTCCCATCTCCTGCGTCTCCTGGCCGCCGGCGGCACCGATCCCGATGTCGAGCACCAGCCCGTCAACGATCTGCCGATTGCGCCCGTGCGTCATGTGGGCACCGCACGCCTCGGATCGCGCGTACGCCCCGGATGGTTCGCGCAGACCCACGTGCGACCGGACCTGAAGGGGCGCACGCTGCTGGAGATCCTGCACCGGGGCGACGGTCATCGTGCCGGCATGGGACGCGAGCAGGCCGCGCGGGCCCTCGATCGCTACGGCCTGGCGGGTGCCTCGGAGCAGTCCTTCGACTCGCTGTCGGGTGGCCAGCAGGCCCGGGTGCAGATCCTGCTGCTCGAGCTCTCCGGAGCGACGCTGCTGCTGCTCGACGAGCCGACCGACAACCTCGACCTGGAGAGTGCGGAGGCTCTGGAGGCGGCCCTCGATGCCTTCGACGGCACCGTCGTCGCGGTGACCCACGACCGCTGGTTCGCCCGCGACTTCGATCGCTATCTCGTGGTGGGCGCCGAAGGGGCCGTGCGGGAGTCGGACGAGCCGGTGTGGAGAGCCTGACCGCCCGATCCATGCCCGCGAGTGTGCAGCGGGGCCCCCGATCCATGAGGGGGTGTGTGGCACATCTGCACACTCGGCGGTGGGTTCCCAGGGGATGGTCAGGAGGATAGGGGCCGTTTTGACCCCCTCCCAGGGGCCCCGGTAGCGTAGGCGGTCGTTGTGCCCGCCCCCGGGCTCAACCGGGGTGCCTCCTGGGCACCCCCTTAAGCGAGTGAAGGTCCACGTGCGAACGTACACCCCCAAGCCGGGCGAGGTCTCCCGCGAGTGGCTCGTGATCGATGCCACCGACGTCGTCCTCGGGCGCCTGGCTTCACAGGCTGCCATCCTGCTGCGGGGCAAGCACAAGCCGGTCTTCGCTCCCCATGTCGACACCGGTGACTTCGTCGTCATCATCAATGCCGACAAGGTCGTCCTGAGCGGCAGCAAGCCCGAGCAGAAGATGGACTACCGCCACTCGGGCTACCCCGGCGGCCTGCGCGCTACCCCCTACACCGACCTGCTGGCCAACAACCCGCGCCGCGCGGTGGAGAAGGCCGTACGCGGCATGCTGCCGCATAACAAGCTGGGTCGTCAGCAGTTGTCCAAGCTCAAGGTCTACGCCGGCCCGGATCATCCCCACGCCGCGCAAAAGCCCCAGCCCTACTCGATCACGCAGGTCGCGCAGTAGCGACCGCTCAGCAGGCGAGCGGATGCTACGCCCGGAAGGAATGACTGTGACCACGGCCGAGACCGAGCTCATCGACGACGAGGAGATCCCCTCGGAGTACACCTCCGAGGCGCCCTCCGCTGCTCCCGCCGCCAAGGAGCGCGTCGTCGTGACCGCACCCGGCGGTGCCACGGGTCGCCGCAAGGAGGCCGTGGCGCGCGTGCGTCTCGTCCCCGGCACCGGACGCTGGACCGTCAACGGCCGCGACCTCGAGACCTACTTCCCCAACAAGGTCCACCAGCAGCTCGTCAACGAGCCCTTCGTCTCGCTGGGCCAGGAGGGCCGCTACGACGTCATCGCCCGCATCCACGGCGGTGGCACCGGTGGCCAGGCCGGCGCCCTGCGCCTGGGCATCGCCCGCGCGCTCAACGAGATCGACTTCGACGGCAATCGCCCGTCGCTGAAGAAGGCCGGCTTCCTCACCCGCGACGCACGGGCCAAGGAGCGCAAGAAGTACGGCCTCAAGAAGGCGCGCAAGGCTCCTCAGTACAGCAAGCGCTAATCGCTTGGCTCGCCTGTTCGGTACCGATGGCGTGCGTGGGCTCGCCAACCGAGACCTGACCGCCGAACTGGCGCTTTCCCTCGCCGCCTCTGCCGCGCACGTCCTCGGTGATGCCGGTGCCCTGTCGACCGGCGGCGGCCGACCCACGGCCGTGGTCGGCCGTGATCCGCGTGCTAGCGGCGAGTTCCTCGAAGCGGCCGTCGTCGCAGGCCTGGCCAGCGCTGGTGTCGACGTCCTCCTCGCCGGCGTGCTCCCGACGCCCGCGATCGCCTATCTCACCGCTGCCGAGGGGGCGAGCCTGGGCGTCATGCTGTCGGCCTCGCACAATGCCATGCCCGACAACGGCATCAAGTTCTTCGACAGCCGCGGCTTCAAGCTCTCCGAAACCCTCGAAGATCAGATCGAGGCTCGCCTCGAGGAGCCCTGGGATCGGCCCCTGGGCGCTGGTGTCGGCCGCATACTCCGACTCGACGAGGCAGACTCGCGCTACGTCGGCCACACCCTCGGCGTCGTTCGGGCGCCGCTCAACGGCTTGCGCGTCGTCGTCGACGGCGCCAATGGGGCGGCCTCGCAGGTGGCCCCCGAGGCGTTGCGTCGAGCCGGTGCCGACGTCATCGCCCTGCATGCGTCTCCCGATGGCCTGAACATCAATGAGGGGTGCGGCAGCACTCACATGGACGACCTGCGGGCGGCCGTCATCGAGCACGGGGCCGATGCGGGCATCGCACACGATGGCGACGCTGACCGCTGTCTCGCGGTCGATGCCTCCGGCGAGATCGTCGACGGCGACCAGATCCTCGCCATCCTGGCGCTGGGATCTCGTGAGGCCGGAGCGCTGGTCGGCGACACGGTCGTCACGACCGTGATGTCCAATCTCGGCTTCCGGATCGCCATGACCGAGCGCGACGTCCACGTCGTCGAGACGGCCGTGGGTGACCGCTACGTCTTGGAGGCGATGCTCGAGGGTGGCTTCACCCTCGGCGGCGAGCAGAGCGGCCACGTGGTGATGCTCGACTACGCCACTACCGGTGACGGCCTGATGACGGCGCTGGCCCTGCTGTCCAGGATGGCCGAGACCAGATCGTCCCTCGCCGAGCTCGCCTCCGTCATGACCCGTCTTCCCCAGGTGCTCATTAACGTCTCGGGTGTCGACAAGGCGCGTCTGGGCGAGAGCGCCGACATACGCGCAGCCGTGGCCGCCGTCGAGGCCGAGCTCGGCGACAGCGGTCGTGTCCTGCTGCGCCCGTCGGGCACCGAGCCGCTGGTGCGCGTGATGGTCGAGGCGTCCTCTCCGCAGACCGCTCACGCATCCGCCGAGGCCATCGCCGCCACTGTCCGGGCGAGCCTCGCCCTCGACTGACCGGCTGAGCGTCTCGGGCGCGTACCCTGGCACCCATGTGCGGGATCGTGGGCTATGTCGGCGAGAAGCAGGCCCTGGAGGTCGTCGTCGAGGGCCTGCGGCGCCTCGAATACCGCGGCTACGACTCCGCCGGCGTTGCGGTCATCACGGGCGACCGGCTTGAGACCCGCAAGAAGGCCGGCAAGCTGGCCAACCTCGAGAGCCTGCTCGGTGAGGACCCGCTCGAGGCTGCAACCCTCGGCATCGGTCACACGCGCTGGGCCACCCACGGCGGGCCGACCGACAGCAACGCCCATCCCCACGTCAGCGAAGACGGCCGGGTCGCCGTCATCCACAACGGCATCATCGAGAACTTCGCGGAGCTTCGCGACGAACTCACCGAGGCCGGAGTCACCTTGTCGTCGGAGACCGACACCGAGGTGGTCGCACACCTCCTCGCTGCGGAGTTGCCGCTCGCCGGCGGCGACCTTGCCGAGGCGATGCGCCGCACATGTCGGCGGCTCGACGGGGCGTTCACGCTCGTGGCCGTGGTCGCCGACGACACCGACGTCGTAGTTGCCGCCCGCCGCAACTCTCCACTCGTGGTCGGTCTCGGCGAGGGCGAGAACTTCCTCGCCTCCGATGTCGCCGCCTTCGTCTCGCACACTCGCAACGCCTTGGAGCTGGGACAGGACCAGGTCGTGCAGATCTCACGCGAGGGAGTCGTCATCACCGACTTCGACGGCACTGAGGTCCAGGCCAAGCCGTTTACGGTGACGTGGGATGCCGCCCAGGTCGAAAAGGGCGGCTACGACCTGTTCATGCTCAAGGAGATCGCCGAGCAGCCCAAGGCGGTGGCCGACGCACTGAGGGGCCGCGTGGGGCGCGACGGCCGCCTCCACCTCGATGAGGTGCGGTTGAGCGATGCTGACCTTCGCGAGATCGACAAGATCGTCGTCGTGGCCTGCGGCACGGCGTATCACGCGGGTCTCGTGGCGAAGTACGCCATCGAGTACTGGACTCGAGTCCCCGTTGACGTCGAGCTCGCCAGCGAGTTCCGCTACCGCGACCCCATCGTCGACCCGCGGACGCTGACCATCGCCATTTCGCAGTCGGGCGAGACGATGGACACGCTGATGGCCCTGCGCCACGCTCGCGAGCAGGGCTCGAAGGCACTCGCCATCTGTAATACGGTTGGCTCGACGATCCCGCGCGAGTGCGATGCGGTCCTCTACACCTACGCCGGCCCGGAGATCGCGGTCGCGTCCACCAAGGCATTCCTCACCCAGATCATCGCCGCCTACCTCGTAGGCCTCTACCTCGCCCAGGTGCGCGGCAACATGTTCGGCGACGAGATCATCACCGTGCTTAACGAACTCGCCGACATGCCCCAGGCCGTCGACCTCGTCCTCGACACGAGCGAGGGCGTGCACGAACTCGCCCGCGAGCTGGCCGATGCCACGTCGGTGCTCTACATCGGGCGCCACGTCGGATACCCCGTGGCCCTCGAGGGTGCTCTCAAGCTCAAGGAACTCGCCTACATGCACGCGGAGGGCTTCGCTGCCGGTGAGCTCAAGCACGGGCCCATCGCGCTGATCGAAGAAGGTGTCCCCGTGATCTGCATCGTGCCGTCGCCCCGGGGGCGAGCCGTGCTGCACGACAAGATCGTGTCCAATATCCAGGAGGTCCGCGCACGCGGAGCTCGCACGATCGTCGTCGCCGAAGAAGGCGATGAGAGTGTGACTCCCTACGCCGACTACGTCATACGCGTGCCGATGGTGCCCACGCTCTTGCAGCCGCTCGTGTCGACCGTGCCGTTGCAGGTCTTCGCGTGCGCGATGGCCACCGCGAAGGGTCACGACGTCGACCAGCCGCGCAATCTGGCCAAGTCCGTCACCGTCGAGTGAGGCCGGCGTGAACGGCGTGTACTCCGTGGCACAGGTGCGCGAGGCCGAAGAACGCCTTATGGCGACTCTTCCGGATGGCGCGCTCATGGAGCGTGCCTCGACGGGTCTGGCCGACACCTGTGCCGCGTTGCTCGCTGATGCCGGGCCCGGCGTCAAGCATGCGCGCGTCGTGATCCTCGCGGGCAGCGGCAACAACGGCGGCGATGCGCTCCACGCGGGCGCGTGCCTCGCGGAGCGCGGGGCGCGCGTCCATGCGATCGCCCTGGCCGACCGCTTCCATGACGGTGGTGGCGACGCCCTTGTCGCGGCGGGGGGCCGGATCGTGTCGGCGTCCGACACGCTTGCCGCCTCGGAGCTCCTCGTCGATGCCGACCTCGTCGTCGATGGCATCGTGGGCATCGGTGGCACAGGCGCGCTGCGGCCGCCGGCCGATGAACTTGTCCATGCCGCCATCGACGGCGGGGCGCTCGTTGTCGCTGTCGACATCCCCTCCGGCGTCGACGCCGACACGGGGGCCGTCGCCGATCCGCGGGCGGCGGTGGATGCCGACGTCACCGTCACCTTCGGCTGCCTGAAGCCGGGTCTCCTGCTCGCACCCGGTCGTAACCATGTGGGTGCCGTCATGCTCGTCGATATCGGGCTCGATGAGATGCTGCCGCCAGCGTCGGTCAGCGTCCTCGACGACGAAGACGTTGCCGCCGAGTTGCCCGAGCCGAGCGCGAATGACTACAAGTACTCCCGTGGTGTCGTCGGCATTGCTGCTGGCTCCACTCGCTACCCGGGTGCGGCGATGATGGCGACTGCCGGTGCCCGCGTCGGAGGTGCCGGAATGGTGCATGTCCTCGACCGGGGCGATGGGGTGGCCACCACGGTCATCGACCACTTCTGGGATGTCGTGACGTCGTCGGATGCCCCGGCCTCGTCCCCGCGCATCACCGCATGGGGAGTCGGTCCGGGCCTGGGTGATGGCCCGGCTGCGACAGCCACCCTCGACGCGGTCCTCGCCGCGGCGACGACCGCCCTGGTGGACGCGGCTGGACTGCGGCTACTCGATCGGCCGTCCGCGCGATCGGCACTCGAGTGGCGGCGCACCGCTGGCCTTTCCACGGTCTTGACTCCGCACGAGGGGGAGTTTGCGGAGCTGGGCTACGAGTGCGGCACCGGCACGCTCGAGGACCGACTCGGAGCGGCGCAACGCGCGGCACGCGAACTTCACGTGGTCGTCGTGCTCAAGGGCCCGGGCACCGTGGTGGCGTCGCCTGGCGGCACGGCGTTCATCGACACTCGAGGTGGTCCGGAACTCGGGACGGCGGGCAGTGGTGACGTGCTCTCCGGCTTGATCAGTTCGATGCTCGCCTCGCGTGCCGCGCGCGGCCCCCTTGGTGACGATGATGCAGCTCGCATTGCCGCCGCGGGCGTCGCGATCCACGGCGCGGCGGGCACCATCGCCGCGCGGGGCGGTAGGCCCGTGACGGCTCTCGACATCATCGAGGCACTGCCCGGCGCGATTGCCTCCTTCCGCCGCGGGACGGCCCCGTGACCACGACCGGGAGCAATGAGCGCGCTGAAGCGGTCATCAACCTCGATGCGGTCCGCCACAACGTGTGCACGGTCACCGCGGCCGTGGCCGGCGCTGAGGCAATGGTCGTCGTCAAGGCCGATGCTTACGGGCATGGCGCCATTCCGGTCGCCAGGGCCGCGCGGGATGCAGGTGCGCCATGGCTGGGCGTCGCGCTGCCCGACGAGGCTCTGGCCCTGCGCGATGCTGGTGACGAGGGCCGGATCCTGGCGTGGCTGATCGTGCCCGGTGATCCGGGCATCGCGGCGTGTATCGAGCGGGACATCGACCTCAGCGCGGGAGCGTCCTGGGCCGTGGAGGAGATCGCGTCTGCGGCCCGAGCGATCGGGCGACGTGCGCGCGTGCACCTGAAGATCGACACCGGGCTGGGTCGTGGCGGGAGCTCGCCGACCGAGTGGAGCGATCTCCTGCTGCAGGCGCTGTCGCACGGTGACACCATCGAGGTGGTGGGCATCTGGTCGCACCTTGCCTGTGCCGATGAGCCCGATCACCCGGCGAATGACGAGCAGCTCGCCGCCTTCCAGGAGGCGCTGGCCACTGCCGAATCCCTGGGCGTGACTCCGGAGGTCCGCCACCTGTCGTCTAGTGGCGCGATCATCACGCGCCCCGACATGCACTTCGACCTCGTCCGCGCGGGCATCATCGTCTACGGCGTGACTCCGGGGCCTGGGATCGGACCGCCGTGGCCCAGCGGCCTGGACTTTCGCCCGGCTATGACGGTGCGGGCACGGATCTCGCATGTCAAGCGTGTGCCCGCTGGTCACGGTGCGTCGTACGGCCTGAGCTGGAGGGCCGAGCGCGAGACATCGCTCGCACTCCTGCCGCTCGGCTACGCCGACGGCCTACCGCGCACCACACGAGGCGCGCAGGTGATGATCGCGGGCAATCGATTCCCGGTCGTCGGACGCATTGCCATGGACCAGTGCATCGTCGACGTCGGGGATGCGCCCATTGAGGCGGGGGCCGATGTCATCGTCTTCGGGTCCGGAGGGTCGGGGGAGCCCACCGCCGAGGAGTGGGCGGCATGGGATGACACCATCGGCTACGAGATCGTCACGCGCATGGGCGCACGCCTGCCGCGCCGTTACGTCGGCTGAGCGCCGCGCCGGATAGACAGGAGACGTCGTGGCACCGATGGGCAACGCCGCCCGTGGGCTGGCCGCCTTCGGGCTGCTCGCCGCTGGCGTGGCCGCTGGAGCCCTGGCCGAGCGACTCATCACCCGTCGCCTGCGCAAGACCCACGAGGTCACGGCCAGCGAAGCCGTGCCCGGCGTCGCGGTCACCGTGACCGTCGACGACGGCACGCGCCTGCACGCTGTCATCGACGACGGTCCGGGCGGCACTGCTCCGACGGTGATCTTTACCCACGGGTACGCCCTCTCGCTCGACTCGTGGCCTGCTCAGCGTGCGGCCATGACGTCGGTGGCGCGCACCATCTTCTGGGACCAGCGCGGGCACGGTCGCTCGGAGCGTGGGCCAGCGGGCACTGACATCGATCGACTGGGCCGCGACCTCGGCTGCATCATCGACGACCTCGCGCCCAAGGAGACGATTGTGCTCGTCGGCCACTCGATGGGCGGCATGACGATCATGGCTCTCGCCGATCAGCGACCCGAGCTCTTCGGTGACCGTGTGCGCGGGGTCGCGCTGCTGGCAACCTCGGCGGGCGGCATCGCCGACGTCGAGTTGGGCCTGCCGCGTCCGATCGCCCGTCTCGCGCACGCCGTCGCGCCCTCGATCGGGTCGACTGTCGAGGGCGGGGGACCCGTCGCGGGCCTCATCGAGCGCGCGCTGCGCTCGTCCAGCGATCTCGGCCTGCTCATCACCCGCGCCTACGCGTTCGGATCGACCGTGCCCCCCGACGGCACCCGCCTCGTGGCTGACCTGATCACCGGCACGCCCATCGAAGTGCTTGCCGACCTTCTCCCCGCGCTCGAGGCGCACACCAAGGAGCACGCGCTCGACGTGCTCGAGCGCACGGACCTGCTGGTCATGGTGGGCGACGCCGACCTGCTCACTCCGGTGGGCCACAGCATGGAGATCGTGCGGCACGTCCCGTCCGCCGAACTCGTCATCCTTCCTGGAGTGGGTCACATGCTCACTCTCGAAGCGGATCAGCAGGTGACGCGCCACGTCATTGAACTCGTCGAGCGCGTGTCCGGCCCGTGACCGAGTCCGTCACCATCGATCTCGACGGCCCTGAAGCGACCGTCGAGCTCGGTCGGCGTCTGGCACCCCTGCTGCGGTCTGGCGACCTGGTCGTCCTCACCGGTGAGCTCGGTGCCGGCAAGACCACGCTCACGCGGGGGATCGGCGAGGGGCTCGGCGTGCGCGGACCCATCACGAGCCCGACGTTCGTCATCGCCCGTCGGCATCCCTCGCTGGCCGCGGGGCCTGCTCTGCTGCACGTCGATGCCTATCGAGTGGGCTCCCCGGCGGAGATCGACGACCTCGATCTGGGCGTCGATGACGCGGTGACGGTCGTCGAATGGGGTGCCGGATGCGTGGAGCACCTCTCCGACGATCGCCTCGACATCGTCCTGGCGCCCGGACGCTCCGACGACGGCCGATCGGCCGTGATCCATGCCATCGGGTCACGCTGGCAGGGCTGCGGCCTATCATCCCTGGTCGGCGCCTAGGGTTTGGTCGTGCTCGCGCTCGCTATCGATACGGCGACATCGGCGACCTCCGTGAGTGTCGTCAGCGACGACGGCCGTGTGCGCAGCACCAGGCAAGTCGTCGACGCGCGTCGTCATGTCGAGACCCTCTCGCCCCTCATTCGCGAGGTTCTCGAGGATGCAGGCGTTGAGATGGCGGCGCTCGGCATCGTGGCCTGCGGAGTGGGGCCCGGCCCCTTCACCGGCTTGCGCGTCGGCATTGCGACCGCCCTCGCGATCGGTGAGGGTCTCGACATCCCCGTCGTGGGCGTGTGCAGCCTCGACGTCGTTGCCCGAGCGGCGGTGCGTGATCACGGCGTCCCGGTGACGGTGCTGACGCGCGCCCGTCGCGCCGAGTTTTGCTGGGCCGAATACGACGAGCGCGGCCTGCGGAGCTCCGGTCCCCTGATCAAGAACGAGGCCGATCTCGCGATCGACAGCCTCGCGGTCGGTGACTCGGGGCCGGTCCAGCACGTCATGTACCCGAGCGCCGCCGACCTGGCCGATGTCGTCCTGGAGCGCCTCGCTGCGGGCGAGCGGATCCCCGCAACCGTCGACCTCCCGGAGGAGGACGCCGGCCAGTCCGGGACGGCGAGCGCGCGCATCCTGCAAGACCGCGCGCGCCGTGGTCTGCTGCTGCTGCCTCCCGTGCCTATCTACCTGCGCCGCCCCGACGCCGTCGTGCCCGCATCCGTGATGGGCGGCGCGTGATGGCACAGCAGGTCCGTCCGATGCGCTGGTGGGATATCGAGTCGGTCATGGCGATCGAGGAGCCTATCTTCGGTGCGACGGCATGGTCGGCCGGGCAGTTCTGGGGAGAACTCGCGCGAGCGAACCGGGTATACGTCGTCATCGATGACGACGAGGGCGTGGCCGCGTACGCCGGCGTGCTCATCCGGCCACCGACGGGCGATATCCAGACGATCGCGGTCGCTCCTCGTGCGCGTCGCCGCGGTATGGCGGCTGCCATGCTCGACCACCTGCTGGCCATGGCGGAGTCTGCGGGCTGCCGCGAGGTGCTTCTCGAGGTGCGAGCGGATAGCGATGACGCCATCGCCCTCTACCAGAGCCATGGCTTCGAGGTCATCGCGCGCCGCAGTGGCTATTACGGCCCCGGCCTCGATGCCCTGATCATGCGGCACGGGGGGAGTTCACGTGAGAAGTGAACCGCTCGTGCTGGGCATCGAGACCTCGTGCGACGAGACGGGCATAGCCCTCGTGCGGGGCCGGACCCTACTGTCGGACGTCGTCGCCTCGAACGTGGAGGAGCACGTTCGTTTCGGCGGCGTCGTGCCGGAGGTGGCGAGCCGGGCCCACCTGGAGGCGTTCGCTCCCACGCTGGCGCGCGCCTGCGCGGAGGCCGGCGCTCGGGTGACCGACGTGGACGCCATCGCGGTCACGGCCGGTCCTGGCCTCGCCGGTGCGCTGCTCGTCGGCATCAGCGCGGCCCAGGGCCTCGCGCTGGCCATTGATCGGCCGCTGTATGGCGTGAACCATTTGGCCGCGCACGTTGCCGTCGACCGTCTGGCGCACGGAGAGCTTCCCCAGCCCGCCATCGCCCTGCTGGTGTCGGGCGGCCACACGTCGCTTCTGCGCGTAGATGACGTGACATGCGATGTCGAATCGCTGGGTGCGACGCTCGACGACGCGGCAGGGGAGGCCTTCGACAAGGTGGCGCGGCTTCTCGGCCTGTCCTTCCCCGGCGGCCCGGCGATCGACGCGCTGGCGCGTGGAGGTGACCCGGCGGCGATCGACTTTCCCCGCGGCCTCACCCGGCCCCGGGACGAGGTCGCCCATCGCCATGACTTCTCCTTCTCGGGCCTGAAGACAGCCGTCGTGCGGTGGCTCGAGGCATGTCGTCGCGAGGGT
This sequence comes from Actinomycetota bacterium, assembly GCA_016870515.1. Taxonomy (GTDB): domain Bacteria; phylum Actinomycetota; class Actinomycetes; order S36-B12; family S36-B12; genus Mxb001. The sequence continues at coordinate 16,586 of VGBL01000005.1, read as the reverse complement.
ATCGACATCCCTCGGGCCGACGTCGCGGCGTCCTTCCAGGAGGCGGTGGTCGACGTGCTCGTGCGCAAGGCCGTGCGAGCCTGCCGCGACGAGGGGATCGACACACTGGTGGTCGGCGGAGGCGTCGCCGCCAACTCGCGTCTGCGCATGCTGCTCGATGAGCGCGCCGGGGGCCTCGATGTGCGCGTCCCCCCCTCGCGACTGTGCACCGATAACGGAGCCATGGTGGCCTCGCTCGGTGTGGCACTCGTCGCCCGAAATGCGCCCCCGACATCTCTCGGGTTCGGTGCGGATTCCTCGCTCCCCGTCGAGACGGTGCTTACCTGAAGACGAGGGTCGCTGACCGCCTTCCGTCGACCGGCGAAGGTATGCTCAAAAGGGGTCTTAATGGGCGTCAGGGGCCTGAATGGGCGTCCTAACGGGGAGTAGCCACATGCGCGGATCTGCGATCGCCGTCGTAATCGGCTTGCCCTTTGCCTTTGCCGCCACCGCGGGATTCCTCGCCGGCATGGCGCCCATCGGGGGCGAAGCCGAGCCCGTCGCTCAGGCCGCGAGCACGGCACCCGCGCCAGCGCCAACGGTCGAGCCTGCGTCGACACCGGTAAGCACGTCCCCCTCCGCGACACCATCCACTATCGATCCCTACATCGAGGCGATGTCGGGCGGTAGCGAGACCCTTCAACAAGGCCAGTCCGACCGCAGCGAGACCAATCTCGGCGACAGCGATGTCGAGATCCTCAACTGGGTCGAGACCGACGATCCTGTGTTCTTCATCACGATCGATGACGGGTTCGACCGTTCGCCCGAGGCGCTCGCGCTCATCCAGGATCAGCAGATTCCCGTCACTGCATTCCTGACCGAGTTTGCCGTGCGCGATCACACCGACTACTTCAACGACGTCACCGCCTTCCGCGGCTCGGTGCAGAATCACACGATGATGCATGGGGCACTCAATGATCCGACGACAGATGTCGAGTGGGAAATCTGCGAGACGCAGGACCGCTTCGAAGCCCAGTTCGGATACCGACCGTGGATGCTCCGCCCGCCCTATGGCGCCGGTCCCGATGAGCCCAACGTGCTCAAGTACGCCGAGCAGTGCGGCATTAATCGCATCGTGCTGTGGAACGTCGTCGTCAGCAACGGGGGCGAGGTGGAGTACTGGGAGGCACCCATTCGATCCGGTGACATCGTGCTCCTGCACTGGCAGGATAACCTGGCGCAGTCGCTCCAGACGATCCTCGACCTGGGCCGCGAACAGGGCCTGACGCCCGCCCCGCTCGAGGAGTACATCTGACGACCCTGGGCGACCTGCTCGCCGGTCGGGCACAGCCCATCGATGGCGGCCTGGCGACGCAGCTCGAGGCTCGCGGCCATGACCTGTCCGACGCCCTGTGGTCGGCGCGCGTCCTCATCGAGCAGCCCGAGGAGATCCAAGCAGTGCACTCCGCCTATGTCGCCGCTGGTGCCCGCGTGCTCATCTCGGCCAGCTACCAGGTATCCCGCGACGGATTCGTAGCGCAAGGACTCAGGGCTGATGCGGCCGACTCCGCCTTGCGTGCGAGCGTGCAGCTAGCACGCGCAGCGGCGCTGGGCAGCGGTGCGCTCGTGGCGGCGAGTGTTGGCCCCTACGGCGCGATCCTGCACGACGGCAGCGAATACCGCGGTCGCTACGGCGTCACGCATGACCACCTCGTCGACTTCCATGCCGAGCGGCTCGAAGTCCTCGTCGATGCTGACCCTGACCTCCTGGCGGTCGAGACAATCCCCGACGTGGATGAGGTGTCGGCGCTGGTCGAGGCACTCGCTGCGTTTCCGGCCATCCCTGCATGGATCTGCTTCAGCTGCCGCGACGAAGAGACGACGTGTGCTGGACAGCCCGTGGAGGAGGCCCTCGCGGTGGCGGCGGAGTCACCGACCGTCCTCGCCGTGGGCGTCAACTGCACCGCCCCCGAGCACGTCGGTCGCCTGCTGAGTCGACTTTCCGCGGCCACCGCCCTCGCCCTGGTGGCTTACCCCAACTCGGGTCGGTCGTGGGATCCGGTGACCGGCTGGTCGGGGGAGGGACGCCAGGCGAGAGACGACCTCGTGCGCAGCTGGGCTGCGATCGACGGAGTGCGGCTCATCGGCGGATGCTGCGGAGTCGGCCCTGAGTCCATCGCACGCATATCCGCGACGCTCAGCGCGTGACTTCGTAGGCGCGCATCCCCTCGGCAACGCGCACGAATGCCACGGTGATCGCCGCACCGTCGCGGGCACCCCGATGCCCGATGCGACGAGGCATCTCCTCCGCCGACATGTCGACATCGGCCGTCTTACACGTCGCTGACCCGCGCTCGCACCCGCGGGCCTGGGTCGCCACGGTGGACACCAGGGCCGGGTCGATCTCTGGATGGGCGCGGCGTACGGCGCTGATCGCCGCCAGCGGGTCGGCGCCCGTGAGCTCGGCTTCCAGGGCCCGCGCCTGCGGCGTCTTGAGGTCGGCAGGCCAGATCACGAACCGCCCCTGGGGGCCGCCGTCTCGGCGGGGCTGGCACTCGAATTGACGGAGTGCTAACCGACCCCCTAGTCTTCGTTTTGGCACTCGACCGGCCAGACTGCTAGGTCGGCGGGGGCGACGAGGGTCGAACCGGCACCGCGACGACGGGGCGACTCGAGTACCCATCCTTATCTACCCGGAGGACATCATCGTGTCGGTCTCCATCAAGCCGCTCGAGGACCGCATCCTGGTCCAGCCGCTCGACGCCGAGCAGACGACCGCGTCTGGCCTCGTCATCCCTGACACCGCAAAGGAGAAGCCCCAGGAGGGCAAGGTCCTGGCGGTTGGCCCGGGTCGTTTCGACGAAGACGGCGACAAGCGCATTCCGCTCGACATCAAGATCGGCGACGTCGTCATCTACTCGAAGTACGGCGGCACCGAAGTGAAGTACAACAACGAGGAGTACCTCATCCTCTCGGCGCGCGACGTACTCGCCGTCGTCGAGAAGTAAGTCCTCCTCCGCGCCCGGCGGGTCGGCAAAGCCGCCCGGATCGGGCGACCTGACGTGCGATGCCGGGCGTGGGGCGTCAAGCCCCGCCCGGCTCGCCCGCAGGGCCCCCGACATTCCCATTAGCCCAAAGAATCAGAAGGACCCTCCATGGCCAAGATCCTTGAATTCGATGAGTCCGCCCGACGTAGCCTCGAGCGGGGCGTCAACGCGCTCGCCGACACCGTGAAGGTGACACTCGGGCCGCGCGGCCGCAATGTCGTCATCGACAAGAAGTGGGGCTCGCCCACGATCACCAACGATGGCGTGACCATCGCGCGCGAGATCGAGCTTGAAGACCCTTACGAAAACCTCGGCGCCCAGCTCGTCAAGGAGGTGGCCACCAAGACCAATGACATCGCTGGCGATGGCACCACCACCGCCACGGTGATCGCCCAGGCCATGGTCAAGGAGGGCTTGCGCCAGGTCGCCGCAGGCGCCAACCCGATGGCCCTGAAGAAGGGCATCGACGCCGCAGTGACGGCCATGAACGACGCGCTCTCGTCCGCCGCCCGCGAGGTGCAGGGCCGCGAGGAGATAGCCCAGGTGGCGACCATCTCGTCTCAGGACGCAGAGGTGGGCTCGCTCATCGCCGATGCCTTCGACAAGGTGGGCAAGGACGGCGTCATCTCCGTAGAGGAGTCCAGCGTCGCCGAGATGGGCCTTGAGTTCACCGAGGGAATGCAATTCGACAAGGGCTTCATCTCGCCCTACTTCGTTTCCGATGCCGAGCGCATGGAGGCCGTTCTCGAAGACGCCAACATCTTGCTCGTGCAGGGCAAGGTCTCGGCTGTCTCCGAGCTCCTTCCGGTGCTCGAGAAGGTTGCGCAGACGAGCAAGCCGCTGCTGATCGTCGCCGAAGACGTCGACGGCGAGGCGCTGTCAACCCTCGTGGTCAATCGCATCCGCGGCACCTTCGCCTCCTGCGCCGTCAAGGCCCCAGCCTTCGGCGATCGCCGCAAGGCGATCCTGCAGGACATCGCCATCCTCACCGGCGCCCAGGTCGTCGCCCCCGAGGTCGGGCTCAAGCTCGACCAGGTCGGCCTCGACGTGCTCGGCCATGCGCGCCGCGTGGTCGTCACCAAGGACGACACCACCATCGTTGACGGCGGTGGTGAGAAGCAGGCCGTGGCCGATCGCATCACGCAGATCCGCCAGGAGATCGAGCGCACCGACTCCGACTGGGATCGCGAGAAGCTTCAGGAGCGTCTTGCCAAGCTTTCCGGTGGCGTTGTCGTCATCAAGGTGGGCGCCCACACCGAGGTCGAGCTCAAGGAGAAGAAGCATCGCGTCGAGGACGCCGTCTCCGCGACGCGCGCAGCCATTGATGAGGGCATCGTCGCCGGGGGAGGCACCGCACTGGTGCACGCCAGCACGTCACTCGCGGGTGACATCGGGCTCTCCGGAGACCAGGCCACCGGCGTGACCGTCGTCGCCAAGGCTGCCGTTGAGCCGCTGCGCTGGATCGCCGAGAACGCCGGCGACCAGGGCTACGTCGTGGTCAACAAAGTGTCGGAGCTTCCCGTGGGCCAGGGCCTCAACGCCGCCACGGGCACCTACGAGGACCTCATCGCGGCGGGCATCATCGACCCGGTCAAGGTGACGAAGTCCGCACTGTCCAACGCCGCCTCCATCGCCGGCATGCTCCTCACCACCGAGGCGCTCGTCGTCGAGAAGAAGGAAGAGGAGCCGGAGGCCAGGCACAGCCACGGTCACGGCCACCACGGCCACAGCCACTGAGGGCTAGCCTCAGGTCCATGCGCGAGGGGCCCGGCACCGCGTTCATCGCGGCGCCGGGCCCCCCGGCTGTTCGCACCTGGGGACCCCTCGTCACCCTCTGGATCGTCTGGGGCACGACGTTCCTCGGCACGTCGGCAATGGTGCAGACGATGCCCCCACTCCTGGCGGCGGGCGCGCGTTACCTCGTGGGCGGGCTGCTCCTCGCTGCTCTGCTGATGATCCTTCGAGGACCGCGCGTCCTGGTCATCTCCAGGCGCCAGATCGCGACGACGGCCCTCGCCGGCACCGGCATCATCGGCATCTGGGCCGCCCTGGTCGCCCTCGCCCTCCAGCACATCCCCGGCGGTGTTGCCGCGCTGATCGGAGCGACCGTTCCACTGTGGATGATCCTGCTGCGCGTGGCATTGGGTGATCGTGTCGGTTGGCGCACGTCGCTCGGCGTCGCGATAGGCATCATCGGAGTGGCAGCCATGCTGCTTCCTGGTGGGATCGCGCCGCTCGGCGAGGAGACCCCGGGAGTCGTCGCCCTGTGGTCGGGGGTGATGGTGGTCGCCAGTATGACCTACGCCTTTTTCTCCTGGCGCTCACGCACGCTCGACCTGCCGTCCAACACGCTCGTCACCACGGTCTACCAGCTGATGTGGGGCGGGCTCGCGGTGATGGTGGTCGGGCTCGTGGCGGGCGAGGCCCCGGTGCCGACGGAGTACTCGGACGTGAGTTGGGCAGGCTTTTGGTGGCTGGTCGTCGCATCAGTGATTGGCTATGCCTGCTATACCTACCTGCTTCAGCACGTACCGCTCTCGCTGGTCTCGACGTTCGCCTTCGTCAATCCCATCGTTGCTGTGCTGCTCGGCTGGTCGCTGCTCGCTGAACCCTTCTCGCGAAGCGTGGTCATCGGGCTGCTCGTCGTCGTGACAGGCACGGCACTGGTCGTGCTCGGCGAGGCGCGTGGATATCGGCAGGTTGCTACGCCAGAACCATGAGACGTCAAAAGGCCCCACCCGGATCGCGGGTGAGGCCTTTTGGGTCTTCGAACGATTAGACCGCGGGAGCTAGGCGACGACGCTGGTAGATGGTTTCTCGGTCGTCCTCGCTCATGCCACCCCACACGCCGAAGGGTTCGCGCACCGCAAGGGCGTGCGCGGCGCACTGGGCGATCACCGGGCAACTGGCGCAGACGGCCTTGGCCGCCTTCTCGCGCGCCTCGCGAGCGGGGCCACGCTCACCTTCCGGATGGAAGAAGGTGTCGGGATCCTCGCCGCGGCAGGCGCCCAGCAGTTGCCAGTCCCAGATATCGGCGTTGGGCCCGGGAAGCCGGGATACGTCCGCCATGTCATGTCCTCCTGCTCATCATGGGATTTCCTGCCCACACCATACAAAGCGCGCCAGAAGTTAGTCAAGATCTGGAGTTGACCAATTTTCGAATAATTTCCAGTCGGGCTCCATGAGGGGGTACCAGGGTCCCCAGGAGCGCCCCACGGCTCCCCAAGATGCGTCCTTGTGGATTCGGCCAAGAATAGACTCATGACAGGCCGGGTGCAGGGTGCGGCTGAGGCCCTCGGCCCCGGCGCGTCGCTGCCTGGGGTCGGCCTGACCGTGTCGGCGGTCGCCCGGCGCCTGGGGGTGGCCCCGGCCACCCTGCGCACCTGGGACCGCCGCTACGGCCTGGGCCCGAGCCAGCACGCCGCAGGTGCGCACCGCCGCTACTCCTCCGCCGACGTGGCCCGCCTCGAGCGGATGCGTCGCTACGTCCTCTCGGGGGTCCCTCCGGCGGAGGCTGCCCGGGCGGCTCTGAGCCAAGTCGAGGTAGAGCCCGACCTCGGCGCACGTCACGGCGGGGGACAGGTCGTAGCGATCCCCGACGGCACTCCGCAGGCTCGCGGTCTGGCGCGCGCCGCACTTGCTCTCGATGCCGATGCCTGTCGCGCCATCCTGGCCAAGGCACTCGACCGTCGCGGTGTCGTCTGGACGTGGGACCACATCGTCATGCCGGTGCTGGTCGGGGTCGGCCAGCGGTGGGAGCAGACTGGTCGTGGCACCGAGGTCGAGCATGTGCTCTCCGAGGCCATCCAGTCCGAGTTCAGTTCGCGCGTCTCCAACGACAACCCGCGCTCGGCAGCGGTTGTCGTGCTCGCGAGTGCACCCGGCGAAAACCACGTGTTGCCCCTATGGGCTCTCGCCGCAGCGCTGTCTGAGCGCGGTGTCGAAGTGCGCATGATGGGCGCACGCACTCCCTGGGATGCCCTGGGTCACGCCATTCGGCGCCTCGGGCCCGGTGGCGTCCTCGTGTGGTCTCAGACCGCCGGCACCGGTGACCCCGCCGAGTCGATGTCCCTCCCCGAACTTCGTCCCGAACCACTCCTGCTCTTGGGCGGCCCCGGCTGGCACCCGGGAGCGCTACCACGTGGTGAGCATGTCGATGACCTGTCCGAGGCCGTTGCTCGACTGGCACGGGCGGCCGGCGCTAGTTCGTGACCGGGGTCGCCGACCTGTGGCAGGAGGCTGCCGAGCTCGGTGGGCGCGGTCACTACACGACCTCCTGGTCAACTCTCGATCGTCTGGCGGTCGAGGAGCCCCGCTGGGCATCGCTCGCCCTCTCCATGCGTGGCAGCCACCTGCGTCAGGTGGGCGACGTACGCGCGGCGCGCGAGCATGATGCCAGGGCACTTGCACTGTCCTGCGACGACGAGTCGCGCGCCGACGCACTCTTAGGACTCGCGGCAGACGACGTGGCCGAGGGACATGCCGGTGCTGCATACGACTACCTCGAGCGATCCGGCGTGCTTGCGGCGGCCGGATGGCGAACGCTGACGCGACAGTCCTGGGTATCCGCGGAGCTCGCCCTGCTGGAGGGGGATGCTCAGGCGGCCATCGACGCGGGGGAGCGAGCCCTCGCCGCGTGCGCCGGACGCTCGCAACGACATGAAGCCAAGTCCCTCCTCGTCATCGACGCCGCTCGTGGCAGTTCGACGCCCGCGCCCGTGTGCGGAGAGGCGATTGTGCGAGCGGCCCCGCTGATGCTCTCGGGTGGCTGGGCAACCCTCGAGTGGCCGGCGGCCCTCATCGCAGACGATCTCGTCCGTGCTGGTCGCGCCACTCCCGATCTGACGCGAGAGATCGACGCGCTCCGATCACGGGGGGCGAGCGCGGTGCTGACCGTGGCGGCCGGCCTCCCGGAGGAGTTGCGCGCGCGCTGGCTCGACGGCCCGGCGGCCCGGCGGCTCTTGCCGAGCGACGGGTAGCCTGACCCCATGCCGACCGGGCCATCAGCGCAGCTGCCCGAGCCCTTCGCCTACCTGGGGCTCACCTTCGACGACGTGCTGCTGCTGCCGGCCGAGTCCGATGTGGTCCCCAGCGAGGTCGTCACCACCAGCCGCGTCACCCGCAACCTGTCGGTGCGCGTGCCGCTCCTGTCGAGCGCCATGGACACCGTCACCGAGGGGCGCCTGGCCATCGCCATGGCCCGTCAAGGCGGCATCGGCATCCTGCACCGCAACCTCTCCATCGACGACCAGGCGGGTCAGGTCGACATGGTCAAGCGGTCCGAAGCGGGCATGGTGAGCAATCCCATCACGTGCGGACCCGGCGCCACCCTTGCCGAGGTCGATGCGCTCTGCGGGCGCTATCGCGTGAGCGGAGTCCCCGTCGTCGACGACGGCAGCCGGCTCGTCGGCATCATCACCAACCGAGACATGCGCTTCGAAGACGACATGTCACGGCGCGTCAGCGAGGTCATGACGCCGATGCCGCTCGTTACGGCTCCGGTGGGCGTCGACCCTGAGGATGCCCTGCGGCTCCTCGCGGGCCACAAGGTCGAGAAGCTTCCGCTCGTCCACCCAGATGGGCGACTGGGTGGCCTGTTCACCGTCAAGGATTTCGTCAAGTCCGACAAGTACCCGCTCGCCACCAAGGACTCCGCGGGGCGACTGATGGTGGGTGCGGCAGTGGGTGTCGGCCCCGACGCCGAGAAGCGTGCTCACTCCCTCATTGACGCGGGGGTCGATCTCCTGGTGGTCGATACCGCTCACGGTCACTCGCGCGCTGTCGTCGACATGGTGGCGCTCTTGAAGCGCTCGACCAAGGTCGATGTGGTCGGTGGCAATGTGGCCACGCGCGAGGGTGCGCAGGCCATGATCGACGCGGGCGCTGACGGCATCAAGGTGGGCGTCGGTCCGGGCTCCATCTGCACCACGCGAGTGGTCGCCGGTGTCGGCGTCCCGCAGATCTCTGCGATCTACGAGGCCAGCCTGGCAGCGCGGCCCGCCGGGGTACCGATCATCGCAGACGGGGGCGTGCAGTTCTCGGGCGACATCGCCAAGGCTCTCGTGGCCGGAGCCGACACCGTCATGATCGGCAGCTTGCTGGCGGGATGCGAGGAGGCGCCCGGCGAGGTCGTCTTCGTTAACGGCAAGCAATTCAAGTCCTACCGCGGCATGGGGTCTTTGGGTGCCATGCAGTCGCGTGGACAGGGACGCTCCTACTCCAAGGACCGCTACTTCCAGGACGACGTGCTCAGCGACGACAAGCTCGTGCCCGAGGGCATCGAGGGCATGGTGCCCTACCGTGGGCCCCTGTCGATCGTGTCGCACCAGCTCATCGGCGGCCTGCGAGCATCCATGGGTTACTCCGGTGCCTCAACCATCGAGGAGCTTCACGCGAAGGGCCGGTTCGTTCGCATTACTGCAGCCGGTCTGAAGGAAAGCCATCCGCACGACGTCGTCATGACCGTCGAGGCACCCAACTACCACTCCCGCTAGGACTCCCGTGACAGATGTCGAGATCGGTCGCGGCAAGCGCGGCCGCGTCACCTACTCCTTCGACGACATTGCCGTAGCGCCGAGCCGCCGCACGCGCGACGCTGACGAGGTGTCGACCGCCTGGCAGATCGACGCCTACCGCTTCCGGGCGCCGATCATCGCGGCGCCCATGGACTCGGTCGTGTCTCCGGAGACCGCGATCACGCTCAGCGGCCTCGGCGTATTGGCGGTGCTCAACCTCGAGGGCCTGTGGACGCGCTACGCCGACCCTCGCCCGCAGCTCGACCGCATTCGCGAGCTCCCCTCCCATGAGGCCATCGCATGCCTGCAGCATGCCTACGGTGACCAGCCGGTGGATCCGGCCCTCATCACCGAGCGCGTCAAGCAGATGCGCGACGGCGGAGCCACCGTGGCTGTCGCGGTCTCGCCCCAGGCAGCGGCCCAGCTAGCCCCTCATGCTGTCGCCGCCGGGATCGACCTGCTCGCCATCCGCGGCACCACGGTCTCGGCGGAGCACGTCTCAAGCAACGGCGCGCCATTGAACCTGAAGACGTTCATCTACGAGCTCGAGGTCCCCGTCATCGTGGGCGGTTGCGCGACCTACCAGGCTGCCCTGCACCTCATGCGCACCGGTGCTGCAGGCGTCCTCGTCGGATTCGGTGGCGGGGCTGCGTTGACCACCTCCGATGTCCTGGGCATCCGGGTGCCGATGGCCAGCGCGGTGGCCGATGTCGCTGCTGCGCGACGCGACTATCTCGACGAGTCCGGGGGCCGCTACGTCCATGTCATTGCCGATGGTGCCGTCGGCTCGAGCGGAGCCCTCGTGAAGGCCATTGCCTGCGGTGCCGACGCGGTCATGATCGGCTCTGTCCTGGCGCGTGCCTCCGATTCCCCGGGCCGGGGCGAGCACTGGGGGCCGGAGGCGTGGCACCGATCCCTGCCTCGCGGAGAGCGCAAGCACCTGGGTGTGGTGGGCACCTTCGAGCAGATCCTGCACGGTCCGTCGTCGACGGCTGACGGCTCGTCCAACGTCGTCGGTGCGTTGCGCAAGGCAATGGCCATTACCGGCTACAGCGATCTGAAGGAGTTCCAGCGCATCGATGTCATCCTTGACCCGCAGTGACCTCTCGAGTGTGCAGAAGTGAGCACGACGGGTCCAAACCCTTCTCCAGCGTACCGACCTGGATCCCTCGCCGGGGCGGACTGCGAGCTCACGGGACCGCCGGTACGGTGACGACGGCAGAAGCGTGAGTGCGGGGGTGTGCGCAGCCGGGTTCCTGGGCGCCCTCCTGGTGATCGTCCCTGCGCCTGCGAGGGCGACGTCCGTGCTTCCACCGGTTGAGTGCACGATCACCGGTACCTCAGGTCCGGACGTCTTGCGCGGTACACCTGGGCGCGATGTGACCTGCGGCGAGGGCGGCGATGACACCCTGATTGGGCTCGCGGGCGACGACATTCTGCGAGGCGGTCCGGGTGCCGACCGCCTCGTGGGCCGTTCCGGCAACGACATCCTGACAGGAGGCCCGGGCACGGATCGGGGTTCGGGAGGACGGGGTGAGGACGCATGCTCGGCCGACCCCGCATTCATCGGGTGGGTCGTTGACACGAAGGCCCCTGAACTCGTTGGCAAAAAGGTGCCGGACACGGTAAGTGCAGGCGCCGCTCTCGTCGTGTCATGGAGCGCTATCGGCGATTCGCTCTCGCTCAGGTGGGAGCTCTCGGATCCCTCGGGCGTGCTGTACACGGAAGCTTGGGTTTACACGCCCGAGTACTCCCTGGTCGGCTAGGACCACAAGCCTGGTTCCGCCAAGACGCCGGCCCGACTCGTCGCGGGCGATCTGCTCAGCGGCATCTGGGAGCAGGATTTCACCCTAAGTCAGCAGGCCTGGCCCGGTGCCTACTTACTCGCTGTTTCCGTGCGCGACTCGCTGGGCAATCGCGATATCCTCATCATCGGCAGCATCACGGTCGTGGCGCCCTAGTCCACGTGAGCAGGGGAGCACGAATCCGGCTCAAATCGCGCTCGCCACTGCACACTCGGCAAATGCAGAGGCACACCGGGCACGACACGCGTACCGCGGGAAGGGGGCTGATGTCGTGGAGTACGCCGATGATCGGCTCGGGACCGCTTCGCGGGCTCGCTCGATCACTTACCTGCGCGACCATGACGTGGACGTCGTGGTCATCGGCGGTGGCGTCGTCGGGAGCGGTGCGGCACTCGATGCGGCAGCACGTGGGCTCAGTGTCGCGCTCGTGGAGCAGAGCGATCTCGCTGCCGGCACTTCCTCCCGCTCATCGCGCCTTGCTCACGGTGGACTGCGCTACCTCGAGCAGCGTGAGTTCTCGCTGGTCCACGAGGCACTCACCGAGCGCGGCCTCCTCCTCGACCGACTCGCACCCCACCTGGTCCGGCCGATCCCCTTCCTCTTCCCCGTGGGCAGGAAGTGGGAGCGGCCCTATGTCGCCTCCGGCGTGCGTCTTTACGACGCGCTGAGCCGCATCGGAAGCTACGGCGGCACGATGCCGCGGCCCAAGAGCCTCAACGTCGAGGAGGCCAAGGCGCTCGCCCCCGACCTGGACGCTGGCGAGATCGCCGGTGCAGTCCGATTCCACGATGCTCAGATCGACGATGCCCGGCACACGGTGGCCGTCGCGCGCACGGCTGCCTCGTACGGCGCTCATATCCTCACGCGCGCACGCGTGGAGGAACTCCTTCGCGAGGGCGAGCGTGTGACCGGGGTGCGTGTCGAGGATGAGACGACAGGCGAGCACTTCGATATCCGCGCGAGCGTCGTCATCGCCGCAGCGGGGATCTGGACCGATGAAGTCCTCCGCATGGTCGATGCTGAGGCGTCGGAGCGGGTGCAGCAGAGCAAGGGCGTCCACCTCTTCGTGCGCGGGCAGGCTATCCGGTCGACCACCGCGATCATCGCCCGCACGCCTGCGAGCGTGCTCTTCCTGCTGCCCTGGGGTGGCGACTGGATTGTGGGCACCACCGACACTGCGCGCAAGCCTAGCGAGAGCCTGGCAGATCCCACGGCGACGGAGGACGAGATCTTCTATCTGCTCGGGCAGGCCAATCGCTGGCTCGCCCGCCCGCTGCGGCGCGAGGAAGTCATCGGCACGTACGCCGGCTATCGGCCCCTCGTCGCGGAGGAGTCGGCGGAGACCACGACCCAGGTCTCCCGCGAACACATGATCTTCCACCCGGTGCCCGGACTCGTGGCTGTCGCCGGTGGCAAGTACACGACGTACCGCGTGATGGCGGCGGATGCGGTCGACGCCGCCGTGACCGATCTGGACGACGATGCCATCCCCGCGTCCTCGACCGCGGACATCCCACTCGTCGGAGCCGTGGGATTCACCGATCTGTGGGCCGATCGAGCGAGCCTGGCCGAGCGCGGGGACCTGCCCGTGAAGACCGTCGAGCGACTGCTGAGGCGGCATGGCTCGCGTGTGAGTGAAGTCTTCGATGCCCTTGAAGCCGACCCTGCCTTGCGCGAGCCTTTACCGCCTCAGGGCCGGCACCTGGCGGCCGAGGCCGTGGTGGCCGTGAGCCACCAGGGCGCGCTCGACCTCGAGGATGTCCTCGCCCGGCGACTGCGCATCACCCCGGAGTCGCCCGACCACGGACGGGCTGCGGCCGCCGCCGTGGCCCCTGTGATCGCCCCGATCCTGGGCTGGGACGAGGGGCGCGTCGCTGAGGAGATCGCGGCGTACGCCGACCGGCACCCCCTCGCCCGCGCGTAGTGTGGCCGCATGGCCATCCTCTCGGCGCGGCCGGCCTCCGCCTCGCTCCTCTCCCGCCTCGCCGTGGCGCCCGACGCCGACACACGCGACGTGCACGCCCCCTTCAGTCGCGAGTTGCTCTATCGCCTGCCCATGGCCACGGGGTACGACGTCGCCAGTGCCGCTGCGCGTGCGCGCTCGGTGCAGCGCGAGTGGGCGGGGCGCCCCGTGCGCGATCGCGTGCGCATCATGCGGCGCTTCCACGACCTTGTCATCACCAGGCGCGACGAGGCCCTCGACTTGCTGCAGTGGGAGGTCGGCAAGGCCCGCGCCGATGCACTCGAGGAGGTCCTCGACGTCGCCGTCGTGACCCAGTACTACACGCGGACCGCCTCAAAGCTGCTGCGCGGCCGTCGCGTGCGAGGCGCGCTGCCGGTGCTGGTAGGCGTTGAGGAAGTGCGCAAGCCAGTCGGGCTGGTGGGCATCATCGCTCCCTGGAACTACCCGCTCACCCTCGCGGCGAGTGATGCGGTGCCTGCGTTGCTCGCCGGCAATGGCGTCCTGCTCAAGCCTGACCCGCAGACGACCCTAGTTGCCGCATGGGTGCTCGAGCAGATGCTCCTTGCCGGGCTGCCCGATGGGCTCATGGCGATCATCCCGGGGGAGGGTCCGGTCGCCGGACCCCTTGTCATCGACACGGTCGACCACGTGATGTTCACAGGTTCCACTGCCACGGGACGGGTGGTGGCCGAGCGGTGTGCCAAGCGGCTTGTCGAGTGCACCCTGGAGCTCGGTGGCAAAAATGCCATGATCGTCCGCGCCGACGTCGATCCGGCGAAGGCCGCGGAGACGGCTGTGCGCGCGTGCTTCGCCAACGCCGGCCAGCTGTGCATCTCTATGGAGCGCATCTACGTCAACGTCGATGTCTACGACGCCTTCCTTGCCCACTTCATCCCGCGTGTTCTGTCCCTGCGCATCGCATCGGGTCCGGGCTGGGTGGGAGACATTGGCTGCCTGGTGTCTCCGGAGCACCTCGAGCGCGTCACGGCGCACGTCGACGAGGCTGTCGCACTCGGAGCCACCGTCCTTGCCGGTGGTCGGGCCCGTCCCGATATCGGCCCGCTGGCATTCGAGCCGACCGTGCTGGCCGACGTCACGGAATCCATGACCGTGTGCCGCGAGGAGACCTTCGGACCTGTGGCCGCCGTCTATCCCGTGCACGACGACGACGAGGCCGTGCGCCGGGCCAATGACACGACGTACGGCCTCAACGCATCGATCCTCACCCGCGACCTGCGCGCTGGCCGGCGATTGGCGAGGCGCCTTCGCACCGGCTCGGTCAACGTCAACGAGGGGTACGCCGCGTCCTGGGGTTCGACGGCCGCGGCCATGGGCGGCCTGGGGGATTCAGGCCTGGGGCACCGTCACGGCGAGGGCGGCCTGATCAACTACACCGAGCCCCAGGCCATCGCGACCCAGCGACTTCTCGGCTTCGGCCCCCGGCTCGGCCTCGACGCGCAACGATGGGGTCAGTTCCTCGCCACGGCGGTGGGCACCATGGGACGCCTGCGGATCTAGGCTCAGCTCAGATCTGGCATCACCACGGATAAGGGAGGCGGATATGGCGGGCTTCGACTACGACGTGCTCGTCGTCGGCTCGGGCTTTGGCGGTTCGGTCGCCGCGCTCCGGCTGACGGAGAAGGGCTACCGCGTCGGAGTGCTCGAGGCCGGCCGACGCTTTACCGATGCCGACTTCCCCAAGACTTCGTGGCGCCTGCGCCGCTTCCTGTGGGCCCCTGCGCTCGGCTGCACCGGCATCCAGCGCATCCACGTCCTGAAAGACGTCGTCGTCCTCGCGGGAGCGGGCGTCGGCGGCGGATCGCTCGTCTACGCCAACACGCTCTATGTGCCGCCGAAGCGCTTCTTCGAGGACAGGCAGTGGGCCCACATCACCGACTGGGCCGGCGAGCTCGCGCCCTATTACGACCAGGCCTCGCGCATGCTCGGTGTCGTTACCAATCCGACGATGACCCCCAGTGACGTCGTGATGAAGGCGGTCGCCGATGAGATGGGCGTCGGGCACACCTTCCAGATGACGCCCGTCGGCGTCTACTTCGGCGACGGCCCGGGCGTGAAGAAGCCAGACCCCTTCTTCGGAGGCGTCGGCCCGGAGCGCACCGGCTGCACCGAGTGCGGCGAGTGCATGACGGGATGCCGCCACAACGCCAAGAACACGCTGCCCAAGAACTACCTCGGCCTGGCCGAGGCGGCTGGGGCGATCGTGCATCCGATGACGACCGTGACCTCGATCGAGCCGCGCACAGGCGGCGGCTACACCATCACGACCAAGCGCACCGGCAGCCTGTCGCGGCGCACCCGCACCTTCACTGCGGAGCATGTGATCATGGCCGCGGGCACCTACAACACCCAGAAGCTCCTGCACCGCATGAAGGACGAGGGCAAGCTGCCCCGCCTCTCGCGCATGCTCGGCCGCCTGTCGCGCACCAACTCCGAGTCGATCCTCGGTGCCGTGGCGAAGTCCCCGGACGCGGACTACACCCGCGGTGTCGCGATTACCTCGAGCTTCTTCCCCGACGACGTCGGCACCCATGTCGAGCCGTGCCGCTACGGCAAGGGCTCCAACTCCATGGGCCTGCTCCAGTCGGTCATCACCGTGCCGCGGCCGGGCGAGCCACGCTGGCGCACGTGGACCAAGGAGATCTGGCGGCAGCGTGCCAACGCTGCCTACCTGGTCAACGTGCGCAAATGGAGCGAGCGCGCGGTGATCTCGCTCGTCATGCAGCCGGTCGACAACTCACTCACCCTCACCGGCAAGCGCGGGCGACTCGGCTGGCGCCTGGCGACCAATAAGGACGAGTCCAATCCGGCCCCGTCGTACATCCCCATCTCCGACGAGGTCGTGCACCGCATCGCCGACCAGATCGACGGCGTGGCCGGGTCCAATGCCTTCGACAACTTCGACGCCGTGATGACGGCGCACTTCGTCGGTGGCTGCGTGATCGGAGCCGATGAGGAGACGGGCGTGGTGGACGCCTACCACCGGGCCTTCGGACATCCCGGACTGCACATTGTCGATGGCTCCGCGATCACGGCGAACCTCGGCGTGAATCCCTCCCTGACGATCACCGCACAGGCGGAGCGCGCCATGGCGATGTGGCCCAACAAGGGCGAGGAGGACGTGCGCCCGGAGCTGGGCACCGCGTACGTCGCCGTCGAGGCCGTGGCACCCAAGAATCCCTTCGTGCCCGAGCACGCGCCGGGTGCCCTGCGGCTGCCGATCGTCGAGGTCCGCTAGCTCTTGAATCAGCCTTCGTCG
>VGBL01000004.1 GCA_016870515.1 Actinomycetota bacterium | reverse complement strand
TGCCAGCACCGCGCCGATAACACCATTGACGTGCAGGCCCGCGGCGATGCTCTCGGCGATGACCTCGCTCGTCTCGACTCCGGAGGGCAGAGGCGCGGCGTACTGGCTCATGAGATCCACTGACGTCGACGACGACTGGATCTCCCCCATGAGGCTCGCGGCGTCCGCCTGAGACAGCCCATTGGCCGCCAGGTCGGCGGACATATAGAGCCGCGCCAGGCCAAAGACCGCGGTGTTCATCACCACAACCGCCAGGACGCCACCGAGGGCAACCCCGGAGCCGCGGTACGCCGCGAGCTGATCCGCGGGCACGTCGGGATCCGATGCGAGCACGCTGCTCGTCACCGTAATCGATGCCGCGACGGTGAGGACGTTGTAGACGGTGATGTAGGCGATGGGAACCCACAGTGGCGAGTCCACCTGCACGAAGAAGGATCCGAGCATCGCTACGGCGAGGATCGCGAAGAAGGTCGCCGCGGTCGCCGTCACACCGATGCGCTGCATGAGTGGCCCTGCGATGAAGCGCGTGCCGAGCACGGCGGCCGCCTGGGCGGGAATCATCACGATCGCCGTCTGCAGGACCGTGAGGCCGTAGAGGTACTGGAAGGCCATCGTCATGAGGAAGACGGTGTTGATGAGGGGGATGATCACCACGACGCTCAGCAGCGCACGCGTGCGCCCCAGCCCGAGTGGCTGCAGCGAGAACGCCGGCGCCGGCAACCGGCGCATGAGGATGCCGCACGTGATCGCGAGGGCAGCGGTGAGGGCGAAGGCGCCGAGCGTGCCAGCCGATAGCCCTTCGGCATTGAGCTGGTCGAGGGAGAGGACCGCTCCTGCGACTGTGGCTCCGGCCAGGATAGGCGTGACGATCTCCCCCGTGGGACGCACGTCAGCGGGGCGTGGGAGGAGGAACATCGCGGCGAGCATGATGACAAGGCCGCTGACCACCCACAGCACGGCTACCCAGCGCCAGGAGACCTCCCCGACCACGAACCCGGTGAGCACGGGGAAGCACATCCAGATGAAGGGCGACACCATGCCGAAGGTGCCGAAGGCGGCCGCGCGCACCTTCGGCTCACTGAAGCGCTCGGAGAGCATCCCGAAGACGACGATCTGAATCGCCGTCGAGGCAAGGCCCTGAAAGAGCAGCCCGATGACGACGAGCGTGAGGCCCTGCGCCATCGCGACGATCGCCGAACCGAGCATGAAGGACACGCTCATCCACATGATCACCGTGCGATGACCCCGCCGGTCGCCCAGCCTCCCCGCCAGGAAGACGACGAGGAGCGACGCGATGGAAGGAATGGAGAGCGCCACGCTGGCACCCTGCTCGTCGATGCCGAGGTCGGCCAGCATCGGCGTGAGCACGAAGTTGAGCGAGGCCAGGCCGACGAGGGCGCCGCCCATAGCCAGGCAGAGGCCGATGAGGACGCGACGCGAGTCATCAGGCAGCGCTGTCTCGGTGGAACTCACGCGCGACAGGCTAATGGCCGAAGCGACCGTGCCGGCTCAGGCCTAGATCCGTCGGGTCGAGAGGAACGACGGGAGCGCAGGGGGGAGTCGGTCACCGGGTCGCTAACCTCGGCGTAGGTCACGACACGGGCGAGGAGTCCCCATGAGCTTTGGCCAGGCCATCACGACCGTCTTCACGAACTACGTGAACTTCCGCGGCCGGGCGACCCGCTCGGAGTTCTGGTGGTTCTACCTCTTCATGGTCATCGTGTCCACAGTGCTCTACACCATCACGATGGTCGGCATCTCCACGAGCGCGGACCCCCAGCGGTGGGGTGCACTTGCCCAGGTCGGGATCATCGCCACCCTCGTGTGGTTCCTGGTGACCATCCTGCCGGTCAGCGCCGTATGGTTCAGGCGGCTGCACGACTCTGGCAAGTCCGGGTGGTGGTACCTGCTCACCATCGCCAGCGGCGTTCTCGGCTTCGTCCTCTTTGCCCTATCGGCGCTGCAGAACCAGGTCCTGTTCGCCGCGGGGGCCGTGCTCGGTTTGCTCTCCGGCATCGGGGGGATCGTCCTGCTGGTCTTCGCCCTGCTCCCCGGCACGCCCGGACCCAACCGCTTCGGGGACGAGCCGACTTCTCGACGCCCCGTAGCCTGAGCACCGCATCACATCGGTCGTTCACCCTGGAGGCACCGTGTCGCGCCTACGCACGTCGGTCTGGGGGGCCATCATCTGCGTCGCCCTCGTGGCCCTAGCCGGATGCACCAACGCACGCGCGGTCGACACCTTCTACTTCCAGATGACCGGCCTGGAGACTGCGCGCCAGGGTGGTGCGACCGTGGATGTCATCGTCGCGTTGCGCTACGCCGACGGCACCGCGATTGAGCAGATCCCTGACTATCGGCCCATCGCCGACCTGGCCGCGGACTACCTTGAGCCATCCGAGGCACTCCCCCCACAGATCTCATGGGAAGCCCTCCTGCGCACGATGGTGCCGGCCGTCATGAAGGCAGGTCCGATGTCGGGAGTGAGCGTCGCCCTGCGCATCCATCCGAAGTGCGATGGGAAGCCCGACACAGATCTGGTGCGCATGGCCGTCTACACCGAGGGCAGCATCGACCCGGTGCCCTACACGGAATCCACCTCCGTGGACTGCCAGACGGTGAAGGTCGACTAGGGCACGTCAGCAGGAGTCGGCGCGGCCTGCTCAGCGGGCTTGCCCCACACCAGCCATGCTGCGGCGGCCACGGACGGGACACATGCCAGGGGGGTGAGCACGGCCACGACGGGCAGCAAGATCAACGCGATCACCCAGGCCAGCACAGCAAACTTCACCGGCCCGCGCTGTTGGGTTCGCCCGAGCCCCAGGAGCGGCACACCGACGTACCAGGTTGGCGCTGCCAGGATCATCCAATAGAGGAGGATCCCGAAGAAGGCGATGCCATACGTCCTCTCCGCCGTGAGGGCACTGATCGTTGCGACACATGCCACGATCGTTCCGAGCACCGAGAGCCCGGTCAGGATTCCGCCGGCGATGACGAAGCCACGCCCTGGTCTCCGTGTCGTCTCAGACATGTGCCAGCCCTTCGCGTCATCCACGGCCCGTGCGTCCGTGAGGTGGCCAGCATGGCACGGCTCGGGACTACTTGTGACCAGCGCGGACACCTGGGCCTCTGCCGATCCCTGTGGGAGCAGGACTTCCTCTCATTGGGCCTCCACGACCTGACGGTTGAGGAGGCGCACCCGGGCCGGTACTAGGGCAGGAGCCGGGTGAGCCAGTCGCGTGCATAGTGCACGCAGCTCGCCGGCAGTGAGAAGTGATCGTCATGCGGATACTCATGCGACTCCACCGTGCCACCCAGCGACTGTGCGAGCTTGATGTAAGCGGTCTGCCACGTGTCGGGCACCACGGTGCCGCCGTCCAGGAGATCAATGCACACGAGCACGGGGCATACCGGCTTCTTCTGGCCTGCGGATCCCGCGTTCACAGCACTCGTCCACGCATCCCAGTTCTTGGGTGGGTAGTTGAGGATGGGGCCCTTGAGGCGATACATGCGGGCGTATACATCGCTCAAGTGATGGACCGGCAGGTGGTTCCAGGCCGTCTCGCCGATATGGATACCCAGGGGCGTCATCACGTCCGAGAGGGAGAGCGTGTCGGGGTTCGCTGCCTGAGTGCCCATGAGAATTTGAATCAAATGCCCATCCGGAGGGATTGACGGGTCCTTGAGCGCGGCGAAGAGCGCACCACCGATCTGCAGACCCACTTTGGAAACGCCGGGCGACATGCCCACGGTGCCGATGAGGTTGAGGTCGCCGTAATCCTCGTCGCTGAGTTCGGCGATGGCCGCGGCAGTCCCGCCCCCTTCGGACCAACCCATGCAGCCGACGGTTGTGCCAGCACCGACATTCATGGACCGCGCAGCGTGCACGATGTTGATGGCGTCGCGGGCCTGAGTGATCCCCACGGTGTACTGGTGGATTCCCGGCGTGCCCAAGCCCTGGTAGTCGGTCGCGCAGACGACCCAGCCCTCGTCGATGAAGGACTGGAGGCCGGGTACGCCGTAATCGATCTGCTGGGTCGACTCGGGTTCGAAGTAGGTGATGATCTCGCGCACTGGATCGGGCTGAGCCGACGGACAGGACGCATCGCCAATGCCAGTCGTGCCGTGCGCCCAGGTCATGACCGGGCGATCCCCGTCTACCTTCTCGGGCGCGATCACCAACCCGGTGACCTCATGGGGCCGACCATTGACGTCAGAGGAGTGGTAGCGCACCTTCCACGCCTTAGCCCCCGTGAGTTGCGTGCTGATTTCCTCGTGATGGATGAGGGTCCCCGGTGTGGTCATGAAGAAAGCGTAGCCAGGGATCATGGCCTCTACAAGGGAATCGAAGGGAAAGCCCAGCAGATCTGAACGCCGGAGGTGACGCCGCCTTAACGATCGGCAACGTGGCACATAGCTGGTGCACACTGAGTCGGTGGCAGACGACGCGCGCGAGGCACTCCTGGCCAAGCAACGCGAGATCAACGCACTGATTCACGACTTGACCGACCTGCTGGATACCGCAGGAGACTCGGCTAATCGGAGCCGCGGTGATCGATACGGACTATCGACCGAACGACACTCGCAGGCCGGCACCCTCCAGGAATTGCATCGGCAAGCTCATGCAATCACACGGGCCCTCGCAAAGATCGACGAGGGGACCTACGGCGGTTGCGACTCGTGCGGCTCGACAATCCCGCCGGACCGACTGGAGTTTCGCCCCTGGGCGGTGCTGTGCGTGCCCTGTGCTGCGGGAACGTGAGCCGATTCTCGGTCGCCCGCCAAAGGAGGGGTCGCACGGATGCGAAACCCTGGGTGGTGATCGGTGGGTCGTGTTCGGTGGGGCGGGTGGGGTTCGAACCCACGACCTGACTTCGGTGGGGCGGGTGGGGCTCGAACCCACGACCTGACGGATTATGAGAGCGTCAGACTTGGCCCACTGCGAAACCCAAGAATGCCCTAGTTTCCCTGGGAAATCCACCCATTCTCCCCAACGCTCCTCCGGGCTGAAGGCCAGGAGTACGCATTGAGTACGCACCAGATTGACTTCGGCCCGCTGCCATCTGGGGGCGAGGCCGAACTACCGCTCTCCTTGGCCATCTTGCTTCCATCTCCATTGGTAGGGCTCCGGACTCACACCTACCTCCCAAGGGAAGCGGACACCAACAGTGAACTTCAAGGTATCTGCAGCCAACCCAGCCGCCTCGAAGGCATCATTCTCATCGATCCAAAGGTTGTTCCGTCGCCAAGCATCCAGCCTCTTGTGCCGGAATGCCGCATAGGCCTCTAGAGCGCCTGCTGACCCTCCCGGCAGATACGCGCGTACTCACGGGCCACGGCGACGAGACCACGATCGGCAGCGAATCCTCGGCATACGATGACTGGGTTGCCCGCGGGCACTAGCGATGGAG
Organism: Actinomycetota bacterium; assembly: GCA_016870515.1. Classification (GTDB taxonomy): domain Bacteria; phylum Actinomycetota; class Actinomycetes; order S36-B12; family S36-B12; genus Mxb001. Next base: position 144,550 of record VGBL01000004.1, on the reverse strand, counting down.
CACCATGCGCACCTCCGCCCGATCATTGTCGCAGCGCGTGGGGAGACCTCGCCTCGTGCTCGCAGCAGCCGCTCTCATCTCGGCGGCGCTCGTCGCCTCCGTCAGCGGCGCCGCATCGGCCGCCCCGGTCAGCGAGTTCACGACCTTCCGCCTCGGGGTGGGCGGATACGGCGGCAAGGCCCTCGCCTCGGGACCGGAGTGTCGCGCTCGCGGTCAGTGAGCCGCGACCAGAACCGCTGCTAGACCTGGTCCAAGATCACCGGCGCCGCCTCGGCGAGGAGGTCGAGTCCCTCCGGCGTGATCTCGACGCTGACGTTGGTGGGCGACCGGCTCGTGGAGTTCGGCCATGCCCGCGTGGCCGGAGTTTCGCCGTCCTGCGGCAGGTCTGGCCGACGGGCGGGCGCTGACCTACCACGACCGTCCGGGGGCGCCTGAGCGCACGCGGGTCGATCAGCGACCGCTCGATCCGGTCGCTGCGACCTCCGAGTTGCGACGCGACGACTCACCGGCGAGTGGGTCATCGTCGCCGGGCACCGCCAGGACCGCACCTTCCTCCCGACGCAGGCCACGGGCTGCCCGCTCTGCGCGTGCAGGCCTGGCAATCCGACGGAGGTCCCCGAGGACGACTACGAGGTCGCCGTCTTCGACAACCGCTTTCCGTCGCTGACACCGGACGCCGTCGGCGATCTATCCTCTGATCGACGCCCGGGATTCGGTCGATGTGAGGTCGTCTGCTTCACGAGCCAGCACGACTTGCGTCTCGCCGATCTCGACTCCGATCGCGTGCTCCTGATCGTGCGGGCGTTGATCGACGTCGTCCAGCGCGTGCGGTCAGGTCCCCGGGGCCAGCGTTCGCGAGGTCGCACCGGCCGCGGGAGCGCGGCGCGACGGCTAGGCCGATAAGCCCTCCCCCGGCACGGGATCGGTGGTGCAATACGGCGATGGAGTTGCTGCCCTCCACCGAGCCCTTCCCCGCCTTCCCGGCCGACTTCACCTGGGGCACCGCCACCGCGGCCTACCAGATCGAGGGGGCGTGGGACGAGGATGGCAAGGGGCCCTCGACCTGGGACACGTTCACGCACCAGCCCGGGCGCGTGACCGGCGGCCAGACCGGCGACGTGGCGTGCGACTTCTACCACCGCTGGGAGTCCGACCTCGATCTCATGGCGCATCTCGGCGTCAACGCGCACCGCTTCTCGGTGGCCTGGTCACGTGTGCTGCCCACGGGCCTCGGCCCGGTGAACCCTGCCGGCATCGACTTCTACGATCGCCTGGTCGATGGCCTGCTCGCGCGCGGCATCGCACCCTACGTGACCCTGCACCACTGGGACCTGCCCCAGGCGCTCGAGGACGAGGGCGGCTGGACCAACCGCGCCACGGCGGAGGCCTTCGCCGAGTACGCCGCGCTGATGGGCGAGCGGCTCGGCGATCGCGTCATCGGCTGGATCACGCTCAACGAGCCCTTCGTGCTGACGTCCTTCGGGCACTCCTTCGGCGTGCACGCCCCAGGCCGCACGATGTTCCTGGGCGTGTGGGCTGTCGTGCACCACCTGCTGCTTGCCCACGGGCTGGCCGTGCGGGCACTGCGTGATGCCGGGGTCCGCGGCACCGTCGGTATCACGCAGAACCTCTCCCCTGTGTGGCCGCTGACCGATTCAGCCGCCGATCGCGCGGCGGCCGAGAAGCTCGACTCGATCTACAACCGCCAGTGGCTCGATCCCATCCTGCTCGGGCGCCAGCCGGTAGACCCGGAGGCGACGTACCCCGGCTCGGACTTCAGCGTCGTGCGCCCCGGAGACGCCGAGATCATCGCGACACCCATCGACATCCTCGGGGTGAACTTCTACAACCCGCAGCAGGTCAAGGCGCCTGGAGCCGACAACCCCATGGGCTTCGAGTTGGTGCCCATCGAGGGCGTGCCCCGCACCGGCTTCGACTGGCCCGTCGTACCCCAGGCACTCACTGACCTTCTGGTCGGACTGAAGGAGCGCTACGGCGACGTGCTCCCGCCGATCTACATCACCGAGAACGGCACGTCGATACCCGACACCATCGATGCCGACGGCCGCATCCGCGACATCTTCCGCATCGCCTACGTCGACCGGCACCTGCGCGGGCTCCATGACGCCATGCAGGCCGGGGTCGACGTCCGCGGCTACTTCTGCTGGACCTTCACCGACAACTTCGAATGGGCCGAGGGCTTCGACCAGCGCTTCGGCCTGGTCTACGTCGACCCGGACACTCAGGTGCGCACCCCCAAGGACTCCTTCGAGTGGTTCCGCCAGATCGCCACCGGCTCCGCGGCCGGCCGACAAGCCGAGGTGATGCCATGACCGCCCCTCCCGTGCCCACTGCTGCCCTGACCGAGCCCACGGTGCGGGTGCGCGCGACGTTCCTGGCCACGCTCGCACTGGCCAACCTCGGCATCTGGCTCGCCTTCTTCACCCCGATCCAAAACCTCCTGCCGCGGTTCTCGGAGGACATCGCGGGGGCCGACGGCAAGGAGGCGGCGCTGGCCGTGGTGACGGGTGTCGGCGCCTTCGTCGCGATCATCGCCAACCCGCTCGCCGGTGCGCTATCCGATCGCACGACATCGCGCTTCGGACGACGCCGCCCGTGGCTGCTCCTCGGTGCCTTCTTCGGCGCCATCGCCATCGCACTGCTGTCGACGCAGAGCAGCGTCGTCGGCCTCGCCGTTTTCTGGGGCCTCGGACAGTCGGCGATCAACGCGTCGTACGCCGGACTCACCGCGACGATCCCCGACCAGGTGCCGGTGGCGCAGCGTGGTGTCGCCTCAGGCTGGGTGGGCCTCAGCCAGACCCTCGGCATCGTGGTTGGCGTCGCACTCGTCACCTTCGTCGTCCTCGGACTCGTGCCCGGCACCTACCTGACGGCCGTGCTCGCCTTCGTGCTGGTCATCCCCTTCGTGCTGGTGCTCAAGGATCCGCCGCTTCCGCGCGCCGACCGGCCGCCGTTCCACCTCGGCGAGTTCCTGCGCGGCTTCTGGGTATCCCCGCGCAGGCACCCGGACTTCGCCTGGGCCTGGCTAGCCCGCTTCCTCGTGTCGCTCGGCTCGGCGATGGCCACCCTCTACCTGCTGTTCTTCCTGCAGGACCGCGTGGGACTCGAGGAAACCGCCGCTGGCCAGGGCCAGACGCTGCTCGTGGGCCTTTACGCGCTCGGCACGGTCCTCACCGCCGTGGTCGGCGGACTGCTGTCGGATCGCAGCGGGCGCCGCAAGATCTTCGTTATCGTCGCGACGCTCATCATGGCGATCGCCGCCCTGCTGCTCATCGGCACGACCACTCTCCAGATGGCCATGGTGGCCGCTCTCATCCTCGGCCTCGGCTACGGCGTCTACCTCGCCGTCGACCAGGCACTCATCACCCAGGTCCTGCCTAACGCGGAGGACCGCGCTCGCGACCTGGGCGTCATCAACATCGCCAACAGCGCGCCGCAGGTGCTGGCCCCGGTCATCGCCGCGCCGCTGGTCACCGCGCTCGGCGGGTATCCCGTGCTCTACGGCGTGACCGCGGCCATCGTCGTCCTGGGTGCGCTCGCGATCATTCCCATCAAATCCGTGCGGTAGGCGTGCTCGCTGCCCGCCGGTGTCCCTGGGGCGAGTCCCCGGAGGACATGCGCCACTACCACGACGAGGAGTGGGGACGCCCGCTGCGCGGCGACCGGGCGATCTTCGAGCGCCTGAGCCTCGAGAGCTTCCAGTCCGGCCTGTCGTGGCTGACGATCCTGCGCAAGCGCGAGGCCTTCCGAGCGGCGTTCGACCGCTTCGACGTCGAGGCGATTGCCGCGTACGAGGGTTCCGACGTGCAGCGACTCCTCGCGGACGCGGGGATCGTGCGCCATCGCGGCAAGATCGAGGCGGTCATCGCCAACGCTCGCGTGCTGAGCGACTGGCAGGGTGCCGACGGCGACGACGTACTCGATGCCCGTGTTTGGGCGTGCGCGACCACGACGGTCGGAGTACCCAGGACCCAGGAGGACATCCCGACGACGTCAGCGGAGGCCATCGCACTCGCCCAGGACCTCAAGCGGCGTGGCTGGCGCTTCCTCGGGCCAACAACAGCCTATGCCGCACTCCAGGCGATCGGGGTGGTCAACGACCACATCGAGGGATGCGAGTTCCGGGAGGTCGGTCCGTGATCGTTTCATCCGATAAAGCGTCCGTATTTGGACCGCCCCGAATCACGTCGTCAACTCCTGAAACAGCGTCGTGAAGACCTGCTCTGTCGCGCCATCATGATCCACCCCGGGCAGCACCCGCACACGAACTCGGCCCGATGCCGCCGTGGGCATTCCGATGAGGCCAGGAGGCATCGCGGGATTGGTCTCGAGCAAGGGCCCGACAGCATACAGGGATGCGTATGGTCGGAAGACTGCGTCATTTTCGCCGAGAACAATCGCAATCCGTGACGTCATCGGCGGCGGGATTGCGCCCTCTCCCGTCGGCCAGGACCGCCCGGGTCCAACCTGTGACAGGTCTTGCCAGGTCCACGGATGCACGGCCGTTCGCACGAGACCGATTGCCCGAAGGGCGGAGTCCGGGTGGAGGTGCGCCCAAGCGAGTGCAAGGAAGCCGGCCATGACCCCGCCCTGGGACTCTCCTACGAGAATCACGGAATCGGATCCACGCTCGGCCACGACGTCCTGCAGGAGGGACACCAGTCCCCCCTGGGCGTAGAGCATGTCGTGCACGTCCGTGGCGTGGGGATCATCAGGACGCTGCGGGACGGTCGCTGTGAGGTCGGTGGAATACCGAAACCAACTCGGTTGCCCCGTTGGGTTGAACGGATCGACGCGCTCCGGTCCCGACGGTGCGACGGGCGAGATGACCGTCACCTGCACTCCCGCCCTTATGGCGGCATGCTCAAGCTCACGATCACTCGGCGCGCCCGGTGTGCAGTAGCCGTGCAGAAAGACGACGGTGTTCGGGAGGGCATTGACTTCCGACACAACAAAATCCATAATCAACTGACTCGTCAGATAGACTACCTGGGGTTCCATGCGGATGTATCGACTGGTGCTTGTGGTCTTCCTAACTCTCGGCCTTGCGGCGGTCGCGTCACCAGCGTCCGCCGAAGACGCGGAGGAGGCGGTCTTCACTCTCGGCATGCTCGGTGACATCGACTCAGCGAATCCATTTGTCGGTTACAGCGGGAGCGCCTATGAGATCTTCCAGATGGAATACCTCACCCTGACGCAGTACTCAGCCGACGACCTCTCCATCGTACCGGGCCTAGCGGAATCGTGGGAGGAATCGGCCGATCAGCTCTCGTGGACCTACACCATCCGACCGGGCATGCTGTGGTCAGACGGTGTCCCCATCACGGCAAGAGATGTCAAGTTCACCTTTGATCGCATTCTCAATGGCAAGCAAGAGGCAGTCAACTACTACGCATACACAGAAAGCATCGAGTCAGTCGAGGTCATCGATGACTTGACTGTGCGCATACTGGTCGACAAGCCGTCGCCCATCATGCAGAGCCTCTACGTCTACATCCTTCCAGAGCACATCTGGCAGTCCGTCGACCGCAAAGAAGTCAAGACCTTCGCAAATGAGGGCACACCCGGGGATCCGATTGTCGGGTCGGGCCCATTCCTCATGGTTGAGCGGCGCCCAGGGCAGTTCATCAGATTCACCGCGAATCGGAACTACTTCCGAGGCGAACCCGCCGTACGCGAAGTCATCTGGCGCATCTACAACAACGCGGACGCTCTGGGTCTTGCCTTGCAGAGCGGGGAGATCGACGCTGCCACCGACCTCACTGCGCCCGTCTGGGAGAGCCTCAAGGATCTGCCTGGCATCACAACCGTGGCCTCCACCAACACCTACTTCAACCATGTAGCTTTCAATACCGGAGCCGCGCTCGTCGATGGGACCCCTATCGGCGACGGCAATGAACTCCTCATCGACTCTCGCATTCGCCAAGCATTGAGCCTGTCCATTGACCGGCAGGCCATGGTCGATCGAATCCTCCAGGGCCTGGGTGAGCCGGGCAGCACCATCATTCCGCCGATCTACTCTAGGCTTCACCTTCCGGGGGCCGACTTGGTGGACTACGACCCCGATCGCGCTCGGCAGATTCTCGACGAGGCGGGCTACACGCTAGGACCCGACGGAATTCGGGTGGACCAGAAGGGCAACCGCCTGAGTTTCCGGATGTTTGGTCGCGCGGACTCAGACGCGGATTCGACATCCATACTGGAATTCCTCAAGCAGTACTTTGCCGAAGTCGGAGTGGAACTGAACACGAGCATGGTGAGCACAGACGCGATCATCTCTAAGTACGGGGAGGGCAACTACGACCTGTACGAGTGGGGGTGGGGCGTCGAACCAGACCCCAATTACATGCTGTCAGCTATGACGTGCGCTAACCGGTCCTACAAGGACGGTGACGCGATCTACTCGACGCTTTCAGATTCGTTTTACTGCAACCCCGCGTATGACGAGCTGTGGCTCGAGCAATCAGCAGAGACCGACCCCGAACGACGCGCCCAAGTTGTCCAGCAGATGCAGCAGATCCTCATCGACGACATGCCCTACCTCGTTCTGTTTTATCCTAATCAACTGACGGCATACCGCTCCGACCGCTTCGGGGGTTTCGTTCCTCAACCTGCGGACAACGGCGCGCTGCTCTTCCAATACGGCACGTGGACATGGGATGGCCTGACCCCCGCATCTGCAGAGGCCGCGGCCGCAGAGATCGAAGGTTCGACCCAGGCCGCGGGTCCTCCCGCGGACGCACCCAAGACCGGGGGCTCCTCGGTCCCAACGGCGCTGGCAGCCGCCTTCGGCCTTGGCGTGATCGTCATCGTCGCCCTTGTCGTTCTGCTCGTTCGCCAGCGGCGCCACATTTCTGCCGACTCGCGCGAGTAGCCATCCCGCGGCATCGCGGCCCAGGATCATCGGGAGGCGGTCGACCGCCAGCCCTACACCGCGCAGACTCCGCAGATCATGGTGGTTCAAGCTCGCCGCCTTGACGCGCACACGCACCCAGCCATCGCGCTCCTCGGGCCCGGAAAGTCCCCGACAGTGAGGCCATCCAGTGGCGAATCGGGGTGGAACGAGGTGGCAGCACGTAGGGCGTGAATCCCCCTGGTCTTGTGTCAATGCAAGGGTGGCACGAAACGAGCAATGATGTCCCTGAGCCCCTTCCGAATTCCGGGGTAGCGGCTAGAGGGGATCAGCTGAGTGAGGAAGACAGCGACGCACTGACGCACCGGATCGACGAGGAATGCGGTGCTCGCGTAACCGCCCCAGGCGTACTCACCCAACACCGAAGGCCATTCGGTCACCGTCGGGTCAATCACGACAGAGCCACCCAGGCCGAAGCCAACCCCCCGTGTGGCCGTTTCCGAAAACGTCGGCTCGCCGCACGAGGCAATGTCACCGGCAAGTTGATTGCGCTTCATGGCCTCGACCGATGAAGTGGACAGGACTCTCTGACCGTCGATTTCACCGCCGCGACGCAGCATCTCCGCAAACCTGGCGTAGTCCTCTGCGGTTGACAGCAGTCCCGCGCCCCCGGACAAGGTCGTCGTGGGCCCCTCTCCGGGATAGCCCGCGTCCGGAGAGACCGCAGCAAACCCCGTGGTGGTGCATTCATAAAGTCCGGCCAGACGCGGCAGGTGCCGCTCCTCGACTCGGAAGACCGTGTCGGCCATCCCGACGGGATCGGTGACTCGGCGCGTCAGGACCCTGTCGAGGGGCTCATCGTCAACAACCTCGAGTACGCGCCCGAGGACATCCATCGACACTGAGTAATGCCATCGTTCGCCCGGATCGAAGAGCAGGGGAATCGCGGCCAGGCGATCGACGACCTGGGCGAGCGGTCCATCGTCTGCCCCGAAATTCGTCGCCTTTTCGTCATAGAGGCCCGGGACAACTCCGGGCTCGCCGCCGTATGTGAGTCCGGACGTGTGGGTGAGCAGATGCCTGATCGTCATGGGACGCCGGGCAGGACGTGGCTCGAGCCGCGCGGGGTCTGCACTTGAGTTGACGGTCAAGTCCACGAAGGACGGGATGTAGTCGCTCACGAGGTCATCAAGACTCACGAGCCCCTCATCGACCATCGACATGGCAGCCGCTGCCGTGACAGGCTTGGTCATCGAGAAGATCCGGAAGACCGTCTCCCTCCTGCACGCAATGCCGCGATCGACATCTGCCGTGCCCGCGGTTCGCAGTGCGAGGACTTCCCCCTCTTGCATAATGAGGGTGAGCGCACACGGGAGCAGGCCCCCCTCGACATACTTGGCATGCCAGGCGTCAATGGCCGTCTTGAGGGCGACTGACATCAACCAGATTCCGGGTCGAGTGGGAGGCCCCGGGCCAGGCGTTTCTCTGGATCCACGAATGGTGGTTCGACCACCACAAAACTGCCACGGGTGTCACTCGCCTCGACCGCTTCACCGACCCATGCGCCCGGGTGGTGGAACAAGGCGTAGCCGATGCCCGTGTGGGTGGACGGCGACCAGGCACCTGCCTTCACCACTCCGATTGCCTCGGTGCCGCTGAGCACCGTCGCGCCCGGCACAGGTGTCACGTCGCCACTGATGCCGAAGAGGCGCCTGCGCCGGTCAGCCTTGACTAGCGCCGAGCGGCCGATGAAGTCCGGCTTGTCCAGGTCGACGAAGGCCCCCAGCCCGACGGCGTAGGGAGTTGCGGCGCAATCCATGTCGGTGCCGTTGTCGAGGATGCCCGCCTCAATGCGTCGGATGCCCATGCACTCCAGGCTGGACACGCGCATTTGGCTTGGCGCACCTGCCACGATGAGGGCATCCCACAGGGCATCGCGGTCAATATCCGGGCCGGCGTACACCTCGAATCCGAGTTCGCCGGTCCAGCCCGTGCGCGTAACGGCCACCTGCTGTCCGCCGATGTGCGTCGTTGCCGCAGCAAAATAGGGAAACGGCTCGGGTTCCATAGGTCCTGCCGCCGCTCGGAGCACATCAAGGGAACGCGGGCCCTGGATCTGGAGTACCCAGACATCAGGATCACGCACCTCCACGTCAAGCCCGCGAGCGTGGGCACGCATCCACCCAAGGAAGTCGCCATCAGCCATGACGTACCAGAAGCGGTCCGCAGACCAGCGGATGAGCACGCCGTCCATGAGGATTCCGCCGAGATCATCGCAGGCAAGGGCGTAGCGCGCCCGGCCCGCGGGGACCTTGGTAACGTCGCGCGCCAGAAGGAGGTCCAACAAGCGCACGGCATCGGGCCCGCTGACCTCTACGGGGTGCTCCGGGACGTCGAAGCACGTGACGTGCCGTCGAAGGTGCCAGTAGTCCTCGATCGGATCATCGCCCAGAGACAGGGGGTAGAGGCGCCCGCTGTAGATGCCGAGGACGGTGCGGTCGGTTCGGTATTTGCCGAACCAGGGAGATGCAGAAAATCGCTTGGTGCTGACCGGTATGACGTCATGGGAGTCCGCGTAGTTGCGCACCATGGACGGGGGGAAGCTAGTCAACGTGTGAACTCCTCACCTGCGACTAGCGCGTACCTGCCTCTAGGGACCGACCGATAACCATGCGCTGGACCTCGGCGGTGCCGTCCACCACTGTCATCATCTTGGCAACGGCAATGATGCGCGCGATCGGATGGTCGAGTAGCCATCCATAGGCACCGAGCACCTCGCTGCACACGATGGATCCACGCAAGGCCGCGTCCGGAGCGAAGCGCTTCGCGTGAGCAATCGAGACCGGGCCCGCGTCGGAGCCGATGTCCTGTGCGGCCTTACGCACCAGGGCGCGGGAGGCCGCCAAGTCGGTTGCCACGTCGGCGAGCATCCACGTGAGCCCTTGGTGGTGGAGCAACGGTTTACCAAACGTCTCCCGCTTGGCCGCGTATGCGACCGCGGTGTCCAGGGCGTCGGCCAGCATGCCGCAACTGATGGCCGCGATGTCGAATCGAGCCACGTCAATGGCCGCCAGGGCGGCGCGCATGCCGACACCCGGAGGCACAAGCATATGAGCTGGAGCATCATCGAGAATCATGTCGGTGATCGGCAGGAAGTCAGAGGCCGCCTTGCGATAGGGCTCGGTAAAGGACACCCCGGGCGCCGAGCCGTCGACGACGAACATCGCGACGTCCTTGTGGCCAGGAGCGTCACCGGTCTTGGCCACTACGGCGTAGACGTCGGCCACTCCCCCGAGGGTGACCCACGCCTTGCGCCCGGAAAGTCGCCAGGAATCACCATCCGGCGTGCCGCGGGTGAACATGGTCGTGGCGTCGGTTCCGGACTGGGGCTCGGTGAGACTGAAGCACCCCAGAGCATTGCCACTTGCGAGAGGGGGCCCCCAGCGTTCGAGCACTTCGCCGGTACCCGCCCCATTGACCGCCGCGGCAACGGCGTTGTGCATAGACATAGAGAAGGCCAGCGATCCGTCGCCTCGCCCGAGTTCCTCGAAGACCTCAACAGCCTCTGCGTAGGAAAGGCCTAGGCCGCCGCGCTCGGGGGCGACAAAGAGCCCGGTAAGTCCTGACGCCGCAACCGCCTCACGCGGGTATCGGGGTTCGGCGTCCCACTTTTCCAGGGAGGTCTGGACGACTGTCTCGACGAATTCGCGGGCATGCGCAGCGGGTGACATGTCACCACGGTAGTGGAAAACTGACGGACGGGTCAATAACTCCACGGGGAGGTGCGGCTTCGAAGGGGTGGCTGCTACCGTCGCGCCACATGGCAGGGAACGCGGCACCATGAGCCCGCGTCCGAGCGTGCAGGCCCAACGTCGCGAAGAGGTGCTCGCGGCCACCTGCGAGATGATCGCCGAGGTTGGATTCCGCAATGTGCGCGTCTCCGACGTGGCCAGGCGAGCAGGTATCAGCACCGGTGTCGTTCACTACTACTTCGGCACCAAAGAACAGATGCTGGACGATGCTTTCCGCTACGCCGTCCAGCAGGCACGACAACGCAGCCTCGCGTCGATCCAAGACGTCCCGAGCGCTCGCGACCGGCTCGATGCGGTCCTTGATGTGCAGTTGCCGACACAGGACAGTGACCTCGAATGGCCCCTGTGGTTGCATCTTTGGGCAGAGGCACTCATGCGACCGCCCCTACAGGAACTCAACCGCGCCTCCTACGAGAACTGGATCGCACTTATCGAGGGCATCATCCTCGCCGGCCAGGCATCCGGCGAGTTCCGCAAGGTGTCCGCGCATGATGTGACGCTGCAGCTCCTCACTATGATCGATGGCCTTGTCATCCAGTCCACCCTGGGGGCAAAGGATCTCGATGCCCGGCGAGTGCGTGAGCTGGTTTACGCCTTTGTGGAGTCTGCCCTCGGGACCGCAATGGCCGATGACTTCGCCAGCACCTAGGCGACTACTCGAGGTGGAAGATCTCGGCGTTGCCGTCGACAGCAAATACCTGACCACTCACCATGGCTGCTGAGGCCGAAGCAAGGAACGCAACGACACAAGCCACCTCACTCCGGTCGACGATACGCGAGATCGACTGCTTCGCCACGTAGCTGGCTAGGATCTCGCTCGGGTCGAGCCCAGGTGTGGCCGCTTCAGCATGCACGACGCGCTAGATGCGGGGCCCCGCGACGGTGCCAGGACAGACCACCTTCGCCCGCACTCCCCACGAGCCGCCCTCAATCGCGAGAGACTCGATCAAACCGATGAGCCCCCACTTGGTCACGGCGTAAGGGGTGCGCTGCCCGTATCCGAACAGCCCCGCCGTTGACCCTATGGCGACAATGCAACCGGCTCGCTGAGATTTCATGATGTGCATGACTCGGCAGCATGTGATGCAGTGTCTTTCGAGTCCTGCGCTCAGGCAACTTCGCCAGTCATCACCAGACAGATCCTCAACTCAGCCGACTGGACCCGGCGTGCCCTCGTTGTTGATCAGGACGTCGAATCCCGCCCATCTGGCCGCGACGTCTCCCACCCAGGCATCCACCGAGAGGGGGTAGCCTATGTCCAAGGTCAGCGCGGGGTGGAGCAGCTCGGTAGCTCGCTGGGCTCATAACCGGCAGGTCGCAGGTTCAAATCCTGCCCCCGCTACCACTTGAAAGTGCCCAATGTCGGACCCTGGGCACTTTCCCTTTGAAGCCGCAGGTTACGGCCCGGCAAGGAGCTCATGACGCCACAGTCAGCGCCGTCACGCCCACGACGAGCACGCTGACGCCGAGTATCTGCAGCCGGCCGAGCTTCTCCTTGAACAGAAAGTACGCCGCTACCGCCGCGATGGGCGCGAACTGCGACGCCAGGACCGAGGTGATGGCCACCTGATATTGCGCACCGATGGAGTAGCAAACGAATCCGAGTACCTCAGTGAAGCCCATGGCGACGACCAGGGGCACGGTGGAGCGCGTGAGCCTGAGCCTGCGCGTGACGAGCAGCGGCAAGAGGACGAAGAGCACCCCCGTGAGCCGTGCCGGCAGAAGCACCCACGGAATCGGCAGGTCATCGCTGAGATTGCCGGCCGCATAGAGCGAGAAGCCAAAGCACGCCGCCGCAATGGTCGACAGCACCACCGCATAGACGGGCCGCTCCTGCGCCAGCGGCGCCGGGTCGGGTGCGATCGCGGAGATCACGATGCCGCCGACGATGACCAGGAGCAGGAAGCCGACCAGTGGGGCGATGCTCTCGCCCAGGAGCGCCGCGATGACGGCGGCGATCGCGCCCTCGGTCGCGAGGATGGGCGCCACGACACCCACCTTGCCGACGCGCAGGGCGAACCCGGCGACCAGGATCCCGACGACGTTGCCCAGACCCAGGACCACCATCCACGGCAGGCTCGGCCCCAAATTGGGCGGGACGCCCGAGATCACGACGAACGGCGCCGTGATGACCAGGCCGACCAGCATCAACCACGCGAGGGCAGACGCCGAGCCGATGATCTTTACGGCGCGCGACGACATCAGGCTGCTGCTGGCGAAGAAGCATGCGGTCAAGAGCCCGAAGACGATGCTGACCACCCCTCGACCCTACTGAACGGGCTCGCAGGGTCTGTCGCGAAACACGGGCGCAACATGACCCGGATACGGTCCTCCCGTGAGCGCGCCAGCCCCGGACTTCGATGCCAGCCTGCGAGACGATATCCGCGCCCTGGGCATGCTCCTGGATCAGTCGCTCTCCCAGCACGGCGGTGTGAGACTCCTGGACACCGTGGTGAGGATCCGCGCGGCCGTGCGCGACGATCCCGCCGAGGCCAGCGCGATCATCGACCGCCTCGACCTGCACGAGGCCACGATGACCGCTCGGGCCTTCTCCATCTACTTCGACCTGGCCAACGTCGCCGAGCAGGTGCAGCGCGCCAGAGACGTGCGCGCTCGTCGCCGAGCGGACGGCAGCCTCATCACCCGCACCGCCACCCGGGCCCTCGCGCAGGGCGCCACCGCCGATCAGGCCCGTTGGCTGGCCCGCGCCATGGCGGTGAGGCCGGTCTTCACCGCGCATCCCACGGAGGCCGCGCGGCGCTCGGTCCTGACGAAGGAGCGTCGCATCGCAGATCTCCTGCTCGACACGCTTATCGACGAGGAGCGGCGCTGGGCACGGATCGGCGAACTCGTCGACCTGCTCTGGCAGACCGACGAGCTCCGCCTCGAGCAGCCGCAGGTCGTCGATGAGGCACGCAATGCGCTCTACTACCTCGACGACCTCGCACGCGGACCCCTTGCCGAAGTCCTCGACGACCTGGCAACGGCGTTCCGCATCCTGGGCGCCGAGTTAGCGCCCGACAGCACGCCGCTCACCTTCGGCTCCTGGATCGGCGGCGACCGAGACGGCAACCCGTTCGTCACGCCGGAAGTGACCCGGGCGGTCATCGACTTCCAGCGAGATCACGCCATCGGCGACATCCTGCCCATCATCGATCGACTTCTCGAGGACCTGTCGGTGAGCGAACGCCTCTCCGGCGTCAATCAAGCGCTGCGCGCATCGGTCGACGCTGATCTGGAGTCCCTGCCGGAGTTCGACAGGCGATTCCTGCGCCTCAACGCCGAAGAGCCTGTGCGCTTGAAACTGTCGGTAATCCATAGCCGACTGCAGCTCACCCGGGAGCGCATCGCCTCGCGAGGACCGCATGTGGCCGGTCGCGACTACCGGTCCACTGACGCACTCCTCGACGACCTGATGCAGGTGCGCGCCTCGCTTGCCACCGACGGATCCATCGCCGCGATCGGCGTCATCGATCGCGCCCTGCGCGTCATCGCGGCCATCGGCCTGCCCCTGGCCACCCTCGACATCCGCGAGCACGCCGGCAAGTACCGCGACGCCGTTCGACAGCTCGTCGATCGACTGCCCGGTGCGCCGGACTTCGCCGCTCTCGACGCTCGGGAGGGACGCTCACTGCTGTCCGAGGAGTTGCTGTCGCGCCGTCCACTGGCACCCACGCCACCGCCTCTCGATGCACCAGGCATGGCGACCTACGGCGCCTTCGTCGCCGCGCGCGACGCCATCGAGCGCTACGGGCAGCGCACCGTAGAGACCTGCATCGTGTCGATGACCAGGGGAGCGGACGACGTCCTGGCCGCGGTGGTGCTCGCTCGCGAGGCGGGCCTGGTCGACGCCGTGGCCGGTACCTCGATGGTGGGTTTCGTCCCGCTCCTGGAGACCGTCGACGAGCTGCGCTCGGCCCACGAGATCGTCGGGGACCTCCTCGCCGACCCCACCTACCGCCGCCTCGTGGCGTCGCGCGGAGACGTCCAGGAGGTGATGCTCGGCTACTCGGACTCCAACAAAGACGCCGGCATCACGACATCGCAGTGGGAGATCCACCTGGCACAGCGACGCCTGCGCGACGTCGCCGCCGCCTCCGGGATTCGACTGCAGCTCTTCCATGGCCGCGGCGGCACCGTGGGCCGAGGCGGCGGTCCCACCTACGAGGCAATCATGGCGCAGCCCTGGGGGGTGCTCGAAGGACGCATCAAGCTCACTGAGCAGGGCGAGGTCATCTCCGACAAGTACCTCCTGCCGACCCTAGCCCGCGACAACCTCGAGCAGATCCTGGCGGCCGTCATGGATGCGGCATTGCTTCACAGCAGCCCGCGCAATTCAGCGGCCGTACTCGCCCTGTGGGACGAGGTCATGGAAACAACCTCGCGCGCCGCGCAGCTCCGCTACCGATCACTCGTCGATGGGCCCGACCTCCCCGCCTACTTCGCTACATCCACTCCCGTGGAGGAGTTTGGCGGCATGCACATGGGCTCGCGCCCCGCCCGCCGCCCCGACACGGCCGCGGGCATCGACGGACTGCGGGCCATCCCCTGGGTCTTCGGCTGGACGCAGTCACGGCAGATCGTGCCCGGCTGGTACGGCGTGGGCGGTGGCCTGGCCGAAGCGCGGCAGGCCGGTCACGGCGATGCGCTGGCGGCCATGCATCGCGAATGGCACTTCTTCCGCAACTTCATCTCCAATGTCGAGATGACCCTGGCGAAGACGGACCTGGCGATTGCGAGGAGATACGTCGATGGCCTCGTGCCTGACGACCTGCGTCATATCTTCTCCGATATTGAGGACGAGTATGCGCGGACGGTGGAGGAGGTCCTTCGGATCACGGGGTCACCGCGTCTGCTCGCCGCCAACCCCACCCTTCACCGCACCTTTGCCGTGCGCGACACCTACCTCCTGCCACTCCACGAGATGCAGGTGCGCCTGTTGGAGCGCATCCGGGCATCGGAGGATCCGAGCCTGGAACTTCGTCGCGCGCTGTCGGTGACGATCAACGGGATCGCCACGGGACTGCGCAACACTGGCTAGGTCAAAAGATCGACGGCGAGGGTTCGATCTCCCTCACGACCGGGGCCCTGCTGCCGTGCTCACCGGGTGCCCTCAATCAGGTATCGGGCCCGCCGAGGACCTGGTTTGCGCGCACGTTGCACGCCAACGCCCATGCCCGATGGGCGCTTAGTCGGTGCCCTCTTCCAGAGCGGCATGGTCGAGTGCCTGCTCGCCGGCGACCGGCGTCGCAGCCTTGGCGATGGTGTCGGCACTTCCGGCGTTAAGGTGACCTACGAGGTCCACATGACCGGCGCGCAGTTGGCCCTGGTCGACGTAAAGTTCGAGCTTGGCGCGCGTATCGGCAATGTCGAGGTTGCGCATCGTGAGCTGTCCGATGCGATCCACGGGACCGAAGGCAGCCTCCTCGACCCTTTCCATGGACAGACGATCCGGGTGATAGCTGAACGCCGGCCCCCGCGTGTCGATGATTGAGTAGTCGTCGCCGCGCCGCAATCGAAGAGTGACATCGCCGGTCACCGCCGACGCCACCCACTTCTGTAAGGACTCGCGCAGCATCAGCGACTGGGGATCGAGCCAGCGTCCCTCGTAAAGCAGGCGACCAAGTCGGCGCCCCTCGGCGTGGTAGTTGGCAATGGTGTCCTCGTTGTGGATCGCGCTCAGGAGCCGCTCGTAGGCGATGAAGAGCAGGGCCATGCCCGGTGCCTCGTAGATGCCCCGGCTCTTGGCCTCGATGATGCGGTTTTCGATCTGATCGGCCATGCCCAGGCCGTGGCGTCCCCCGATGGCGTTGGCCTCGCGGACGAGATCCACTGCGCTGGCGAACTCGCGACCGTTGATGGCCACCGGGCGCCCCTGCCGGAAGGCGACGGTCACGTCTTCGGTCGCGATGTCGACCGCAGGGTTCCAGAACGCCACACCCATGATGGGCTCGACGATCTCTATGGACACATTGAGTTGCTCCAGTTGCTTGGCCTCGTGAGTAGCCCCCCAGATGTTGGCGTCGGTGGAGTAGGCCTTCTCGACTGGATCACGGTAGGGCAGACCATGCGCCTGAAGCCACTCCGACATCTCCTTGCGACCGCCGAGCTCACAGACGAACTGTGCGTCCAGCCACGGCTTGTAGATGCGCAGGCGGGGATTTGCCAGCAGACCGTAGCGGTAGAAGCGCTCGATGTCGTTGCCCTTGTAGGTCGATCCGTCCCCCCAGATCGCCACGTCGTCCGCGATCATGGCCCGAACGAGCAGCGTGCCCGTGACGGCCCGGCCGAGCGGGGTCGTATTGAAGTACTGGCGGATGCCGGACCTGATGTGGAAGGCGCCGCAGGCCAGGGCCGCCAGGCCCTCCTCCACCAGCAGGTCCTTGCAGTCCACCAGTCGGGCCACGTCAGCTCCGAACTGCAGGGCGCGGCCCGGGACCGCGTCGATGTCCGGCTCGTCGTACTGGCCAAGGTCGGCGGTGTAGGTGCAGGGCACAGCGCCCCTGTCGCGCATCCAAGCGACGGCGACCGACGTGTCAAGGCCGCCGGAGAAGGCGACGCCGACACGCTCGCCGACGGGCAGCGACGACAGCACCTTGGACATGCGGGGAGCCTAGCGGCCGCTCGACCTACGCGGGTTGGGCGTCCTCGCCGAGCAATCGAGCCTCCGCCTCGGCCGCACGGCGAAGCGCGTCCTCCAGTTCGGCCTGGGCTTCGCCGTAGGCGGCGAAGTCACCACGCGCCAGTGCTTCACGACCACGATCGTAGGCCGCCTGCGCGTCGGCAAGCGCTGTCTGCAGGTCGGTGAGCGGATCGCCACTGGGCTCGGGACCGGGCGTCGGCGTGGGAGTCGGCTGCGGGTCGGGGCTCGGGCCCGGTGTCGGCTCGGGGGTGGGATTGGGGTCGGTCGACAGGACCTTGGCGAGTGCCTCGTCGAGGGTGTCCTCGAGCGCCACATTGCCCCCGTAGGCCGCGAGCACCTTGCGGAAGAGCGGATAGCCGTCCTGCGTCGCGCGCAGGTACACCGGCTCGACGTAGAGCAAGCCTCCGTTGAACGGCAGCGACAGCAGATTGCCCAGGTCGACCTCCGAGCCACCTCGTCGCAGGAGGGACAGCTCCGAGCTGATCTCCGGATCGGACTCGAAGTTGTTCTGCACCTGGGTGGGTCCGGGAATCGTCGTGTTGCTCGGCAGCTGGAGCACCCTGATGGTGCCGTAGCCATCGCCCGGCGCCGAGTCGACCGCCATGAAGGCGGCGAGGGTGGGACGTCGCTGCGGAGCGAAAGTCGTGGTCAGCGAGAACGTCGGGCTCTCCTGGCCTGGCATCTGCAGCGTCAGGTAGTAGGGCGGCTGGAACTGCTGGATCGTCTGGGTGGGATCGAAGGGCACGATCCAAAAGTCTGTGCCGTTGTAGAAGGTTGCGGGGTCGGTGACGTGGTAGCGCGACATGACCACCCGCTGGACCTTGAACAGATCCTGCGGGTAGCGCACGTGCGCCTCCATCTCAGCAGGCATCTGCGCCTTGGGCTGGATCACGCCGGGGAACGCCTTCATCCAGGTCTGGAGGATGGGATCTGACTCGTCCCAGGCATAGAGCGTGACGGTGCCCTCGTAGGCATCGACGATGGCCTTCACTGAGTTGCGCGCGTAATTGAGCTGGTCGATCGGCGCTATTGCCGATGATCCTGAGCGCACGGTGATGGAGTCGGATGTCGCGTCCCCGAGTGAGATCCGAGACGAGTAGGGGTAGGCGTTGGTCGTGGTGTACCCGTCGACGAACCACACGATCCGCCCATTGACCACGGCCGGATAGGGATTCTGATCAAGGGTGAGCCAGGGCGCGATCTTCTCCACGCGGGTCAGCGGGGGGCGATCCCACAGGATCCGAGATTCCTCGTTGATGAGGTCGGTCAGCAGGATGTTGCTGTCCTGGAACTTCGTGGCGAAGAGAAGGCGGTGTAAGAGCGAACCGACCCGGACGCCCCCCGTGCCGGTGTAGGTGTTGTTGACCTGCCCGGTCGGGCTCGCATCGTCGGGGTAGTCCAGTTCGATCGGCGGCAAACCCTCGGGGCCGCCGACGATGGAGAACACCGGCGAGAGTTCGCCGAAGTAGATACGCGGCTGCTCGATATCGAGCAAGCCCTCCGGTGGGATGTCGCTCTCGAAGAAGTCGGGCTGCCCATTGGTCAGCGCCGTGTTGTCATAGGCCGAGACGAAGCCGTATCCGTGGGTATAGACGGCGTGATCATTGGCCCAGTTGCGCTGGTTTTCGGGGATCCCGGCGATGTTGATCTCGCGAGCCGCCACGACCGCACCACGCCGGCCGCCCTCCATCATGTAGCGGTCGACATCGAGGGTGTCGTTGAAGGAGTAGTAGGCGCGGATCTGCTGGAGCTGGTTGTAAGTGGGCGAGGCCAGCGCTGGGTCGAGCAACCGGATGTTGTCGAGCGTGCCGGAGTTGGCAGCGATGACCTCAGGGCTCGGCGGATCTACCGTGCCCGCGTAGTCCTGCACGTCGGCACGGGCAATGCCGTAGGCCGATCGCGTGGCGGTGATGTTGCGCTCGATGAAGGGCTGCTCGCGCACGAGTTCGCTCGGCCGCACCTGGAACTGCTGGACGATTGCCGGGTAGACCCCGCCGATCAGGGTGGATGAGCCGACCAGGAGGCCGAGCCCGATCGTGGGGATGACCCAGTTGCGCACGAGGACGTTGACCAGGAAGAGCACTGCCACCAGCAGGGCCACGAAGGTCAGGATCGTCAGGGCGGGTAGGACGGCGTTGGCATCGGTGTACTTCATGCCCGTGAACCCCTGCACCAGCGCCTCGCTCTTGACCATGAGGCCGTAGCGATCGAGCCAGTAGGCGGCTGCCTTCAGGAGCAGGAAGATGGCGATCAGCAGTGACAGGTGCACCTGCGCGCCGACGCTGGCGCGATCGCCCTTGGGCTGCAGCCGAAGGCCGCCGTAGAGATAGTGAATGGCAATGGCCAGCAGGATGGCCAGGATCACAGCGGTGAATGCGAAGCCGAGGACGAAGCGCAGGAAGGGATACGTGAAGACGTAGAAGCCCAGATCGAGGCCGAACTGCGGGTCGGTGATGCCGAAGTCGGTGGCATTTCGCCACTGCAGGAAGTTCGACCACTCGGAGGACGCCGAGATGGCGGCCAGCAGCGACACGAGGAAGGTCACGACGAAGGTGATGAGGACGCGGAAGGGCGCGAGGCTGGCGCGATAGCGCTCCAGGCCGGCCTGCTCCTGAGTGAGCGGGGTGACGACAGGTCGAATCCGGTAGGCCAGCCACATGGTGCCGCCGATGACCACCGCCATCGTTAGGCCGAAGGTGCCAAACATCACCGCGCGCGTGGTCAGCTGGGTCGTGTAGACGCTGGTATTGCCCACGGAGTCGAACCACAGCCAGTCGGTGTAGAAGCTCGTGAAGAGCACGAAACCGATGACCAGGGCGCCCAGGATGATGATGGTCGGGAGGAGGACCCGTCCGCGACGGGGAGCCTGCCCGATCACCGTGGGCGCTGGGGATGCCACCATGACAACTTACGTCAGGCGGGCCGATCTCACTAGGCGGGGCAGGCGGGCAGGGGCCCGCCCGATCTCCACGCGGCCAGCGCATCCAGTGCCTCGTCCAGCGTAGAGACCGGCACGACGGTGAGGCCGTCGGGAATATGGCCCTGTGCTTCCTCGCAGTGGACATCCGGCATCAGGAAGAGCGTCGCGCCTGCGCCACGCGCGCCCGCAAGCTTTTGGCGGATGCCGCCAATCGCTCCGACCCGGCCCGCGGGATCGATGGTGCCGGTGCCCGCCACGTGCCCCCCCGCCGCCAGATTCTCAGGCGTTAGCTTATCGACGATGGCCAGCGCGAACATCAGGCCCGCGCTCGGACCCCCAATATCCTCGAGCGTGAAGGTGATCGGGAACTCAGCGCGGTAGTTGATGCCGACAGTGATGCCTACGTAGGGGACGTCAGGCTCGTCGGGCTTGGGAGCGGAATCAAGCTGCACGTCGGCCTCAGTGCCATCGCGCTCCACCGTGAAGTCGAGCGTCGAACCCACGGGCTTCGCGCGCACGGCCGTCACCACGTCCTCCGGTCGCGTGACCTGGCGACCATCGACGCGAAGGATGAGCTCCCCCGCGTCGAGCACCCCGAAGGCCGGGGTACCCTCCACGACCGCCGTGATCACGACATCCCCGATCACGGGCTTGTCGAGCGCTCTCATCGCCGCAGCGACAGCGTTGGACTGCGACGTGGAGAAGAGCACGGCATTGCGCTGCTCGACCTCCTCCCCGGTCTCCTCCTCGCCGTAGAGCAGCTCGCGCGGGAGCACGGCGCGGTCGGGGTCGACCCAGGCAACGAGGGCGCCGTAGACGGTCAGGGGACTGCGCGGCTCGCCCTCTTCGCGGATGGTCGTCATGTCGAGGTTGCCCGTAACGGGGTAGGTCGTCGTCTCGCTGATCTCCACCAACGGCACTCCATTGACATCGCCGATGGTGTTGAACGTCGGACCGGGTGACAGGACGACGTAGGGGACCGGAAGGAGTCCTGCCAGGACTAACAGGGCAAGGAGCCCTCCCCCGCTGATGAAGGCGGTAATGGCGCGAGCACCGGGTCGGCGCCGCGACGGTCCTTCAAATGTCACTCGGAGGGGCCGTCGCCGCCATGCCCGCGGCGTGCACGAGCTGCGCTCGCCGATGGGCGGGAGGGTCGCGGTGAGCGGGGCAGACCTGGGCGCCGTGTCCGGGCGGACCGCCGTTCGGGCATGGAACGTCGCATGGCGGCCCGAAACCGGGCCATGTCGCTCAACGATGAATGGGTGTCGAGCGGACGCCGAGGACGATTGCGCAGCGCTGCCCAGGCGAGGGCGAGCAGGGTGGCACCCGCGGGGATGAGCCACCACAGCAGGGCAGACACGCGTCACTCCTCGGGTCGGGTCGAATCGATTCGGGGCCGCCGGGCCCGGGCTCCAGGGTACGCCCCCTGCCTGAACCTACCCCTTCCCTTACCGTGTTCGCATGAGCGGCAACCTGCCCTTCGGCTTCGGAGCCCCCGATGGGGGGCAGCCGCCGTTCGACATGTCGCAGCTTGGCGCCATGCTCCAGCAGCTCGGTCGCCTCATGCAGCAGGGCGGCACCGAGGGCGGCATCAGCTGGGATCTCGCGCGCGACGGCGCGCGTCAAGCCATCTCCGGCCAAGGCGATTCGTCGGTGTCCCAAGCGCAGCGTCAGGCAGTGGTCGAGGCGATCAGCCTCGCTCAGATCTGGCTCGATCCCGCAACGTCGTTTCCCGCGTCGTCAGCCGATGGCATGGCATGGAGCCGCTCCGAGTGGCTCGAGGGCACCTTCCCCGCTTGGCAGCGAATCGTCGGTCCGATCGCCGAGCACGTGCAGACGGTGATGGCGGCCGGCGAAGGCGAAGCGACGCCTCCCGAGATCGCAGCGATCCTCCCCGAGGGACTCCCCCCGGAGGCGGCGGCCATGATCGCCCCGCTGATGGCGATGGCGCGGCAGATGGGTGCGGCGATGTTCGGCATGCAGGTCGGCCAGGCCCTGGCCGCACTGTCCACCGAGGTCGTGGGCGCGGCCGACGTCGGCGTGCCCCTGACGACCGACGCCCGCCCGGTGCTGGTGCCCCGCAACGTCGAGCAGTTCGGAGACGGCCTCGGCATCCCCGTCGACGAGGTGCGGCTCTACCTCGCGCTCCGCGAATGCGCGCACCAGCGTCTCTTTGCCCACGTCCCGTGGCTGCCCGCACGACTCGAAGGCGCTATCGATGGCTACGCACGCGGCATTCGCGTGGATCCCGATCGGCTCGGTGAAGCGATGCGGAGCATCGATCCCGCGTCGCTGCAGGATCCGGCGCGCCTGCCGGAAGCACTGGGCTCAGACATGTTCGCACTTGCCGAGTCACCCGAGCAGCAGGCCGCGCTCGCTCGCCTCGAGACTGTCTTGGCGCTTGTCGAGGGCTGGGTCAGCGACGTGGTCTCTCAGGCGAGTTCAGCGACACTTCCCTCGTCCGAGCGGATGGAAGAGGCCGTACGCCGTCGCCGTGCAGCGGGCGGTCCGGCCGAGCGGACATTCGCCTCTCTGGTGGGACTCGAACTTCGCCCGCGCGCCCTGCGTGAGGCCGAGCAGCTCTGGCGACTGCTGCGCCAATCGCGCGGGATCAACGGTCGCGACGCGCTGTGGGGCCACCCCGACCTTCTGCCCGACGCCGAAGACCTGCGCGATCCACAGGGGTTCCTCGACCGCACCTCCGGCGAGCCGCTGACCGGCCCCGAGCCTGACGCTCCGTGAGCCCCTCCGGCCTCCAGGCCGACGCCTATCGGACGTTGAGCGCCTGGCGGTCGAGTGACGCCGGCCAGCGAGAACTCCGCGGGCAATACCTCGCACACCTCGATGCCCACGACAACGCGATGCTGCGCGAGTGCCGATTCGGTCACGTCACCGCGAGCTCCCTCATCGTCGATGTCACGCGCGAGTCAGTCCTGCTGACGCTGCATCCCATGGTCGGCCGGTGGCTGCAGACAGGCGGCCACTGCGAAAGCGACGACACAACGTTGATAGGCGCTGCTCACCGAGAGGCCACCGAGGAGAGCGGCGTCGACGACCTGCGTATCGACGCCATGCCGCTGCGCCTCGACCGGCATGCGGTGCGATGCCGGCCCACTACAGGTGATCCCACCGTGCTCGATCACCTCGATGTGCAGTTCCTCGCGCTGGCACCGGCGTACGCGCAGGAGACGCGCACACGAGAGTCCCTCGACCTTCGGTGGTGGCACTGGGCTCGGCTGCCCGACGGCATTGACGCGTCCGTCCGCAACCTCGTCGCGGCCGCCCGCGAGCGCTGCACTTCCTGACTTTCTGCGCTCCACAGCCCGTGCACGGCGTTGATGCACGTCAGGTGCAGTTTGCGGGGAAAAGAAAATGCGGCGTCCCCAGGTCATCCACCTGTCATCCCCCGATATCCCTGCGCTGTCCCCACCCTGTCCCCAGCCGCGTCCACAGGGTGCGTTGACGCCCAACATCGGTCGCCCTAGCGTCGCGGCCAGCCCCCGGGATAACGGGCGGGCGTGCGCTAGGGGAAGGCGCGCGCCCCGCTCTGCGACCCGGGGGCGCTCCTTTCCCCCGGGAACGACCCGCGTGCCCCGTGGCGCACCTACGGCCTCCCGCCGGCGCGATAATCGGGTGATTTTGCCTATATCGCCCACGACACGCTGGCCGGGCGCTCACCGGTCCCCCGAGGCCCCCATGGCTGCCCTAGGGTGGCGACGGGCCGTGAGGAGCCCCTGCGTGAGGCGACGCCTCACCAGCTCCACAGCGAGACGAGGAGGACGGCCATGGCCGAGTCGTATACGGGTACGGCGTACTGCGTGAAGTGCAAGGAGAAGCGCGACTTCACCGGCAATGTCGAGGAGACCAATGGGCGGCGCTTCGCCAAGGGCATCTGCCCCGTCTGCGGCACCAAGGTGACCCGCATCCTGGGCAAGGCCTGACGCACCACCCCCACGCGGCGCATATCGCTCCGCGTGGCTTGACAGAAGTCATCGACGGCGTCGACGGCCCTGGGCTCGTCGGCGCCGTCGAGCGTCTTGTGGCCATGCCTTCCATGGGCGCAACGGCCGCCGAGATCGACATCCAAGACTTCCTGGCCGACGCCTGGCGGGCCGATGGTCTCGACGTCCAGACATGGGACATCGATATCGCCGAGCTCTCGGCGCGACCGGACTTCCCTGGCATGGAAGTAGACCGCAACTGCGCACGGGGCGTGCTCGCCCGCTGGCCAGGAACCGGCGATGGTCCCACCCTCCTCTTCCTCGGACACACCGATGTGGTGCCGCCCGGCGATCTCGCCGCGTGGTCGGGCGACCCCTTCGCTCCCCGCATCGCCGGCGATCGGCTGCTCGGCCGGGGCAGCTGCGATATGAAGGCCGGTACCGCCGCCATGTGGTTCGCGCTGCGCGCCCTGCGCGATGCGGGGGTCCGCCTTCGCGGCGACGTCCTGCTGGCTCCGGTGTGCGGCGAAGAGGACGGCGGACTCGGCACCTACGCGCTGCTGCAGCGTGGACTGCGTGCAGATGCCTGCGTCATCCCCGAGCCGACCAACCTCGATCTCATCCCGGCCAACGGCGGCGCCCTGACCTTCCGGGTCCGCGTTCGCGGGCTCGCCACGCACGCGTCACGGCGCACCGAGGGCGTGAGCGCCATTGCCAAGTTCGTCCCTGTGCTCGAGGAGCTCGTGCGCCTTGAGGCCCGACGCAACGACAACGTCGACCCGCTGATGCAGCGCTGGCCCATTGCCTACCCCCTGTCGGTCGGTACCGTCCACGCCGGCGACTGGTCGTCGACCGTGCCCGATCTGCTGATCGCCGAGGGCCGACTCGGGGTTGCCCTGGGCGAGACTCCCGCGCAGGCACGCGCCGACCTCGAGGATGCCCTCGCCGGCCTCTGCGCCACCGATCCATGGCTAGCCGAGCATCCGGTCGAGATCGAATGGTGGGGCGGCCAGTTCGCGTCCGGACGCACCGACCCGGGCCATTCGCTCGTCCGAGATCTCAGCGACACCATCCGCGAGGTGCTCGACCGCACACCACAGGTCTACGGCGGCCCCTTCGGCTCGGATCTGCGGCTGCTCGTCGGCGCCGGGATCCCTACGGTGCACTTCGGGCCTGGCGAAAGCGCCGCCGCACACGCTCCCGACGAGTGGGTCTCAACGACCGACACGGTCGCGTGTGCACGAGCGCTGGCGGCCTTCGCCATGGTTTTCAGCGGGGTCGCCTGACCGACGGTCAGCCTGCATGCGCCTCGGCCCGGGGTGCAGCGTGCGGTGATGACCGCGCACGATCGCTTCACGGCACACTGGCGCACAGTGATGTTCTACCACCGTGGTTTGCGTCCACTGCTTTCGAGGAGGCATAAGGATACACAACAACACGTCCAACACCGCGGCCAATCTCGCTGCGATGGGCGCTCGCGTAGGCGTCATCGACACCGACATCCAAAGCCCCGGCATCCATGTGCTCCTCGGCTTCGACGAAACCCTCGACAACACGCTGAACGACTTCCTGTGGGGCACGATCCCGATCCAGCAGGCAGGACACGACGCGACCAATCGCGTTCGAGAGTCAGTCACCGTCGCCGAGGGAGGTGCCCTGCATCTCGTGCCCTCCAGCATGAAGGCCGGAGATATCGCGCGAGTGCTGCGCGAGGGCTACGACGTGGGCACGCTCAACGATGGCTTCCGCGACCTGCGGCGCCGAGGTGGCCGAACGCGAACGTGCCCTGCGTGAGCAGGTCGCCATGCTGTGCGTGGAGATCGACCAGTCGCGAGTCGACGAGCAGGTCAGCGAGATCACCGAGACGGAGTACTTCCAGCGATTGCGTGATCAAGCAGACAGACTCAGGACAGGCGACTCCCCTGACCCGCGCCCCCTCCTTCCCTGTGGATGGCGCCAGCGAGCATCCGGGATTGCCTGGCACAGTGCCGCCATGACGCCTTCACTGCTTCCTCGCCGACCGTGGCTCCGCGATGACAGCCCCATCATTTGGCGCGATGACACCACCATTCAGGTGGGAGACGACGATCGTCGGGCCGTCATCGGCGATGTCGATCACGCGGTCATCGCGTGGGCGGCATCCCTACAGGGCGAGCGAACGCTCGAGCAGGCGCTCACCGCAGCCGAGGAGTCCGGCGTACGCCGCTCCGCTGCCGTGCACCTGCTACGCACACTCAGTTGCACCGGAGCTCTTGACGACGCAGCCGTGCTCCCTGACCGGCTCCGCGAGGCCACCCCGCAGTTGCGCACGCGGCTCGCCCCCGGGCTTGCTGCCGCACGGCTCGTGCTGGGCTCACCCGCACTCGCCGCCCGTGCCGTGGATCGACGCCTGAGTGCCAGCGTGGCGATCCACGGCGTCGGTGAGCTAGCCGATGCCGTGGCGGCCGCCCTGACGCAGGCGGGCGTCGGTGACATCGTTCGCGAGACCAGACTGAGTTCGTCCTCGCGGCGCGCACGACGCTCGAGCGCCTCGCGCACATGTCACGTGCTGTGCGATGTCCCGCATCCCGATGCGCCATCCGACCCTGATGATGTCGCGCTCGACGTTCCGCACCTGCCCGTGTCGGTACGCGGGGCCAAGGCCGTCATCGGTCCCTTCGTGCTCCCCGGATTGACCGGGTGCCTGCGCTGCCGTGACCTGCACCGCGGTGACGACGATGCCGCCTGGCCTCGTATCGCCGTGCAATTGCAGCACCGTCGACCCGCGGTGCAGCCCGTGGACTCGGCACTGGCCGCTGCGGCCGCGGCCTTGACCGCGCTGCAGGCACTCGCGTGGATTGACGCCTGGGAGGGCACCGGCGCGCTTCGATGGCCCGCGGGGTGGCCCGATGCAGCGCCGCCCAGCGTCCGGGCGCGGTTGGTCATCGCGCTCCCCGGTGGCACGGTCACGCGCGAGACCGCTCCGTCGCACCCGCTGTGCGGATGCCGGTGGCCGACGACCGGCTCCTAGCCACCTCGATGCTGCTCGAGGAGGTCGAGGATCTGCTCGCCGTAGCGACCGGCCTTGTCGGGACCGATGCCGGTGATCGCCAGGAGGCCGTCGGCATCGCTGGGCATGGCCTCGGCCAGGGCATCGAGGGTCGCATCGGTGAAGACGACGTAGGCTGGCACGTTGCGTTCACGGGCACGCTGCAGGCGCCACGCCTTGAGCTCCTCGACGAGAGCCTCCTGCGCGGTTGACGGACACGTGCGACAGCGCATGCGCGCGCGCTCCGGACCGGTGACGAGCGACCGGCCGCACACGCGGCAGGACGCCGGACCGCGCCGCTCCGCTCGACGTGCTCGCGCGGCTCCCCGCGACACGCTCGCGGCACCGAGCGGACCGGCGGATATCGCCTCGGCCTCATCGACAAAGCGGCTGCGCTGCCGCTGCCCTCGTCCACCGGGCTGGCGCGAACGCGCCCACGTCAGAGTCAGGTGGCGCCGTGCCCTTGTGATGGCGACGTAGAACAGACGGCGCTCCTCGGCAAGGCCGTCGTCGGCGAGGGACTGCGCGTGCGGGAGCGAGCCCTCGGCCAGTCCGGCGACGAAGACGGCCTCCCATTCCAGCCCCTTGGCAGCGTGAATGGTGGCCAGGACAACCCCATCTGCTACCGGTGCATGCTGCGCTTCGGCACGTCGATCCACCTCGATGACGAAACCGGCGAGGTCGACATCCGGACCAAGGGACTCGGCCAGGCCAACGAGCGCCGACAGCGACTCCCAGCGCTCCCGAACGGCACCGGTGCTGCGCGGTGGGTCTGGTGTGTGGCCCATCGCGCTGAGTATGCCGAGCATCCCGGCGGCAGCGGGCTCGGTGCCGTCGGCCCGCGCGGCACCACGCAGGCGAGTCAGCGCCTCGCGCACCTCGCCGCGATCGAAGAATCGCTCACCTCCGCGCAGGACAACGGGGATGCCCCTCTCGGCTAGTGCCTCTTCGAAGGCGGGCATCTGACCGTTGATGCGAACCAGGATGCAGATGCCACGCGCTGCCATGCCCTCGGCTATCAGTCGCTGGATGCGATCGGCCACGGCCTGGGCCTCGGCGACCTCATCGTCGAATGCCTCCACCACCGGGTCGGGGCCCGGACCGACCTGGGAGGTCAGGCCTTGGTCGCCTGCGCCCGCGGTAAGGATCCGGTTTGACATCGCCACGATCTGCTCCGTGCTGCGATATGTGCGGAAGAGCCGCACCGCAGTGGCCCCGGGGAAGCGCGCGGGGAACTCGCGGAGGAAGCGATCGTTGGCCCCGGCGAAGGAGTAAATGGTCTGCGCGCCGTCTCCCACGACGCACACGTCGTCGCGATCACCCAGCCACAGGTCGAGCAGCCGACTCTGCACCGGACTGACGTCTTGGAATTCGTCGACGGTGAACCAGCGATAGGCCGTGCGGACCTCCTCGGCGACGTCGGGGCGCTCGGCGAGGGCCCCGACAGTCAGAAGGAGCACGTCGTCGAAGTCGATCAGTCCGCGCTCGGACTTGATCTCGTCGTAGGCGGCATAGGCCCGCGCCATGTCGGCGAGCGATACGGGAGGGGTGCGCTGCAGGGCGGCCTCGGGGTAACCCTCGGGAGCGGTCTGGACCTGCTTGGCCCACGCGATCTCTGCCGCCAGGTCGCGAATGACCGCGGGATCGGTGGGCAGATGGCATCGAGCTGCTGCCTCGGCCACGAGTGGCGCGGCACGCCCGACCAGCTCGGGGGGTGCGCCGCCGACGACCCGCGGCCAGAAGTGGCGGAGCTGGCGCAACGCCGCGGAATGGAACGTGCGCACCTGCACGCCGTCGACTCCCAGGGAGCGCAGGCGCTCGCGCATCTCGCCGGCGGCGCGCGTGGTGAAGGTGACGGCCAGGCTGCGGCGAGGATCGTGCGCTCCCACCTGCACGGCGTGGGCGATGCGATGCGTGACCGCACGCGTCTTGCCGGTGCCGGCCCCGGCCCACACCACGACGGGCCCCTCGAGAGCCAAGGCAACGGCCCGCTGCTCGGGATCAAGGGCCTCCAGGGGGTCGTCCACGCGGGAATCGTCGCATCAGGGTCCAACGTTGACCCTGCTGGACCCGGTCGGCCGAGCGATACGAGAGGATGACAATGTGACCACCCCAGCCCTGACGATGTACACCACCCGGTGGTGTGGCTTCTGCATGCGCCTGAAGGCCCAACTTGCCCGCGAGGGGATCGAGGTGGCCGAGGTCGATATCGAGATCGATCCCGAGGCGGCCGCGTTTGTCGAGAGCGTCAACGGCGGCAACCAGACCGTCCCGACCGTCGTCTTCCCCGACGGCACCGCGATGACCAACCCGTCACTGGGCAAGGTCAAGGAGAAGCTCGGGGTCTAGGGCCTGATCCAGTCGCCTGGCAGCGACTCGCCATACCAGCGCTCGATGAGGCGTCGCGCGATCGACACTGCAGGCGGCAACGCCACCTCGCCGGCCCGACAGGCGTCGGCGAGTTCGCTTCGACTGAACCATCGCGCTTCGACGATCTCCTCGCCGTCGACCTGCACGTCGGTCGAGGTGGCCCATGCGTGGTAGCCCAGCATGAGCGAGCACGGGAACGGCCACGGCTGGCTGCCGAGATAGGCGAGTTCGGCCACCTGGACCCCCGACTCCTCGAGCACCTCTCGTCGTACCGCCGCCTCGGCCGACTCGCCGGGCTCGACGAAACCCGCGAGCGTGGAGAACCACGATGGCTGCCAGCGTCCCTGACGCCCGAGGAGCGCGCGATCGTCGTCATCGACCACGAGGACTATTACGGCAGGGTCGGTGCGCGGGTAGTGCTCGCTTCCATCGACGACGCACACTCGCACCCAGCCTGCCGTCGCCATGCGCGTGGGTGCGCCACACCGTGCGCAGCACGGGTGTGCGGCATGCCAGTTGTCGAGGGCGACCGCCGCCACCATGAGCCCGACATCGCGATCATCCAGTGTCGCGCCGATCTCGCGAAGATCGGACCACTCTCCTGGCACTGCCGAGTCGTCGGCGACCCTTGCGCAGAAATACGCCGTACCTGAGTCGTCGACCCCCAGCAACACGACCTCGTCGCTATCGACGTCGGCTGGCGCCACCAGCCGCAGTCGCGGGGCGCCAGAGGTGATGACCGGCGCTGTGCCGGCATTGACGAGTAGCACCCGCGATGCGGGATCGGCCCAGCGCGTGGCGATCCAGTCAGCGTCGCCGCGTCGCTCGGCGACGCGCCCGAGGGTGCTCCGAGCGAGCGAGAGGTCGGCCAGCAGCGAGCGGTCAGCCCTCCAGACGCCCATGGCGGGAGCCTAGTGAGGCCCCACGCGTGCAACGATGTGGGAGATCGGCGGAAGGGAGCGACAAACAGCGTGGCTGTGTTCATTCGCCAGCTCACGGGCATTCGCTTCGTGGCCGCCCTCTGGGTGCTCCTCTATCACCTGCAGGGGCCCCTCAACACCATGGGCGTCATGGCCATTCCCGTGCTCAATGACGTGATTCGGGTAGGCCGCCTCGGCGTCGACCTGTTCTTCGCCCTCTCGGGGTTCATCCTCACCCACACCTACATCAACAAGATGGGGGGCCGACTGGCCGCGGGTGCCACCTTGGAGTTCTGGTGGCTGCGACTGGCCCGCATCTACCCGGTGCACTTCGTCATGCTCAACATTGCTGGTCTCGCGATCGTCGCGCAGGCTCTCATCACGGGCGTCGACCGAGAGCGCCCATGGCTCAACCCCGTTGACTACGTCCGCAACCTGCTGCTCGTCCAGGAGTGGGGGCCGCATCCGTCGCGAGGCTGGAACATCGTCGCCTGGTCACTGTCGATGGAATGGCTCGCTTATCTTATCTTCCCGCTGCTGATCCTGGTGCTCCTCGCCCTGCACAAGCGCGTGGCAATGCCCGTGCTCATCGTGGCGTGGTTCGTGGCGCTCCTGCCGCTGCTCATCCGCGGCAGTTACACCGTCGATCCCTACTACACCGATCTGTGGGGCTCGGTCGTTCGCGTCCTCACCGAATTCACCGCCGGGGCGATCACCTACCTGATCGTGCTGCGGTTCATCCCCGAGGGAGCCAGCGATCCGCACCAGCGCGTGGAGCGCCTTGCCACCACCGTGTCGGTCGTCATGCCGATTCTCGTCGTGGCCGGAGCGGTGTTCCTCGGCCGCTGGAGTGGCGCCCAGTCACCGATCACGCTCAACGACCCCGAGGCGGAGCCGCTTCCGCCCTTCTTCCACCTCTGGCTCGTACCGCTGCTCATCGTCTGGATCGGCGCCCTCGCGCTGTCACGACGCGGCCAGGCGCGCTGGCTGGCCACCGACACGCTCATCCTTGGCGGAGTGGTGTCGTATTCGCTCTACATGACGCACCTGGTGTGGTTCGGCGTCTGGCGAGCCGGAATGAACGCACTAGGCATCGAAGCGGGCATCCTCTTCGCCATCGCATGGATCGTCGGCATCGCCGGGGCGTTCATCGTCGCCTGGCTGATGTGGCGCATCGTGGAGGAACCCTGCCGGCGAGTCATGCGCAGGGCCGTGGGAGTAAAGCCCGTCGCGCCAGAGGAGACGACCGCCGATCCCGATGCGAAGAAGGACAACGCGGTCACGGACCGCTGAGCATGCGATCTAACTCCGCTCGGTCGGGTAGGCGCGCTGGAGAGACGACCTCGCCGGTGCCCACCAGGACGAAGGACGCCTCGATGCGGTCGAGCGGTGTGCCAACGGCCTCGGACCATGCCACTCGATAGATCGCGAGCTGAAGGTCGCGGAGCCCGCCCGGGCCCCCGGACTTCCAGTCGACGATCTCCACTCGGCCGTGCGGGCCCGCGAAGACAGCATCGATGCGTCCGCGGACGAGTCGACCTCCCAGCACGATCGCGAACGGCGCCTCCACCGCCAGAGGGGCACGCAGCGCATATGGCGTGCTGAGGAAGGCCCGGCGAAGTCGCTCGAGCTCGGCGTCGGTCGCCAGGGCATCGGCGCTGTCGAGGTCGTCGAGATCGAACAGGGTCTGCACGGCGTACTGGCCCTCGATCCAGGAGTGGAGTGCTGTGCCGCGGCGTGCCGCCGCGGACGGCTGGCGCGGCATGGGTCGCGCCAGGTCGAGGGCGAACGCATCAGGATCGTCGTGAAGGCGAACGACGTCGCTGACCGAGAGGGCGAAGGGCAGCTCGATCTCACGGGCGCGCCGAGCGATGCGCTCCTCTTCGAGGAGGCGGTGCGTTGTGTTGTCCCAGTCGGCCACCGTCGCGGCTTCGGCGGGTGTCAGCGGCAGTGACGCAAGACCATCGTCGCGCGCCCGCGCTACCAGATCGGCGGCATGCTGGCGCGAGGCCTGGACGTGCGGGTCGGGCTCGCGTGGCCAGGCTGCCGCCCGCTCGGCCACGAGCGGATTGAGGTCGCCGTCGACGGGCGGAGGCGCCCAGACGGCGACGTCTCCAGCTCCCTCGAGGCACCACTGGTGAACCTCGCCGAGAAACTCACCCGGACCTCGCGGGGTGGTCTGCGATGGCCCCCACCAGTGGCCGCTGACGGCGAGGGTGCGCTCGGCGCGCGTGAAGGCGACGTAGGCCAGGCGCCGCTCCTCCGCTCGCTCCAGGTCGCCGCTCGCCCGCAGGAATTCACGGTGGCTTGTCGAGGTCGGCCCGCCGACGGGATCGGGGAAGGCCGTCAGCGCAGCCGGGGCGCCATCGCGTAGCGGCCAGGGGACCACCTGGGCGTTGGTCGGCCACCGATCGCGCCCCGTGCCGGGGAAGATGCCATCGCAACTCCCCGGAACGATCACGTGCGCGAACTCAAGTCCCTTGGCCTTGTGGATGGTCATGAGCACGACGGCGTCGCCTCGGGGCAGGTCGTCAAGGGTGGGACAGGCATCGAATTGCTCCGCCTCGCGAAGGCGTGCCAGGAAGGCTCCCAGCGTCGAGCGTGCGCCGCCGACACAGACGGGGAATCGCGCAGCGAGCTCGCGGAAGGCCGACATGGCGCGCGCGCGTTCGGCGGCCTCGTCGGCGGGACCGATGGCCATCTCGACGCCAAGACCGGTGATGCGCAGCACACGAGAGATGAGTTCGGCCGCAGGGTCATCGCGATGTCGTCGGAGCAGCGAGAGCTCGGCCGATAGGCGCACCAGACGATCGCGTGCCTGGGGCGAGATATCGGCACCCGCCCCGGCCGCTGCGCGGTCGATCGCTTCGGGCAGGCTCGCGAGGTCCGTGGGGTCGGTGCCCAGGATGGCAGCGCGAAGCCGGCTATCGACCCCTTGACCCGCGTCGAGCGACTCGCGATCGGGCGACGCCAACCGGCCTAGTGCGGCCAGATCGCGGACGCCGAGCCTCCAGCGTGGACCTTCGAGGAGTCGCAGACAGGCGGCATTGGCAGTGGGATCGTCCAGCACCTCGAGGATCGCGCGCACTTCGGCAACGACGGGCACGTCGAGGAGCCCTGCCACTCCGACGAGGTGAGTGGGCACTGTGCGCAGACGCAGCTCTCGGTCGATGTCGACCAGGGTCTCCGCGCGGCGGGAGAGGATGGCGATCCCTCGCCACGCACCGTGCGCGGCATAAAGTCGCTGGACCTCGTCGGCCACCCACGACGTTTCGTCGACCACCGTCGGCAGGAGTGCGCACCTGACATCCCCTCGGCCCCGACCAGACGACGCCGCCGTCAAGGGCTCGACGCCAGCGTGAATCGCGCGCAACGGCGCGGCCACGTGGTTGGCCAGGTCGAGGATGAGCGGGCCCGAGCGTCGATTGTCGGCAAGGGAATAGCGCAGTGCCCGGGACGGCACGCCGTCGACGACACGGGGGAAGTGGGCCGGGAATCGATCGAGGTTGTCGACGGTGGCGCCACGCCACTCGTAGATGGCCTGGCAGGGATCGCCCACGGCCGTGACCGGATGGCCGTCGCCGAATGCCGTCTGCAGAAGCAGCCGCTGGGCGACGGAGGTGTCTTGGTATTCGTCGAGCAGGACGCATGGATAGCGCCCCCGAAGCTGGGTGCGCACATCACTCGACTGCCGGACGATCGCCAGGGCCCACCGCACCTGATCTGCGAAGTCGAGGACCTGCCGCGATCGCTTGGCGGCACGGAACTCATCGACGAGACCGCACAGGGCCGCACGCATGCGGGCAGCCTCGAGCATTTGGTCGCCGATCCTTTGCCGCTTCGGCAACGCCTCGAGGCCGCAGATGAGCGCGCACGCATCCTCGAGCACCTCTGCCGGGGTGAGATCGAGCTCGGTCAGCGCATCGTCGAAGCGCAGTGTCGACGAGATCACCGACGCCATCGCGCGACCTCGATCGGCAAGGGGAAGCGTAGTCGCACGAACGACCTGAGCGGCCAGGGCCTCGCGCGCCCCGTGGGCAAGCACCTCGGCACCGGGCTCGAGCCCGACCAGCACGCCGTGGTCGATCAGAAGGCGGGCCGCGAAGGAGTGGTAGGTGGACACGGCAGGCTCGAGCACGGCCTCGGCATCGATCCACCCGTGGTCTTGAGCGGCCAGGAGGAATCGTCGACTGCGCGAGAGCAATTCAGCCGCTGCCTTGTTGGTGAAGGTCAGCCCGAGCACGCCATCGGGCGGCGCGTAGCCCTCGATCACGAGCCATGCCACGCGCGCGGCCATGACCGTCGTCTTGCCCGAGCCCGCACCCGCGACGATGGCGGCCGGCTCGAGGGGCGCGCTTACGGCCATCCACTGCTCGTCGCTGAGGGGATGACCAAGGAGAGTCTGGATGCGTACGCGTGCATCGCTCATGGCAGCACCTCCTGCGCCATGGGCTGGGCCGGGCACGTGGCCGAGAACCTGCAACGTCGGCACTCACCGGACGGGACAGCCTCGAAGGACTCCGACCGCACCTGGATGACCGCCGAGCGAAGGGCCTCGACGATCGGGGCCTCGGCTGGGTCATCACACGGCAGCGCGGCCTGCTCCTGGACCTTGGCCACACCCGGCGAACGCGATGACTCGATGCGCAGCTGCACCAGGCTGGCCCCGCCGGGCTCGGCATCGGGGCCCAGTACATCCTCGAGTCCGCCGCCAAGGATCGCAGCCTGGTAGAGGGCCAGTTGCGCATGCTGGGCAAGGGTTGCCTTGGAGGGCGCTGCCTTACCCGTCTTGAGGTCGACAGCATAGGCACGGCCATCGTCGTCGACCTCCACGCGGTCGATCGCCCCGCGCACGACGACGGACGCGTCGACATCGAGGAGCTCGCCGTCGATCGAAGCGAGTGGAAGCGACACCTCGAAGCGTTGCTCGGATGCAGCCACAGTGCGTTGGGACGTGCGGTGGTAGTCGCAGAATCGACGCATCACCTGGAGCAGCGCCAGGCGTTCGGCATCGCTGCGCCATGGCGCCTCAAAGGCAAGGTGCGGCCACACGAGCTCGGCGCGGGCCACCAGCACCTCGGGGTCGGCTGGCAGCTCTCCTCGCGCCACCGCCTCGGCGAGTGCGTGGACGATCGATCCGAAGGACAGCGCGTCAGATCGCGGTGAGTCGGCATGCACCTCGCGTTGGAGGAACCACCGTCGTGGACACGCCTGCAGGCCCTCGAGCGTGGATGCCGACAGGGCGACAGGCAGATCAGCCGGGCGCACGGGAGCGACACCCGTTGTGCGATCGAGCAGCCCCCACCACGCGGCGGGATCGGCGAGCGGTGCGAGGCGCTCCCCCTGATCTGGTGGCGGCGGCTCTGCCGCGTCCGACAGGCCGGCCAGTCGCCGGGCGGCTTCGATGCGCAGGGCCTCACTCGACGCCGGGTCCTGCGCCACCGTGCGGAGTTCGGCCACGAGCCCCTCGAGAGTCAGAGGTCGCGGTGGACGACCCGCCGCATGCTCGACGGCCACGCCCAGGTCGTCGACGAAGCGACTGGGCTGATCTCCCGTCAGTTGCTCGGCGGCAACCACGGCGACGCACACGCTGCGACTGGCACGGGACAGGGCGAGCGCGAAGAGCCGGCGCTCTTCGGCAACCTGCTGTGCGGCCTCGTGTCGGGCGAGTGCGTGCGAGTCGAACGCCGTGCCACTGACGATCGCATCGAGCTGCTCGATGTGCAGCACGCTCGAACGACCGCGCAGCGATGG
The DNA here is from genome assembly GCA_016870515.1 of Actinomycetota bacterium. Taxonomy (GTDB): domain Bacteria; phylum Actinomycetota; class Actinomycetes; order S36-B12; family S36-B12; genus Mxb001. The sequence goes on along the minus strand of VGBL01000004.1, from coordinate 108,288 downwards.
CCAGGCGCCCTCCTGTGCTCCCACGATGGTGACGTGGTCCCACGATCGCCCAACGGTGAGATGCGCCGTGGCGATCACGACCGCGTGCGAGTCGGCTTCGCGCGCGGACACCGCCTCGGCCGGAACGCGCTGGCTGGTCAGCGATGCCAGGAACGCCGGGGCTCCCACGACGCCGGCGTAGCGCTCGCTGAATCGCTCGGCAGCGTCGAAGAGCGCGCCGACAGCGTCGAGGTCGTGGCTCGACGGCCGGTGACCACTCAGGGCAGCGCGTCGAAGTCGCTCGGGCCAGGAGCGCTCATCGCCGGATCCCTGCCACAGGATCCACAGGATGTCACCCGGCAAGGCACCGTCGAGGGCCTGGCGCCTAGCTGCGCCCAGGAGTTCGCCGACTCGCCGCACGCGTTGGAGGACGGGGACCGCCTCGTCGTTGACGGAGGTCGCCGACTCGCCCTGGATCGCCCGGCGGAACTCCGCGACCAGCAGGAGGGTGCCGGCCGGCGCCTGCGAAGCGGGATGCGCTTGGCGAAAGGAACGCCGCAGCGCACGCATGAGCACCCGAAGGTCGACCGGATCGATCGAACCGAGCGGGCCGCAGATGACCTCGACCGCGACCTCGGGTGCCAGGGAGCCAGGATCGAGCGCGGCCTCGAGGGCCGTCAGCAGGACGGCGACGGCGGGTTCGGCGCGCAGGGGCACGTCGTCGGACAGGACACGTGCGGGTACGCCGGCCATGCCGAGCGAGCGGCGCATGAGATCGACGTCGCCCTTGCCGCGCACGAGAACCGCCATCTGGCGCCACGACATGCCAGCAAGATGGCGTTGACGCAGGGCGTGCCCGACGTGGGCGGCGAGATCGCCCGCGGAGTCGTAAGAGATCACCGAAACGGCATCGTCGGTGTCGCCCGCGGCCGGCGAGCGGTAGCGGCGCAGGGTGTCGGCCGGGAGGGCAGCCAGCGCGGTGCCGCGCTGGACCGCCGCTATCGCGGCCCGCAGTCGGGGCCCGCCGCGATGGCATTGGTCGAGGACGACGACCTGCGCGTCGCTGAGGCGGAAGATCGCCTCGCGATCGGCTCCCCGGAAGCGGTAGACGCTGGTGTCAGGATCGGTGAAGGCCACCACGCACGGCGTGGCCAGCGCCTGGATGAGTCGCACCTGCAGCGGGTCGGCCTCGTGGGCGTCGTCGACGTAGACGCACTGCAGGGATGAGCGAAGCGGCGCCGCCTCGGGGCTGGCGGCAATCTGGCCGGCGAGGGAGATGAGCCGGCTGTAGTCGATCACGCCCTCGAGTGCCATGACCTCGTCTTCCATCTCGGCGAATCGTGCGAGTGCGGGCCAGACCGGATGCCCGAGGGCATGGCCAGCCTCGACGAGCTCGGCCGGATCGATCGCGAGTTCGCGGACGCGGGCGAGGAAGGCACGCACGTCGTTGGCGAATCCGAGGGTAGGAAGTGCAACCGTGAGCTCCTCCGGCCAGTCGATCTCACCGTCGGCCACTGCGCCAAGGAGCAGCTCCCGGATGCGCACGTCTTCTTCGGCACCGGAGAGCAGGCGCGGGAGCAGGGCATCGGGATGCTGGGCCATGGCGCGCGTGACCATCGAGAAGGCGAAGGCGTGGAATGTCGTGACGGTGGGCATTGCCCCACCGCCCCCGCGAGCGGCGATGCGATCTCGCAGATCGCGGGCGGACGTGCGATCGAAGGCCAGCACGAGGATCGCCTCGGCGGGCACGCCCTCGGCCAGTCGGGCGGCCACTGACTCGACCAAGGTGAGCGACCTGCCGGTGCCCGGCGCTCCCAAGGCGATCAGGGAGCCGCTGCGGTGCTCGACCACGCGCTGCTGGGCCGGGTCGAGGACCGGATGGGCGGCAGGCGGGGGCGGCGTGCGCAGGATCACCGGGGCCACCACGCCCTCATCCCACCAGGAGGGTGTGACGGTCTACCCGCCATGGCTGGTCCGGGGGCCGTCGTCTGGGACCATCGAGGGGTGACGCAGGAGGCCGCCCCCCGGGGCACGGAGCCGGCGACGCCGGCCCGGAGTCGCCATGGCGCCGCCGAGCCTGGCGCCGGGGAGTCCCAGCCCACGGTGGCGCTGCCCCGCCCCGAGGCGCCCCCCGCCACCGCACCCTCTACGACCGTGGTCATCGAGGACGGCGTCATCCCCCGTCGCCTGCGCCGACCCCTCGACCTTGCCCGCTTCCTCGTCGCCGCCGCCGCCGTCGCCGCGACGGTGCTCATCGCCTACTTCGCGACCGGCACCACGGAGGGCCTCGAGGAGGACCTCACCGGCGGCGCCCAACTCCTCCCGTCGATCGTGATCCTGGCCCTCAATGTCATCGGTGGCATCGGCCTGCTCGGCCTGCCCATCGCGACGGCCATCAGCCTCGTCATTCGCCGTCGCATGCGTCAGCTCTTTGATGCGCTCATCGCCCTGCTCGTCACCGTCATCGCGCTCACCCTCGCGTCATACCTGGTCGAGCAATACGGCAGCGACCGCCTGGTCGCCGCGCTGACCGGCAACATCGGCAGCCAGACGTCGGCGACCGCACCCATCATCGGCGGCCTCGTTGCCTTCATCACGGTCACCCGCCTCATGGGACGCCGCCCCTGGAACGTCCTATCCGGCATCGTCATCGCCTCCCTCCTCATCGTGGCGCTCCTGAGCGGCACCGCCAATGTCGCCGGGCTGCTCATCTCGGTCTTCGCGGGCTGGGGACTGGGGCTGCTCGCCCGCTACATCCTGGGCACTCCGACGACCCGTCCTTCCGGCACCGAGGTCGCCGAGGCACTCGGGCGCGGTGGCTATCCCCTCACCATGCTGCGTGCTTCCCGGCAGACCAGCGTGGGCCGTCGCTACGTCGCGACAACGCGCAGCGGCGACTCACTCGAGGTCGTCGTCCTCGACCGAGACCTGGAGGGCGCGGGCCTAGCCAACGCCGCGTGGAAGTCGCTGCGGCTGCGCGAGGAGCCCAGCCGAGGCGCCTTCAACATGCGCCGCGAACTCGACCACGCAGCGCTCATGGCCTACGCCGCGCAGACGGCGGGCACGCCCATGCCCCGACTGCTCCTGACCAGCGAGGTCGGTCCCGACTCATCGCTCCTCGCCTACGAATACACGGTCGGCACCCGACTGAGCGATCTGGAGGGTGATCAGATCACCGAGGCCGATCTCGAGGGGGCCTGGCGCGCGATGCGTCTCATGCACGAGCACCAAATGGCCCATCGCAGCCTCACCGCCGAGCACCTCCTGCGCGACCGCTCCGGTGACATCTGGCTGCTGGGCGAGTCGTCCGGCTCTGTCGCCGCCAGCGACGTGGCGATGCGCATCGACGTCGCCGAGCTGCTGTGCACCCTGGCGATGCTGGTCGGGCCCGACCGGGCCGTGCGCTCGGGCCGACGCGTGCTCGGCGTGCACAGCCTGGCCCGTGCCCTGCCGGTGCTGCAGCCGGTCGCCTTCAATCCTGTGACGCGCAAGGCCATGCGCAAACGGCGCGACCTCACGGTCCATCTGCGCGATGCCCTGGTGGAGATCAGGCCCGACGGCGCCATCGAGCAGATCGACGTCGAACGCATCAAGCCGCGCACCCTGATCATGATCGTCGTCGGCACGATCGCCGCCTACGTCCTACTGTCGCAACTCGCCCAGGTCGACCTCGGCGAGCTCCTGGCCACGGCATCGCTGGAGTGGCTTGCCGTCGCCTTCATCGCCTCGCTCGTCACCTACGTCGGTGCAGCCTGGTCGCTTGTTGGTTTCGTGCCCGAGCGCATCCCGCTGCATCGCACGATGATGGCGCAGGTAGCCGGCGACTTCGCCACTCTTGTCTCTCCCCCGACCCTGGGCGCTGTCGCGATCAATTTGCGCTTCCTTACCAAGGCGGGGCTGCACCCGGCTCTCGCGGGAGCGAGCGTGGGCGTGTCGCAGGTCGCGGCGTTCGTCATGCACCTGCTACTCCTCCTCGGGTTCGGCATCGCCGCGGGCACGCAGGCAGACTTCACCTTCGACCCGCCGGCCTGGGCGGTGATCGCGGTCATCGCCGTGGCGATCCTCTTCCTGTCGGCCTTCGCGGTCCCGCGCCTGCGCCGCTATGTCTTCGGGCGCGTGCGCCCGCTCCTGCGGGAGGTCGTGCCACGACTGATCACGGTCGCGCAGCGGCCCGCCAAGCTGGTCGAGGGCATCGGTGGCATCCTGCTGCTCAACGCCGCCTACATCGCCTGCCTCGTCGCGTGTGTGCGTGCCTTCGGCGGCGATACCAACATCGCGGCCATCGCCGTGGTCTACCTCGCCGGTGCAACCATCGGCCAGGTGGCGCCCACGCCCGGCGGACTCGGCGCGGTCGAGGCCGCGCTCGCCGCGGGCCTCACCGCGGCCGGCCTTCCCGGTGGCCTTGCCGTGTCGTCCGTGCTGCTGTTCCGCCTGGTGACCTTCTGGATCCCGACCGTGCCGGGCTACCTATCGTTCAATTGGCTCACCAAGAAGGGCTACCTGTAGGTTCGCCGCATGAGTGAAGTGAGCATCACGCCCCTAGTCGATGGGCCCCTCGAGGTCTCCGGCGCCTGCCGCGTCAACGCCTCCGATGGCACCGAGATCCGCAGCGCCGACAAGGTCTATCTCTGCCGCTGCGGCGCCTCCGAGAAGAAGCCCTTCTGCGACGGATCGCACAAGAAGATCGGCTTCGTGTCCAACATCGAGGCCTAGTCACCCGGTGGACCCCGCCAGCCGCGCACTCCTCGAGGGCTGGATCGCCGGCGTGCTGACACGCCCCGAGCATCACTGCGGTGTGTTCACGGGCACCGACGGTGACCCATTCGATCATCGCGCGCGCCCTTGGGACTACCCCGACATCTTGATGTCCGGCCGTGTTGACGATGAGTCGCTCCTACTCGTACTCAGCGACGGCGTGTTTCGGGTGGACGACGTACGCGCGGTCGCACGCGGTGAGCATGCCTGGGGTCCGGGGTTGCTGGTGTCCGGCACGATCAGCGGCGCGCCCGCGGGGGTGTGGCTCGTCTAGGTCGTCCAGGCCGCGACGGCGAGGGTGAGAAGCGGCGCGATCACCAGGGCGGGCAAGAGGTCCGCCACCGCGATTCGACTGACCTTCAGCAGGCGCAGGGACAGCCCGAGCAGGATCACTCCGCCAGTCGCCGTGATGGCAGCGATGGCCGATGTCGCGAGCACCTGTCCCACGATGACGCCCAGCAGGGTGAAGACACCCTGCACGATGCCCACCGACACGGCTGACAGCGCCACGCCCCAGCCGAGGGATGCAGCGAAGGCAATGGAGGCGAATCCGTCGATGACCGACTTGAGCGCGAGCTGGTCGATACCCCTGCCGAGTCCGTCGGAGACCGATCCGAGGATCGCGAGCGGCCCGATGCAGAAGAGGAGCGAGGCATCGACGAAGCCCTCGATGAAGCGTGCGCGTGCCGTAGCGTCGGCCCCGCGACTGACCTTGCGCTGGACCCAGCCCCCGAAGGCCTCGGCCCGCTGCTCGAGGCGAAGCAGCGACGACTAGGGTGATCAGCCCCAGGGCCTGCATGATCAACTCGCGGGTGTGGTCGGGCAATCGGTTGCCGATCCCGACGCCCAGGCCCGCGCCGACGACGATCGCCGCCATGTTGAGGAGGGTCCCGAGCCCGATCACCCGCGCAGCCTAGGGGGCCTCGTCTGGGCGGCGGGCCGGCCCTGAGGTTTGCATAAATACATCATTTCGATATATAGTCTTGGCATGGTGAGACGCCGAGGGGATGTGCTGGAGTTCGCGATCCTCGGGCTCCTTCTGGAGTCCCCGCTGCACGGCTACGAGCTCCGCAAGCGCCTCACCGGCGTCCTTGGCCCCTTCCGCGCCATCTCCTACGGCTCCCTGTATCCCGCGCTGAGGGACCTGCAAGCCCGGGGCCTCATCGCTGAGACCAGCCCCAAGCCGATGCCGACCGTCACGACCAAGCGGGCCCGCATCGTCTACGAGGTGACACCAGCGGGCACCGAGCGCTTCACGTCCTTCGTCGCGAATCCCGGGCCGGAGGCCTGGGAGGACGAGAGGTTCGCGGCACATCTGGCCTTCTTCGCGAGTACGCCGACCGAGATGCGCGTGCGCATCCTCGAGGGACGTCGGGCACGCCTCCAGGAGCGCATGGCGATGCTGCGGGAGTCATTCCGGCACACCTCCGAGCGGCTTGATCCCTACGCAACCCAGCTGCAGGAGCACGGCATCGATCGCGTCGAGAGCGAAGTCCGGTGGCTTGAGGAGCTCATCGCGGCCGAGCGCAGCCACTGAGCCTCGGCATTACCCCTCCACGGAAGGAACATCATGGGATCCATTCGCGTCGCCATCGTCGGCGTGGGCAACTGTGCCTCGTCCCTTGTCCAGGGCGTCCACTACTACCGAGATGCATCCTTGGATCAGACCGTCCCGGGACTGATGCACGTCCAGTTCGGCGACTACCACGTGCGCGACGTGGAGTTCGTCGCCGCCTTTGACGTCGATGCCAAGAAGGTCGGCCAAGACCTCGCCGAGGCCATCGCCGCAAGCGAGAACAACACCGTCAGGATCTGCGACGTGCCTCCGACCGGGGTCGTCGTCCAGCGTGGCCACACGCTCGACGGCCTGGGCAAGTACTACCGCGAGACCATCGCGGAGTCCGACGCCCATCCGGTCGACGTCGTGTCCGTCTTGCGCGAAGCGGTGGTGGATGTCGTGGTCTGCTATCTCCCGGTGGGATCTGAGCAGGCTGCGAAGTTCTATGCCCAGTGCGCGATCGACGCCGGGTGCGCCTTCGTCAATGCCCTCCCGGTCTTCATCGCCGGGACTCCTGAGTGGGCGCAGAAGTTCTCCGATGCCGGCCTTCCCGTCGTGGGAGATGACATCAAGTCCCAGGTGGGCGCCACGATCACGCACCGCGTGCTCACCAAGCTCTTCGAGGACCGCGGAGTCGAGGTGCAGCGCACCTACCAGCTCAATGTCGGCGGCAACATGGACTTCATGAACATGCTCGAGCGCGATCGTCTGGAGTCGAAGAAGATCTCCAAGACACAGGCGGTGACGTCACAGATCGACCGGCCGATGGAGAGCCGCAACGTGCACATCGGCCCCAGCGACTACGTCGCGTGGCTTGACGATCGCAAGTGGGCCTTCGTGCGTATCGAGGGCAAGGCCTTCGGTGACGTGCCGCTCAACCTCGAGTACAAGCTCGAGGTATGGGACTCCCCCAACTCGGCGGGCGTCATCATCGACGCTGTCCGCGCCGCCAAGATCGGACTCGACCGGGGGATCGGCGGCCCGCTGCTCTCGGCCTCGTCGTACTTCATGAAGTCACCCCCCGAGCAGTACAGCGACGACGTGTGCCGACAGCGAGTGGAGGACTTCATCGCCGGACGCATCGACCGCTGACCATCCGCATCGATCAGGCGATCAGTCGATCAGTAGTACGGCGTGTCGGGGTCAACCTGCAGCGACCAGGCGTTGATGCCGCCGCCGACATGGATCGCGTCGGCGAAGCCCGCGCCGTGCAGCACGGCAAGCACCTCCGCCGACCGGCCGCCCACCTTGCAGTGCAGCACGATCTGCCTGTCCTGCGGGAGCTTCTCCAGCACGGACCCGTCGAGGAACTCACCCTTGGGGATGAACTCCGCTCCCTCGATCGTCGCGATCTCCCACTCGATGGGCTCGCGCACGTCGATGAGGACGAAGTCGCGCTCCCCGCGCTCGCGGGCGTCGAGCATCTCCTTGAGCTCGTGCACGCTGATGGTGCTGTCGCGCGCCGCCTCAGCCGCGGCGTCAGAGATGACCCCGCAGAAGGCGTCGTAGTCGATGAGCTCGGTGACAGTGGCGCTCGGCCCGCAGACGGCGCAGTTGGGATCCTTGCGGATCCGCACCTCGCGGAAGGTCATCTCGAGGGCGTCGTAGACGAGCAGTCGACCCAGCAGCGGATCACCGACGTTGGTGAGTAGCTTGATGGCCTCGGTCACCTGGATGGAGCCGATACTCGCGCACAGCACGCCGAGCACGCCGCCCTCGGCACACGACGGAACCATGCCGGGCGGCGGCGGCTCGGGGTAGAGGCAGCGGTAGCACGGGCCGTGCTCGGCCCAGAAGACGCTGGCCTGTCCGTCGAATCGGTAGATTGATCCCCAGACATAGGGCTTGCCCAGCAGCACGCAGGCGTCGTTGACGAGGTAGCGCGTGGCGAAGTTGTCGGTGCCATCGACGATCAGGTCGTATTGCGCGAACAGCCGCATGACGTTGCTGGAGTCGAGGCGCTCCTCATGGAGGATGACCTCGACGTAGGGATTGATCTCCTTGACGGAGTCCCGGGCGCTCTCGGCCTTGGAGCGGCCGATGTCGCTTTGGCCGTGAATGATCTGGCGCTGCAGGTTGGACTCGTCAACGACGTCGAACTCGACGATGCCGAGGGTGCCCACGCCGGCCGCGGCGAGATACATCAGGGTCGGGCTGCCCAGGCCTCCCGCGCCCACGCACAGCACGCGCGCGTTGTTCAGCCGCTTCTGCCCGGTCATCCCGACGTCGGGGATGATCAGGTGACGGCTGTAGCGGCGAACCTCGTCGGCCGACAGGGCATCGGCGGGCTCGACGAGCGCGGGCAGTGACATCAGGACTCCTCGGGAACGGCCTACCCGACCATGATGACCCCCGCGGGTTCGGCCCCCTCCTCTGGGTCCATGGTGAAGACTGCTGTCATGGCCCGCCCCGTCATCGGCGTCTCCACATACGTCGAGCCTGCGCGCTGGGGGGCCTGGGAGGTGCCGGCCGCACTGCTGCACGAGTGGTACGTCGATGCTGTGCGCGAGGCCGGCGGCCGCGCCGTGCTCCTGCCCCCTGATATCGACGACGCTGACGTCCTGGATCGCGTCGACGGGCTCATCCTGATCGGCGGAGCCGACATCGGCCCCGCCACCTACGGCGCCGAGCCCCACCCCACGACCGACCAGCCACGCCTGCAGCGCGACGTCAGCGAGATCCTGCTGTGCCGCGGTGCCCGCGACCGCGACCTACCCCTGCTCGGGATCTGCCGAGGATTGCAGGTCATGGCGGTGGCCCACGGCGGCACGCTGATCCAAGACCTGCCCGATGCCGGCTACGGCCTCGCGCATCGCGAGCAGCCCGGCACCTTCACCCAGCACGACGTTGCCTTCGCCGACGGCTCGCGCATCGCCGCGATCTACGGCACCACGACGCTAGGCACCAACTCCTCGCACCACCAGGGCATCGCGGACCCGGGCTCGCTGGTGCCGACAGGCTGGTCGCACGACGGCCTCGTCGAGGTGTGCGAGGCTCCCGACGCGCGCTTCGCCATCGGCGTGCAGTGGCACCCCGAGCATCCCGACCGTCGCGCTACCGAACTACCCCTCTTCCGCGCCCTGATGGACGCGGCCGCCACCAACCCCCAGAAGGAGTCGTTATGCTCGTAGATGTCCGCCACGGCCCATCCTTCGCCGTTGCCCGCTGCACCCTCGCCAACACCGAACACGTCAAAGTCGAGTCCGGCGCCATGGCCGCCATGAGCGACGGCGTCACCCTTGACGCCAAGATGGAGGGCGGCTTCCTGAAGTCCCTGGGCCGCAGTGCCCTCGGCGGAAACTCCTTCTTCGTCACGTCGTACACCGCGTCCAAGGACGGGGCCTGGGTCGATGTCACGGCCGTGCTCCCCGGCGACATTGCCGTCCTGGAGTCCACCCCCGAGCGACCACTGGCGGTCACACGTGGATCGTGGCTGGCCAATGAGCAAAGCCTCGTAATGGACACCAAGTGGGGTGGCGCCAACAACCTCTTCGGTGGCGAGGGCGGATTCGTCTCGCGGTTCGACGGTGCGGGCAAGGTCGTGATCGCGTCCTACGGCGCGCTCGACCAGCACGCACTGCACGAGGGCGAGCGCATGGTGATCGACTCGGGCCACCTCGTGGCCTACGACGCCTACATCGCGATGCAGGCCCAGACCACCGGCGGGATCATGAAGTCGCTGAAGTCAGGTGAGGGGATCGTGCTCGAGATCACCGGCCCGGGCCTGGTGTGGACTCAGTCGCGCAACCCCAACGGCCTGATCACCTGGCTGACTAACGTCCTGCCGTTCAGCCGTAGCTAGCCGACGCGATCCGTGCGCCTTCTTCGGGCTGAATGTGCACCTCATCTGCATATTCAGCCCCGCGTACCGCGGTGAGGCCGAGCGAGCGGCGGTGGCGCGGAGCGGCTGCTCCTACAGCGGGGTGACGTAGGCGCCGGAGATCCCGCCGTCGACGAGGAAGTTCGACGCCGTGATGAACGACGAGTCGTCGGAGGCGAGGAACGCCACGGCGGCCGCGATCTCCTCTGGCTCGCCGAAGCGACCAAAGGGGATGTGGACGTAGCGCCGCGCTGCGCGCTCGGGATCCTTGGCGAAGAGATCCATGAGCAGCGGCGTCTTCACCGGCCCTGGCGACAGCGCATTGACGCGCACTCCCTGCCGAGCGAACTGCACGCCGAGCTCGCGCGACATGGCCAGCACGCCTCCCTTCGACGCGGTGTAGGAGATCTGCGACGTAGCCGCGCCCATGGTGGCGACGAACGACGCGACATTCACGATCGAGCCACGTCCCTGCTCGAGCATGTAGGGCAGTACGGCCTTGCACCCGAGGTAGACGGACGTCAGGTTGACGTCCTGCACGCGCTTCCACGCCTCGAGACCCGTGTCGAGGATCGAGTCGTCGTCGGGCGGCGAGATGCCGGCGTTGTGGAAGGCCACGTCGATCGAGCCGTAGGTCTCGACCGCCACCTTGTACATCCGGTCGTTGTCCTCCGGCGAGGTGACGTTGGCCCTAACGAACGTGCCGCCCACCTCCGCGGCCGCAGCCTCGCCGGCTTTGTCGTCCATGTCGGCGATGACGACGTTGGCTCCCTCGCTGGCCAGGCGCTTGGCCGACGCGAAGCCGATGCCGCTGGCTCCCCCGGTGATGAGCGCGGTGCGGCCGACCAGGCGCCGGCAGACGACGTCGGACATGTGCTTCCTCTCAGTCGGTGGAAATGAAGACGTTCTTGGTCTCGGTGAAGGCATCGGGCGCGTCCGGGCCGAGTTCACGACCCAGGCCCGATCGCTTGAAGCCACCGAACGGCGTCCAGTAGCGCACGGACGAGTGCGAGTTGACCGACAGGTTGCCCGACTCCACGCCTCGCGCCACGCGGAGCGCGCGGCCGACATCGCGGGTCCAGATCGAGCCGGAGAGCCCGTAGTCGGAGTCATTGGCCATGCGGATCGCATCGGCCTCGTCGTCGAACGGCACCACCACGACGACCGGGCCGAAGATCTCCTCGCGGTATGCGCGGTCCGACTCCGAGACGGGCGCCAGCACCGTGGGCGGGAACCACCAGCCCGGCCCATCAGGGCAGGTGCCGCGGAAGGCAACGGGCGCGCTGTCTAGCACGAAGGAGGCCACGGTCTCGCGATGCGCCGAGGTGATCAGCGGTCCCATCTCGGCGGTGTCGAGCGACGGATCCTCAACGCGCACCCCCATGACGGCCGGCTCGAGCAGCTGCATGAAGCGGTCGAACACCGAGCGCTGGACGAGGAAGCGCGAGCGTGCGCAGCAATCCTGCCCGGCATTGTCGAAGACCGAGTAAGGCGCGGTTGCCGCAGCCCTTTCGAGGTCGCAGTCGGCGAAGACGACATTGGCGCTCTTGCCGCCGAGTTCGAGGGTGACGCGCTTGATCTGCGCAGCACAGCCGGCCATGATTCGCTCGCCTATCTCCGTGGAACCGGTGAAGACGACCTTGCGCACCAGCGGATGGGTGACGAAGCGATCGCCAACCACCGATCCCTTGCCGGGGATGACGGTGAAGACGCCCTCGGGAATCCCGGCCTCCAGTGCCAGCTCGCCGAGACGGATGGCTGTCAGCGGCGTGACCTCGGCGGGCTTGAGCACGACCGTGCAGCCCGCGGCGAGCGCCGGCGCGAAGCCCCAGCCCGCAATCGGCATGGGGAAGTTCCAGGGCACGATCACTCCGACGACGCCGATGGGCTCGTTGAAGGTCACGTCGACGCCGCCCGCGACCGGGATCTGCCGGCCGAAGAGCCGCTCGGGAGCCCCGGCGTAGTAGGCGAGGACGTCGCGGACGTTGCCAGCCTCCCAGCGCGCATTGCCGATGGTGTGCCCGGCGTTGGCGACCTCGAGGCGCGCGAGCTCCTCATTCCGCTCACCCACCAGGTCGGAGAAGCGTCGCAGCAGGCGTGCCCGATCACCGGGGGCCACCTTGCGCCAGGAGTCGAAGGCCGCGTGGGCGCGCTCGATGGCGTGATCGGTCTCCTCAAGACTCGTCGCAGGAATAACAGCGATGGACTCCCCGGTGACGGGGCTGATGACAGCGGTCACAGACGCTCAAACCCCCTATAGCGTTCCCAATCGGTGATGGCGCGGCCGAAGGCTTCGAGTTCCACGCGACCCATCCTGGTGTAGTGCGCCTGGACCTCTTCACCGAAGGTGTCGCGCACCCACGGCGACCCCTCCCACAGAGCCACGGCCTTGTCGAGCGAGTCCGGGACGCGCTTGGCGTCGGAGATATAGGCGTTGCCGGTGAACTCCGGCTCGAGAGTCAGGCCGCGCTCGATGCCGTCGAGGCCGGCGGCGATTATGCCGGCCACCGCGAGATAGGGGTTGACGTCTCCGCCGGGCACTCGGCTTTCCAGGCGCAGCGATGGGCCGTGCCCTACGAGGCGGAATGCACAGGTGCGGTTGTCGCGTCCCCACTTGATCGCGGTCGGCGCGAAAGAACCCTCGACGTAGCGCTTGTAGGAGTTGATTTGCGGAGCGAAGAGCAGCGTGAGCTCCTCCATGCGGGCGAGCTGGCCCGCGACAAACGCGCGGCCGAGGTCGCTCATGCCATCGGGCGAGTTGTGATCGGCCATCACTAACGAGCCATCCAGCCCCCGGAAGGACAGGTGGATGTGGCAGGAGTTGCCTTCGCGCTCGTTGTACTTGGCCATGAAGGTGAGCGATACCCCTTCTTGCGCGGCAATCTCCTTGGCACCGGTCTTGTAAATGGAATGCCGATCACAGGTGACGAGAGCATCGTTGTATTTGAATGCGATCTCATGCTGGCCGAGATTGCATTCGCCCTTGGCGCTCTCGACGTCAAGACCCGCCCCGGCCATGCCAAGGCGGATACGACGGAGCAATGGCTCGACACGCGCACCGCCTAGAATGGAATAGTCGATGTTGTAGAGGTTGGCCGGCGTGAGGTCGCGATATCCTGACTCCCACGCCTCCTCGTAGCTGTCGAGGAAGACGATGAACTCCAACTCGGTGCCCACCAGCGCCTGCATGCCCTTGCCGGCAAGGCGATCGATCTGCTTGCGCAGCACCTGACGGGGTGAGGCCACGACGTCGCGACCGTCCTCCCAGAGCACGTCGCACAGCAGGCCGATGGCACCCTCCTGCCAGGGGATTCGATGGAGGGTAGACAGGTCGGGCTTCATGACCATGTCGCCGTAGCCCGAATCCCACGACGACATCGCGTAGCCGGAGACGGTGTTCATGTCGACATCGACGGCTAGGAGGTAGTTGCATCCCTCAGTGCCCTGGGCGAGGACCTCGTTGACGAAGTGCTCACCGTGGATGCGCTTGCCCTGCAGCCGCCCCTGCATGTCGGTGATCGCGACGACCACCGTGTCGACGTCACCCGACTCGACCTCCCGAATGAGGGTGTCGACGTCGATCCGCGCAGCCATGGCGCCTCCCTGGGTTCGTGCCGAATGCCTCGGCCGCGAGCGAGTCTAGGGGGAGGTCACGGGGCGCGGAGCCCGGTCGAGAATCGCGCGGCGCCAGAGGTCGGCGACCAGCTCGGGGTGCTCCATTTGGGCCGCGTGACCGGTGCGCGAGAGGAGGACGACTTGGGCGTCGGGGAACTCACGCGCCGCACGACGGGCGCCAGAGGGATGCACGAGAACGTCGTCCTCCCCGTAGAGCGCGAGCACCGGTCGCGTGATGCGGCGGGCCAGGGCCCACGGTCGCTGCGGGGTCGGGTCGGCGAATCCGCGCAGAAGGCCCCGGAGCGACGACAGGAACGCATCGCCGACATAGGGATAGGCGTCGCGTGCGATCACCTCGGCGGTCAGCGCCTCGCGCAGGGCGGGGGATACCGACGACACGTCGACGAAGCATGCGTCGAGGGTCGCCGCCACGCGCGCCTCGGCGGAAACCTGCCGGTAGCGGCGAAGAAGTGACTCCCCGAGGCCTGGCACGGCGACCACGGGGAGGTGCGCATTGCCCCGGCGCGTACGACGCGTCGGAAGCGCTGGCGAGATCAGCGTGAGAGAGGCGACAAGCCCTGGCTCGCGGACTGCCAGTTGAAGCGCGACCGCTCCGCCCATCGAGTTGCCGAAGACGTGCACCGGCCGATCGTCTCCGCTCACGCTCTGCCAGTGCCGCACGGTGCGTGCCACCGCACGCGCGTGCCCGGCCGGGGAGTAGTCGCCATCGTGCGGAGGCGGTGATGCACCGAATCCCGGCAGGTCAAGCGCGAGGCACTCCACATCGGAGGCCAGCAGCGGCATGAGATCGACCCAGTTGAGCGATGAACCACCCAGCCCGTGGACGAAGACGGCGAAACCCCCGCTTGCGGAATGCCCGGGCACATGGCGGACGTAGACCTCGCCGGTGGGCAGGTCCCACCTCTCGGACAACGCGTGGCTCACGGCTCCATGAGATCATGCGGGCCACTAGCATGGTCCGGTGACCGCGGCCGATGACGTAGCTAGCCGGCCCGCGTCTCGGCTGTCCCGCCAGGAGCGGCGCGCCCAGGTCCTGGCAGCGGCACGAGAGGTCTTCGTCGCGCAGGGCTATCACACCGCGGGCATGGACGACATCGCCGTGTGCGCCGGGGTGAGCAAGCCGGTGCTCTACCAGCACTTCCCGGGCAAGCTCGACCTCTACCTCGCCCTTCTCGACGAGGGCATCGCCTCGCTGCTGGAGTCGCTTCGCAACGCCCTCGGATCGACCACCGACAACAAGCAGCGCGTGCGCGGCGCGATCTCGGCCTACTTCGCATTCGTCGACGACCCCGACGGTGCCTATCGACTCGTGTTTGAAAGCGATCTGCCCAATGAGCCGGCGGTCCGCGATCGCCTGGAGTCCGCCGACGCGGCGTGCGCGCACCTGATGGCCGGCGTGATCGCTGAGGACACCGGACTCTTCGACACTCAGGCCGAGCTGCTCGCAGCGGGACTGCTCGGCATGGCGCAGATCGCTGCGCGCCACTGGCTGCGAGAGCCCGGGGCTCTTCCGCGAGACGCCGCCGTCGAGTTGATCTCGTCGCTCGGGTGGCGCGGCATCGGCGGGTTCCCGCTGTCACACCCGCCGTCGGCCTGAGTCACCCGCCTGGGTTAGCCTACCGCTACCGAGTCAGACGAGGAGGCCGTGCCGTGGAGGTCAAGATCGGCGTGCAAAACGCCGCGCGCGAGATGGTGTTGGAGAGCGGCCAGACCCCCGATCAGGTCGCCGAGGCCGTGCAGGCAGCGATCACCGCCGGCGGGTTGCTCGCGCTCGAAGACGATAAGGGGCGCCGCGTCCTGGTCCCCGCCGACCGCCTCGCCTACGTCGAGATTGGCCCGTCGGCCTCGCGCCGCGTGGGCTTCGGCGCCGCCTAGGCCGACAGGCCAAGGGCCTGCATCCGTCGCGTGTGCTCGTCGGTCAGTCGCCTGAACATCTCGCCGATCGCCGTGAGGTCCATCGACGCACCACTGGCACCGCCCATGAGCATCGCGGTCAACGCATCGCGCTCCGCGGCCACGTGCTGCGCCTGAGACAGCGCCTCCCCAACCAGTCGCCGCGCCCACAGGGCCAAGCGGCCAGCCACGCGGGGGTCGGCCTCGATGGCCGCGCGCACGCGGTCGACGACGAAGGCGGACTGGCCGAGGTCGGCGCACACGTCGAGGACCAGCGCCTGGGTCTGCGGATCGAGGAAGATGGCAATCTCGCGGTAGAAGTCCGTGCCGATGCCATCGCCGACATAGGCCTTGACCAGTCCCTCCAGCCAGTCACTGGGCGCCGTCATGGCATGGAAACTCTCGAGCGGCTGCTTGAACGGCGCCATCGCCAGCGCGGGATCAGCGCCCAACTCGACCAGGCGATCGTGAATTCGCGCGAAGTGACGGTATTCGGCATTGGCCATCGCAGCCAACTCGGCCTCATCGGTGATCGTCGGCGCAAGCGCCGCGTCAGCAGCGAGTCGCTCGAAGGCCATGAGCTCGCCGTAGGCGAGTACGCCGAGCAGATCGATCACAGCGGCGCGGTATGCGGGGTCCGCGAGCGCAGCATCCTCGGTCATGCTCGGAGCGTAGTGGGAGGTACACTTTCTTCCACGAAGACCGTGCGTCGGCGCCCCCGCCTCAGGGTGCGGTGCCCGCGGTCCCTCCCACAGGAGCACAACTGAGCAGCACGGAGAGCCTCACGCAGGCCCCCACCTTTCGAGATCTCGGCGCCGACGACGACATCGCCCAGGCATTGGCGGATATCGGTATCGAGCGGGCATTCCCCATCCAGGAGATGACCCTCCCCCTCGCACTCGAGGGTCGCGACCTGATCGGACAGGCCAAGACCGGCACCGGCAAGACCCTCGGCTTCGGCATCCCGCTGCTGCAGCGTATCTCGCGCGATGACGCGCCGGGCGCGACTCCGCAGGCGCTGGTCGTCGTGCCCACGCGCGAACTGTGCATCCAGGTCGCCGAAGACCTCGAGCAGGCAAGTTCGCACCGCGGCCTGCGGGTGCTCAGCGTCTACGGTGGGCGCGCCTACGAGCCTCAGGTCGACGCGCTTACTCGGGGCGTGGAAGTCGTGGTCGGCACCCCTGGGCGCTTGATCGACCTAGCCAACCGCGGATCCCTCAACCTCGCGCGGGTCGCTGTGCTCGTGCTCGACGAAGCCGATGAGATGCTCGACATGGGCTTCCTGCCAGACGTCGAGCGGATCGTGTCGCAGATCCCCGCCCAGCGGCAGACGATGCTCTTCTCGGCGACGATGCCCGGCCAGATCGTCGCCCTGGCTCGCCGCTACATGACCCAGCCCACCCACATCCGCGCGGCGGACCCCGGCGACGACCGCGCCACGGTGGACGCGATCGAGCAGCACGTGTGGCGCGCTCATCCCCTCGACAAGCCCGAGCTCCTGGCCCGGATCCTGCAGGCCAACGGCCGCGGCCTCACGATGGTGTTCACCCGCACCAAGCGCAAGGCGCAGAAGATCATGGACGATCTCACCGAGCGCGGCTTTGCCGTGGGGACAGTCCATGGCGATCTCGGCCAAGGCGCGCGGGAGCAGGCGCTGCGTGCCTTCCGCAAGGGCAAGGTCGACGTCCTCGTGGCCACCGATGTCGCAGCCCGCGGCATCGATGTCGACGGCGTCACCCACGTCATCAACTACGAGTGCCCCGACGACGAGAAGACCTACCTGCACCGCATCGGCCGCACGGGACGCGCGGGTGCGAGCGGCGTGGCCGTTACCTTCGTCGACTGGGAAGATGTCGCGCGCTGGCAGATGATCGACAAGATCCTCGGGCTGCCCTTCAAGGATCCACTCGAGACCTACTCCACCTCAGATCACGTCTACACCGGTCTTGGCATCCCCCGCGATGCCAACGGTCGACTCACCGAGGGGGAGCGCACGCGCGCCGGGCTCGCCGCCGAGGAACTCGAAGACATCGGCGAGACGGGCAAGAAGCCCAAGCCCAAGGAGCGCTTGCGCTCAGATCGTCCGAAGTCGGATCGCCCGAAGTCCGGCCGGCCGAAGTCGGATCGCCCGAAGTCCGGCCGACCGAAGTCGGATCGGCCGAAGTCGAATAGACCGAAGGCGGAGGGCTCGAGCGACGACGCACCCAAGCGCCGTCGTCGCCGCACGCGCAGGACCGGTTCGTCGTCACCCGAGGCATGAGCACATCTCCTCACCGGCAGCAAGGAGGACTTCATCGCCCTCCTCGAGCCGCCCGCGACGCGCGCCCGGCGCATTTAGGGCGCCGGCGGAAGAGCCCCCCACGACTCGAGGGCATCGAGCAGTCCGGGCGATGTCGGCAGTGCGTGCAGTTCGGCCAATCCGACCCAGCGGGCATCATCGGCGTCATCGCCGGCCACCGGATCCCCTCCGTCGACGACCGTGGCGGCGAAGTCGCGGATGTCGTACGTCGACCCGTCCGGTGCCGTCCGCTCGACCGAGCCGATCATCCGCACGGGATGCACACGCAGGCCGGTCTCCTCAAGTGTCTCCCGCACGACCGCATCGCGGAAGGACTCCCCCGTGTGCACGCGCCCACCCGGCAGTGACCAACGCCCCCGGGCTGGCGCGCGGCCACGCTTGATGACGAGCAGTCGCCCCTCAGCGTCGTGCACGATCGCGCCGACGCAGGGGACGGACCAGTCGACGGGCACACCGCTCGGCGGCGTGCGCCCGATCGTCACCGTCACCCCGGGCGGCACGTCGTCGCACTCCGGCCAGGCCGTGACGCGCAGGTGGAAGACGTGCTGCTCGCCCGGTAGTTCCGACACGGGCTCCAGAGCCACGTGCACGAGCGGAGACCTCGCGGTCGCGGACGCCCCGAGCCGGGTCAGCTCGGCATCGATTGCCGCCCGATCCTCGGGCGGCAGGTACATCCACATCGCCGAATGCCACAGCACGAGGGCCTCGCCGTCGCGGAGGCGAAGGTCGCCCACGAAGGACACCGCGTCCTGCTCGACGACGACGGCCGGCACGCGCGCGGCGACTTGGAGTGCGCCCCGCAGTCGCTCGAAGCGCTCCACATGATCGGGCCACACGAAGGACGTCAGGAGGAGACGGCCATCGGTCGAGGCCGGGTCCACCGGATGGATGTCGCAGCCACGGCGCTCGACGATAGGCGGCATCGCTTCGCGTCCGGCAGTGGGCACGATCCCGGCAGCAACGAGCTCATCGACCCGTAGTGCGAGTCCGGCCGACGATCCGATCTCTACCAGGCGCGCGGGTACACCCCACTGGCGATGGACACGCCCGAGGATGTCGGCCAACGACGACGTACGGCCGACCTCATTGGTCTGGGGAAACCGCAGAAGGCCCTCCGCGATGTCGCTTGCATACTCATCGACCGCCTCGGCGAAGGCCTCCCGGCAGATCAACCGCGCGCGCTCGCTCATCGGGGGTGTTCCGCCGACGGACGCGTAGAACATCGCAAGGGCCGGCACCTTGCGTCCGAGCACCAGGCGATGTACCGAGGCGAAGAACCGCAGCGGCACCATGTCACCGATGCGGGCGTCGCCATAGGGCTCCAGCAGGGGAAACCGGGCCGGATCACGTGCCACCGAGCCCGCGAGATCGGCATAGGTGGGCGCGCCGAGGCGCTCGCAGTTGTCCGCCATGTCGGCGAAGAGCCCCGACAGGCCGGGCCTGTCGTCTCGGCGGATGCCCATCGCCCCACCGTAGGCTTCACGCTCGCGACATCCCCTCACGAGCCCGCCGAACGGCGTACCGTCTGGACACATGACCCCACCGGGAAGCGCGCCCTACTTGGCATCAACGCGGTCTTCGCCGCCCTCGGCGTTGGCCTGTCCTTCATCCTCAGCGTGCTCGGCACTTACTCTAGCCTCAACACCAATCCGACCTCACTGGGATATGCCGGTCAGGGAATGATCGGCCGCGTCCTGGACTTCTTCACCTACTTCACCATCTGGTCCAACATCCTCGTTGCCATCGTGATGGCCATGCTCTTCGTGCGCCCCGACCGCGACAGCTTCTGGTTCCGCGCCGTTCGGCTCAGTGCGCTGCTGATGATCGTGGTCACCGGCATCATCTATAACGCGATCCTGGCTGCGAGCGCCCAACTCCAGGGGCTCGAGGTCATCACCAACCTCTTCCAGCACATCCTAACGCCCATCGTGTCGCTGCTGGTGTGGCTCGTCGCCGGACCGCGCGGATGGTTCTCCTGGCGCATCATCCTCGCGAGCCTCATCATTCCGATCGTCTGGCTCGTCTTTGCCCTCATCCGCGGAGCCTTCATCGGCGCCTATCCCTACGGCTTCGTCGACGTGGCCACCTACGGCTACGCCACGGTGCTCACCAACGTGGCCGGCATCGTCGTGTTCGCCCTCGTCCTGTGCATGATCTTCTGGGGAATCGACTGGCTGATCCGGCGGGTCACGTCGGGGAAGCGAGCTACGGCCTCGGCCTAGCCGCGGGTCTTGTATTCCTCAAGCAGCCTGCGGGCGATGATCATCTTTTGGATGTCGGCGGTGCCCTCGCCGATCATGAGCATGGGGGCCTCGCGGTAGAGGCGCTCGATCTCGTATTCCTTGGAGTAGCCGTAGCCGCCGTGGATGCGGAAGGAATCCTCGACGACCTCCTTGCAGTACTCACTGGCCAGGAGCTTGGCCATGCCTGACTCGAGGTCGTTGCGCTCGCCGGAGTCCTTCTTGCGGGCCGCCATCACCATCATCTGATGGGCGGCCTCGACCTTGGTGCCCATGTCAGCGAGGCGGAAGGCCACGGCCTGGTGCTCGGCGATCGGCTTGCCGAAGGTGATGCGTTGCTGCGCGTACTCGACCCCGAGCTCGAAGGCACGCTGCGCGAGACCGCATGCACGCGCGGCAACATTGACACGGCCAACCTCGACCCCGTCCATCATCTGGTAGAAGCCGCGGCCCGGCTCACCGCCGAGGATGGTCGACGCGGGCAGCCGAAGGTCTTCCATCACGAGCTCGGTCGTGTCGACGCCCTTATATCCCATCTTCTCGATCTTGCCGGGGATCGTCAGGCCCGGTCGGACCTCGCCGAAACCGGACGGCTTGTCGACCAGGAACGTCGTCATGCGCTTGTAGACCGATGCGCCCTCGGGGGCTTCGGCATCGCTGCGCACCAGCACGGCCACGACTGTTGAGCTACCGCCGTTGGTGAGCCACATCTTCTGGCCGTTGAGCACGTAGTCGTCGCCATCGCGAATCGCGCGCGACTGAATGGCCGACACGTCGGAGCCGCAGCCGGGCTCGCTCATGCTGAACGCCCCGCGGATTTCGCCCGTCGCCATGCGGGGTAGGTAGTGCGCCTTCTGCTCCTCGGTGCCGTGCTGCATGATCATGTAGGCGACGATGAAGTGGGTGTTTATGACACCGGAGACGCTCATCCACCCGCGTGCGATCTCCTCCACTACGAGTGCGTAGGTCAGCAGTGACTCGCCGAGTCCGCCGTATTCCTCAGGGATCATCAGGCCGAACACGCCGAGGTCCTTCAGGCCTTCCACAATGTCGGCCGGGTATTCATCCTTGTGCTCGAGCATCGTCGCGTTGGGCAGGATCTCGTTGTCGACGAAGTCGCGCACGGCCTTGAGGATCTCCATCTGGAGATCGGTGAGTCCTTCGGTGTGCGCCAAACGTGGCATCGTTGCCTCCTCGAGCTGGTCACCTGATGCTAATGGACGTTAACTCAACGAGCAGGGCGAGCGGGACGCCATAACCCGGCTCCCGGGTTGACCAGCGAGATGCAGGCGACGAAAGGGACCGCCAGCAGGGGAAGGGCCTCAAAGGCCGGAATTCCGACGAGTGCGGCGAGGCCGCACTGCAGGGCCGTGATGGTGATCCACGCGACGCTCCGCACGACGATCACGTGCCCGTGGTCGGGTCCGTCTAGCAGGCGACGGCTGGTGACCACGCACGCGGCCGTTGCGACGACCGCCGCACCAGAGAGCCCCCAGGGCATGGGGAGGAACGAAGCGACCAGAACGGCGACGAGCGACACCGCGCACAGGCACGCGAGCTGGAGAGCCCCACGTGAGTCGGGTCTCACGAGGACGTCGCGCCAGGCGCGTCGAGGGACGGGTCGGTCGGATGCAACGTAAGGATCGCCAGCCAGCGGCTCCAACAGCACGGTGCGCGCCTGGCAGAGCCGGGCAAACTCCGACTCGCTCCCACCGC
The DNA here is from genome assembly GCA_016870515.1 of Actinomycetota bacterium. Lineage (GTDB taxonomy): Bacteria > Actinomycetota > Actinomycetes > S36-B12 > S36-B12 > Mxb001. The sequence continues at coordinate 86,392 of VGBL01000004.1, read as the reverse complement.
AGTCGGGATGGGCCTCTCGCGCCCACAGGCGCCAGGCCCGCTTGATCTCGTCGGGGGTTGGGCGGTCACCCAGCCCCAGGACCGCTGCCGCCTCGGCGCGATGCATGCCGGTCACGACTCCGGTGGCGTGAAGGTGCTGGTGCGCTGCATGCCGGCGGCGCGGCCCTTGGCTGAAACGACCAGTGCCATCTTGCGGGAAGCCTCATCGATCATCTCGTCCCCGAGCATGACCGCGCCCTTGGCACCGCCCTGGGCGGACGTGGCGTAGTCGTAGGCATCGAGGATGAGCTCGGCCTTGTCGTAGTCCTCCTGGCGCGGGCTGTAGATCTCGTTGGCCGCATGGATCTGGCCCGGGTGGAGGACCCACTTGCCATCGAAACCGAGCGCTGCGCTTCGACCAGCGACACGGCGATAGCCGTCGACGTCCTTGATCTGCAGGTAGGGGCCGTCGATCGCCTGCTTGTCGTAGGCGCGGGCTGCCATGAGAATACGCATCAGGATGTGGTGGTAAGCGTCACCAACATCGTATCCGGGGGGCTGCTCGCCAACCACCAGGGACTTCATATTGATGCTGGCCATGAAGTCGGCCGGACCGAAAATGATGGTCTCCACGCGCGGTGATGCTTCGGCGATTGCCTCGACCCTGGTCAGCCCCATCGCGTTCTCGATCTGCGCCTCGATGCCGATGCGTCCCACCTCGAAGCCGTTGGCCTTCTCGATCTGGGTGAGCAGGAGATCGAGGGCGACGACCTGCTCGGCGGTCTGGACCTTGGGCAGCATGATGCAGTCGAGGTTGGGGCCGGCACCCTCGACGACCTCGACGACGTCGGCGTAGGTCCACTGCGTCGTCCAGTCGTTGACGCGGACCGCGCGTACCTTGCCGTCGTAGCCGCCCTCATTGAGGGCTGCCACGATGTTTTTGCGCGCCTCCGGCTTCGCCAGGGGTGCGACGGCGTCTTCGATGTCCATGAACACCTGATCGGCCGGAAGGCTCCGGGCCTTGTCGAGCATCTTCGGGCTCGAGCCGGGCACGGCGAGGTTTGAGCGACGTGAGCGCATGGCACGCGCGGGGCTGGCAGTGCTCATGCGGCGACCCTACCCACCATCCCGAGGGGAGTACCCTTGGGCCACGTGACCACCCCTCCTCGAGTCTTCGTGGCGCGCCTTGCCCGGGCTGAGGTCTTCGACCCCAATGCCGAGCAGGTGGGCCGGGTGCGTGATGTGGTCACGCTGCTGCGTTCCGACGCGCAGCCTCCTCGCGTGGTCGGACTCGTTGTCGAGGTGGTCGGACGCCGCCGGATCTTCGTTCCGATGACCCGCGTATCGACGATCGACAGTGGCCAGGTGGTCGTCAACGGGGTCGTTAACCTGCGCCGGTTCGAGCAGCGCTCGGGCGAGACGCTCGTCATGGGCGAGCTCCTCGACCGTCGCGTCAACTGCATCGAACCCGGTCGCTCCGGGCACCCCGCGACAGTCACCATCATCGATGCCGCCATCGAGCAGCGGGCCAACCGCGACTGGTTTGTCACCCAGTTGTTCATCCGCGAGGGCCACGGCCTGCGACGCAAAGGGCAGGCCCGCATCGTGGAATGGAGCGCGGTCGAGGGCCTCACGGTCGCATCCGGCGAGCAGGGCGCGGCTCACCTGCTCGCATCGCTCGACGGACTGAGCGCACCCGACTTCGCGCACGCGATCCAGCAGATGCCACCGGCACGACGTCTCGACATCGTGCGCGAAATCGACGACGAGCGTCTTGCCGACGTGCTCGAGGAGCTGCCCGAGGACGAGCAGGTCGAGATCATGCAGTCGCTCGAGGCCGAGCGCGCGGCCGACGTCCTCGAGGAGATGGATCCCGACGACGCCGCCGACCTCATCTCTGAGCTGCCACCCGAGCAGGCCGCCGACCTGCTGGAGCGCATGGAGCCGGGCGAGGCCGACGACATCCGGCGCCTGCTCACCTACGGCGACTACACCGCCGGCGGCATGATGACGACGGAGCCCGTCGTGCTCCCTCCCGACGCCACCGTGGCCGAAGCCCTGGCGCGGGTGCGCAATCCCGAACTCGCTCCCTCGCTCGCCGCTCAGATCTATGTGGTGCGACCGCCGACCGACACCCCCACCGGCCGATTCCTCGGCACGTGCCACTTCCAGCGGCTGCTGCGCGAGCCGCCCGCGGCCCTGGTCTCAGGTGTCGTCGACACCAACCTGGAGCCGATCGGCCCCGAGACGGACGTCGCCACCGTCGCTCGCTACTTCGCGACCTACAACCTCGTCGCACTGCCCGTCGTCGACCAGGACAATCGACTCATCGGGGCCGTCACCGTCGATGACCTCATCGATCACATGCTTCCCGAGCACTGGCGCGACTACGAGACCCCCGGGGCAACGTCATGAAGCCGCCACGCCCCGGCCGTCGCGCCGAGCTCCGCATGGATCAGCCTCTGGAGCGCAGCCGCCTGCGTGGGCCCTCCTACGATCCGGAGCAGTGGGGTCGCCTGAGCGAGCGCATCGCGCGCTTCATCGGCAGCTGGCGCTTCATCGCGTGGATGACCGCCGTCATCATCGCCTGGCTCCTGTGGAACATCTTTGCTCCCGAGCAGCTCAAGCCTGATCCCTATCCCTTCATCTTCCTGACGCTCCTGCTTTCGCTCCAGGCCTCGTACGCCGCGCCTCTCATCCTGCTCGCGCAAAACCGGCAGGCCGACCGCGATCGCGTGCAATATCTCGAGGACCGTGCCAGCACCGATCGTTTGATCGCCGACACTGAGTACCTCACCCGGGAGATCGCGGCCCTGCGGATGGCCCTTGGCGAGGTTGCCACGCGCGACTACGTCCGAAGCGAGCTGCGCGACCTAGCCGACGAAATCTCGGAGGCGCTGGCCGAAAGGCACGAATCGCAGGGCGAGCAGCCGGGGCCTAGCATCAACGCATGACCTCCATCGATCGGTCCCTGGTTGACGCCGCCCTCGCGCGTGTCGAAGACCCCGAGATCCACCGCCCCATCACCGAGCTCGGCATGGTCAAGTCTGTCGAGATCGACGCAGACCGGGTCAGGGTCGCGATCTACCTCACGGTCTCCGGGTGTCCCATGCGCGACACCATCACCCAGCGCGTCTCGATCGCGGTGGGATCGGTCCCCGGGGTGCGCCATGTTGATGTCGAACTCGATGTCATGAACGACGAGCAGCGGGCAGCTCTGCGCAGCACCCTGCGCGGTGGCCGCGAGGAGAAGGAGATTCCCTTCGCTCAGCCGGGCTCGCGCACCCACGTCTACGCCATCACATCGGGCAAGGGCGGAGTGGGCAAGAGCTCCCTCACGGTCAATCTCGGCGTGGCCATGGCCGGGCAGGGGATGTCGGTGGGAATCGTCGACGCCGACATCTACGGCCACTCAGTGCCCGGGCTGCTCGGCATCACCGCCCCGCCGACCGTCGTCGAGGGCATGATCATGCCGCCCGAAGCCTTCGGCGTACGCGCGATCTCAATGCTTCCCTTCAAGCCGGGAGGCAGTGCGGAGCCCGTGGCCTTCCGGGGTCCGATGCTGCACCGCGCCCTCCAGCAGTTCCTCACCGACGTGTGGTGGGGCGACCTCGACGTGCTCCTGCTCGACCTACCGCCCGGCACCGGCGATATCGCGATCTCCACGGCGCAGCTCCTCCCCGGCTCGCAGGTCGTCGTCGTCACGACACCGCAGACGGCGGCCGCCGACGTTGCCGTGCGCGCGGGGATGCTGGCCGGGCAGACGCACCAGAAGATCGCTGGGGTCATCGAGAACATGAGCGGCTTCCCGTGCCCGCACTGCGGCGAGCCCATCGACCTCTTCGGCATCGGGGGGGGCCAGCGCGTCGCCGAGCAGTTGTCGGCCGGTCTGAGCGCCGACGTTCCCCTGCTCGGCCGCATTCCCTTCGACGTGCGGCTCCGCGAGGGCGGCGACGCCGGGCAGCCCCTGGTGCTGGCCGACCCATCGGCCCCGGCGGCTGCCACGCTCATCGAGCTCGCGAGCACGCTGGCTCGCCAGCCTCGCGGGCTCGCCGGGATGTCGTTGGGAATCTCCCCCGCGAGCCGCGGCTGAGTCGCGACCGGGTCGCGTCTACGTCGAGTCGGGGTCGAACTTCGCAGACGCAGCGCCGGGTTCGGTCGACTTCTTCGGGGCGGGGGCGTCATCGTCGTCGTCGTCGTCGAAGATCCCGGCGACCATGCGCCGCGGGTGCAGGTCCTGCAGGTCGCGCAGGGCATCCTTGGCATCACTCAGGTCGACACCGGCGGAGTCGGCCAGGTCGCGCCGGGCATTGCCCGCCATCGCGCGCACATTGCGGATCATCTTGGCCGCATCCGACGCAGCACGCGGCAGCCGCTCGGGGCCGAAGATGAGCAACCCGAGCACGGCAAGGATGAGGATCTCTCCCAATCCGATGTCGAACACGTGATTAGAGTACGCCGCCCCGCTACTCGTCGGGCCGGGAGCCGAGCGTCACCTGCAACTCCCGCACCACGCCACCGCGCTCCACGACGACGGTGATGATGTCTCCGGGACTGTTGTCACGAATGGCCACGACGAGCTCATCGGCGTTGGCGACGGGCCGGCCCTGGAGGGTCGTCACGACGTCACCCGGCTCCAGACCCGCTCGCTCAGCGGGTCCGCCTGACGTCACGGTGTCGATGAGCGCCCCGCGCCCCTCGAATCGCGTGTCGAGAGTGACGCCCATGATCGGGGTGGACGACGACCCCGTTTCGATGATCTCGCGCGCGATGCGCTGCACGGCATTGACCGGGATCGCGAAGCCGAGACCGATGCTGCCGCGCTCCTCGGCCAGAGCGGCGATCGCCGACGTCACCCCGATGACTCGACCAGCACCATCGAGCAGGGGGCCGCCGGAATTGCCGGGATTGATAGCCGCATCGGTCTGGATGGCGCTGATGAAGGAGGCATCCTCGTCTTCACCCGTCGTCACCGGTCGGTCGAGGGCACTGACGATGCCTACGGTCACCGTGCCGTCGAGCCCGAGTGGCGCGCCGATGGCGATCACGGTGTCGCCGACCGTGACCCGGTCGGAATCACCAACATCGAGCACGGGCAGCCCATCGGCCGCGACCGACAGCACGGCGATGTCGTACGACACGTTGCGTCCGATGATCGTGGCCGGCAGCCGTCGACCGTCGGCGAGAACCACGTCGACACTTCCGGCCCCGTCGGCAGCCCCGGCAACGACGTGGTTGTTGGTGACCACGTAGCCGTCTTCACGAAGCACGAACCCAGATCCGCTCCCTGACTGCGCCGCGGCATCGACAGCAATCGAGACCACGCCGGGCAGGGCCGACTCGGCGATGTCCGCCACCGAGCCGGGGGCGCGGGGTCCCACGCTGGCCGTCGGCGGCGCCGACCCGCGCCCGGTCAGATCATCGGGAGAGGTCCGCGAGAGCAGGAATCCCAGACTGCCTCCGACGACCCCCATGATGGCCCCGAGCGCGACGGCCGCGACCGCAACGAGGGACACAAAGGCCCATGTCGGGAGGCCGCGTCGCGGAGCCTGCATGCCCCCATGGTCCCATCCGGTCAGAACTCGAAAGCGTGCCCACTAGGCTCCCCCCGTGGATCATGCCGCGACCGACATCCCCCCGAGCCCGCTGACCTGGGCCTACGTCGATGGTTGGGTCGAGGAGGATCCGCAGATCGTGGCGGCGCGGCGCATCGCCGCGAGCATGGGCTCTCCCGCGCTCAGTCGTCCGGCCGGATCCGTTCTGCGGCTGATCGCCGCATCGCTGGGTGCGCAGGCCGTCGTCGAAGTCGGTTCGGGCACCGGCGTTTCCGGTGGGTGGATTCTCGGAGGCCTCGACGACTCAGGCACGTTGACCACCGTCGATCATGATGCGGAAATGGCTGCTGCGGCGCGGTCGACGTTCACGCGCATGCACATCCCCCACACCAGGGTCCGTGCCATCGCGGGCAATCCCTTCGACGTCCTGACCCGCCTGACCGACGGCGCCTACGACCTCCTGGTCATCGGACCGGGTGTCTCCCTGGGCGTAGGGGAGGAGAACGATCTGCTGCGACAGGCCGATCGCCTGCTGCGTCCGGGTGGTGCCATCGCCATCACCCATGCGCTGGCCGACGACGGTGCGGAGCCCAGCCACCGCGACCTGCTCCAGCATCTGCGCGACGATCCCCACTGGCTCGCGAGCCTGCTGACGGTCGGCGAGGGCATGGCTATCGCCGTACGCCGACCCCCCGAGGCCCCGGAGGCAGACTCCGAGTAGCCGGTCCCGGGCATGCAACGACCCGGGTGCCCTGGGGCAACCCGGGTCGGGTGCGAGATCAGCCGAAGACGGCGAGCAGCTTGTCGCCCAATTCCTTCGCCTCAGCGCCGTTCAGTTCGACCACGAGGCGTCCGCCCCCCTCGAGGGGCACGCGCATGACGTAGCCACGCCCCTCCTTGGTCACCTCCATGGGCCCATCGCCGGTACGCGGCTTCATGGCGGCCATCGTGACCCCCTTCGTGGGAACGCATCCGACCCCCGCCGCCCGGCGGTGTCACAGCATTATCCCCCATGGGGGGGCGGGAACTCCCCCCGGGCGGCACGCAGTCGGTCGATCTCGGCCTGCTGCTCGGCCAACTGCTCATCGCGCGCGGAGACCTCGGCTTCGAGGCGCTCCACGAGCGCGTCGACCTGGTCCATGCGGTAGCCACGCAAAGCCTGATCGATCCGCACGTCGGCAAGGTCGGCGGGCAGGTCGCCGGCGGGTGGCTCCGGCTCGGACAGCGAGCCTTGCACCCGGCCTGTGGCGAGCACGACCACGCCGCCGATCACGGCGACGCCGATCAGGAGGAAGAGCAGGCTCATGGCCAACTATCGTGGCACGGCTCTTACGTGACGCTTACCCGGGGCACACGGCTCTCGCACGTCATGGACGCAGGCTGACCATGCGCCCGGCGAACGCCGCGTCGCAGAAGGGAGTCCCATGAAGACCTCCAGGATCGTGGTGATCTCGGCCGCTGGCGTCCTCGGCGTCGCCGTACTCGCGGGGGGCGCAGCCGCAGCCGCGGCGACCATGGTCGCCCTCGGCCAGCACGGCCAGCCACCGGTTGGCTCACCGACCGACGACCGCCGGCCCGAGCGGCCCGGCATGGGTGACCCCGGCCCCGGCCGAGGATGCCACGGCCCCGGCCGAGGACGCCCCGGCCCCGGCCGAGGACGCCCCGGCCGACCGGGGGGCGACGTCCTGCACGGCGAACTCGTCGTCGAGCGCCCCGACGGGCCCGTCGTGACCCTGCGCCTGCAGGAGGGCCAGGCCACGGCGGTCTCCGCCACATCCATCACGGTGGCGAGCACCGACGGCTTCACCGCGACCTACGCCATCACCGCAGCGACCGAACAGGAGCGCGGCCGCGCCGAAGACACGCCAGCCCAGGTCGGCGACGAGGTCCACGTGCGGGCGACGGTGGAGGGCACCGCGGTCACGGCCGAAGACATCCACGCGATGCCGCCTCGCGACTGAGGACTTGACCTTCCGGGTCGCGGGCAATATGGTTGAACACTCAACCATCACTCGCGACCCGGAAGGACCCCATGAGTGCCGACCTTGCCGCCACCACCGGCACCTGGCAAATCGACCCCACCCACTCCACCGTCGGCTTCGTCGCGCGTCACGCGATGATCGCCAAGGTGCGCGGCGGCTTCACCGAATTCACCGGCACGCTCACGCTTGATGGCGCCGATCCGGCCAAGTCCTCCGCTGTGCTCACGATCGTCACTTCCAGCTTCACGTCCTCCAATGACGAGCGTGATGCCCACGTGAAGTCCGCCGACTTCCTCGACGTCGACCAGTTCCCCACACTCACCTTCACGAGCACCGCGGTCACCCAGAAGGACGACGACGAGTTCATCGTCACCGGTGACCTCACCATCCACGGCGTCACCCACTCGGTCGACGTCAAGTTCGAGCTGCTCGGAGTCAACCAGGACCCGTGGGGCAACACCCGCATTGGCTTCGAGGGCAAGGCCGAGATCAGCCGCAAGGAGTTCGGCCTCGTCTGGAACGTCGCGCTGGAGACCGGCGGCGTGCTCGTCGGCGACACCGTCAAGCTCGAGCTCGACATCGAGGCGGTCAAGCAGGCCTAGCCGTCCCGGGTCGGCTTGGCCGACCCGTCCGGGTGCTCGACGATGGGCTAACGTCGCCCGCGTGGATCTCGAACCCGTCACCGGCCCCGCCTGTGCTCACGGGCTCGCGACCTACGCGGGCGGCGCCCTTCTCGACGCCTGGTATCCCCATCCTGCCCTGGGCTCCGTGCCCCTCGCCGTCGCGGGCATCGATGCGGCCAGCCGCCGAGACGACATCCGCGGCGTCGACGTACGCCCGATCCTGACGTGCATCGACGACCTGCAGTCGCCACCGGGTGATGCGGCCGATGCCTACCTGCGACTCCACCTGCTCTCGCACCGCCTCGCTCTCCCGCACACCATCAACCTCGACGGGATCTTCGGCGTGCTCCCGCTGGTCGCGTGGACGTCGCGCGGACCGGTCGCGCCCGATGCCATGACCGATGCCCGATTGCGAGCACGCACCCACGGCGAGAGCCTCATCGTGCTCGGCATCGACAGGTTCCCCCGCATGGTCGACTACGTGATCCCGTCCGGTGTGCGGATCGCCGACGCCGATCGCGTGCGACTCGGCGCCCACCTGGCGGAGGGAACCGTCGTGATGCACGAGGGCTTCGTCAACTTCAATGCGGGCACCCTCGGCACGTCGATGGTGGAAGGGCGGATATCCGCGGGAGTCGTCGTGGGTGACGGCTCCGATATCGGGGGCGGCGCATCCATCATGGGCACGCTCTCAGGGGGCGGCACCGACGTCATCAGCGTCGGCGAAGGCTGCCTCATCGGGGCCAACGCCGGCATCGGCATCAGCCTCGGCGATCGCTGCATCGTCGAGGCCGGCACCTACGTGACCGCAGGAGCCAGGGTGACGCTGCCCGACGGCAATGTCGTCAAGGCGCGCGAACTCTCCGGTGGCAGCGGACTCCTCTTCCGGCGCAACTCGCAAAGCGGCGCCATCGAGGTCGTGTTGCGCGAGGGCGGCTGGGGCGGCCTCAACACCGCCCTGCACGCCAACGACTAGCCGCACCCCCTCAACCCCTCTCCGTTTGTCCCACAAAGTGGGATAAACGGTGCGTTTGACCCCTGATGGGGGCCCTAAGTCACCGTTTGTCCCAGGCTTCAGGCGCGGCGTGTGCAGGGGTGCCGGGGTCCCTGGCCTGCGCGCAGGCCTGGGGATGAACGCCGCGCCTGTGGACAGCCGATTGCCAATCAGCTGGCTCGACTCCACAGTGCCCGCGTGACTAGCGGCCGACGCCAACTCGAGCACCTGGCTCTGCGCGACGCCGTGCAGGCACATGCCCACCGTCGTCACGGGATCTTCCAACGTGCGGACCTTGATGCCTTGGGCATCGATCACGCGGTCATCCGGACGTTTGTGAGGCGGGGCTGGTGGACGCGCCTTCACCACGGTGTCTACATCGACACGGACGTTTTCAGGTCCGCCGGAGACCCTCGAGCCAGGACGTCCATCTTTCTCTCCGCAGCCATGGCGTCCCTGCCCGGCCCTGCCTATGCCTTTGCCGCGAGCGCAGCAGCCCTTCATGAACTCACCGTTGATCAAGCGCTCCGCTCGCACGTGTCGATCGTTCGCCCCTTACTCCACGACCAGCGCGCATTTCGTCGACGCATCTCGGGATCAACGGAGCTTGGGTCGGTCTCGATTCATTCGCATGCGCTCAACGAGGCGCACCTAACAGTGGTTGACGGGATACCCACGGTCGACTTGGCAACCGCAGCCTTGACGACCGCAGCCCAGTCGGAGCTCATGTGGGCGGTGGCCACTCTCGATTCACTTCTGTGGCGCGACTCCACGCAACAGGACCGACTGTCTGACCTCGTCGAAGACTGGCACAGGATCAAGGGAATCGGGACGGTACGCAAGGCCTTGGACCTCACCCGCCCGGGCGCCCAGACACCGCTCGAGTCCCTTTCGCGATTCCGCCTCATCGAGGCAGGTCTGCCAGAGCCCATTCTCCAGTTGCCTGTGTTCGATGCCGACGGCCTCATTGGATACGCCGACATGGCGTGGCCAGATCACAAGGTCATCGGCGAGGCGGACGGACTGCTCAAGTACCAGGACCGATCTGACCTCATCGCCGAGAAGGCTCGCGAGGATCGACTCCGGGCCCAGGGGTGGACAGTCGTTAGGTGGACGTGGGACGAGATGCTTCGCAGGCCTCACGTCGTCATCGCCCGCATCGTGCGCGCCATGGACATCGCATCAAGACGCATCGCCTAGCGGTGGCCCCGGCTCTGGCTCGCCGTTCCGGCCTGCACTGACGCAACCGCCGGCAATCGGTTCCTTGCCATGTGCGACCAAGACCTGGCCGTCCACGCGCGAGAACTGGGACAAACAGTCGTTTTCGCCCTGACAGGGCACCAAGTTGCACCGCTTGTCCCACGTTGTGGGAGAAACGGCGGATGGGGTGGGTGATTAGGTGCGGTCTTCGATCGGAACGTAGTCACGGAGCGGAACGCCGGTGTAGATCTGGCGCGGTCGGCCGATCTTGGTGTCGGGGTCGGAGATCATCTCGCGCCACTGAGCGATCCAGCCGGGGAGTCGACCCAGGGCGAACAGCACCGTGAACATCCGCGTCGGGAAGCCCATCGCCTTGTAGATGAGCCCGGTGTAGAAGTCGACGTTGGGATAGAGCTTGCGCGAGATGAAGAAGTCGTCGGCAAGGGCTGCTTCTTCGAGGCGCATCGCGATGTCGAGGAGCGGATCCCTAACGTCGAGCGTGGCGAAGATGTCGTAGGCGGCCTCTTTCACCAAGGCGGCACGAGGGTCGTAGTTCTTATAGACGCGATGGCCGAAGCCCATCAGCCGAATGCCATCCTGACGATCCTTGACCTGGCGAATGAATGTGTTGACCCCGCCGCCCGACATGTGGATCTTCTCGAGCATCTCGAGCACCGACTGGTTGGCGCCTCCGTGAAGAGGGCCGAACAGCGCATTAATGCCGGCGGACACCGAGGCGAAGAGATTGGCGTGAGAGGACCCCACGAGACGCACCGTGGAGGTGGAGCAGTTCTGCTCGTGGTCGGCGTGTAGCAAAAGCAGCATGTTAAGCGTGCGGGAGACGACCGGATCGACGACGTAGGGCTCAGCGGGAACCCCGAAGGTCATGCGCAGGAAGTTGTCGATAAAGCCCAGGGAATTGTCGGGATACATGAAGGGCTGGCCGACCGACTTCTTGTAGGCATAGGCAGCGAGCGTGGGCACCTTCGCCATCAGGCGGATCGTGGAGATCTCAACCTGCTCGGGATCGAAGGGATCGAGTGAGTCCTGATAGAAGGTCGACAGCGCGGACACCGACGAAGACAGCACGGGCATCGGATGGGCATCGCGCGGGAAGCCATTGAAGAACTCGCGTAACTCCTCGTGCAGCATCGTGTGCCGCCTGATCTGCGCCTTGAACTCGGAGAGCTCGTCGCCGCTGGGGAGGTAGCCGTAGATCAGGAGATAGGCGACCTCAAGGTAGGACGAGAACTCGGCAAGTTGTTCGATGGGGTAGCCGCGGTAGCGCAGGATGCCCTTGTCACCATCGATGTGAGTGATCGCCGACGTGCAGGAAGCCGTGTTGACGAAGCCGTAGTCGAGCGTCACGTTGCCCGTCGTCGCCAGCATCGAGCTGATATCGAGTCCGGATTCGCCGATCGTCGAGGGGGTGAGGTCCAACGGGAGATCCCCGCCCGGGTAGTTCAGGACGTAATCCGACACGGTCACACCGTATCTCCGGCGCGGATGCGCTCCGCCGCGCCCCTGATGGCCTCGTCGGTCGCCGTGAGGGCTAGGCGCACGTGGCGGGCGCCGGCCTCGCCGTAGAAGTCGCCCGGGGCCGCGAGAACGCCGAGCCGGGCGAGGTCGGCGACCGTCTGCCAGCACTCCTGGCCCCGTGTCGCCCACAGGTAGAGGCCGGCCTCACTGTGGTCGATCCGGAATCCCGCCGCCTCCAGGGCGGGGCGCAGCACAGCACGGCGCCCGAGGTAGCGATCGCGCTGCAGGTCGACGTGGGCGTCGTCGGCCCACGCCGCAGCGGCAGCATGCTGGACGGGTGCCGGCACCATGAGGCCCAGGTGCTTGCGGATCTCCAGCAGTCGGGAGATGAGCGCCGGATCGCCCGCCACCGCCCCGAATCGGTAGCCAGCCATGTTGGAGCGCTTCGAGAGCGCATGCAGCGACAGGACCCGGGTGGGGTCCGCGCCGATGACCGAAGGATGCAGCACGGAGACGGGGGTGGCGTCGTAGCCGAACTCCAGGTAGCACTCGTCGGACGCCAGGACCGCACCCGCCGCTCGCGCGGCCTCGACCATGGCTCGCAACTCGTGCGCGCTGGCGACGCGCCCCGACGGGTTGCACGGAGAGTTGACCCAGACAAGGCGCGCCCCCGCGCATGCGGCCGGGTCATCGGAGACCACGACCTCGCACCCGGCGACGAGCGCTCCCACGGCATACGTGGGATAGGCGACCGTGGGAACGACGACGCGATCTCCCGGGCCCAGGGAGAGCAGGAATGGCAGCAGGGCCACGAGTTCCTTGGAGCCGATGGAGGGAATGGCCGTCAGCGGGTCGATCTCGACGCCACCGCGCCTGCGCAGCCAGTCGACGAACGCGCCGCGCACGGCCTCCGTGCCGGCGACGGTGGGATAGCCCGGCGCGTTGGCGGCTGCAGCGAGTTGGTCCTGGATGAAGATCGGCGTTGGATCGACAGGACTGCCGATGGACAGGTCGGCGAAGGACTCGTGGGACCGGGCGACCTCGGCGAGCGGGGCCAGGCGGTCCCAAGGGAAGTCAGGGAGGCTCAGCTCTCGCTCTCCTTGCGAGGGACCGATGCAAGCAGCGGCGCGTCGAAGTCCTGGGCGCCAAGCTTGGCCGCGCCGCCCGGAGAGCCGAGCTCGGCGAAGAACTCGGCGTTGGCCGCGGTGTAGTCGCTCCACTCCTCGGGCACATCATCCTCGTAGAAGATGGCCTCGACGGGGCACACCGGCTCGCAGGCACCGCAATCGACGCATTCGTCGGGCTGGATGTAGAGCATCCGATCGCCTTCGTAGATGCAGTCGACAGGGCATTCCTCGATGCAGGACTTGTCCTTCAAGTCGACACAGGGGAATGCGATGACGTAGGTCACCTGCTCGCCTTTCGCCGGGTCGGACGGCGAGCCGGCCGGCCCACCGGGCGACGTCGTCGCCGGGGACACCGTACCGGGTGCGACCATCGGGGCATGACTCGCGCGTCCCGGCACATGTTCCGCGCCGTCATGGCCGACTCCCCCGACCGACTCGACCTTGCCTGCCTGCTCATCGCCGCCGAGGCCCTTCCCACGGAGGGGAACGTCGACTCCTATCTCGCCCGGGGCGTGGCCGCACTTGACCGCCTGGCCCAACGCGTACCCGATGAGGGCGACCCCCACGAGCGCCTGGCCGCCGTGCTCGGCGACTTCAGCGGGGTGGCACGGGACTACGAGACGCTCGCCTCGTCGCTCCTGCCCGAGGTGCTCCGGCGCCGCCGAGGCCTGCCGATCCTGCTGTCCACCGTGTGGACGGAGGTGGCCCGCCGAGTCGGCATCGCGGCGTACGGCGTCGGGCTGCCGGGTCACTTCGTCGTCGCGATCGGAGATCCCGACACCTTCCACCCCGACCTCCCCGACGGCAACCGACTCCTTGTCGACCCGTGGTCCGGCGGCCGGCTGCTTCGCTTCGATGCCGCTCGCGATCTGGTCGAACGCACGGGCCAGCCCTTCAGGCGGGACCACCTCGCACCCGCCCAGCCGCTCAACACGGTCGAACGGATCCTGGCCAACATTCGAGCCTGGGCCGCCCATCCGCTGCGGGCGGCCACGCGCCTGTGGACCATCGATCTCGCACTCGCGTTGCCCGAGCCGCCGCCGTGGTTATTGCGCGACCGCGGGCTCGCCCTGCGCGACCTCGGCCACCTGCCACTGTCGGCTCGCTGGCTCGAGGAGTACGCCGAGGTCGTCGAGGACACCTCGCCGCACGAGGCGGACACGGCCCGGCGGGAGGCGCGCGGCGTCCGCGCTCGACTCAACTAGGACTACTGGCCGTCTGCGAATCGGTCGGCTCGGGCGCGGGGACATCGGTCGGCTCGGGCGCGGGGACATCGGTCGGCTCGGGCGCGGGGCTCTCGGAGCCACCGCCGGCATCGTCGTCCTTGTCCTTGTCCTTGTCAGGCTTCTTGCCGCACACCACCTGGGGCGCCGGCGAATAGGTCGTGGTGAACGTCTCGCGATTGACCTCGGTCGCGCCCTGGTAGAACACCCGGTCGACGTCGATGGTGAAGCCCTCGCCACCCGATTGGGCCAAGCACTGTGGCGAGTCGCTGTAGATCTTGCGAGAAGGAGTGATCCCGTAGCGATCGCCTACCTCGGCATCGACCTTGGTGTAGATCCTGGTGCTGTACATCGTGACGGTCATGGACGTGTCGGTGGTCGAGGCGGTGATGAACACCCCGTAGGGGGTGTTGTTGCGGAATTTCATGTCGAAGCCCTCCCAGGCAACGGTCGCCTCCAGGCCCGGGACGTAGCGGGAGATGTAGATCGAGTGTGCCTGCACCTCGACCGGCTCGAGGCCCGCGTAGAAGGCGGTCGACCACATCGTGGTGGTTGCCGCCGAGAGCCCGCCACCGAGAGCCCTGGTGAAGATGCCGCCGGGGCCGATGACGTAGCCCTCCATGTAGCCGTTTTCGGGATCGCGGTTTTCGGTCTTCTCGTTCATGGAGAAGACCTCCCCGGGCATCAGCAGGGTGCCGTTGATGTATTCGGCGGCCAGGGCGAGGTTGTGCGCCATGTATTCGGCGTAGTTCACCTGCTGGGTGAAGCTCGAGATCTCCTTGACGACTCCGAGCTGCATCGCCTGCTCCGTGGTGAGCTTGGGATCGCGCACCGTGATGGGGGTCAGGGCGACACGCGCATCGCCCTCCTCGAAGAGCACGTTGCCCACGGCCGCCGCGAGGACCTCGTCGGAGACCCCGGCGCCCACGCGCGAGGGGACGACCACGGGGACGTTGTCGGCGTTGATCTGGAAGGTGGCGTCGTTGCCCGGGGTGCTGATCGGTCCCAGGTCCTTGGCGATGGGTGCGTAGAGGATGGCTCCATCTATCTGTGGGGCAAGCTCCTCGCCCTCCACGATGTAGTGGGTCGCCTCGGCGATGGCCTCAGGCGGCACCTGGGCGGTGACCGTGTCGGCCTGCACGGCGATCGGCGCGGCGACAGCGATGGTGGCCGGACCCGCGACGAATGCCTGTGCCTCTTCGGGTGACACTGCGGCGGGCAGGACGATCTCCGGCAGCGGCACGGGATCGGTCGCGAGGAGATACGCATCGGCAACCTGGTCGGCGCCGAGAGGTACGTCGAGCGTGCGGCCGTCCTGCCCCGACGTCAGCGTGGGCTGCATACCCTCGTAGTGGACGGTCGGCTCCGTGATTGGCCGCGTCAGCAGATCGGCAAACAACTGCAGCCGCGCACTCAGCGCCGCCTCGTCGACCGTGACGACGGGGTCGACAGCGGTCGAGCCGAACAGGCGCAGCACCATCGAGAGCGGGTTGTACAGACGCCCCTCGGCGGCATCGACGGTGGCGATTGGGTCGAAGGCCAGCCCCGCCTCCGACGGGAAGATCTCCTCCGTTGTGTCGAAAGCCGAGACTGAGATTGGAGCGAGGGCCCGGGGCCCCACCTCGCGATCGAGGGTGGCCACCGCCTCGGCGCGCGACAGGCCGCCGATCTGGACCCCCAGCACCGTCGTGTTGGCCGGAACATCGCTGGACGACCCCAGGAGCATGCCGAGGTAGAAGACCACGCTGCCGACGATCACTATCGCGGCCGCCGCGAGGGATGCTCGCGCGGCTGCGCCTCCCCTATCGGGGTCGCGGACGGACTCGGGCGGCGCCACTACGGTCACGGCGTCCTCCCCTCGTCATGCGCGCTTCGACTTCGGCATCGTATGCCGATGCGCGGCGTGGAGGCATCTTCGGCGAGCGCGGGGCGATGCGTGTCTTGGCTGTCTCAGGTGATCCCGGCGAAGAGATCCATCTCGCGACCGCTGTCGTCGAGCGGTCCGGCAAGGGCACCCCTGACGAGCCGGAAGTACTCGATGCCGAGGGCTTCGCTGCCGAGGTTGTTGGACAGGGCGAAGAAATCACCGTCGACAGCGACCTGTGTGGCATGGGCGCGCAGGGCATCCATCTTGCGGTCGAGGTAGGCCGCAGCGGGTACGGCCGTGGTCACCAGGTCGTCATCGATGACGAAGGGGATGTCGTCGGGATCCATCGCGGCGAATCCCGTGGTCTCGCCGGCCGCGCGGAGCGCCGCTATGCCGCGTCGCACCACCTCGCGGGGGAAGGCACCCCAGTAGACCTTGGCGACGGCCCAGGCCTGGCCGAGGTCGGGCCGGAAGCTAGCCGCCTCCGCCAGCAGGACGGCGTACATGGCAACGCGATGGGCCTGGATGTGATCGGGGTGTCCGTAGCCGCCGAAGTCGTCGTAGGTCACGAGCACCTGCGGTTGCACCTCGCGGATGATCGCCACGAGATCGGTTGCCGCCTCGAGCAGATCGGCGCGTGCGAATGCCTCGGCTCGCTCGTTGCCCGGCGTGCCCAACATGCCCGAGTCGCGGTATCGACCGGGGCCGCCCAGCAATCGCCAATCGGTGACGCCGAGAGCTGCCATCGCGTCGGCCAGCTCGGTACGCCGGTGCTCACCGAGTCGGTCCTCCTGGTCGGCGGCCAGATTCGCGAGTCCGGGGATCAGGATCTCGCCCTCTTCCCCGAGAGTGCAGGTGACGAGAGTGACGCCGGCACCCTCGTCGGCGTACTTCGCCATGACAGCCCCGGTTCCGATGGATTCATCGTCGGGATGGGCGTGGACCAGCAAGAGGCGGCGATCGGACACGCCCAACAGCGTAGTGCGGCACGATAGGGCGGTGACCGATCCCCAGGACTCCTACCCACGCCAGCGCGCACGCACGCGCGGCTTCCGCCTCGGCGCTCCACGCTCGCTGACTCCCTCGCGTGACGGCGAGCGGGTGGCCTTCCTGCGGTCGCGCGGGGGCACCGACCCGTTGACCTGCCTGTGGGTCCTCGATGTCGCGTCGGGCACGGAGCGCTGCGTGGTCGATCCCCGCGAGCTGCTCGACGACGAGGAGTCGCTGCCCCCGCAAGAGCGCGCCCGCCGCGAGCGAATGCGCGAGGTTGCCGGAGGCGTCACGGACTTCGCGGTGGACCGCGAGGCGCGCGTGGCGGTGTTCGCGCTGTCCGGCGTTCCCTATGCCGTGCGGCTCGACGATCCCGCCGCCCGTGCCGTCGCGCTCGACGCACCCGGCCCCGCCATCGACCCCCGGCCGGATCCCACGGGCACGAAGGCCGCATTCGTGAGCGATCGCTCGCTCTACGTCGTGCCGCTCGCCGGTGGCCGAGCCGCCGTGCTGTGCCGTCCGGATGCCGACGACGTGACGTGGGGGCTCGCCGACTTCATCGCCGCGGAGGAACTTGACCGCGTGCGCGGCTACTGGTGGCTTGTCGACGGTGCCGGTCTCCTGGTGGAGCGCGTCGACGATTCCCCCGTGGCCACGTGGTGGATCGCCGACCCGGCGCACCCCGACCAGCCGGCCATCTCGCACCGCTACCCGGCAGCCGGCACCAACAATGCCGCCGTATCGCTGTGGCTCGTGCGCATCGACGACGAGGGCGATGTCGTGCGCACCGAGGTGGAGTGGGATCACGCCGCACTCCCCTACCTCGCGACGGTGAGCTGCCCGTCCGGTGGCGATCCGCTCATCAGCCTCCTGTCGCGCGACCAGCGCCGCCAAGTCGTGCTGTCGATCGACCCTGAGACGGCCAAGACAGTCGTCGTGCGCGAGCGCACCGATCCGGAGTGGATCGACGTCATGCCCGGAGTGCCCACGCGCACGCCGTCTGGTGCAGCGGTGGAGATCGTCGCCGACCGCGAGTGCGACACCAATCGCCTGGTTGTCGACGGCACGGCCATCACTTCGCCGGCGCTGCAGGTCGAGGCGGTGCTGGACGCCGGTGACGACGACGTGCTGATCGTGGCCGGTCGAGATCCCGTGCGAAGCGCCGTATGTCGTGTCGCGCCCGACGGAGCCGTCACCGAGGTGCTGACCGGCGGGACCGTAGGGGCTCGTCGCGCGGGCCCACTGCTCTGCGCGGCCACGACGTCGCTTGGCAGCACCGCCACCGACACGGCCGTGTGGCGAGGTGGCGAGCGCATTGCGACGGTGAGGTCCTACGCCGAAGTGCCGATCATCTCGCCTAGCGTGACCATGCTGAGAGTGGGCGAGCTCGACCTGCGCACAGCCGTGTTGTTCCCCGGCGATCACGTGCCGGGGGCACGTCGGCTGCCGGTCATCATGTCGCCCTACGGGGGCCCGCATGCGCGCATGGCCATCGAGTCCGGGCTGATGTTTGGCACCGCGCAGTGGCTTGCCGACCAGGGCTACTGCGTGATCGTCGCCGATGGGCGGGGCACCCCCGGTCGCGGACCGGCGTGGGATCGATCGGTGCGCGGCGACCTTGCGACGCCGGCACTCGATGACCAGGTCGCCGCCCTCGAGGGCGTCGCGGCGGTATACCCCGATGATCTCGACACCTCGCGGGTAGGGATTCGCGGCTGGTCCTTCGGCGGCTACCTCGCGGCGCTCGCCGTACTACGACGGCCCGACGTCTTCCACGCTGGGGTCGCCGGCGCTCCCGTCACCGAGTGGCGCCTCTATGACACGGGCTACACCGAGCGCTACCTCGGGCTGCCGCAGGAGGATCCTGCGGCGTTCGACCGCTCCTCTCTCCTGCCGCTGGCTGCGCAACTGACACGCCCGCTACTCATCATCCACGGGCTCGCCGATGACAACGTCGTCGTCGCGCACACCCTGCAACTGTCGTCTGCTCTGCTCGCGGCCGGGCGCCCGCACGGCGTCCTACCCCTCAGCAGTGTCACGCACATGACGCCTCAGGAAGTCGTGGCCGAGAACCTGCTGCGCGCCGAGGTGGACTTCTTCGCGGAGGCTTTGGCCCGGGGCTAGACGCCCTCGTCGGTCGAGTTGGCCGAGTCCAGACGCGAGGTGCCTACGCCGCCGAGGTCGGTGACCGTCTCGCTCCAGTAGCCCGGCTCACCGGGCACCGGCGCCGTGAGGCCGGGGTCGGGGCCGTGAATCACACCGCCCTTCAGCGGCTCGGTGATCGGGAAGTGGCAGGCAACCTCGTGACCGGGCGCCATCGTGCGCATCTGCGGCACCTCGGTGCGGCAGCGGTCCTGCGCTATGAAGCAGCGCGTGTGGAAGACGCAGCCTGACGGCGGGTTGATGGGGCTGGGCAGGTCGCCGCCGAGCAGGATGCGCTCGCGCTCGGACTGTTTGCGCGGATCCGGGATCGGCACCGCCGACAGCAGGGCATTGGTGTAGGGGTGCATGGGCTCGCTGTAGAGCACCGATCGCGGCGCGGTCTCGACGATATGGCCGAGGTACATGACCGCCACGCGATGCGCGATCTGCCGCACGACGGCCAGGTCGTGCGCGATGAAGAGATAGGAGACGTTGAAGTCCTGCTGGAGGTCCTGGAGGAGGTTGATGATCTGCGCCTGGATCGACACGTCGAGTGCCGACACGGGCTCATCGCAGATGATGAGCTTGGGTCGCAGGGCGATCGCGCGCGCAATGCCGATGCGCTGGCGCTGGCCGCCGGAGAACTCGTTGGGATAGCGATTGACGTGCTCGGGGTTGAGCCCGACCCGCTCCATGATCTCCCGCACCGCCGTGCGGGCGCCGCCGGGCGGATCGATCTGCTGGATCTTGTACGGAGCACCAATGATCGAGCCCACCGTGTGTCGCGGGTTGAGAGCGTTGTAGGGGTCCTGGAAGATCATTTGCGCCTGCTTGCGCACCGGGCGGAGCTGACGTCGCGACATGCCGGCGACCTCGGTGCCGTTGATCACGACGTGTCCGCCCGTGGGATTGATCAGGCGAAGGATGGCCCGGCCGGTCGTCGACTTACCGCATCCGCTCTCGCCAACCAGGCCCAGGGTCTCGCCCTGACCCACCGACAGGCTGACGCCGTCGACCGCCTTGATCTGTCCGACAGTGCGCGGGAAGATCCCGCGCGACTTCACCGGGAAGTAGACCCGCAGGTCTTCGACGCGCAGGACCTCGACGCGATCAGTGGCCTCGATCATGTGCTCGCCTCCCGCGCCGCGACGCGCTGAGCCGCATCGAGGTGGCAGCGCACCAGGTGACCGGCCGACGAGGCAAGGAGTTCGGGCCGCTCGGTCGTGCAGCGATTGCCCGGCACCTCGTCCTTGAACGTGCAGCGCGGGTTGAAGACGCATCCCGGGGGCAGGTTGATTAGCGATGGCGGATTGCCAGGGATCGGATCTAGTCGCTCGTTGAGGTCGGAGTCCAGGCGCGGCACCGACGCGAGCAGACCGAGGGTGTAGGGCATCTCGGGGCGGTAGTAGATGTCGTCGGTGGAGCCCATCTCCACCGCGCGGCCGGCGTACATTACCGTCACCTCATCTGCCATGTCGGCGACGACGCCGAGGTCGTGGGTAATGATTATGAGCGTCGTACCGGTCTCGGCCTGCAGCTTGAGCATCAGCTCGGTGATCTGCGCCTGTACCGTGACGTCGAGGGCAGTGGTCGGTTCGTCGGCGACGAGTAGCTGTGGGGAGTTTATCAGCGCCATGGCGATCATCACGCGCTGCCGCATCCCTCCGGAGAGCTGGTGCGGGTAGTCGTCGACCCGACGCTCGGGTGCCGGGATGCCCACCTGCTTCAGCGCGTCGATCGCGCGCTCGCGCGCCTCCTGCTTGCTGACCTTGTGATGGGTGCGCACGGCCTCCATGAGCTGATCGCCGATGCGGTAGAAGGGATGCAGGCTCGACATCGGGTCCTGGAAGATCATCGCCATCGCTTCGCCTCGCAACTCGCGCACCTGGTCGTCACTCATGGCGATCAGGTCCTGGCCGTCGAGCCACACCTGGCCGGTGATGTCGGCAAAGTTGCGGTTGAGCAGGCCCAGGACGGCCTGGGCGGTCACGCTCTTGCCCGAACCCGACTCCCCGACGATCGCCAGAGTCCTGCCCTTGTCGACACGGAAGGACAGGCCGTCGACGGCACGCACCACGCCATCGCCGGTGGGGAAGCTGACGTGGAGGTCCTTGACCTCGAGGAAAGCGCTCATGCCAGTCGCACCCGGGGATCGATCACGGCGTAGAGCAGGTCGACGACGAGATTGGCGACGATGACGAACGAGGCGGTGACGAGGGTGACTCCGACCAGGATTGGCAGGTCAGGGCTGAGCACCGCGGAGACCGCGAGGCTGCCGAGCCCGGGCAGGCTGAAGATGGTCTCGAGGATGATCGCGCCGCCGAGCAGGCCCGCGAAGTCCAGGCCCGCCGCCGTGACGATCGGGGTCAGGCCGGCGCGCAGGGCGTGCTTGCGGATAACCACCCTCTCGGGGAGGCCCTTGGCGCGCGCCGTGCGGATGTAGTCGTCGTTAAGAGTCTCGAGCATCTGGCTTCGCGTGAGGCGCGTGTAGAACGCCGCGTAGAGCACGGCCAGCACGAGCCACGGCAGGATCATGGTCTGCACGAACTGCAGCGGGTCGACCCATGGATTGACGTACGACGGGAAGGGCAGCAGCTGCCAGCGGATGATGATGAAGTAGACGACGACGAGGCCGATGAAGAACGATGGCAGCGAGTAGCCGACGAGCGAGATGCCCATCACCGTCTTGTCCTGCCAGCGACCACGGCGCAGAGCGCTGTAGACGCCGAGGGCCACGCCGCCGATGAGGAAGAGGACGAAGGCACCCATCGCCAGGAAGAGCGTGGCGGGCAGGCGCTCCAAGATCAGCTTGAGCACCGGCTCCTGGCGCGTGAAGGAGTAGCCGAGGCAGGGGGCGTTGCAGACGATGGCACCGGGTCCCTGGCCGTAGGTGCGTCCCATCACCACACCCTGCAGAAAGATCCAGTACTGCTCGATGACCGACTTGTCCAAGCCCAGTCGGATGCGATTGGCCTCGATGGTCTCGGGGGTGCAGATCTTGCCGCAGGTCAGGCGTGCCACGTCGGCGGGCAGGAGGCTGAAGAGCACGAAGACGGTGAAGCTCAGCAGGAGGAGCAGGAGGAGCATGATCAGGACGCGCCTGATCACGTATCCGGCCACGTCACCTCCCTGGTCTTCGCCGCTTCATGCCACGTCAGCGGTCTGGGGGGCGGGGCCCGAGCCCCGCCCCCCAACTCACGTCGCGACTCCTACTGGGTCGCGTACATGATCGGGTACGGGAAGGACCCGTACGCCGACCAACTGAAGACCGGGCCGACCTTGGTGCCAGCCAGGCGCTGATCGCGACCGAAGCGCGTGGGAACGACCCACATCTGCGCTGCAGCCTCCTTGCTGAGCTCGTGCCACATCGTCGCCTGCTTGTTGCGATCGGTCTCCACGGACGCCGCCTTGACCTTCTCGGCGAACGCGGGATCGTCCACGCGGGAGAGATTCCAGCCCTGCACGAACAGCGGCGGGAGCACGGTCGAGGCGTTGGGCCAGTCCGGACCCCATCCCCCGGTCATGATCTCGTTGCCGTTTTCGAACACGACTCCGTAGTACTGGCCGCGCTCGATCGGGTTGGGCTTGACGGTGATGCCGGCTCGCTTCAGCGACTCGACCCAGATAGCCACAGCCTTGTCACTGTCCTCGCTCTGGGCGTAGTCGATCGTGATCTCGGTGGGGCAGTTCGCGCCCTCCGAGAGCAGTTTCTTCGCGAACTCCGGATCGCCGGTGCCGGGCACGGCCTGGCCGAGCAGGCCATCCCACAGCCCTGTCGGGGCGTAGTCGATGCCGATGTTGGGCTTGACCACGCCGTCGGCGTAGGTGCCGGCGAACGTGCCACCGGCGTTCTTGATGAGCGCGTCGCGGTCGAGGGCGACACCGATGGCCTGGCGGCACTTCTGATCAGGGATCTTCTCGACGTTGACGGCCGCGTAGATCGTGTAGGGGTCGAAGGCGTCAATGCGACGTGACTCGTACTGCGGGTCCTCGAACACGACCGGCAGTGATGCCGTCGTAAGGCCCTGCACCATCGCGTACTGATCCTCGCCGGAGCTCTGGATCACGCGCTGGTCGGCGACCGTCTCCTCGATACCGAAGTTGTAGACCCACGAATCGGGGTACGCCTTGCGGTAGGGATCGGACTCGGCGCTCCAGTTTTCGTTGCGGACCAGGACGAGCTTGCCACCCTTGCCCTTCGAGTATTCCTGGATCTTGTAGGGGCCGTTGGACATCGGCTTATTAGCGTATTCCTCGCCCGCAGCCATGCCGGCCGGCACCGCGCTGAAGCCCAGCGTGACCGTGTAGTTGAAGTCGGGCACGGGCTGGTTGAGGTTGAACGTGATGGTGTTGCCGTCGCACACCACGGCCTTGTCGAACAACTCCTGGCCGGTGCCGTCGGACGGGCCCTTGTAGGCCGAGCTGCCGTCTTCCTCGGTCGGAATGTCGAGGTAGGTCACGGCGTAGACCGGACCGCCCTGGGCAAGGCCGATGTCGTACTGGCGCGAGGTTCCGTAGGCGACGTCTGCGCAGGTGACGGGGTTGCCGTCCTCCCACTTCATGCCGTCACGCAGCGTGAACTGCCAGGTCTTGCCGCCATTGCTGGCGGTGCCCGTGTCGGTGGCCATGTCGGGCACGAGGGTGGTGCCCTCGGCGTCTCCGGGCGCAACCTGATAGGCCGTGAGGGACCGCTGGATCGTCGCTCCGAGGAATGCGAGGTCTTCACCGGTGTAGACGACCTGGGGGTCGAGGGTGAGGATCTGCTCCGCGGGGCTCAGGATCGTGAGCGTGCCGCCTGCCTGGCCTTCCTGTGTGGGCGAGGCGGAACCGCCACCGTCCGATGATCCGCCGCAAGCGGCGAGGAGAAGTGCGCCGGAGGCAGCAATCGCTGCAAGCACCACGCCCTTCCTGTGCTTCAACATGTTTCCTCCTTGTGTGGCACCTACGGTCACCGGACGTGAGCCGTTTCTCCCTCGGCCCTGGCGGGCCGATCGGTGTCGATCGGGAGTCTGTGGGAGCGGCGCATCATTTGGCCGCCTTGGGGTCGAGGGCATCGCGCACGCTATCGCCGGCGAGGTTGAACGCCACGACGACGATGACGAGCACGGTGCCCGGGATGAAGAGGTATGAAGGCACCAGGGTGAAGTACTGGACCGACTCCGAGAGCATGGCGCCGAACGACGGCTCCGGGGGCAGGATGCCGACGCCGAGGAACGACAGCGCCGCCTCGACGGCGATATAGGTCGGCAGCAGCAGGGTCGCGTAGACGAGGATCGGCGCCCAGAGATTGGGCAGGATCTCGCGGAAGAGGATGCGCGGGGTGCCCGCGCCGATCGACAGGGCCGACTCGACGAACTCGCGCTCGCGCAGGCTGAGCACCTCGCCGCGCACGATGCGCGCGAGGTAGGGCCAGCCGAAGAGGCCCAGCACGAGGATGAGGTAGGTGATGCGCGAGGCATTGCCCTCGGGCACGCCGAGGGCGGTGAGCCGCTGGGTGAGGGCGCCCGAGAGGGCCAGCACGATCAGCAGGAAGGGGAACGCGAGGATCAGGTCCATGAAGCGGCCGATGGCCGCGTCAGTGAAGCCGCGCGCGTAGCCGGAGATGATGCCGAAGACCGTGCCCAGGATGATCACCAGGATCGTGGCTGACGTCGCGATCAGTAGCGAGATGCGCAGACCGTAGAGCAGCCTGGCAAGGATGTCGCGCCCGGTGCCCCACTCCACGCCGAGCGGGTGGTCAAGGCTCGCCCCGCCCCAGGGACCGATGGGCTTGCCGCCCGAGTCATCGATCGCCGAGGCATCCAGCTCGTAGGGGTCGACGCCGATGAGGCGGCAGATCTGGGGGGCGAAGATCGCGACGAGCACGATGATGACCAGGACGATCGCGGCGGCGATGAAGGTCTTGTCGCGCCGGAGGCGTCCCCAGGCGATCTGGGTCAGCGAGCGACCCTTGATCTCCTGGGTGGGCTCTGCAGGAGCCTCGACAGCCGTGGACACGCAATCCGCCTCTCCGCCCCGGGGCCGGGACGGTCGCACTGTACGCCCGAGTAGCCCCCCATTTGGGGCGGTCCGGTGAACGCCTCGGGATCGTGATCGGATCGCGACCCCCGTGAGGGGGACGTCCCCTCAGGAGGGTCGGCCGCCGCCCCGCGAGCGTGACTTCGCTCGGTCCGTGGCCGCCAACTGGACCTTGCGGATGCGGACCGCCCGGGGCGTCACCTCGACGCACTCGTCCTCGCGGCAGAACTCCAGGGCCTGCTCCAAGGACAACTGCCTGTGCGGGATGAGCGGCACGAGCACATCACCCGAGGACTGGCGCATGTTGGTGAGCTTCTTCTCCTTGGTCGGGTTGACGTCTAGGTCATCCGAGCGGGAGTTCTCGCCGACGATCATGCCCTCGTAGACGTCGGTGCCGGGCCCGACAAACATGGTGCCGCGCTCCTGCAGGTTGGCGAGGGCAAAGCCTGTCGTCGGGCCGGTACGGTCGGCGACCAACGATCCCGTGGGCCGCGTGCGAAGCTCGCCGTGCCAGGGCTCGTAGCGATCGAAGACGTGATGGAGCAGTCCGGTGCCACGGGTTTCGGTGAGGAACTCGGTGCGGAAGCCGATGAGTCCTCTGGCGGGCACGAGGTAGTCCATGCGCACCCATCCGGTGCCGTGATTGACCATCTGCTCCATGCGACCCTTGCGCAGCGCCATGAGCTGCGTTACGACGCCGAGATAGTCCTCGGGTATATCCACGCTGAGGCGCTCCATCGGCTCCTGGAGCTTGCCGTCGATCATGCGCGTGACGACCTGCGGCTTGCCCACGGTGAGCTCGAATCCCTCGCGCTTCATCAATTCGACGAGAATCGCCAACTGCAACTCGCCGCGCCCCTGGACCTCCCAGGTGTCGGGTCGCTCAGTGGGCAGCACGCGAATCGAGACGTTGCCGACGAGCTCCTGGTCGAGGCGCGACTTCACCATGTTGGCCGTGAGCTTGGTGCCGCCGCTGCGCCCCGCCAGCGGCGAGGTGTTGATGCCAATGGTCATGGAGATGCTGGGCTCATCGACGGTGATGACCGGCAGCGCCACGGGGTTGTCCGGGTCGGCGAGGGTGTCGCCGATGGTGATCTCGGGCATGCCGGCGACGGCGATGATGTCGCCTGGCCCTGCACTGTCGACAGGCACGCGATCGAGCGCTTCGGTCATGAGCAACTCGACGACCTTGGCGCGTTCGACGGAGCCGTCGGACTTCATCCAGGCCACCTGCTGACCCTTGCGGATCATGCCCTGGTGCACGCGGCACAGCGCGAGACGACCGAGGTAGGGCGACGCATCGAGGTTGGTGACGTGCGCCTGCAGGGGCGCGTCCTCGTCGTACGACGGTGCCGGGATCGCCTCCAGCAGCGTTGCGAAGAGCGCCTCGAGATTGTCCCCTGCCGGCATGCCCCCGTCGTCAGGGCGCTCGCGCGAGGCCCGGCCGGCCTTGGCGCTGGTGTAGACGATGGGGAAGTCGATTTGCGCATCGGTCGCGTCCAGGTCGAGGAAGAGTTCGTAGGCCTCGTCCACCACTTCGGCAATCCGCGCGTCGGGACGGTCGACCTTGTTGATGACGAGGACGACGGGCAGCTGCTTGGCCAGGGCCTTGCGCAGGACGAAGCGGGTCTGGGGCAGCGGCCCCTCCGAGGCATCCACGAGCAGGACGACGCCGTCCACCATCTCCAGGCCGCGCTCGACCTCGCCGCCGAAGTCGGCGTGCCCCGGCGTATCGATGATGTTGAAGGTGACGCCACCCTCGGGCGCCGACGGACCGGTGTATTTCACGGACGTGTTCTTGGCGAGGATCGTGATGCCCTTCTCGCGCTCGAGGTCCATCGAGTCCATCACGCGATCGTCGACATCCTGATTGGCGCGGAAGGCCCCCGACTGCCACAGCATCGCGTCGACGAGGGTGGTCTTGCCGTGGTCGACGTGGGCCACGATGGCCACATTGCGCAGGTCCGATCGGGTCGCGAGCATCGGATGACTCTACGTGTCGCTCCTGGCTAGGGCGTCGACGGCCTCGCGATCTGACTCGAGCCACTCGATCTCATCGAACTCATTCGGGGCGACCCAGCGGAGTTCGTCGTGGTGGTCCAAAGGCTGCGGCTCGCCTGCCGCGAGGCGCGCGACGTACAGGTGCAGGACGAGGTCGTCGTGCAGCGCCCACTCCCCCGAAATGCGACCAACCACCTCAATCTCGACACCGAGTTCCTCGCGGATCTCGCGCACGAGGGCCTGCTGCTCGGTCTCGCCTGGCTCGACCTTGCCGCCGGGGAACTCCCATCGACCCGCCGCCCACGCCGGACGCGTGCGACGCGCGGCGAGATAGCGACCGTCTCGCTCGATGGCGGCCGCGACGACGACCGTCATGCGATCTCGATGCCCGCCTCGCGCCAGGTCGTCTCGGCTGCCTCCGCGGCATCAGCACGCACGAGGATGTAGTCAGTGTCGTAGGTGGAGACGCCGAGGATGCCAAGGCCTGCCGCGGCCAGCGGCGCGGTGAGCGCCGACATGATGCCCACGGCGGTGAAGTCGATGCTGCCGGGCACGCGATAGGCGCGCCACGGGCCCTGCGTGTTCTGCGCCTCGACGTGAATGCCAGCGTCGGTGATGATGCTGAGCTCATCGGTCGAACGCGATACCGAGACGAAGGGCGACTGCCACACCTGCGCCGGGACGTCGGCAGCCGGTGCCAGGCGATGCACGGCGTACTCACCGGGAACGCGTTGGAGAGAGATGCTCATGTCAGCCATGCGCGCATCCTAGGGTGCCCACATGACCTGGTATTCGGAGATTCCTGCCCGACGTACTCGACAGATCGCGGGCGATATCTGGCTCCTTGCGTGGAGCGCACTGTGGATCTGGGCGGCACTTCGCGTCTACGACCTCGTGATGAACCTCGCCGCTCCCGGGCTTGCGGTCGCAGACGGAGCGACAGACCTGGCTGGTCGCTTCACGTCGGCGGGCGACGCCGTCGGCGGAGTTCCCTTCATCGGAGACGCGCTTCAGTCACCCTTCGACGGCATGGCTGGCGCGTCGGAGTCCATCGCCGCGGCCGGGCAGACCGCGGCCGATGCGGTCGGGATGCTGGCACGCTTCCTCGCCATCGCGCTCGCGGTGCTCGGCATCGCATCGTGGGCGATGCTGTGGGTGCCGATACGCGTGGCGTTCATTCGCCGAGCGACTGCGGCCAAGCGGTTCCTGGACTCCACGGAGGACCTCGACCTCTTTGCCCTGCGCGCGATGGCGCGCCAGCCGCTCCACCTGCTCGCGAAGATCAGCGACGATCCGGCGGGGGCGTGGCGCCGAGGCGATCAGCGCGTCATCGGCGAGCTGGCGGCGCTGGAGTTGAGGTCCGAGGGACTGCGCCCACTGCCCGCCGGACGCTAGTCAGCGAGCGAGGTACTCCCCGAGGGAGTCGAAGTAGCTCTCCATGCCCGCTTGCGCCATCGCGGCCTGGTCGGCGGGCATCTGGCCGCATTGGGCGAACCTCACCCGGGTGCCGCCGTCCCGCGCCTCCATGTCGGTGACGATGTCGTGGCGGGGCTCGACCTCCGTGTAGCGGCCCCAGAAGTAGGCGATGTGGCCGTAGGCGGTCGCGTCGACGGCCACAGCCCAACGCCCGCCTTCGACAGGGTCGGAGACGACCGAGCCGGGCACGACGCTGAGCTCCGTGGGCGCGTACCACTGCTCGAGAGCGCTTACGTCGGTCCAGGCGTGCCACATCGCCCCGGGCTCGACGGGGTATGTGCGCTCGATGGAGTAGGCGAGGTTGGCCATTGCGTGCTCCTAGACGTTGAACCGGAACTCGACGACGTCTCCGTCGTGCATGACGTAGTCCTTGCCTTCCATGCGCACCTTGCCGCGCGACTTCGCCTCGGCCATCGACCCGGCGTCGACCAGGTCGTCGAACGACACGATCTCGGCCTTGATGAAGCCCTTCTGGAAGTCGGTGTGGATGACGCCGGCAGCCTCCGGCGCCGTCGCGCCCTTGCGGATCGTCCAGGCGCGGGCCTCCTTGGGTCCGGCGGTCAGATACGTCTGCAGGCCGAGCGTGTCGAAGCCCACGCGCGCGAGCGCGTCGAGGCCCGACTCGTCCTGGCCGATGGATTCCAAGAGCTCCAGGGCCTCCGCGTGGTCGAGACCCACGAGCTCGGATTCGATCTTCGCGTCGAGGAAGACCACCTCTGCGGGCGCGAGGAGGTCGCGCAGCTTCTGTCGGAACGACGGATCCGACAGTTGGTCCTCGTCGGCGTTGACGACGTACAGGAAGGGCTTGGCGGTCAGCAGGAAGAGTTCGCGGATGGGTGCGGGATCCATGCCCGACGCGAAGATCGTCGTGCCGGCGTTGAGGACCTCCTGCGCCTTCTCGGCAGCCGCGAGGGCCTCGACCCGGTCCTTGCTGAGGCGGGCCTCCTTCTGCAGGCGCGGGATCGCCTTCTCCAGGGTCTGCAGGTCGGCGAGGATCAGCTCGGTGTTGATGGTGGCCAGATCCTCGGCGGGATCGACGCGGCCCTCGACGTGCACGACATCGGGATCGCCGAACGCGCGGAGCACCTGGCAGATGGCATCGGATTCGCGGATGTGCGCGAGGAACTGGTTGCCCAGCCCCGCGCCCTCGCTCGCACCCTTGACGATGCCGGCGATGTCGACAAAGGTCACCGTCGCAGGGAGGATGCGCTCGGAGTTGAACAGCTGCGCGAGCACCGGCAGTCGCGGGTCGGGCACCTCGACGACACCGGTGTTGGGCTCGATCGTCGCGAATGGATAGTTCGCCGCGAGGACGTCGTTCTCGGTGAGGGCATTGAAGAGGGTCGACTTGCCGACGTTGGGGAGTCCGACGATGCCGATGGTGAGCGCCACAACGCGCGATCCTAGGCCGACGGTGTGTACCGCTCGATGGGCGGTTGTTCACAGGCTTCGCGTGCGCGCGAATTCGCAGTGTCAGACCCCCGATCTAGGTTCACTGCATGGCCGATGGATGGCGCGACGTCACCGACCCGACGGGGTGCCCGCAGGAGTCGATCGCGCCCGGGCCGCGCCTGGCCGCCGCGCAGTCTACGAGGGAGTGTCCAAGCTGTCCGGCTGCGTCGATGCCGCGGGCCGCGACCTGTCCGAGGGGCGGTGCACGACTGTCTGCGCTTCGCGGCCGACCTCGAACTACTGCGACGTGGACGTGCTTACGAGCTGGTAAAGGCTCTCAACTTGATCAGCGTCCTGGAAACCCATTCCGAACGGCAGGTTTTCTCCGCTGTACATGGCAGCGTCCCTGATGTCTACCCATGCAGCAGCCCCACCACAGGTCATTGGGATCCCACCGCCCGCAACCGCCGCGACGGCGTAGTTCAGGCACGGTAGAGCGCCTGGCATCAACCACACGAAAGCGATGAGCCCCTGCATCTCGTCCCACGCCAGTGCTTGCTGTTCGGCAGCGACGAGTGTGTCTCTTCGCAGGCTCGGCGTAGGGCGGTCCACTAGCCTGGGCGACATGCCACATACCCTTGCCGTGTACGGCGACTCCCGGACACGAGGGCTGTCTCAGGGCGAACACCTACGCGCCGACATCCACGACGTGGTGCATCGGGTCATTGACTCAATGGGGGGACCTGATGGAGTTGACAGATTCCTGACCAGCACAAACTTCCTACCGGCAATCACCCAGCACACACCCCATCTCTTCACGGAACTGAAGGGCATAGCAGTCGGAGCCGATGCTCGATTCGCTGACCTTCTAGCGCACAACCTGATGGACGAATACTGGTGGTGGTCACAGGCAGATCGGTATCGCGACGCGTGCAGCAGCATCGCAAGTGTGGGCCCCCCGGCCCTCGTGGGTCAGACCATGGACCTCGACCGAGTCCTCGATGGCAGCCAGTGCCTCGTCTCACATCACGACGACAGCGCGACCCTTGCCGTCTTGACCTCAGCCGGGATGGTGGGTCTGTGCGGAGCGTCCAGCATGGGCTTTGGCCTGTGCGTCAATGCGCTCACGATGCTCACGCACAGTGCTTCTGGCCTACCCGTCGCGTTTGCCCTCAGAGGCGCCCTGGCGCAGCCCGATGCCCAACGCGCACTCGACTTCCTTCGCTCCGTGCCACATGCCTCCGGTCAGCACTACGCCATCGTGGGGCGTGGGCCTCACGGCCAGATGATGTCGGCCAGCATCGAGTGTTCAGCGCATGGCGCAACCGCCTCGGCGGAGGCCAACATCAGTTTTGGCCATGCCAACCATCCGCTCGCGAGTACAGACATTGACCCACATGCCAGCACCGGCGCTGACGGTTCAAGCGCACTTCGCCAATCAGCCCTGGAAGCCGCCCTACCCTCAATCACGAGTGCAAACAGCCTCATGCATCTGCTCAGCACCGAGCCACTGTGCGAGCCCCGGCGCGACGACCGCGACTGGTTCACCTTCGGCGCCATCGTCGCCCAGATCGACGGCGCGGTCACTATCCACTACACGCTCGGCCCCCCTGATACTGATCCATGGCAGACCGCCGCGGTGGCCTGATAGCAGGAAGGGTCGGCACCGCCTACCCGAAACTCCCATCGGCCACCAAAGGGTTGTCGTGGCCGTGGACCCGGCTCCAGCGGTCGGTCACCGAGCTTGCTGGGTCATCGCCCATGCGGGCGGTGCCCGTTGCTGCCCTCCGCCGAGTTTCCTCCTGGGGGGCGAGCCCCAGGTCTGCTGCGCGCCGGAGGCGGTCAGCCACTCCCCTGCCCGCGCATACATGTGCTCCGCCGTGCGGACTGTCTGCGGATGGGTGGCGCCGGAGAGCCGAGCGACCGGGATGCCCCAGCGATCGCGCACGGTCGGGTCGAGGGTCACGCGCGCATCGGGGCTCGGGATCTGCCGCACCGGGCCCATCACACGCGCCACCCAAGCCGACGGCGCCGGGGTAGTAGTGGCCCTGCAGGTTGCGGCCGACCTGGTCGTGCGCATTGCCCAGCCCGTGGCGACTACCTGCTCGATGAGGGCACCCGGCGTTCCCAGACGCGAAGCTCGCACGCGTCCTGCGTTCGCGCGAGTGTCGATGCAAGCACCCGTCGTGCGAAGTGCGCTCGGCCAACGCCGACGCCGACCACCTGCCCGCGTCACATTCGGGGACGCCAGGGGTCCGGCTGGGCCGTTCACGACGAGGGGCCACGCGACCCTCACGAACCGCCCGACCCCGTGTGGGCCAGCCCGCTGGGGCGGCGCTACCAGACCCACGTGTCCCGGGCCCCCACCCTTGATCATGTCCCCCTGAGCACGTGGGGGGCTCGCCGTTCCCTCGCGACTGTCAGACCCCCCTGTCAGCGTGGGCGCATGACCACTATTGATAGCGGCCTCAGTTCGCCCCTCCTCCTCTTCCTGCTCGCCGTCGTCGTGGGCGCGGTGGGAGTCGGCGCCTACGTCGCGGGCCGTCGCCGCGTCAGCGCTGGCGTGGGCGCTGGCGTCGGTGTCGACGGCTTCGACCTCGCGCCTGTCCAGGGTGCGCTCGATCGACTGGGGCGCCGACTCGACGAGGCCGAGGCGCTGCGGCGCAGCGACCAGGCGGGTTTGCGTACCGAGATCGGCGAGCACCTGCGACATGTCGAGGCCACGACCGAGGTGCTCCGACGCGAGACCGGGCAGCTAGCGGCTGCGCTGGGTCGCGTCGACGTGCGCGGTCGGTGGGGCGAGGCGCACCTGCGCCGACTCGTCGAGGCCGCCGGCCTGATCGATCGGGTGCATTTCGTCGAGCAAGACGTGCGGGCGGGCGACGACGCTGGCTCAAGACCCGATCTGGTCATCGACCTCGGCTCAGGCCGTCGGTTGATCGTCGATGCCAAGGTCCCGCTGGCGGCACTGCTCGAGGCGGAGGCAAGCGACGACGCGACACGACGCGGCGAGCTCTACTCCCAGCACGCCCGCGATGTGTCGGCTCATGTCGATCGACTCGGATCCAAGGACTACTGGCGTCGCTACGACGACTCGATCGAGGCGGTCGTGCTCTTCCTCCCTGCCGAATCCATGCTGGGCATTGCCCTCCGCGACGACCCGGCCCTCCTCGATCGAGCCTTCGCGCGCAATGTGATCGTGGCGACACCGACGACGCTCCTGGCGCTCATGCGCACGGTGGCCCACGTGTGGCGGCGCGAGGCGATCGCCGACAACGCACGCGAGATCCACAGTCTCGGACGCGAGCTGCACGAGCGACTGGTCGTCTACGTCGACCATGTGCGCAAGATGGGCTCCTCCCTCGACGCGGCCGTCTCCCACTACAACCGCATGGTCGGATCCCTCGATGGCCGGGTCCTCGTGTCAGCCCGACGACTGGCCGACCACGGGGTCGGCGACGGCACGGTCCCCGAGGTGACCGTCCTGGCGCAACGGATTCGCGAGACGCTCCCGTAGCCTTGCCCGCGTGAGTGACGGCACAGCCGCCGGGGAGGCCAGGGGCGGCGCACCGACGGGCCGACTGTTCCGCTCCCTGCGAGCCGACGGCGACGCTGCCAGCGGCGCCGTGCCAGCGCTCAGCCTCGACCAGGCGGTGGGCCTGAAGACCGTCACCCTGGGCGACAAGGAGTTCGGCGCAGCGGCGCCGGTTCCCATCTTGGAGCCGGTCCCCATCGTGACGCCCTCACCCGCCGAAGACACGTTCCTCGACGACCCGGTAGCCGATGCGGCCGTAGCCGTGGCGGGCACGACCTACGTCGGCGGTCGTCGAGGTGCACATGCAGCCCCGGGCATTCGCGCGTCGGGGGTCTGGCTCGTCGTCATCGGCGTCACGGTATTGGTCGCCTTCGCCGACGTCACCGTCGTGGGCGCCGTCAACTGGATCACCGGCGTAGCCCTGCTCGCGGCGAGCATCTACGGCGCCTTAATGGTGCGCCGCGACGACTGGCCCATTGCCGTGATCGCGCCTCCGCTCGCGATGTTCCTGGCCGTGATCACTGCCGGGCAACTCACGCTGGGCCCGATCAGCGACTTCCTCGTCAACGAGACACTCATGATCTTGATCACGCTGGGCAACAACGTGCTGTCGGTCTTCGGGGCCACGGTGGTCGCCTTCGTGATCGTACTGGTGCGCCGGTCACGCTGGAGCTAGACGAGCTGCAGCTAGACGAGCGCGGAGCCTACGAACCCGCCTTCGCCGCCGCCTTCATGTCGCGGCGGAGCTCGGGAGGCAGGGCGAAGACGAGGGTTTCCTCGGCGGAGGTGACCTCCTCGACATCGGCGAAGCCGCGATCGGCCAGCCATCCAAGCACGCCGGAGACCAGCACCTCCGGCACGGACGCACCCGACGTGAGGCCAACTGTGTCGACGCCAACGAGCCACTCGTCGCGCAGTTCGTCGACACCGTCGACGCGATGGGACGCGCGCGCGCCTGACTCGAGGCTGACCTCCACGAGGCGAACGGAGTTCGACGAGTTGCCCGAGCCGACCACGATGAGCAGATCGCACTGGGCCGAGATCTCCTTGACCGCGGCCTGGCGGTTTTGCGTGGCGTAGCAGATGTCATCGCTTGGCGGGCTCTGCAGTTGGGGGATGCGCTCGCGCAAGCGATCCACCGTCTCCAAGGTCTCGTCGACCGACAGTGTCGTCTGCGACAGCCACACCACAGGGCGCGCGGGATCAACGGCCACCAGCTCCGCATCGGCCGGGCTCTCGACCAGCGTCATGGCGTCGGGCGCCTCCCCCATGGTGCCGACGACCTCTTCATGACCCTCGTGGCCGATCAGGAGGATCTGCATGCCCTCGGCCGCGAAGCGCTTGGCCTCCGCGTGGACCTTGGTGACCAGGGGGCATGTGGCATCGATGGTCTTCAAGCCGCGATCGGCCGCCTGGGCATGGACCGAGGGCGCCACGCCGTGGGCGGAGAACACCACGGTGGCGCCCTGCGGCACCTCCTCGAGCTCGTCGACGAAGATCGCACCGCTCTCCTCGAGATGCGAAACGACGTATTTGTTGTGCACGATCTGCTTGCGGACGTAGACGGGAGGGCCGTAGAGCTCCAGGGCCTTCTCGACCGTGACCACTGCACGGTCGACACCGGCGCAGTATCCGCGCGGCGCAGCAAGGAGGACCTTCCTGGGCATGCCTTCATCGTATGCCGATCCGGGTCGATGGGCCCGCCCGGTCTAACGGCCCGCTGGTCGACACCGCGGCCCCTCTCACACCTGACTGGACATAGCCTTCGCCCATGGCCCTGGAGACCTCTCCCGACGCACCCGCACCGGTGCGCGTCGTCTCGATGCTGCTCGACGACTGGATCGGTCGTCTCGGCGCCATCTGGATCGACGGCCAGATCGCGCAGATCAGCCGTCGGCCCGGCATGCGCACCGCCTGGATCACACTTCGCGACGTGGAAGCCGACCTTTCGCTGAGCGTGGTCGTCGACACCACGATTATCGATGTCGTCACGCCACCTATCGCCGAGGGCCAGCGCGTCATCGTCTACGGACGTCCGGAGTTCTACACCGGTCGCGGGCAGTTGCAGATCCGTGCACGCGAGATCCGACCCGTAGGCAGGGGCGCCCTGCTGGAGGAGATCGAGCGCGTGCGCGCGCTTCTGCAGGCCGAGGGCCTGTTCGCCGCAGAACGCAAGCGCCCACTCCCCTTCCTGCCTCGTCGCGTCGGACTCATCAGCGGGCGCGCGAGTGCCGCGCTCTCCGACGTCCTCGTCAATACCCGGGGGCGCTGGCCGGGCGTCGCCTTCGAGGTACGCGAGGTCGCCGTGCAGGGCACGTCGGCCGTCACGGCCGTGGTCGATGCCCTAGCCGCCCTCAATGCGGTGCCCGAGGTCGACGTCATCGTCATCGCCCGCGGGGGCGGCAGTGTCGAGGACCTCCTCCCCTTCAGCAACGAGCGCCTGGTTCGCGCGGTAGCCGCGTCTCGGGCACCCGTCGTGAGCGCCATCGGCCATGAGCAGGACGTCCCCCTGGTGGACCTCGCCGCCGACCTGCGCGCGTCCACGCCGACCGACGCCGCCAAGCGCATCGTTCCGGATGTCGTGGAGGAGATGCGCCTCGTCGAGTCGCTGCAAGGTCGAGCCCGGCGCATCATTCGACGGGCACTCGACACCGAATTCGACCGCGTCATCGATCGGCGCGAACGCGGGCGGGCGGCCATCCTTCGCCGCGTCGAGCGCGGACGCACCGATATCGAGCACCTGTCGGCTCGCCTGCGAGTCCTCTCCCCCGCCGCGACACTGGGCCGCGGATACGCCGTCGTGCGCACCGCCGACGGTCGCGTCGTACGCTCTCCGGCGGACGTCGCCATCGGTGATCCGCTCGACGTTCGCATTGCCGACGGTCGCCTGGGCGCGACGGTCAGCGCGAGCGGAAGCGACCGGAAGGAGGGCGCGTGAGCAAGGCCGAGAAGGGCAGCCCCGAGCAGTTGTCCTACGAGGATGCCCGCGCGCAACTCGCCGACATCGTCGCGACCCTCGAAGCTGGCGACTCCACGCTCGAGCAGGCGCTCGACCTGTGGGAGCGAGGCGAGCAGCTCGCGGCCGCGTGCACGCGATGGCTCGATGGGGCCCAGGCGCGCCTGGACCGCGCAGAAGACGCCGCGACCGCGGAGGATGCCGCCGTCACTGACGCGGAAGACCTGTCGGACTGAGTCGCTCCGTGAGATCCACAAGGACCTCCCAGGGCGCCGTACCCGACACGATGGTCGTCACGCCACCGTCGATGCGCACGAGCGAGCGGGTGCCGGCGGCACTTTCGTACCGCTGCCACTCGCCCAGCGAACCGGCCGGCGAATCCACCGGCTGGCCCGCTCCCGTCTGCGACCCGACATAGCCCTCACTCAGCGTTGCCGACTGGCCCAGTTGCACGTAGTCGCCGTCGGGGGTGACGTAGCCCACGTGGAAGGCTGGCTCCGGCGATGTGAGTTTGCTGATCTGCCAGCGAGCGCTCGTTGGGCGCCAGTCGGCATCGAGATCAGCCGGATACACAACCGGGTAGTCCGCCTCGGCACGCGCCTGGACGACGACAGGGGTTGGATCGACCACGCGCACCGGGTCCGGCTGCGGCCGCAGCGTCACGAGCATCACAACGCCGATCCCGCCGAGCACCACGGCGAGGGAGATGACCATGTCCCTGACCGTGTGAAAGAGCCGAGCGTTGGGACGCCCGGTCGGACGCAGGTCACCAGACATGTAGTTATCGTCCCCCAGACTTGCCCAAAGGACATCCCGAGAGGGCCCTGATCCGTGAGAGGGTCGGGCATGGCCGCTCAGTCACCGCAGGTCCCCGACCGCAACCTCGCCCTCGAGCTCGTGCGCGTCACGGAGGCCGCGGCAATGGCTGCCGGTCGCTGGGTTGGGCGCGGCGACAAGAACGGAGCCGACGGCGCCGCCGTCAACGCCATGCGAGCGCTGATCAGCAGCGTCTCCATGCGCGGGGTAGTGGTCATCGGTGAGGGTGAGAAGGACGATGCCCCAATGCTCTACAACAACGAGGCGGTCGGCGACGGCACGGGCCCCACCGTCGACGTGGCGGTCGATCCCATCGACGGCACGACACTGTGCTCCAAGGGCATGGCCAACGCCATCTCGGTCCTCGCCGTCTCCGAGCGCGGATCGATGTATGACCCGAGCGCCGTCTTCTACATGCGCAAGTTGGTCACCGGACCGGAGGCCGCCGACGTCGTCGACATCACCGCGCCCGTCGCCGTCAACCTCGAGCGAGTCGCCCAGGCAAAGCGCCGCAGCGTCGCCGACCTGACCGTGTGCCTCCTTGATCGACCCCGCCACGAGGGCCTTGTCGGCGAGGTCCGAGAGGCCGGAGCGCGCATCAAGTTCATCAGCGACGGCGATGTGGCCGGGGCGATCATGGCGATGCGAGAGGGCACGGGCGTCGACCTTCTCCTCGGCATCGGCGGCACCCCCGAGGGCATCATCACTTCGTGCGCCGTCAAGTGCCTCGGCGGCACCATCCAGGGCATGCTTTGGCCCCGCGACGACGTCGAGCGAGAGAAGGCGATCGCCGCCGGCCATGACCTCGACCGCGTGCTCACCACCGACGACCTCGTCGTCGGCGACAACGTCTTCTTCTGCGCCACGGGCATCACCGACGGCGAGCTGATGCGTGGCGTCCGCTACCGCGCCCAGGGCGCGGTCACGCACTCGATCGTCATGCGCAGCAAGAGCGGCACGATCCGCGAGGTGGTCAGCGAGCACCGTCTCGACAAGCTCAGCGGCTACGCCATGGTCGACTTCAACGAGGCTCGCTAGCACTACCAGGCGCTAGCCCGCCGATAGCGCACGATCGACCTCCTCGCGCGAGGGCGGGTCCGCTCCTTGGCGCGAGCATGTGATCGCCGCCGCGCACACCGCTCGCTCCAGGATCGAACGCACAGCCGCCTCGTCCAACGAGTCGATGGAGGCACAGGCACGCCGCCCCCCGAGCACCCCTGCGTTGCCGAGGCCGACGAGGAGCGCCGCGGTGACGGTGTCACCGGCTCCCACGGTGTCGGCCACGGTCACCGCCCGGCCCGGAACCTGGGCCAGCAGGCGACCCCCGCTCCAGGCCGCCACCCCATCCGGGCCACGAGTGAGGACGACAAGCGACGGTCCCGACGTGCTCCACTCCGCGCACACGGACTCGGGCGCCTCGCCCGGATGCAGGAACGCGATGTCCTCGTCGCTGACCTTTACGACGTGCGACACGGCGACGAAACTCTCCACTCGGGCACGCATCTGGTCACGGGGCACAGTGCCGGGCCGGACATTCGGGTCGTAGCTCAAGGTGAGGTCGCCAGCGTCGTTCGCCGCGCACCAGGCCGCGAGCACCGCGTCGACCCCCGGACCCAGCCAGCTGACGAGCGAACCCGTGTGCCAGGCCACTGCGCCAGCTTCGCGCGCGGCACCCAGCGCCTCGCCGAGATCGTCGGCCGACCACATGAGGTCAGGCGATCCCTGGTAGTAGAAGTAGTACTCCACTGAGCCATCGTCCCTGCGCGTGCACACGGCCAGCATGCTCGGACCACTGCGGCGAAGGAGGGCGGCGATCGACAGCCCGTTGTCGGTGATGGCGCGATCGAGCACGCCGGCCAACCGGTCGTCGCCGACCCGACCCAGCAGCACCGGCTCGCCGCCCAGTCGGCACACGCCGAGCGCGACATTTGCCGGCGAGCCACCCGCCACCGCTCGGTAGGACTGGGGATCGTCACCCGGGACGAAATCGACGATGCGCTCGCCGAGGACGGCGATGCAGGGCCTGCTCACGGCGCCGACCGTACCCGAGGCCCGCAGGCCTACGCTTGCCTCATGGCGGACTTCGACTACGCGGACATGCTGCCCCTCGGTCCGGACACCACGCCTTATCGCCTGGTGACCACCGAGGGCATCCGCACCGTCGAGGCCGCCGGACGCACTTTCTTGGCCGTCGAACCCGAGGTGCTGCGGCTCCTCACCTTCGAGGCCATCCGCGACATCCAGCACCTCCTGCGCCCCGGCCACCTGCGCCAGCTCCGCGCGATCATCGACGACCCCGAGGCGAGCCCCAACGACCGCTTCGTGGCGCTCGACCTGCTCAAGAACGCCAATGTGTCGGCCGGGGGCGTGCTGCCCATGTGCCAGGACACCGGAACGGCGATCGTCATGGGCAAGCGCGGCCAGCACGTGCTCACCGAGGGCCCCGACGAGGCACCCATCACGCGCGGCATCTTCGACGCCTACCAGCAGCTCAACCTCCGCTACTCGCAGATGGCGCCGCTGTCGATGTGGGAGGAACGAAACACCGGCAACAATCTGCCCGCCCAGGTCGAGATCTATGCCGACACCAAGCCCGGACACGAGCTGGAGTACGAACTCCTCTACATCGCCAAGGGCGGCGGCTCGGCCAACAAGAGTTTCCTCTACCAGGAGACCAAGGCGCTGCTCAATCCCAAGAGCTTCCGCGAATTCCTCGACACGCGGCTGCGTTCCCTGGGCACCGCGGCATGCCCGCCCTACCACCTGGCGATCGTCGTGGGCGGCACGAGCGCCGAATACGCGCTTAGGGTTGCGAAGTACGCCAGCGCCCGCTACCTGGACTCGCTTCCCGTACACGGTTCCGCGTCCGGGCACGCCTTCCGAGACCTGGAGATGGAGGCCGAGGTCCTGCGCCTGACCCAGGCGTTCGGCATCGGCGCGCAGTTCGGGGGTAAGTACTTCTGCCACGACGTACGCGTCATTCGCCTGCCCCGTCATGGCGCATCGCTGCCCGTCGCCATCGCGGTCTCGTGCTCGGCCGACCGCCAGGCCCTTGCGCGCATCACTCCCGAGGGCGCGTTCCTCGAAGAACTCGAGCGCGACCCGGCCCACTACCTGCCCGACGTCGACGAGGACGACGCTGCCGAGGTCGTGCGCATCGACCTATCGCAGCCTTTGGACGCGGTGCGCCGTCAATTGTCGGCGCTGCCGGTCAAGACGCGCATCTCGCTGACCGGCCCCCTGGTCGTCGCTCGAGACCTAGCCCACGCGCGGATCAAGGACATGCTTGATCGCGGTGAGCCGATGCCCGACTACCTCCGCGATCACGCCGTCTACTATGCCGGCCCGGCGAAGACCCCCGACGGCTACGCCTCGGGCTCGTTCGGGCCGACGACCGCGGGTCGCATGGATTCCTACGTCGAGCAATTCCAGAAGGCCGGCGGCTCAATGGTCATGCTCGCTAAGGGCAATCGCAGCCCTGCGGTCACCGATGCTTGCCGTGACAACGGCGGCTTCTACCTCGGATCGATCGGTGGCCCCGCCGCGATCCTGGCCCAGGACAACATCCGGTCGGTGGAGGTCATCGACTTCCCCGAACTCGGCATGGAGGCGGTGTGGAAGATCGACGTCGTGGACTTCCCGGCCTTCGTCGTCGTCGACGACAAGGGAAACGACTTCTTCGAGGACACCCTGCGCCCGATCGCGGTCACGATCCCGATGGGACCGCCCGCCTAGCCAGGGCTAGAGCCACCGGCTGGGACTAGTACCAGCCGTTTGCCTGCCAGAACGACCAGGCCTTGGTCGGCGAGCCGTAGCGCGCCTTGATATAGGCGGCCCCGACCTTGACCTGGATCTCCGGAGAGTTCATGTAGTCCTTGATGGAGTAGCCCTGGTCGTTGATGAAGCCGCCATTGACCTGGCCAAGGCCATACCACGGACCGTTCGGGTGGGGGTTGATCACCGAGTAGCGCCAGTTGCTCTCTCGCCACCACATCGCCTTCAGCGCCTTGAACTCTGCATATCCCCAGTCGTACTTGCCGCGGATGAAGTCGCGGGCCACCCGCAGGCTGTATTCGGGGGTACCGAAGGAAGCGGCGGTGACTGAGCGAGAAGCCGAGCGCTCCAGGGGGGTGTAGTTCCACCGGCCCGGGTTGGGCCATCCGCTCTCGGCATTGCGGGCCGGATTGCAGTACCAGCCGCCGCCGGCCCAGTGGCTGGCTCCGGCGCCCTTGTTAAAGGTCGTCCAGAAGGCCATGTCCTGGAAGAAGCGGGGCCACGTGTAGATCAAGGTGCCCTCAAGGGAGTCGATCACGCGGCGCCCAGCATCGCCGTAGGACTTGACCATCTCGTCACGCATCGTCCGCAGGGCGCCGGCGGCTAGGCTGTCGCTGAACTGGTAGGCGCCGCGCCAGGGCCCGGAGGACTCCTCGTAGTTGCCCCCGCTCTCGCGCTGGATCACGCAGATGCGGTACTGCTCGCGACTCTTGTCGTAGTACTTGCCCGTATAGGTGCTCAGGCGGTACCCCTTCATGTCCTTGCCCGCGGGGGTGGTCCAGGGAGCGTCGCCCAGGTCGGGCGGGGTGGGCACCTTGGGCAGGCGCTCGTTGGGCGGTGGGGTGTCGTCGCGCGATGCGGGTGCGCCAGCACCACCCCTGTCGGGCGGAACCGCCGCGCCGGCGGCTGGCAGCACGGCCGCGGCGCCGAGCAGGGCGACGGCAACGGCGCAGACGGCGGTCACGTGGCGAAACATGGCCTCGACCATGCCAATGTTCCGAGCGAATGTCACGCCACGATAACGACGTGCCTGTGGATAACTATCGGGCATATCGCCTAAATCATTGGCATGTCGGCCAATTTATGGGGGACTAGCGGTGATCCACCTCACACGGGGAGATCTTCGAGCATCTCTGTCACCAGTGCGGCGATCGGCGAACGCTCGGACCGGGTGAGGGTCACGTGGGCGAAGAGCGGGTGTCCCTTGAGCTTCTCGACGACCGCCACGACCCCGTCGTGCCGGCCCACCCGGAGGTTGTCGCGCTGGGCGACGTCATGGGTGAGCACGACCCGGGAGTCCTTGCCGATCCGGGACAGCACCGTGAGCAGCACATTGCGCTCCAGCGACTGGGCCTCGTCGACGATCACGAAGGAGTCGTGCATGGAGCGGCCTCGGATATGGGTGAGCGGGAGGACCTCGAGCATCCCCCGGTCGAGGACCTCCTCGAGGACCTCGGTGGTCGTGACCGCTCCCAGGGTGTCGAAGACCGCCTGGGCCCAGGGCGACATCTTCTCGTTTTCGGTGCCGGGGAGGTAGCCGAGGTCCTGGCCACCCACGGCGTAGAGCGGACGGAAGACGACGACCTTGCGGTGCAAGCGGCGCTCGAGCACCGCCTCGAGCCCGGCGCACAGGGCCAGGGCGCTCTTGCCGGTGCCCGCCCGCCCGCCGAGGGAGATGATCCCGATGTCCGGATCGAGCAGGAGGTCCAGGGCCACGCGCTGCTCGGCACTGCGTCCGTGGAGGCCGAACGCCTCGCGGTCTCCGCGCACCAAGCGCACGCGCTTCTCCGGGGTCACCCGACCCAGGGCTCTGCCACGGTCGGACACCAGGACCAGGCCGGTGTGACAGG
Source organism: Actinomycetota bacterium (assembly GCA_016870515.1). Classification (GTDB taxonomy): domain Bacteria; phylum Actinomycetota; class Actinomycetes; order S36-B12; family S36-B12; genus Mxb001. Next base: position 43,413 of record VGBL01000004.1, on the reverse strand, counting down.
GCAGGTCGCGCGCAGCGTCGAGGTCAATGATCGTCGACTCGTAGAGGGCATCGATGCTGTCAGCCGCAACCTCCATCTCGGCCATGCCCGTCCAGCCCGACTCGATCACGAGCTCGGCGAGGTACTCCTCGGCCGCCAACCCGACGGCCGACGCCTTGACCCGCATCGGGAGGTCCTTGCTCACCAGCACGACGTCGCGGCCCTCAGCAGCGAGGTTGCGCGCCACGGCGAGGATGCGCGAGTCGTTGTCACCCAGTTGGAACCCACTCGGTAGCACGGAGGTGTCGGTGTGGTTGAGCTCGACGCGCAGCGTGCCTCCGCTCTGACCGATGGCCAGTGGCTCGTCCAGGCGCCCGTGGGTGACCCTCAGGTCGTCGAGCAGGCGCAGGGCGGCCCTGGCGAAGTAGCCGAGTTCGGGATGGGTCCGCTTGACCTCGAGTTCGGTGACGACGACGACCGGGATGACGACCTCGTGCTCGTCGAATCGCAGCATGGCGTGCGGATCGGAGAGCAGGACGCTGGTGTCGAGGACGAAGGTACGACGGGCGGGGAGTCGCTTGCGGGTTCGCGCAGCGGGCACGGGGCTCCTCGTGCGGGGCCCGGCGCGGACCGCCGCTATCGGGGGGCCGACCGGGTGCCGACCCGATGCGGCGAGACTAGGGCGCCCCCCGGCGTACTCCCCCCGCAACACGCCGTACGAATGATGAACGTGGGGCGGGAGTTACGAGCCGTAGCGGCGCTGCCGCGCGGCGTAGGCCCGCATAGCGCGCAGGAAATCCACGTGCCGGAAGTCGGGCCAGTAGGCCTCGCAGAAATAGAACTCCGAATGGGCACTCTGCCACAGCAAGAAGCCCGAGAGCCGCTGCTCTCCCGACGTTCGGATGACGAGGTCGGGGTCGGGCTGGCCCTTGGTGTAGAGGTGCTCGGCGATGTGCTCGACGTCGAGCATCTGGGCGATGTCCTCGACCGACGTGCCCTGGGTCGCGTGCTCGGTCAGCAGCGCTCGCACGGCGTCGACGACCTCGCGACGGCCCCCGTAGCCGACGGCCACATTGACCAGGATGCCGTCGACATCGGCGGTGCTCTCAGCGGACTCCTTGAGCAGGCGTGCCGTGCGATCGGGGAGCAGGTCGAGCGCACCGACAGGGTGAATGCGCCACCGCCTCGTCTCGGCAAGGCCGATGACGGTCTCCTCGATGATCGCCTGGAGTGCGCGCAGCTCGGTCTCCGGTCGCGTCAGGTTGTCGGTCGACAGCAGCCAGAGGGTGACGACCTCGACGTCAGCGTCCTCGCACCAGCCGAGAAACTCCACGATCTTGGCGGCGCCCGCCCGGTGGCCGGCCTCCGACCCGCTGCCCTGGCTGGTCGCCCACCGACGGTTGCCGTCGAGGATCACGCCCACGTGGCGGGGTCGGCGCTCCGCGGGGATCTGGCGGCGCAGACGGCGCTCGTAAACGCCGTAGACGACATCGCTCAAGCCCACACCGACAGGCTAGCCCGAGGTCGGCACGCGTACGCGCAGGTCCGTGATCAGGGCGTCGCCAGACGTGACGGGCGCCTGGCAGGTGAAGTGTCGGCAGACGTAAGCGGCCGGTCCACCCTCGACGAGGGGTCGATCTTGCAGGAGCGGGACCGACGACCCCGGGGGTCCCACGGCCACCACGGCGCCGGGAGTCGTGCCGCGCAGGGCCAGATCGTGGAGCAGCCGCGTGCGCGGATCCTCAAACTCCCCAATGACCGCGATCTCCCGGGGTCCGTCGGCCAGCGCCTCGGCTGCCGCCAAGCCCCACCCCACTGCACGCGGGGCACGCTCGGCGAACTCGGTGACGACACCGAGGGCCTGCTCGACCGCCGCGCGGTGCTCGTTGATCCCGGTGAGCGCTGCGTAGGTCAGAAGTGCCTGCGCGGCGGCGAGCCAGCCGGACGGAGTCGCATTGTCCGAGGGATCGCGCGGACGGCGCACCAGCGGCTTCGCATCGTCGGCGGTGTCGAAGAAGCCGCCGTGGCCATCGCGGAAGCGCGCGAGCACGACGTCCAGGAGCACCCCGGCGAACGCCAGCCACTCCTCCTCGCCGGTGACGCAGTACAGCGCGAGAAATCCCTCGGCCACGTCGGCGTAGTCCTCCAGGACACCATCCGTCGACCCCGGGCGCCCGTCACGCGATGTGCGGATCAAGCGATCCAGCCCGACAGGGACTCCTTCGCCGACCCGCCGGGCCTCGTCGTCCACTCCCAGGTGCACGGCCAGGATCAGATCGGCAGCTCCGCGCGCAGCCTCGATCCAATCGGGCTCGCCGAGGAGTGCACCGGCCTCCGCGAGTGCGGCGATCGCGAGGCCGTTCCATGCAGCGACGACCTTGTCGTCACGCCCGGGAGGCACGCGCTGGGCCCGATCCTCGAAGAGCTGCTGGCGGATGCGCGCCCAGCGCTGCGCGTCGTCGGGGTCGCGCAGCAACCGCAGCGTCGACATCCCATGCTCGAAGGTGCCGGTCGGCGTGACCTCCAGCAGCGCCGCCGCCCAGCAGCCGTCGTCCTCGCCCAGGACCTCGATGAGCTGATCGGGGGTCCAGGCGTAGAACTTGCCCTCGACGCCCTCGCTGTCGGCATCAAATGCTGCAGCGAAGCCGCCCTCCTGGGTGCGCATGTCACGCAGGAGGAACTCCGCCGTCTCCCGCACGACGCGTTCGGCGAGTGGGCTCGCGGTCATGCGCCACCAGTGGAGGTAGACGCGCAGCAGCAGTGCGTTGTCGTAGAGCATCTTCTCGAAGTGCGGCACGACCCAGGCATCGTCGACCGAGTAGCGAGCGAATCCGCCGCCGAGCTGGTCGTACATCCCGCCGCGTGCCATCGCCTCGCAGGTGCCCTCGACCATGGCCAGCGCCTGTGCATCTTCGGTGCGTGCGGCGTGGCGCAGGAGGAACTCCAGGACCATCGAGGGCGGAAACTTCGGCGCTCGGCCGAACCCGCCCAATCGCGCGTCGTAGCTGCCTGCGAGCGAGCGAGCTGCGGCGTCGAGTTGATCGACGGTGGGCGGATCACCGCCCATGCGAGCGGGCTCGGCGCGAGCCGCGAGCGCCTGCGTGATGCGCTCGGCCGCTCCCGTCACCTCATCACGGCGTTCGCGCCATGACTCCCAGATCGCGCCGAGCAGCTGCATGAACGACGGCATTCCGTGACGCGACTCCGGCGGGAAGTAGGTGCCCGCGTAGAAGGGACGCCCGTCGGGGTCGAGGAAGACGCTCATCGGCCATCCGCCGTGGCCGGTCAGGGCGACCGTGGCGTCCATGTAGACCGCATCGACGTCGGGGCGCTCCTCGCGATCGACCTTGACGTTGACGAAGTGCTCGTTGAGGAACCTCGCGGTCGACTCGTCCTCGAAGGATTCGTGAGCCATGACGTGGCACCAGTGGCAGGCGGAGTAGCCGATGGACAGGAAGACGGGCACGCCGCGAAGCCGGGCCTCGTCGAAGGCCTCGGCGCCCCACTCTTGCCAGTCCACCGGGTTGTCGGCGTGCTGCTGGAGATAGGGCGACGTGGACTCACCCAGGCGGTTGGGCATGGGATGAGTCTGCCCCACCTGCACGGTCCAGCCTGGTGAGCATCGCGCTAGCCCTCGCACTGCTGCCCAAGGACGGCCCACGCCCTGCGCATCAGGGTTCCTGGAGAGGAGGGCGTCTTCCCCATCCGCCTCTTCCAGGAGCCCATCTTCATCGCCGCGGTGCTCATCGGCCTCGTGTTCAACTTCAGCAACGGCGTCCTGCTGCTGTCCTTCGGCAACCTGTTCCAATACGCCCACGACCTCCAGGGTCTGTCACTCTCCCTGATGCAGGGGCCCTTCCTGCTCGCCGGAATCGTCGCCGGCTTCGGCCTGATCATTCCCGCGATCCCCTGCGGTGGCCTGTTCCTGCAGGAAGCCGATCCCAAGCACTACGGGGCGGTGTCGACATCGCGAATCACGGTCGGCCCGTTCTGGTACGCCCTCGGCCTAGCCGGTTCCACCGTGCTCATCGACGGCCTCACGCGCAACGCCGTCTCCAAAAGGATCAGGACATCAGCCAGTGGAGGCTACGAGCGGTCGGTGATGTCGAGGGAAATGCCGCACAGCCCCACGACGTTGCCCGCTCCATCGGTGAGGGGAGCCTTGATGGTCCAGGAGACCCGCTCTTCGCCGGTCTCCTTCACGATGTCGCGCTCCTAGCGTGCGATGGCCTGGCCGGATGTCATCACCGCTTCATCGTTGACCTTGAGGTCATTGGACACCTGCAGGTCGATGAACTCGCTGTCGTCGTGACCGACGATCTGACGCAGCGGCGCCCCGAAGATCTCCTGGACCATTCGGTTGGCATAGGTGTAGCGACCTTGGCGATCCTCGCTGTAGACCGCGGTGTCAAGGGTGTCGAGAATTGTCTCGGGTGTCACGGCGCGCTCCCCGCATCCGTGAGGTCTTCGAAGAGTACCCTGCAACCGTGCGCAGGATCATCGAGTTGTCGCGCTACGTCGTCGTACTCCCATCGCTCGGAGCCCTCGTCGGAGGCCTGATCCTCATTGCCATCGGTCTGTGGGAGATGGGCTCCGCCGCGGTCAAGCTCGTCAAGGCGGAGGTCGCGCTGAAGGAGTGCACCGTCTCGGTCCTGGCAGCCGTCGACACCCTGCTGCTCGCGACGGTACTGCTAGTGATCGGCTACGGACTCTACGAGCTCTTCGTCGACGAGTCCCTCGAGCTTCCCGCGTGGCTGCAGATCCACTCCCTCGACGACCTCAAGGGCAAGCTCATCGGCGTGGTGGTCGCCGTCATTGCCGTGGTCTTCCTCGGCGAACTGGTCGAGGGCAAGGACGCTCAGGCAACGATGTTGTTCGGAGTCGGTGCCGGCGCGCTCGTGCTCGCGCTGGCGGCCTTCTCCTACGCCACGCGTTCGTCGGGGAAATCCCCCGACAAGTAGGGTTCGACTCATGTCGGTCATCGCCTACCAGGGTGAGCCGGGGTCTAACTCCGATGCCGCCTGCCGCGAGGTCTACCCACACCTCGAATCCCTCCCCTGTCCGACCTTCGAAGATGTCTTCGGCGTGATCGACGAGGGAGTGGCAGACCTGGCCATGATCCCGGTCGACAACTCGATCGCCGGCCGGGTGGCGGACATCCACCACCTGCTGCCCGGGTCGGGGCTGCACATCATCGGTGAGCACTTCATGCCGATCCACTTCCAGCTCATGGCGGTCCCCGGCGCCACCATGGACGACATCACCACGGTTCGGAGCCACTCCCATGCACTCGGCCAGTGCCGCCTGTTGCTCCGCGAGCACGGCTGGCGAGGCATCGTGGCCGATGACACCGCCGGGGCGGCACGCGAGGTGGCTCAGGCCGACGACCCCGCCGTCGCCGCACTCGCGCCACGCCTGGCAGCTGACCTCTACGGGCTCAGCATCCTCGCGGAGGACGTCGAGGACGAGCACCGCAACACCACGCGGTTCCTCATCCTGTCCCGCGACGAGCAGCAACCGCCCACTGACTCGGGAGCTGTCATCACGACCTTCGTCTTCCGCGTGCGCAACGTCCCCGCGGCGCTCTACAAGGCCCTTGGCGGTTTCGCAACCAATGGCGTCAACATGACCAAGCTTGAGAGCTATCAATTGGGCGGGTCGTTCTCGGCCACCCAGTTCTACACCGACGTGCAGGGCCACCCACACGACAGGCCGCTCGCGCTAGCCCTGGAGGAACTCGCTTTCTACACTGAGTCCGTGCGCATCCTGGGCACGTATCCGGCCAGCCCCTTCCGCGAGGACCTCGCTGCCGGATAGCCGGCCATCATCAGGCGCGCGCCTCACCCAGGGTGATGAAGACGACGCCGATGATGACGATGGCGATGCCCACGATCGTGATCCACGTCAGTCGCTCGCTGAAGATGAGCCACCCGCCGATGGCTGCTCCCGCCGTGCCTACGCCCGCCCAGAGCGCGTAAGCAGGACCAACCCCAACGGTCCTGAGGACGAAGGCCAGGAGGGTGAACGCCGCGGCATAGCCGACGACCACTCCGAGCGACGGCCACAGACGTGAAAAGCCATCGCTGGCCTTCAGCGACAGGGTGCCGAACACCTCCGCGCCGATGGCGAGCAGCAGCAGCAGCCAAGCCATCAGGGACGCCCCTCACTGTCGGCCCCCACGGCGAGCAGGGTCTGGATGCGAGGTTCGCACTCCGGACTCATGAGCACCTCCAGCCAAACATCACCGCTCCTGCCCTGCATGCGCCAGCGTGCGTGGGCTGGACTCCTTGTTGTGACCGTATCGGGCATCCTCTGAAACGGGCCGAGGTCCCGCGCAAGAGCCTGCCATTGGCGTCGGCGCTCCTCACGTGGCTGATCGAGGTCGAGGTTCATCGCACCGTGCGTGTTGACGATCTCGTCGTCCCACCGTGCCAGGAGGGACTCGGCAATGCCGATCGCTTGCCGGGTCACTGGCCACAGGGCGTCCCGCGCGCGGCTGCGACGTGCCGACTCGCAATCTTCGGCGACGATTTCCGCTAGGACGTCGGTGCACACCTTGCGCATGGGCGCATAAGTGCGGTTGGCCAAGGCTACGATTCCCCAGCGCGTGTCCGGATGCCACCGCATGTGGGATCCGAACCCCGGGTAGCCGCCGCTGTGGTGGATGAAACGACCCAGCCGCAGGTCATCGGTGACATAGAGGCCGAAACCGTACGAGTGAGCGGCCGGGCCTTCGGCCTCGTCGACCTGAGTGATGATATGCGGACGCTGCATCTCCCGTCTCGACCACCGAGACAGAGGCATGTCCGCGGGATCATCCGCCCAGGCGGCCTCATGAAAGGCGATCCACCGAGCGAGATCTTCGACGGTGCTCCACAAGCCTCCCATGGGGCTGAACGCTCCCGACGCCGTCTCCGGCTGCTCGACGAGTCCGTCGTCCACGCGCCGAAAGCCCGTCGCGTGGCCGTGCGCATCCGAGACGTCGAAGGTCGTTGACGCCATTCCGAGAGGCTGCAGCACGAGGTCGGCTACCACGTCACGGAAATCGTGGCCGGTGGCCTGGGCAATCACCCGACCGAGCAGGGCGTAGCCGAGGTTGGAGTACTCGAAGTCGATGCCGGGGGGTCGGCAGAACGACAGGCCACCCTCCACGAGTCGGTCGAACGCGCCAAGGGGGAGCGATTCCTGCCGGTCACCCCAGGGATCGTCGGTCGGGAACCCTGCCGTCATGGTGAGCAGGTGCCGGATGGTCAACGGTGGAGCGGCGCCCGGCAGACCGATGGTGGATGCCCACGGAAGCCACCGGTCCAACCGGTCGTCGAGGGCAAGCACGCCACGATCACGCAGGATCAGGACGGTGGTGGCCGTGAAGCTCTTCGTCATCGACGCGATGCGAAAGGGGGTCTGTGCGGTCGCCATCCTTGCGCCTTCTGCACTCACGGAGCCGCTGTGCACGAGAGTGCCGCCAAGCACGAGCCCATAGGCAATCATCGGCACGTCGTGCTCCTCACGTGCAGCGCGCTGTCGCAGGTCCGTGAGTTCTGCTGCCGCCCAGAGGTCCATGAGACGACGCTATCGCAGTGTCGTGCTGCATCTTCCGTGGTGGCAGACTCCTCCTGGCTGGCCTTCGCTGTGGAGCGACGTATCGGGTGTCGCGCAAGAGGAACTCACATAGGTTTCGGTCAGGCGATCAACCACGTTTTGAAGAATTGCACCTCGCTCCAAGGACGGGCGAGCTGGTCTGAGTTCTGGTGGTGGTGCCTTCTCACCCTCATCGTGACAGCCATGCCCTGGCACATCGAGTAAGTCGGTGCCACCTTCAGCCAGATGGGCGAGGCCACGCAGGTACTCCCGGTTCCCACCGGGCTCGCGGTCGCGGGGCTCGTGCTATCGGCGTTCTTCTCTCTCGCCACCCTCGTCCCCAGCATTGCCGTGGCCGCGCGCCACCCGCACGACACCGGTCGCTCCGGATGGTGGCAGCTGCTGCACCTCCTGCCCTGCGGCTTCCGCATCGGCATCATCGTCCTGGCCATCTTCTGGATCCTGCCCAGCACCCCGGGACCCACAGGTTCGGACTAGGTCCGGCGATCGCCGATTGATCAGGGCCGACCACGCTCGCGGCCGCGCCCCGACGTCTAGCAGACTAGGGGCGTGGCCGCGCGTCTTGTCATCATCGGTTCGGGGGAAACCGCCCCGACGATGGTGAGGATCCACCGCGAACTCCTGGGGTCCAAGGGACCAGGTCCAGCCGCCCTCATCGACACGCCGTTCGGATTCCAGGTCAACGCCGACGACCTCACCGACAAGATCCTGGAGTACTTTCGAGACTCCGTGGGCGTGGATCTAGACGTCGTGCGGTGGCGGCGCAGTGACGAACCTGTCATCGATCGCGAGCGAGCTCTCGCCCTGCTTGCCCGCGCGGGGTGGGTGTTTGCTGGGCCTGGGAGCCCGTCCTATGCACTGCACCAATGGTCGGACACTGCGGTACCCGCGGCCCTCCTCGACGTCGCCACCCGCGGCGGGACCCTCGTCATGGGCAGTGCCGCCGCCGTGACGGTCGGCCGCTTCACCGTGCCGGTCTACGAGATCTACAAGGTGGGCACCGAGCCACATTGGCTCGAGGGCCTCGACCTGCTGGGTTCGCTGACGGGCATCGCAGCAGCTGTCATTCCGCACTACGACAACCGCGAGGGTGGACGCCACGACACGCGCTACTGCTACCTGGGTGAGCACCGCCTGGAGCGGCTCGAGGGTGATCTGCCGGACGGCGTCGGCGTGCTGGGTGTCGACGAGCACACTGCGGTCATCTTTGACGTGGCCACGCGTGTGGCTCGAGTTGAGGGAGTCGGGACCCTGACCCTTCGTCACCGTGGGTGCTCCACGGTACTGCCGGCCGGCGAATCCGTCTCGTTCAACGAGATGGTCCGCGTCCTGCGAGGTGACGGCGGGGGTAACACCACGGCCGCCAATGAGCCGGTGCTCGTCGAGGTTCCGCAAGCAGGCGAGTCGTTCTCCCTGCGCTCCGAGGCCGATCGCCTTCAGGGTGCCTTCGAGGCCTGCATGGACGCGGGAGATGCAGACGGGGCCCTCGCGGCCGTCCTCGAGCTCGAGGACGCCATCCATGCATGGTCGGCCGACACCGTTCAGGGCGACCACGTCGACCGCGCACGTGCAGCGCTGCGCGGAATGCTCGTGCAGCTCGGGGCCACGGCAGTGTCGGGCATGCGCGACGAGCGCGACGTCGTCGGCCCCGTGGTGGAAGTCGCCCTGGATGCGCGCCAGCGGGCACGCGATTCGCGTGACTTCGCGACCAGTGACGCCATCCGCGACAGCCTCGCCGCCCATGGCATCGAAGTACGCGACACCCCCGACGGCCAGGAATGGGATCTGCGCGGGGCCTAGTCGCCGACGAGCCCGACGATGCCGCTGACGGTGCCTACGTATACGCCACCGACCGGTGAGACGTAGGCCGCCGCGTAGTGGTTGTTGAGCAGCGGACCTACGCCCGCGAGACGGCGCCATCGGACATCACCGGTCGAGGCGTCGACACCGGTGAACCACCACTCGTCAAAGCCCAGGATGCTCGGTTGCTTGACATAGGTAAGGACTAGCCCGTCGGCGGCGACCCCCTTGGAGACCAGCGAGGGGATGGCGACCTCGTCGCTGGACCACGCCACGGCGCAACCGGCATCCGAAACATCGATGCGCGCAAGACCTGGCGTCGTGGTCCGACCACCGGCGACCGAAAGAAGCGTGTAGCCGTAGTTGTTCTCGACGAAGAGGGAGTCGCCTATGGCGATCAGTGAGTTGTCGGTTGCGCTCTCGCCGTCGGAGAAGACCGGCACCGTGCAGTGAACGCGCGGGACCGCGTCCGTTGCATCCACTACGACGACGTTCATGCGCGGCTCGGCGTTATCCGTTATCGCGATGAAGGCGCCGTCGCGGAAGACCGTCGGAGTGGTACCCGATGCCTGACTGGTCTGCCCGGGCTTGCGCCGCTCGCCACGGTCATACGGGATCCGCCACGTCACCGCGGGCGCACCGTCGCTGACGTCAAGGCGCACGAGTTCGGCCGATGTGACGACATACGCCCCGCCCGACTCGTCAACGGCGAACGAATTCTCGATATCGACCGGTCCGAATGCCGGATCGACGAGCACGAGTGAGGATGCGGTGCCCGACATCGTGTCGAGCAACCCGACCGTGCCTCGCTGACCGACGAACCACAGCAGTCCCGCCGCATCGGGCAGCGCTGATGTGATCTGCTCGCCAGGCTGCAGGTTATCGACGACTTCGAATTCATCCAGCTGCTCTAGGCTGACCGAGTCGTAGCGAGCGATACGACCGTTGGGCAGGGGGATCACCAGGCGCATGGCACTGTCAAGGAAGGCGTAGCCGCCTCCGGAGAAGTCGGTGAGAACGCGTGCGGAGACGGTGCGCGGAGCGAGCTGGCGACTCGCCAGTGGCTCGAGCGTGCGTGGATCGAGCACGTAGGTCCGGACCTCCGTCGGGCTCACGCACACTGCGACTAGATGGCCCTCGGCATTCCACACCAGGGTGGCGCAGTCGCCACCGGCGAAGAAGGACACCGGCTCGGCAGCCTCCGGGTCGATGATCGATCGGTCCGCGTAGGCATCGGTCATCCAGGCGTCGTTGTGGATCGTGGCGAACTGCCCCGGTGCCAGGCCCGGATGCGCAGGAGGCGGCTGGGCGGGCAAGGCGCGACCCGGGGCAGCATCGCCGGCGAATTCCGGCGTCCACGGTGCCCGCGGGAACTGCGGGATGCGCGGATCGACGACACCCACCACCAGGGCGACGGCCGCGTAGGCCCCCACGAGCCCGGCGATGCCCGGCGCCCAACCACGCAACGGATCACCCGAACGGCGATCGACGGCCATGGCGATCACGAGGCCGACCATGGCGATGACGAACGCAGCCAGCCCGAGCAGGCGGGGCACCCAGCCTGCCAGCACAACGGGCCAGGCCGGAGTCACGAGCAGGAGCGCGAGCACGCCGAAGATGACGATGCACGCGACACGTGGGCCTCGGCGACCGCGCCACACTCCGATCAGCGAGACGTAGAGGGCGATGACGATCAATGCGCAGGCGATGATCGCGGCTCCAGCGACGGCGTAAGCCGGGGCTGCACCGCGAATGCCTGCGGCGACCGCCTGGGGGCCGACCCACAGGGCCGTGACGAGCGCCCCCGGCGCCAGCGTGAGCGCGGCGCTCGCCGAGGCGAGGGCGGCCGAGAGGAGCCGGACAGGCGTCACCCGCACATTGTCGGGGTCGGAGGCCCCCTAGGGTGACGTCGTGAGCTACGACGTCCAGCGACTTCGCGCCCAGGTCTCCGCGCTGGCGGAGGGCCTGGCCCACTTCGACGGGCCCGGGGGAACCCAGATTCCCGAGCCGGTCGCCGCGGCCATGGCCGCAGCGCTGCGCTCAGCAGTGGCCAATCGAGGTCGTAGCAATCCAGCCGAACGCCGTGCGGACGACCTGGTGACCGGCGCGCGATCCGCGATGGCGGACCTCCTCGGTGCCGATCCACGCGGAATCGTCTTCGGGCGCAGCATGACGCAGATCACCTTCGACATCGCGCGCACGCTCGCTCAGGATTGGGGACCGGGAGATGAGATCGTGGTCAGCCGTCTCGACCACGACGCCGACGTACGGCCATGGGTTATCCACGCCGCGCGCGCGGGCGCTACCGTGAAGTGGGCACAATTCGATCCAGCCACCGGCGAGATGTCGCCTGACAACGTCCTTGGTCTGGTGGGCCCGCGCACTCAGGTCGTTGCGATGACCGGGGCATCCAACCTCATCGGCACTCGGCCCGACCTCGCCGTCATCTCGGAAGGCGTGCATGTCGCCGGCGCCCTCTTCTACGTCGACGGGGTGCACCTGACGGCACACGCACCCATCGACGTTTCGGCCATCGGTGCCGACTTTTACGCGTGCTCGCCCTACAAGTTCCTCGGGCCGCACCTCGGCGTCCTCGCCGCATCGCCCGCGTTGCTCGACACGCTCAATCCCGACAAGCTCTTGCCCGCCACCAACGCAGTACCGGAGCGATTCGAGCTGGGCACCCTCCCCTATGAACTCCTCGCCGGCGTCTCAGCAGCGGTGGACCTGCTGGCCGACCTTGACTCGCCCGCCGGCGACCGACGCCAGCGAATCCTCGCGTCCATGACCTCCCTCGAGGCCTACGAGGATGCGCTTCACGCGCGCCTTAGGTCCGGGCTGGAATCGATTCCGGGTATTCGCCTCTACAGCAATGCTCGCCACCGAACGCCGACCGAAACATTCACCATCGATGGCATCGACTCCGCTGACGTCACCGATCACCTGGCGACGCGCGGAGTCAACGCACCACACGGCAACTTCTACGCCCTCGAATGCTCCCGATGGCTCGGCCTCGGCGAGGACGGCGGAGTGCGCGTCGGACTCGCGCCCTACAGCGATGACGACGACGTCGACCGCCTCCTGAGCGGCCTGCTCGAGGTTGCCTCGCGCTAGTGGTACGCGCGAGCAGCGTCATCGACACTGATTCGCTTGCGGAACACCCAGAACGACCACGCCTGGTAGGCGATGACCATGGGCAGCGCGATGGCCGCCACCACCGTGATGATCGTCAGCGAATATGGGCTCGCTGCCGAGCCCTGCACCGTGAGACTGTCGGCCGGGTCCACTGTGCTCGGCAGGACGTTGGGATACAGGGCGATGAAGATCTGTGCGACGAAGGCAGCGATCGCGACCCCATGCGCCCAGAAGGCCACCATGGGTCGCACCCGGGCATTGGCAGCCAGTGCAATCGCCATCGCGACCACAGCCAGCAGGCCGACCATGAGCGCAACGACATCGCCACGGGAGTACGCCCAGTAGGTCCACACGGCGAAGCCAGTCATGAGTGCGCCCGCCACCACGTCGAACCTCCTCGCCCACGACTCGTTCTTGGCCCGAACGGCTCCCGTGGTTTTCAACGCCAAGAAGGTGGCGCCGTGAGCGAGGCTGAACAGCAGCAGGGTCAGGCCCGTCAGGAGCGAGTAGGGGTTCAGGAACGACAGGAGGCTGTGCCCGACGAAGGTTCCATCCGCCGTGAGCGGGATGCCGTGCACGATTCCTCCCCAGAACACTCCGAAGAGGAAGGCCAGGAGCAGCGAGGCAACGGCCACCGCCGTGTCCCAGCGTGATCGCCATTTCGGTCCGGGTCGCTTCGATCGGTACTCGATGGCGACGGCGCGGACGATGATCGCCACGATGACCAGTAGCAAGGGGAGGTACGCCGCGGGAAAGAGCGCGGCGTACCACGCGGGAAACGCCGCGAAAATGGCAATGCCACCGGCGACCAACCAGACCTCGTCTGCATCCCAAACGGGCCCTATGGCCGCGAGCATCTGACCGCGCTCGCTCTCGTCGGACCCCAGGGTGCGCGCCAGCATTCCCACGCCGAAGTCGAAGCCCTCGAGGAAGAAGAAGCCCGTCCACAGGACGGCGACGATGACGAACCAGACCTCTGGCAGACCCATCACGCCACCAGCTGGGGCAGTGGTCGCGACGGCTCCCCCGCCATCGGCTGATCATCGTCAGGTGGTCCCGCGATGGCGTAGCGGCGCATCAGGAGGAACTCCACGATGGCGAACGCGCCGTAGAGGAGGAAGAAGATGGGCAGACTGACGAAAAGGAAGGTAGGCGAGATCTGCGATACCGCGTCCTGCGTGGTCAGCTGTCCGTAAACCACCCAGGGCTGCCGGCCATTCTCGGTGAAGATCCAGCCAAACATGTTCCCCAGCCACGGCGTGATGACGATCCAGATGGAGATGGCCCAGAAGATACGTCCGGACGGAAGTCGTCCCTTGCGCGTACGCCACCAGGCAACGAGCATCCATGCGGCTCCGACGAGCCCGAAGCCGATCATCAGCCTGAAGGAGTAGAACGCGATCCAGACGTTGGGCGTGTAGTCGCCGGGGCCGTAGGCCTGCTCGTATTCACCCTGGAGTTCATTGGCTCCCTGCACCACGCCGTCCACGGAATTCGTCGCGAGGATCGACAGCAGGCAGGGCACGTCCCACTCCCAGATGTTCTCGCGAGCCTCCTGGTCCGGGATGGCGATGATGGCGAGGCCGGCGCACGGGCCCGCTGTCTCCCAGAGTGCTTCACCCGCAGCGATCTTCATGGGTTGGACGTCGGTGACAACGACCCCGAGCGCATCACCGACGACCAACTGTCCGGATGCGGCAATCAACCCCATGGCGATGGCTGCACGCCAGGCCCAGCGCATCTCAGGCAGGTGCTGGCGCCTCTTGAGGTGGTAGGCCGCAACCGCGAAGACGAACACGGAGGCCGCGACCAGGGCTCCGAGCACCGTGTGCGCGTAGGCCAGGAGGACGAAGGGCTGGGAGAGGACGGCGCCGATGTCATTGAGCACGGGTAGCCCGGTCTCGGGATCCAGCACGTAGCCGACCGGATGCTGCATCCAGGAGTTGGCGACGATGATGAAGTACGCCGACAGCCACGTGCCCAGCGTGAAGAGCCAGATGCACGCCACATGAATGCCGCGCGGGAGGCGGTCGCGGCCGAAGAGCCACAGGCCGAGGAACGTGGACTCGAGGAAGAACGCTAGCAGCCCCTCCATCGCCAGCGGCGCCCCGAAGATGTCTCCCACGTGCCGACTGAACACCGACCAGTTCATGCCGAACTGGAACTCCTGGACGATGCCGGTGACGATCCCCATCGCGAAGTTGATGATGAGGAGCGATCCGAAGAAGCGCACGAGCCGGCGATAGATCGGATTGCCCGTGCGCCACGAGAGCGTCTCGAGAATGGCCACGAAGGGTGCGATGCCGAGGGTCAACGGGACGAAGAGGTAGTGGTAGAGAGTCGTGGTTGCGAACTGCAGCCGGGAAAGATCCACGAGCAGGCCATCATTCACGTGGCCATTTAAGCGCGGCCAAGTCCACCTGTGGCATCCTTCCGCACATGCGCCTGCTCGACGGTCCCGCAGAGGGCGCGGTGGCCGTCACCGTGATCGGGCTGGAGATGAACCGTCCGGGTGATCTCGTCGATGCCGTCCAGCCCACCGGTGCCGAGATCGAGATCGTTACGGAACCTCGGGCCGACCTCTCCGAGTCGTTCTACCGCCGCGTCGGCGCCGACTGGGCGTGGGTCGACCGCCTCGACTGGACACCCGAGCAGTGGCGCGGCTGGGTCGATCGTCCCGAGCACCACCTGCTCGTATGCCGATTTAACGGTGCCGAGGCGGGCTATGCCGAGCTCGAGCAGCAGGTCGACGGCGACGTCGAGGTCGCCTACTTCGGACTGCTGCCATGGGCCATTGGCAATGGCCTCGGCGGCTGGCTCCTGGCGCGCGCCATCGAACTCGCATGGGAGCTGCCACGCACGAGGCGCGTGTGGGTGCACACCTGCGATCTCGATGGTCCCGCCGCCCTCCCCAACTATCGTGCTCGGGGCCTGCGCGAATGCGCGCGCACGGTCGAGTGGCGCATGCCAGACGAGTCGTGAGGTGCAGTAGCGTGGCCGCGTGACATATCCACCGCAGCTTCCGGTGGCGTTTGCCACACCACGCAAGGCCCCCAGTTTCGCCGTCGCATCCATGGCCACCGGCGTGGCGGGGCTCGTGCTGGCCATTTGCCTGGCGTTCTTCCCCGTCCTGCCCATGCTGGCCATCGTCTTCGGATACCTGGCCCTAGCCCGCATCAACCGCGAGCTGCTGCCCGGCCGAGCCATGGCCATTGGCGGGCTCATCACCGGCTACATCGGCCTGGCGGTCAGCGCGCTGCTGCTCATCCTCATCGCCATCGGCACGTTCACCTCGCCCACTCCCAACTTCTAGGCCGCGCATGTCTCGACGCGGCCTGATCCTCTTCGCTGCCCTTTCCATCATCTGGGGCACGCCTTACCTCTTCATTCGAGTGGCCGTGATGAGCGTCGAGCCCTCGGTGATGGTCGCGCTGCGAGTCGGGCTTGCGGCTCTACTCCTCCTCCCGATCGCCGCTGCCCGCGGGGAATTCCGCGGCATTCGGCCGCACCTGCCGTGGATCGCGCTCTTCGGCCTCGTCGAGATCACCGGTCCATTTCTTCTCCTGGGCTACGCGGAGACCGCGCTGACGAGTTCGACCACGGCGCTGCTCATCGCCGTCGTGCCCATCGTCGCCGCGATCCTGGCCCGCTGCCTCGGCCTCGACAGGCATCTTGGCTGGCGGCGCATCCTAGGTCTGGCCATTGGCTTCGGCGGAGTCGCCGTGCTCGTCGGACTCGACATCGCGGGCGACCAGTTGTGGGCCGTCGGGGCAGCGGCGCTGACCGTGACCGGCTACGCGCTCGGGCCCATCGTGATCTCCAGGAGGCTGGCGGAGGCGCCGAGCCTGGCGGTCATCTCCCTTGCCCTGGGCTTCAATGCTCTCCTGTACGCGCCGATCGCCTTGGTCCAGCGCCCGACAACGGCCGTGCCGGCCGAGGCATGGTGGTCGATCGTGGTTCTCGGAATCCTGTGCACCGCCATCGCGTTCCTGATCTTCTTCGAGCTCGTCAAGGAGGTGGGCCCGTCGCGCATGACGGTCATCACCTTCTTGAACCCCGCGGTGGCGGTGATCCTCGGTGTCATCGTGCTGTCCGAGCCCGTCACCCTGGGCCTGATCCTTGGCTTCCCGATGGTGCTGCTGGGGTCCTATCTGGCGACGCGACCCGATCGCGCCCGCGAGCCAGTGGCTACGCCGTGAGAGGGGTGATCTCGGCCTCACGGGCATGCACCGATTTCGCCACGTAGTGATCAGCGAAGAACGAGGCGAAGGGAATCGTGCCTGCCAGGAGGACGGCAAGGGTGCGAAGCACATTGAATCTCATGCGAAAGCAGATGTCGAGACCCGCGGCAACGTAGAGGAGATAGAGCCATCCATGCGCCATCCATCCGATGGAGTACACCGCGCCCAGGAACCCTCCGCTGGTGGCCTCGAAGACGTACTTGGCGGGAAGGCCGAAGACGCACATGAAGGCAAGGAGCACGCCCGTGATCCACGCCATGATTCGATATCGCAGCAGTGCTCCCGACAGACCCTTCATGAATAAAGGCTATCCGCAGTTGGTGCCGCCGCATCTTCGCGCGGTGCGCGACGCAGCCAGAGCCACCACATGAACCACACGAATAGGCCGAAGACAAACCACTGCACGGTGTAGGCGGCGTTCTGCAGCGGGAACGGCACATTGGTCGTGCGCACGGCCGGCTCGACGGGCTGCGGCGACGGGGTGACATCGGGGGACTGATCGGTCAGGACCACCACCAGGGACACCGCCGGGGTGCCCCACGACTGCTCGAGGGCCGAGCGCGAGATGGCGGCGAATTGCCCATCCGCCAATACGACATCGTCGCCGTAGAAGTCATCGAAGGGCTGCAGGATGCCCGACACCGACACCGTACCGCTTGGCACGGCGACGGCCGAAGAATCCGCGCTAGGGACCCAGCCGCGCAGCACGGCGACGGTGTTGGCACCCACCGCCATGGGCGTCACCACCCAGACACCGGGCTTCCCCTGCCACGATCGATAGGCGATGAGGCGTTGCCCATCGGCGATGTACTGGCCCTGCACGGTGACAGGTCTTCCGATGGACTCACCGGGATGGCCCTGCACCGTGGCCGCATCGAGCACGGGGATCGGCGCACTCAGCGCGGTGCGCTCAGCCTCGACGATGTCGAGAGTGCGCTGGCCCTGCCACAGTCCGAGGGCAATGCATGCGACCGACATGACGATGGCGGCTACCGTCAGGCCGACTATGCGCAGCGTGGATCGCGTGGGATCCACGAGCTAGGCCTGGGTGGGCGGCTGGTCGTCTTCTCGGCCGCGCTTCCGAGCCTCCTCGGTGAGTCGCGCGTCTTCTGCGCGCTCCTTGTCGGCCGGGCCCTCGGGCAGGTTGGGATCGACCTTGGCCATCTGCTTGCGCATCGAGCGGTAGAGCAGCGTCACGGCAACCACGAGGAAGAGGAAGGACACTAGGCCCAAGATCCCCGGCGTGACACGGGAGGGATCGATCGGGGGATCCTCCGGGAGCGGGCTGGGGACGGGACTCTCAGTCAGCAGCAGCACACCGAGCAGGTGGCTCACAAGCCCCATGATGCCCCCTTCAGACCCGCGAACAAATCCGACTCGGGGAACGTCGTCGGCACATGGGAGATCGCCAGATGGAAGTCCTCGGTTGGCCATAGATCGCGCTGCATCTGGACAGGCACGGCGAACCACATGCCGTCAGGGTCCACCTGCGTGCGATGGGCACGAAGTGCGTCGTCACGCACGGGGAAGACCTCGTCGACGCGGATACGAGTGGTGACGCGATCTTCCTCCCCCTCGTCCCAGTCTTCCAGCCACTGCGCGTAGGGCGATTCCATGCCGGCGGCGATGAGTGCCTCGTGAAAGGTGAGCACACGGTCACGGGTGAATCCCATGTTGTAGTAGAGCTTGGCTGGCTGCCAGGGATCACCCGTGCCTGGATAAAACGATGCATCAGCAGCCTTGGTGAACGCCTCCAGCGATACCTCGTGACAGCGGATGTGATCGGGGTGCGGATAGCCACCGTTTTCGTCGTAGGTCGTCATCACGTGTGGGCGGAATTCGCGGACTAGGGCGACGAGCGGGCGCGCGACCTCCTCCAGCGGCAGATCGGCGAAGCACCCGGACGGCAGGGGCGGCTTCGGATCGCCCTCGGGATACCCGGAGTCCTCGAAGCCAAGCCAGCTGTGGCGCACGCCGAGGATGCGCGCCGACTCGGCCATCTCACGGCGTCGCACCTCGGTCAATCCGTGGCGGTCGACATCAGCCTGCGCGGCCGCATTCAGCACGTCGCCGCGCTCCCCTCCCGTGCATGTGACGACCATCACGTCGACTCCGTCGCGGACGTAGTGGGCCGTCGTCGCAGCACCCTTGCTCGCCTCGTCATCGGGGTGCGCGTGCACCGCCATGAGGCGTAGGGGGAGGCTCACGCACACTAGTGTCCCAAGGAGCCCGATATCCGGCGACAGGAGGTGCAGTGGCGAGCGCGGTCGATGGTCGGAGCCTGCCCCCTCACCTTCAGGCGCGATACGGCATACGCCGGACGCCGTGGTGGGGATACGCTCTGATCGGCCTGGTCGTCGTCACCTTTGCGGGCGCGCTCGCCTATGTCGCCTACAACCTGCTCGCACCGGGCCTGCAGCCCAAGCTGCTCGCCTGGAAGGTCGAGAGTCGCGACCGCGTGGATGTCACCTTCGAGGTGCGCCGCTCTGCCGAGGCGGATGTCTACTGTGTCATTCGCGCCCAGGATGAGACTCGCACCGACGTCGGCTATGCCGTCGTTCCCCTGGCTCGCGGCACCACCTACGTGCAGCAGACCTACCCACTGCGCACCATCTCTCCGGCTTTCGTCGTCGAACTCCTCGGGTGCGAGGCCGGGCAGCCCCCCACACGGATACCGCCTCCTACATTCCCTCCCGGCGTCGTGCCCCCTGACCAACCCTGGACGGCCTCGCCCTAACTTGTGATTTACCCTTCTAAGGTGACAAACGAGGTGACCTGGCTGACCCGGGAGGGCTACGACACGCTCCAGCAGGAGTTGGCCGAGCGCTCCGGGCCTCGACGCACGGAGATCACCAAGCGCATCGAGGCCGCGCGCGAAGAGGGTGACCTCAAGGAAAACGGCGGCTATCACGCCGCCAAGGAGGAGCAGGGCAAGAACGAGGCCCGCATCCGCGTGATCAAGCACATGCTCTCCAACGCCCAGGTAGGCACGCCTGATGCACACGACGACGAAGTGGCCCACGGGCGCGTCGTCACGGTGAGATTCGTCGAACTCGACGAGCACGAGACCTTCTTGCTTGCCTCGCGCGAGGAGGCCGCGCACGCAACCGTCGAGGTCTACTCCCCCACATCACCGCTGGGGCAGGCGGTGCTGGGCAAGCGTGTGGGCGAGTCGAGCGTCTACGCCCTGGCCAACGGCAAATCGATGACCGTCGAGATCGTCACCGTGACCCTCTACGAGGGCTAGGTCATCGCGAAGAAGACGCCAGCCATCCTGTTGAACAGGACGGCGCGGATGACGGGTTCGAAGACGATTTGGCCAAGGCCCACCAGTCGCAGCCCACAGACTAAGATCAGGTGATTCATCCACTGAGAAGTCCGATGACGAGCACGACGACGAGGCTGACCAGCGTCGCACCAACCCGCATCTCGGAGTTGAGCAGACCGAGGACGGCGGCGAAGACCGAGAAGATCGCCATGCGCAGGATGAGTACGCCGACCAGGGTCACACTGGCGGGGCGGACGATAGCGCTCATGTGCACTCTTGACGTTGGACTATCGGACACGCCAAGGATAGGGCTAGCGAGCCGTCGCTCGGCGGTAGCGCCGCACCGCCAGCGGCGCGAAGATCGCGATCAGCACCACGCACGAGATGATCGTGTAGGCGAAGGGATGCTGCTGCGGCCACGCCTCGCCGATGGTGCCCGTGGGGTTTCCGAAGAGTTCGCGCGTGGCGAGCACCAGTGACGAGATGGGATTCCACTGGGCGATGGGCTGCAGCCACGTCGGCATTGCCGTGATCGGCACGAAAGCATTCGACAGGAACGTCAGCGGAAACAGCCAGACCAGGCCTGCCGTCTGAGCGGTCTCCGGATTGGGCATGTAGAGACCGATCCATGAGCCCACCCACGACACGGTGTAGGCAAAGAGGAGCAGCAGCAGGTAGGCGTAGATCGCATCGACGATCCCGTTGTTGATGCGCCACCCGATGAGTAGGCCGGTGATGCTGAGCACGGTCAGCACCAGGATCTGCCGCGTGGCGTCGGCGAAGGTGCGGCCCAGGAGCACGCCGCCCGAAGCCATGGGCAGCGAGCGGAAGCGGTCGATGATGCCGCGGTGCATGTCTTCGGCAAGACCGACGGTCGACGCCGCTGACGCGAAGGCCACGGTCTGGCCGAAGATGCCCGGCATGAGGTACTGGCGATAGATGCTGGCATCCGGCGCCGCCGACGGATCCGCGCCCGGGATCGGGATCGCCCCGCCGAAGACGAAGGCGAACAGCAGCACGAAGATGACCGGCTGCACGATGGAGAAGAAGAGGAGCTCGGGCACGCGAATCGTCTGGATCAGGTTGCGCCGAGCGACGACGAGCCCGTCGTGCAAGCCCCAGCCGATGATCGGCCGGCGGCGCATCGGGACGGTGGGAGTGCTCACGATTCCTCCTCGGCCGCGTGGCCCGTCAGGGAGAGGAAGACGTCGTCGAGAGTGGGCCGGCGCAGCGCAACGTCCTCCACGCGTACGCCAGCGGCATCGAGGGCCCGGATGGCGTCGACGAGGACCGTTGATCCGCCCGACACGGGCGCCACGACCCGGTGATCGGCGACCTCGGCCAAGACCTCGCCGGTCGCCAGGGGCCGCAGGGCTTCCACCGCGGTCACGACAGCCTCTCGACCGTCGACGATCACCTCGAGCCGGTCACCGCCAACCTGATCCTTGAGAGCATCCGACGTGCCATGCGCGATCACGCGGCCGTGGTCGATGACGACGATGTCCTCGGCGAGCTGATCGGCCTCGTCGAGGTATTGCGTGGTCAGCAGCACGGTCGTGCCATCGGCCACCAGGTCCTTGATGACCTCCCACAGGCCGATGCGCGAGCGCGGGTCGAGCCCGGTGGTGGGTTCGTCGAGGAAGAGGATGCGCGGCTTGGCGATAAGGCTGGCCGCGAGGTCGAGGCGACGGCGCATGCCACCGGAGTAGGTGCGCAGCGAGCGATCAGCCGCGTCGGCGAGGTCGAAGCGCTCCAGGAGCTCCTGGCTGCGCTCCTTCACATAGCCTGGGGCCAGGTGGTAGAGGTCGCCGAACATCCGCAGGTTTTCGCGCCCACTGAGGTATTCGTCGACCGCGGCGTACTGGCCCGTGAGCCCGATGACCCGGCGCACTGCATTGGGTCGCTTGACCACGTCGAAGCCCGCCACGGTCGCCGCACCGGCGTCGGGCTTCAGCAGCGTCGTGAGAATGCGGACGCAGGTGGTCTTGCCGGCGCCGTTGGGCCCGAGGAGGCCATAGACGGTCCCCTCGGGGACCCGCAGGTCGAGTCCGTCGAGAGCGACCACGTCACCGAATTTCTTGACGAGCCCTACGGCGACGATGATGTCCGACACAGCGAAGGACCCTACATGCGACTACTGCGCCGAAACGATCCGGTATCCGCAGTCTCGCAGAGTTGACAGCAATTGCTCGCGGTGAGCCTCGCCACGCGTCTCCAGATCGATGGTGATCTCCACCTCGTCGACCGCCAGGCGCGGATTGGTGCGCAGATGGGAGACGTCGACCACGTTGGCATCCATGCTTGCGATCACGTTGAGCAGGCCTGCCAGGGAGCCAGGCCGATCGGGCATGTGCACGGTGAACTGCGTGAAGCGGCCGCCGGCGGTGAGACCGTGGCGGATGACCCGCATAAGCACGAGCGGGTCGACGTTGCCTCCGGACAGCACGGCGACGACGGTTGGCTCGAAGGAGCCCGGATCGTCCATGATCGCTGCGACAGCGGCGGCGCCCCCTGGCTCGACGACGAGCTTCGACCGCTCGAGCAGCTTCAGTTGCGCACGCGCCAACGAGTCTTCGGAGACCACGCGGATGTCGTCGACGTACTTCTGGATGAGGGCAAACGGGATGTCGCCCGGCCTGCCGACGGCGATGCCATCGGCCATGGTCCGCATCTGCGCCAGCGGCACTGGGTGGCCGGCGAGAAGCGAGGGCGGATACGCGGCAGCACCAGCCGCCTGCGCGCCGACGACGCGCACATCAGGTCGCAGCGACTTGATCGCGAGCGCGACGCCCGCGAGAAGGCCGCCGCCGCCCGTGCACACGACCACGGTCGTCACGTCGGGGCACTGCTTGAGGATCTCCAGTCCCAAGGTGCCCTGGCCGGCCACGATGTCGGCGTGGTCGAACGGCGAGATGAAGAGCGCACCAGTGCTGGCTGCGAAGTCCTTCGCCTCGGCTATCGCCTCGTCGAGGGTGGTGCCATGAAAGCGTACGTCGGCGCCATAGTCCTGCGTGGCAATGACCTTGGGCATCGAGGCCGAGCGCGGCATGAACATCGTCGCGCGGATGCCGAGCATTCCGGCCGCCAGCGCCACGCCCTGGGCGTGATTGCCAGCGGACGCGGCGACCACGCCGGTCGCGCGCTCGGCCTCGGTGAGCCGCGACAGGCGGTTGTAGGCGCCCCGGATCTTGAATGAGCCTGCGCGCTGGAGATTTTCGGTCGCGAGGAACGCCGGCCCGCCGACGAGGTCCGACAGCCACCGCGCCGAGTGCACCGGGAGGTCGCGCACGACGCCCTGCAGGCGCGCTGCCGCCGACTCGATATCGGCCAGCGTGACCGATTCCTGCGATGCCACGGACGCATCCTGGCACGCGCCCCAGAAGGCTGCCCATGCAGACTGGGCTCGTGACCTTCGTCGTCGAGCCGCCCATTGACCTGCGGGAGACCTCTCGAGTGGCGCTGGCCCGGATCTCC
Organism: Actinomycetota bacterium; assembly: GCA_016870515.1. GTDB lineage: Bacteria > Actinomycetota > Actinomycetes > S36-B12 > S36-B12 > Mxb001. The sequence continues at coordinate 19,914 of VGBL01000004.1, read as the reverse complement.
CACAGCGACGTGCCCATCCCCAAGGACCGACGCCGCGATGTCGACCGGCCGCCCGGCCCCTCCGGAGCACGGTTGCTGCGCCGATTCATCATCGGCGACCAAGCCCCGTGGTTCATGGTCGAGGTCGAGCGCGACTACCCGACGCTGGCCCACTTCACCCTGATCGGGGAGCACACCTATGCGCTGACTTCCCCTGACGCCATCGTCGACGTCTACATCGGCCATGGTCGGGAGACCATGAAGGGCCGCGGGCTCCAGGGCACCAAGGCGGTGTTGGGCAACGGCCTGCTGACCAGTGAGGGCGAGGTGCACCTGCGCAACCGCCGCCTTGTGCAACCGGCCTTCCATCGAGATCGGATCGCGGCGTACTCCCGCGACATGGTCGATCTCACCTTGGCGCACGAGCGCAACTGGCAGGACGGACAGGCCCTCGACATGCAGACCGACATGGCGGTGCTCACGCTCACGATCGTCGGCCGCACGCTCTTCGGATCCGATCTTGCTGGCGACGCGCACGAGATCGGAAATGCGCTCGAAAGCCTGCTTCAGGGCATGGGCCGCTATCTCGTCCTCGGTCCCAGCGCCCTGCGGCTGCCTGTACCGGCACGTAAGCGTGCACTCAGGTCGTTCGCCCGTATCGATCGCATCGTCGATCGCGTCATCGACCAGCATCGCGCCCAGGGCGACACGGGCGACATGCTGAGCATGCTCATCGCGGCAGAGGAGGACGGCTCGGGCTTCACCGACGCCCAGGTGCGCGATGAGGCCATGACCTTGATCCTGGCCGGGCACGAGACCACGGCGATGACGATGACGTGGACCTGGATGCTCCTGGCCCAGCACCCGCACGTCGCCGAGTGGCTGCACGACGAACTCGACTGCGTGCTCGGCGGCCGTGCCCCGTCGATGGACGACCTGGCGTCGCTCCCGCGAACGCGCGCGGTGATCGCCGAGGCCATCCGCCTCTATCCGCCCGCGTGGATCCAGGGCCGGCGCGTCCTCGCCGACGTGGAGGTCGCCGGATGGACGATCCCCGCCGGCGCCATCACGCTCATCAGCCAGTTCGCACTTCACCGCAGCCCGCGCTGGTGGGAGTCGTCTTTGACCTTCCTGCCGCAGCGCTGGATCGACGCGGGAGGTGCCTTCAGCGAGGAGGCTCCCGGCCAGCCGCGCGGTGCGTGGTTCCCCTTCGGCTGGGGCAACCGCCGGTGCATCGGCGAGCAGTTCGCGTGGATGGAGGCCACGATGATCCTCGCCACGCTCGCGCAAGGATGGCGCCCCGAGCTCGTGCCCGGCAGCGACATATCGGTCGTTCCCGCGGTGACCCTGCGCAGCAAGGGCGGGATGCCCATGGTGCTGCGCCGCCGCTAGGCCGACAGGCCCGGGCCCTTGCCCGAGATGGACTTCGAACTGGTCAAGCGCGCCCGCGCTGCCGCGTCGCGGCCTGCGCGCGAGGCACTCCCCCCGCGCCGACCCACCCCGCCGGAGTAGCCCGACCAGCGACCACGCGCGCTGGAGGACTGACGATAGAACGCGCGAACCTCGGCCTCCTTGCCGCGCAGCACGAGTGCCCCGGTGGTGGCGACAGCCGTGCCGCCCTCCTGCTCCGCAGGGATCTCCACCCTTAGCCGCTCGGCCTCGGCGAGCACCTCATCGCGCGCCTCCTGCAGGCGATCGCCGATGCGATCGATGAAGGCTCGATAGAAGGCCGCGCGAGCCGTCTGCGCCGTATGGTCCTTGCGCCAGCCATCGCGCGAGACGTAGGTGTCGTCCCGCCACTCACCCAGCGCTAGCCACGTGGTCGCCGAGGCGGTCATCTGCGTCGCCAGGGAGCCGAAGAGCGCCTCGACGAGCTGGATGTCGCTCGGCATGCCGTAGGCGATGACATAGGTGGAGTTGTGAGCGATATCGATCTGCAGCGAGTTGCACTGCCCGACGACGACGAAGAGGCTGACGAGGTGGGTGTTGGCACGCTTACCGCGCTCGCCGATGGTGATGGTGATGCTCACCGGCTGCTCGCGTGCCTCTCGGCGAGCGGTGAGGGCTCGGGCGACCGCAAGATCCACGCTCGCCTGCGTGGCCAGCGCCTGCGCCTTGGCGAGGTAGGCCTCGGCCTCGTGGACGTTGTCGCTGCGCTCGGCCTTGACCAGCAGGGCGGCAATGCGCTCGAGTCCGACGGGGATGGCTTGGCCATCCCGCGGGGCCGCGTGACTCACGACGACACCTCGACTTCCACCCCGGCATCCGGCCCGACGGCCACCTCGGTGACCCGGATCCCGGCGCCGTCGAAGGCAGCGCGGAGGGCGAGCGCCGCCTCGGGGCCGATCGCCGTGGCGATCAGCGACAGGAGCACGCCGCAGAACGTCGGGCCGTGCAACGGCTCGGGCGGCAGGTCTTGGGCCACGAGGTGGTGGGCGATCTCGTGGAGGACGACGGTCTCGCGAGCGGCCCACCGCGCCTCGACCGGGCCGGCGAGCGGAATTGCGATGGTGGCCGTGCTGCGGCGCTCGGGCACGGCCGGCTCGTAGTGAGCCCGCGACAGGCCCGAGCGTTCGCGCACCCGCACCGGCGCGACCCTAGGCCAGCGCTCGCGCACCGTAGACAGGGCAAGCACGGCATCGACGTAGCGCTGCACGCTCGCGATGTCGGCGAAGCGCCTCTCGACAGGGAGCGTGAGGGTAGATCCGTAGAAGTCGACGGTGCCACCGCGCGCCAGCAGTCGGCCGAGCTGGTCTTCGGCGGCGTAGACGGCGGAGCGGTGCTGGTCGCGACTCACGACGCCCAACCTAGATCGGGGAACGAACACCCGGTCAACGGCGCGCCCGGGCCTGTGGACACGTCACGGGCCGAGTAGCGCGCGCAATTCAGCATCGAGGTCCAGGGCCTCGGGGCCATTGCCGGCGTGTTCACGGGCGACCTCGACATCGGGCTCCACAACGATCGGGTCGACCACGAGCACCACCGCCGTGAATCCGTGGAGGTGATTGGCGCCCCCGACCGGACCGATCTCGCCCGCGGCGAAGAAGCCACCGACCTGGGGGGTGCGCAAACCCTCGCGGAGGACGGCGGCATCGTGGTCGGGGGTGGTGAACATCGCGCTTCCGCGGCCGTTGCAGGTGAAGAGATAGGCACCGGAGGCGGCGTCGCCGACAGCAGATGCCATCGAGCGCAGGTCGGCGTCCGCTGAGTCGGCATCGCGCAGGTGCAGGCGCACGACCGCGCCGACCTCGACCTCGTCGCCGACAGCGATGGCCCCGGTCGCGGCATCGACGCCCAGGATGCCGCGGATGACGTAGTCGGAGGCGACGTCGCCCTCCCGATGCGCGTCGTGAGCGATGCCCAGGTGCAGTCCGCGCACCGCCAGGGCCTGATCATCCGAATCCAGCGACGAGATGACCTCGCGCAGCCGATCGAGTGCGGGCGCACCGGCGAGGGTCGCAATCGAATTGCCCGCGGCACCCGTGACGGTCATGGCATCGCCAATCGGCCGGCAGCCCTGGCTCACCACGGCGCGCACCGGCGCCTGCGCGTCGAGCACGACGCCGACGGCACCGTTGTCGAAGACCGCACCGTCGAGCATCAGGCGCGAATCGCCGCGGCGACCGCCGCCTGAGACGAAGCCCCCCACGACCGGCAGCGGGCCGTCGACGCGAGTGAACGCGGCAATGGTCTCGTCGGCCGGCAGGGTCCACGGATCGATGAGCAGTACGGCGACGCGATCGTCGTCGTGGAGCTCGGGCAGGCCGGTGAGCGCGAGCCCGCCGCTGGGGCCGGGCACCGTGGCAATGCGGAAGGCCCGCAGCTGCGCGCCGGGAAGCGAGGCCAGCCACACCGAGATACCGGGCTGGAGCTCTAGGGAGTCACTCCCGCCGATCACCCCGTGCGCGGTCGAGCCGACCACGGTGCAGTCAGCAGATGCCTCACGCAGGAGCTGGCCGGCGTGCGCGAGGGCCCGTCCGCCGGCAAGGGGATCACCGGGAGCGCACACCTGCACGATGGCGAGCGAGGGCGCAGCGCCGAGGGCATCCATCGCCTCGGCCACCGCCTCGGGCACGGTGCCCAGGCCCGGGCGCAAGGCAGTGGCACAGCGGGCCTGCTGGTCTCCGGACGCCACGATCCCCATCCTGACGTACGGTCGGGGCATGAGCGCTACGACGCCCCCCGCCCCTGTCGACCGAGCCCGGTGGGGCGGCCAAGCCGCCCCCGTCGGTCTCCCCCGCACCCTCGGCGCCCTGCGCGCCTCGGGCTACGAGTCGCGCACCGTGAAGGAGGAGATCCGCGCCAACCTCCAGGCACGGCTGTCGGCGGGCGAGCCGACGTTCCCGGGGATCGTGGGCTTCGACGACACGGTGCTGCCGCAACTGGAGCGGGCACTCCTCGCGGGCCACGACGTCGTGCTGCTCGGCGAGCGCGGCCAGGGCAAGACGCGACTGATCCGCACGCTCATCACCCTGCTCGACGAGTGGATGCCCATCGTTGAGGGGTCTGAGGTGAACGATGATCCGCTGGCTCCGGTCAGCGCCTACGGACGCCGCCTCGTCGCCAAGCGCGGCGATGACACACCCGTCGCCTGGAAGCACCGCAGCGAGCGCTACGGCGAGAAGCTCGCGACGCCCGACACGTCGGTGGGCGATCTCATCGGCGACGTCGATCCGGTCAAGGTGGCCGAAGGCCGCACGCTCGGCGATCCGGAGACCATCCACTTCGGCCTCGTGCCGCGCACCAATCGCGGCATCTTCGCCATCAACGAGCTGCCCGACCTCGCCGAGCGCATCCAGGTGGCCCTGCTCAACGTGCTCGAGGAGCGCGACATCCAGGTGCGCGGCTACACCCTGCGCCTGCCCCTGGACCTACTGGTCATGGCGAGCGCCAACCCCGAGGACTACACCAACCGCGGCCGCATCATCACCCCGATGAAGGACCGTTTCGGTGCGGAGATCTCCACCCACTACCCCTACGACGTGCAGCACGAGATCGACCTCATCGCCCAGGAGGCCGACCTTGTCGCGGTCGTACCGCGCCACCTGATGGAGGTCGTCGCTCGCTTCACCCGACTTGTGCGCGAGTCCGGCGCCGTCGACCAGCGCAGCGGCGTCTCCGCGCGCTTCGCCATCGCATCGGCAGAGGCCCTCGCCGGTGCAGCGCTTCGGCGCGCGGCGATCACCGGCGACTTCGCCGTGGCACGCGTCGGCGACCTTGCCGGTGTCGTGCCAACGCTGCGCGGCAAGGTCGAGTTCGAGGTAAGCGAGGAGGGCCGCGAGGACGAGGTGCTCGTGCACCTGTCACGCAAGGCGGTGGCCGAGACCTACCGCAAGCACCTCGGCGGATTCGATCTCGCACCTCTCATCACGGTGCTCGACGAGGGCGGCGCCATCGAGACCGGCGACCTCGTGCCCGGACCCAACGTCCTCGCCTCCGGCGGCCAGTTCGAAGGGCTCGGCCGACTGGTCGTCGCCCTGGAGGGGCCCGACGCCGAGCCGACCGCCGGCATCGCGGCCGCGTGCGTGGAGATGGCCCTGGAGGGCCTGTGGCTCACCCGTCGCATCGACAAGGATGAGGCGGACGGCCTCATCACCTATGCGGTGACCGCAGAGCAGTGACCCGCTACCGCTACGGCGCCTTCCACGGCGGCCCCGACCCGCTCGCCGAGCCGGTCGATGCTGCCGGGGCGGTCGATGCGCTAGCCGACCGCATCCTCGACGGCAGTTCCGTGCGTGACGCGCTCCGTGATCTGCTGCGGCAAGGCGCCGACAGCATGCGCGGCCTCGACGACCTGCGCCGGCGCATCCAGCAGCGCCGCCGCGAGCTCCAAAAGAGCGGCCGGCTCGACGGCCTGCTAGAGAGGGTGCGCGACAAACTCGACGAGGCGCTCGAGCTCGAGAAGTCCGCGCTGTTCCCCGATCCCTCCGACGATGCACGCTTCCGCGAGTCGATGCTCGACATGCTGCCCGACGACACCTCACGGGCCGTGCGCGAGCTCGCCGACTACGACTGGCGCTCACCCGAGGCGCGCGCGGCCTACGACGAGATCCGCGAGATGCTGCGGCGCGACGTCCTCGACCAGCAGTTCAAGAACATGTCGCAGGCCATGCAGAATCCGATGTCGCCGGAGAGCCAGCAGGCCCTCAAGGACATGCTCTCCGACCTCAACTCGATGCTCGATAAACACCGCCGCGGCGAGGACGTCTCGGAGGACTTCGAGGAGTTCATGGATAAGCACGGGGACTTCTTCCCCGACCGCCCCGAGTCCTTCGAGCAGTTGCTCGATGACCTGGCAAGGCGGGCGGCAGCCATGCAGCGCATGCTCGACTCGATGACCCCCGAGCAGCGCGAGGAGCTCGCCGAGCTCATGGCGCAGGCGTGGCAGGACATGGACCTCGCCGCCGAGATGGCGCAGTTGCAGGACAACCTGCGGGCGCTGCGGCCCGACCTTCCGTGGAACGGCCGCCAGCGCCTGCAGGGCGAGCGCGGGCTCAGCCTGCCCGATGCTACCGAGGCGCTCGCCGAGCTCGCCGACCTCGACGCGCTCGACTCTCAGCTCGGCCAGTCCTATCCGGGGGCGACGCTCGACGACATCGACGAGGAGGCCGTACGCCGCGCCCTGGGCCGCCAGGCCGTCGACGACATTGAGCGCCTGCGCGAGATCGAACGCCAGCTGCGCGAGCAGGGCTACCTCACCGACCGCATGGAACTCACCCCGAAGGCCATCCGCCGCATCGGCCGCACCGCGCTGCGGCGGGTCTTCACCGACCTCGAGGCTGGGCCGCGCGGCGACCACGACATCCACGACACGGGCGCGGCCGGGGAATTCACCGGGCAGACGCGCGCCTGGGAGTTCGGCGACGAGCAGCCGCTCGACGTCGTGCGCACCATCGGCAATGCCGCGCGACGGCACCTCTCAGAGGGATCGGCGGGCCGTCTTCAACTGGCCCCCGACGACTTCGAGGTGCGCGAGACCGAGACCCGCACGCGCGCGGCCGTGGTGCTGCTCGTCGACCAGTCGTTCTCGATGGTGATGAATGACACGTGGAGAGCCGCCAAGACCACGGCGCTGGCGCTGCAGGCGCTCGCGTCGACGGCGTTCCCGCTCGATGCGCTGCGGGTCATCACCTTCGCCAATCTCGCGCGGGTGGTGTCGGCCGACGAGCTCCCCGATCTCGACGCGGCCAGTATCCAGGGCACTAACCTCCACCACGCGCTGATCCTGGCCGGACGGTTCCTCGACCGGCATCGCGATGCCGAGCCTGTCTGTCTTGTCGTCACCGACGGAGAGCCGACCGCACATCTGCTCCCGGACGGTGACTGGTGGTTCAACTGGCCGCCCGACCGCGAGACGATCTCCCTGACCGTCGCCGAGGTTGATCGCCTGACGCGGCGCGGCGTACCCATCTCGTGGTTCCGGCTCGGCGACGATCCGCGCCTGGAGCAGTTCCTCGATGCGATGGCCCGGCGCAACGGCGGCCGCGTCTTCGCGACCGACGGCAATCGGCTCGGCGACTACGTCGTCACCGACTACGTGCGCGCACGCACGGGGCGGCGGCGCTCGGCCTGATGCTCGCAGCGTAGGCTCCCCCATCGTGCGTCAACGGGTCCCGCTCCTGCGTGACCTGCCTATCGAAGTTGCTGTCCTGGCCAGCATCGCCTTCTTCGTCGCCCTCGGCTTCGGCATCGTCATCCCCTCGATCCCGATCTTCGCGGACTCGTTCGGTGTCTCCGCCCTGGCCGCATCCACCGTCGTCTCGGCGTTTGCCCTCATGCGCTTCGTGTCGTCCCCGCTTGCTGGCGCCTGGACCAACAGGTTCGGCGAGCGCGGCGTGCTGGCGACCGGGCTGGGCATCGTCGCGGTCTCGAGCCTCTTCGCGGGCCTGTCGCAGAGCTACGTGCAGCTGCTCGTCCTGCGCGGGATCGGCGGCATCGGCTCGGCAATGTTCACCGTCTCGGCGATGGCCCTGCTCCTGCGCGTGGTATCGGCCGACCTGCGCGGCCGGGCGGCCGCGGCGTGGCAGGGCGGCTTCCTCATCGGTGGCGTGAGCGGTCCGGCGATCGGCGGCCTCGTGCTCGCCATCTCGATCCGCGCACCCTTCTTCTTCTACGCCGGCACACTGGCGATCGCCACGGTCGTCGCGCTCGTCTTCCTCTCCCCCCAGCGGATCACCGCGCGCGAGGAGTCGGTGGAGAAGTCCGAGGCTGGCGACGACGTGAAGGTCAGCGGCTGGACCGAGTTGAAGCAGGCCCTGGGCACCCGCGCCTATCGCGCCGCGCTCGCGGTCAACCTCTCGTCGGGACTGACAGCGTTCGGACTGCGCTCAGCGCTGATCCCGCTGTTCGTCGTGGAGGCACTGCGTCAGGGCCCAAGCCTGTCGGGATGGGCGTTCCTCGTCGCCGCCGTCGTGCAGGCGATTCTGCTGCTTCCGGCCGGACGCCTCACCGACCTGCGCGGTCGGCGCCCGGCGATGATCATCGGCAGTGTCGCCAGCGTGATCGGCATGGCGATTCTCGTTGCCGACGACCTGGCAACGGCCTCGACGACGCTGGCCGTCACGGTGTTCTTCCTCAGCATGGCCGTGCTCGGTGTCGCCACGGCGTTCCTGGGGTCGGCGCCCTCGGCCGTCGTCGGCGACATCATGGGCGGTCGCCAAGGCGGCAGCGTCGTGGCGGCCTACCAGATGGTCTCGGACTTCGGCGCCGTCGTCGGCCCGCTTATCGGCGGACTGCTTCTGGACCTCTACGGCTTCGACTGGGCCTTTGCCTTCGGCGCGGCCATCTCGGCCACCGCGCTCGTCTTCGTGCTCTTCATGCCAGAGACGCTGCGCAAGCCCGCTCAGGTGTAGTGAGCGCCAGCGAACGACAACTAGTGGGCGCTTAGTTGTCGATGAGTGGCGCACATGGGGGCAACCGGACGTGCCGCAGCCCCGGCCGCACCACCGTGGGAGAAGTCGGATGGGCCCGCTCAGGCGTAGGCGGGGGCCACGCGCTGCCACGGCCGCGCGGACTCGATAGCCGACGCGATGCCGAGCAGCAGCGACTCCCCGCCGCGACGCGTGACGATCTGCGCGGCCACGGGGGTGCCGGCCTCTGGGTGCACGCCCATCGGCACGACGATCGCGGGCAACTGGGCGACGTTCCACGGCGCGGCATAGGGCGCGTAGCGGATATTCGACAGCATCGTCATGCCCCAGCCGCCGTCGTGCCAGCGGCGTGACTGGATCGGCGGACGGGCGAGGGCGGGAGTGATGAGCACGTCGTACTCCGCGAAGAACGCGTTGGCGTGCGCGATCCACGAGTCGCGCAGCCGCTGGCTCATGAGCGGCGTCTTGCGCACCCAGCGCCCCAGGCGCGCATGACGGCGCACGCGCGGCTCAAGAGACGACGGGTCGGCAACGGCATCGGCGTCGGCCGCGGTACCGGCGAACCAGCGCACGAGCCCGGCGATCGCCGCGGCGTTGCCCGCCGAGTCGGTGACCGAGACCGGTTCGGCCCGGCGCACGTCGTGACCGGCCGATCGCAAGATCGCGGCAGCGGATTCGGCAGCCGCGGCAAACGACGGATCGAGGGTGACACCGGTGACCGGCGGACGCAAGGACAGCGCGATGCGCAGGCGCTGATCAGGTGGCGACACGGCCGCGAGCGCAGGGTCGTCGGCCATCACCGAGAGCAGCAGAGCCGCATCCTCGGTCGTCGTGGCCAGCGCGCCGTTCTCGGACAGGCCGTACCAGTCGGTCTCGCCGAGCTCGGCCGGCACGACGCCCAGCCCGGGCTTGATGCCGACCAGGCCGGTGCACGCCGCGGGGATGCGCACGCTGCCCATGCCGTCGTTGCCGTGAGCGATCGGCACCATGCCCGCGGCGACCGCGGCTGCTGAGCCGCCGCTGGATCCGCCCGGCGTGCGCCCGAGGTTCCATGGATTGCGCGTCACACCGTAGACGGAGTCGGTGGCACCGTAGACGCAGAGCTCGGGCACGCGCGTGAGCCCGACGGCCACTCCCCCCGCGGCGCGGATGCGCGACACGATCGTGTGGTCGGCCGACTGGGGTGCGGCACTGGTCGCCGCCGACCCGACGCGCATGGGCTCACCGGCCACTGGCACGTTGTCCTTGATCGCGATCGGCACGCCGGCGAGCGGAAGGTTGGCACGATCAGGCCGCGCATCGACCGCGGCGGCTTCCGCGAGGGCACGCTGGCCGCGGACCACCTGGAATGCCTCGATCTCGTTGTCTCGCTCGGCGATGCGTTCCAGCGATGCCGTCACCTCGTCGACGGCGGTACGCCGACCCGCGCGCACGTCGGCGGCAGTCGACGCTGCCGTGGCAATCGAGGTGGCGGTCATCCGAGCGCGGCCTTGAGGTCGGCGACGAGGTCATCGACTGTTTCGATGCCGACGGACAGGCGTACGAGATCGGCGGGCACCTCGAGCGGGCTGCCCGCGGCCGACGCATGGGTCATCCGCCCGGGATGCTCGATGAGCGACTCCACCCCGCCGAGGGACTCGCCCAGGGTGAAGACCTTGGTCCGCCCGCAGATGACGACGGCCTCCTGCTCGCCGCCGGCGACGCGGAAGGACACCATGCCGCCGAAGTCGCGCATCTGGCGGGCGGCGACCTCGTGACCGCGCTGCGTCGGCAGGCCCGGGTAGAAGACCTCGGTCACGCGCGGGTGTGCCGTGAGCAACTCCACGATCGCCCGCGCATTGGCGCAGTGCCGATCCATGCGCACGCCGAGGGTCTTGATACCGCGCAGCACCAGCCACGAATCCCATGGCCCCGGCACCGAGCCCATCGCGTTTTGGAAGTAGGCGAGCCGATCGCCGATCTCGGCATCGGCGACGACGAGCGCGCCCCCGATGACGTCGCTGTGCCCACCGAGGTACTTCGTCGTGGAGTGCACGACGACGTCGGCGCCCAGAGCCAGCGGCTGCTGGAGGTAGGGCGAGGCAAAGGTGTTGTCGATGACGAGAAGAGCCCCCGCCTCATGGGCCATCTCGGCGAGAGCGGCGATGTCGACGACGGTAAGCAGCGGGTTGGTCGGCGTCTCGGCCCAGACCACGCGGGTGCTGCCAGGTCGGATGGCGCGACGTACCGCATCGATGTCGGTGAGATCGACGGGCGTGTGCTCCAGGCCCCACGGCTCGGCGACGCGGGCGAAGAGGCGGTAGGTGCCGCCGTAGGCATCGTTGCCGATGATCGCGTGCGAGCCGGGCGCGCAGACCGTGCGCAGCAGCGTGTCCTCGGCGGCGAGGCCGGAGGCGAAGGCGAGTCCGCGAGCACCACCCTCAAGCGAGGCCATGCACTCCTCCAGCGCCGTGCGCGTGGGGTTGCCGCTGCGGGAGTAGTCGTAGCCGCCGCGCAGTCCACCCACGCCGTCCTGGGCATAGGTCGACACCTGGTAGACGGGCGGCACGACAGCACCGGTCTGCGGATCGGGCTCCTGCCCGGCATGGATTGCTCGGGTCTCGAAGCCTGCCGTCTCCCACGTCGTCATGGCACGAGCCTACGAGGTGGGCAATACTCACCCCATGGACTTCCTCTTCTCCTCCGCCAAGTCGCGCATGGTCACCCCTGACGATGCGCTCCCCGGGCGCCCGGAGTACCCCTTCGAGATCCCCGCCGACCATGCGGTCCTCGGCACCCCGATCCGCAACCTGCCGGTCGAGCCGTGGCCCGCCGGCCTGTCGGTGATCTATCTCGGCATGGGCTGCTTCTGGGGCTCGGAGGAGATCTACTGGCGACTTCCCGGCGTCTTCACCTCCGCCGTCGGCTACCAGGGCGGCTACACCCCGCATCCGACCTATGAGGAGGTCTGCAGCGGGCGCACCGGCCACACCGAGGCCGTGCTCGTCGCCTATCGCGAGAGTGAGATCTCGACCTACGACATCCTGCGGCATTTCTGGGAAAACCACGACCCCACCAGCGGCTACCGCCAGGGCAACGACGTCGGCACGCAGTATCGCAGCGCGATGTATTGGACGACCGACGAGCAGCGCGATCTGGTCGAGCGCACGGCATCGGCCTACGCGCAACTGCTGAAGGCCCGCGGCTACGACGACATCACGACCCAGGTCGCGCCCGCGAGCGACTGGCCGTTCTACTACGCCGAGGGCTACCACCAGCAGTACCTCTACAAGGTGCCCAACGGCTACCGCTGCCACTCGGCGTCGGGCATCGCGCTACCCACTATCTGATCGGCGCGCTAAGCCGCAGTGCCTCATCTACTCCAGTCAGCAGTGGGTCGGCGATCACCCGGCCGAGTGGTACCACGCGCGAGCACCACTGGCGCGGGCCGTCGTGGCCGACATGGCGGCAGCGGGAGTGCTCGTCTTCGCCGGAGGACTGGAGGAGGAGATCGCCCATGCCTACGGTCTCGATCCGACGGGTGGTTCACCGATCGTCCGCCGGGGCCCGGTCTCCCCGGGCGAGGAATTCGTCGGCGGCCTGACCCTCGTCGACGGCGCTAACCGGCGATGTAGCCGAGCAGGTCCTGGCGCGACAGCACGCCGACGGGCTTGCCGTCTTCGAGCACGACGAGGGCATCGGAGAGCCCGAGGGCGGATATCGCCGCCGCGACCGGTTCGCCCGCACCCACCTGGGGCAACGGCGCCAACATGTGCTTGTCGAGGGTGTCGGCGAGGGCAGCCTTGCCGGTGAACAGCGCGTCAAGCAGGTCGCGCTCCACGACCGATCCCACGATCTCAGCCGCCATGACCGGCGGCTCCGCGCGTACGACGGGCATCTGCGACACCCCGAACTCGCGCAGGACGTCGATGGCCTCGCGGATCGTCTCGGTCGGGTGGGCGTGCACGAAGGGCGGCACCTGGCCGGTCTTGCCCCGCAGCACGTCGCCGACCGTGCGGCCATCGGCGGCAACGCCGAATCCGTAGGAGGCGAGCCACTCGTCGTTGAAGACCTTGGAGAGGTAGCCGCGACCGGAGTCGGGCAGGAGCACGACGACCATGTCGTCGGCAAAGGCCCGCTTGGCCACGTCGAGGGCGGCCACCACGGCCATGCCGCACGAGCCGCCGACGAGCAGGCCGTCTTCGCGCGCGAGGCGACGGGTCATCTCGAAGGAGTCCTTGTCGCTGACCGCGATGACCTCGTCGGCGATGGTGGGGTCATAGGTGGTCGGCCAGAAGTCCTCGCCCACACCCTCGACTAGGTAGGGCCGGCCGGTGCCACCGGAGTAGACCGAACCCTCAGGATCGGCGGCGATGATGCGCACACGACCGCCGCTGACCTCCTTGAGGTAGCGGCCGACGCCCGAGATAGTGCCTCCGGTGCCGGCACCGGCGACGAAGTGGGTGATGCGACCGTCGGTCTGCTCCCAGATTTCTGGCCCGGTGGTCTCGTAGTGCGAGCGCGGGTTGTCCGGATTGGAGTACTGGTCGGGCTTCCACGCACCTGGGATCTCGGCGGCCAGCCGATCGCTCACCGAGTAGTAGGAGCGCGGGTCCTCCGGATCGACGGCGGTGGGGCACTCGACGACCTCGGCGCCATAGGCGCGCAGCACCTTCTGCTTGTCCTGCGACACCTTGTCGGGGCAGACGAAGATGCAGCGGTAGCCGCGCTGCTGCGCAACAAGGGCCAGGCCGACGCCGGTATTGCCCGACGTGGGCTCCACGATCGTGCCTCCGGGCTTGAGCTTGCCCTCGCGCTCGGCCGTCTCGATCATCCGCGTGGCGATGCGGTCCTTGACCGAGCCCCCCGGGTTGAGGTATTCGACCTTGGCGTAAATCGGACAGGCGATGCGGCCCGCCATGGCCACGGCATAGCCGTCGCTCTTGGCGGGCTCGGCGACTCCCCTCAGGCGCACGAGCGGGGTATTGCCGATGAGTTCCACGACTGAGTCGACGACGCGCACAGCGGTCAGCCTAGTCTGTGGGCGTGAGCAGGGCACCTGTCGTCAGCCTCGCCCCGGGGGTGCATCGGCTTCCCACACTGGGGGATTACATCAATTCCTACGCGTTCGTCAACGACGACGGCTCGGTCACTCTCATCGACTGCGGTATCAAGCGCGCGCCCGCGAAGATCGTGGCCGGCCTCGCCGCGTTCGGCAAGCATCCGGGCGACGTGCAGCAGATCATCCTTACCCACGCCCATAGCGATCATGCCGGCGGCTCGGCAGACATGGTCAAGCGCACGGGAGTTGCCGGGGTCACCGTGCACGTCGACGAGGTTCCCTTCGTGGAGACCGGCGAGGCACCACCTCGCGATACGTCGACACGGCTCGGTGCCATGTTTGCCAAGGTGCCCTTCGGTGGGTTCGCCCGCAGCGATGTGGTGCAGCAACTCCACGACGGCGACCTGCTCCCCGTCGGCGGTGGCCTGCGCATCATGCACACGCCCGGCCACTCCCCGGGCCACATCTCGCTCAAGCATGAGTCCACCGGGATCCTGATAACGGGCGACGCCATCTGGAACATGCGCTCGAAGATGACCTGGCCGACCAAGGCCGGCTGCACGTCGTTCAAGCAGAATGTCCAGACCGCCCAGGTGCTCGGCGAGGTCGAATACGCGATCGCGGCATTCACGCACGGCCCGGAGATCCGCGACAACGCACGCGAGGCCGTGCGCGGCTTCCTCCGCAAGGCGGCCGCCAAGGGCCGATGAGGGCGCCCGGCCCGATCGTGGTGCGTGCCGCCGCGGCCCTTGCCGCCTCGGCCGTCGCCGCCACCGGCTTGCTCGCCGCCGAGGCACTCGAAGCGCGGCGGCGCATCGGCCGGAGGACGACCGCTCCCCCCTACGCCGACGGCCGCTACGGACGCGGTGCGGGCACATCCATCCGGCTGGCCGTGCTCGGTGACTCGGGGGCGGCCGGGCTCGGTGCCGACACCCCCGGCGACACAATGGGCGCGATCCTCGCCGGTGCCCTCGCACAGATGTCCGGGCGCAGGGTGACGCTGAGCAATCATGCGGTCGTCGGCGCACAGACGAAGGACCTCGACGCGCAGGTCAACCGTGCGCTGTGGACCGGGCCACACGTCGCGGTGATCATGGTCGGCGCCAACGACATCACCCACCTCGTGCCGCGCGCGTTGTCGGCGCGCCGACTGCGCGATGCCATATGTCGCCTGCGCGGCAGTGGCACCGAGGTCGTTATGGCCACGTGCCCCGATCTCGGCACCGTGAAGCCCGTCCCCCAGCCGCTGCGCGCCATCATGCGAAGGCGTTCACGGCTATTGGCCCAGGCGCAGGCCAAAGTCACGATCGACGAGGGCGGGCGCGCGGTGATGCTCGGGGCGCGCCTGGGCCCGGAGTTCGACGAGCGTCCCGACGTGATGTTCGCCAGCGATCGATTCCACCCGTCGACGCAGGGCTACGAGGCTGCGGCACAGGCGCTGCTCCCGGAGGTGATCGCGGCCTGGCGCCTCGGCGGCGAGGGCGAGATCCTCCCCGACGTCGCGACGGCCGACGACGTCACAGGGTGAGGCGGACCTCGCGCAGGTCGGCAGCCATCGCCTCGAGAACGTCCGCCTCCGGGTCGAGGTCCAGCAGGTCGAACCCGGTCAGGGCCACTTGGTCGCCCACTGCGGCGTCGCCGGCATCGGGCACAAGGTGCGGCACCCAGCCGCCGATTCGGGCGCCCATATCCGCGAGCTTCTGCGCCAGGGCCCGGGCCCCCTCAGCGCGGCTGGCGTACGGG
Organism: Actinomycetota bacterium; assembly: GCA_016870515.1. Taxonomy (GTDB): domain Bacteria; phylum Actinomycetota; class Actinomycetes; order S36-B12; family S36-B12; genus Mxb001. Next base: position 4,281 of record VGBL01000004.1, on the reverse strand, counting down.
GGCCTCGGGGCGGCGAGTCGACCCAGCGGCATCGAGCGCAGGCGGTCGACGACGCGCTCGAGTTCGACTCGAGCGGACGCCTCACTCATGTGCGCGTCTAGTCGCGACCGGATGCGATGATCGCGAAGAGGCGCAGGAACTCGAGGTAGAGCCAGACCAGCGTGACGAGAAGACCGAACGACATGCGCCACGACTCGCGCTCGGGCAGTCCCATGGCGATGCCCTGCTTGATCGCCTCGAAGTCGAGCATGAGGCTGAACGCGGCGAGGCCGACGCCGAAGATGCACAGCAGCAGGCCGAGGGTGCCAACGCCGTAGAAGCCCCACCCGCCACCGACGCCGAGGAGTGCCGCCACGAGCGAGGCGAGAGCGATGAAGAAGTAGGAGACCATCGCCACGGTCATGAACTTGATGAACTTGTTGGTGACCTTGACGATGCCCGTGCCGTAGAGCAGGAGCATGACGCCGAACGTCGTGAAGGTGGCCAGCACCGCCTGAAGGACCAGCCCCTCGTAGTCGGAGGCCAGCGCGAGCTGGTTGTACCAGTAGCTGACAGCGCCGAGGAAGATGCCTGAGCACGCGGCGTAGAGCAGCGTGAGCGGTGGGCTCACCTGGCGCTTGAAGGCGTTGACGAGGCCGAGCACGATCGTGCCGATGCAGCCGACCAGCACGACGAGCGTGCCGAGGCCGGGCGCGGCCGAGGTGAGGATCCAGCCGGCGAAGGCGCCGACCACGGCGAGGCCGAACATGATCGCGCTCTTGACCATGACGTCGGCGAACGTGACGCGCTGCCCGGGGGGAGCAGGAAGTGAGACACCGGCGTAGATGCCAGCGTCCTGGGTGGCGGTGGCCGGGGCGGGCGCCTGGGCCGAGGCGACCGCTGTGCGGCCCTCGTCGTAGGCGAAGCCGGGGCCGGCGGGGGCCGCCGAGGCCTGGGCCGCATCGCGGTCGATGCGGGACAGGATCGGATTGGCGGTCTGCATGGTGCCGTCCTCCTGGGGTCGGACCCGGCACTCGCCGGGTTCCCATCTACGTTAACCCAGGGGGCAGCACTTGAGAAGTCGAGACGCCCCGGGGGGCGATTTGCCAGGATGAGCAACACCGCCGACCCCGGGAGACCGGATGCGCTGGCACACCCCACTCGTCGCCACTCCTCGCCGTATCCGCCGTGGCACTCGTGGCCGCCTGCGCACCGGCCGGTGCCAGCCAGGTCACCGCGTCGTCGCCCCAGCGCTCCTTGATCCTCAACGCCTTCGGCGACGCCGCCGGCACCTACGGCGAATCCCAGCCCTTCCTCGACGCACTGAAGGACAAGGCCGACCGCACGAGCGAGTCCGCGTTCTGCCAGGCCGTCGTCGAGGGCACCCTCTCCGGGCAGCCCGTGACCGTCGCGGTCACCGGCACCGGCGGCGGCAACTCCGGACCGTGCACCCAGGAGATGCTCAGCTGGTATCCCTCGGCGCTCAAGGAAGTGATCTGGTCCGGCATCGGCGGGGCCACCCCGGCCGTCGGCGGCATGTACGACAAGGCGGGACGCGTGCTGGGCAACCCCGAGGTCATGATCGGCGACGTGTGCGTGGGCACCCTGTCGTGGTCCTGGGACCTGCACTTCTCCAACGTCAACGACTGGGCTGCCCGTCGTACGCCCCCGTCGAACATCTACGCGCCGTCCGGTGGCTGGTGGGAGATGGTGGACTCGCAGGGCAAGCAGGTGGCACCGGGCTTCGACAACGTCCGCCAGTTCGTCGTTGCCGACCCCGCACTCGCCGATGAGGTGCTGGCCGCATCAAAGGACGTCGTCCTGCCGAAGCGCCCGGCCAGCGTCACCGCGAAGATCGCCCGCTTCCACAAGGATCCCAAGTCATGGCGCGCCCCGACGTTCTACTCCTACAAGGACTGTGGTGGCGAGGTATCGGGCGACAACTTCTGGCATGGCGCCACGGAGGACATGCTGTCGCGCGAATACATGAGCGCTCTCATGCGCAGCGCCAAGGTCAACCCCCGGGCGTCCGCCGACAACATCGTCGCCTTCTCCGCTACGGAGGCGGTGCCGTGGATGAGTGCCGTCGAGCGCTGGACGGCCAAGAACGGTCCGACCCTGCCCATGGTCGTCGTTCGCGCGGCGAGCAACTACGACCAGATCCCGCTCCGGCGCAACGGCCAGCCCATCCTCAACAGCCGCGGAAAGCCGATGACGGCCATGCAGGACATCCTCGAGGGCTTCGACGACACGAGCTCGGCGTACGCGGCATCCACCGCGGCTGCCCCCGTGCTGCGCATGTTCGCGCTGAGGGGGCAAGCCTCCTAGGCTTGGCGTGCCCCCGTAGTCCAATCGGCAGAGACATCCGGCTTAAACCCGGTCCAGTGAGGGTTCGATCCCCTCCGGGGGCACGCACAGTCATGCTGGGGGGATCACCGCCGGCGAGCGCGAGCGCTCCCGACACCGGTCGTCGACGAAACGGCTGCTCCCGACACCGGTCGTCGACGAAATGGCCGCCGATCGGTCGACGGCGGTGTCCAGCTCGCCCAGCGCCAGCGGCAGCGCGGCGGCGGCGTATCGACGCTGCGGTGCGGCGTACCGACGTGGCGGTGCGGCAGGCGCCCGCGGAGGGCCGATCGATCCCTAGAAGGGGCCATCCAGTCGCCGGTGGAACATCGCGAGCGAGCGATCCCAGCCCAGGGCGGCCGCACTCGCGTCGAAGACCTCGGGGCGATCGTCGTTGAAGAAGGCGTGCTGCGTGCCGGCGTAGGTCTCGACGATGGCGATACCGCCGTGCGCGGCGATCTCGCCGGCGTAGCGGGCGATGTCAGCGCCGGTCGACGGGACGTCGGCCTCGCACTGGTGCACCAGGGCCTCCTTGCCGGAGTAGTTGGCCCACAGGGGGTGGAAGCCGGGCCACGGCATCGCCGGGTAGAAGGCCGCAGTGCAGTCGATGTGCGGGCTCACGGTCGGCGCGAGCAGGGCCAGTCCCCCACCCATGCAAAAGCCCATGACGCCGACCTGGTCGCCGTGGACGAGGCCGGACCGGACGAGGTGGTCGGCGGCCGCCGCGATATCGCTCGCCGCACTCGACACCTCGAGTCCCATCATGAGTTTGGCAGCCTCATCGGGCTCGGTGGTCGCGACCCCGCGAAACAGGTCGGGCGCCAGGGCAACGAAGCCCGCGTCAGCCAGCCGATCGGCCACCGACCGGATGTGCGGCACCAGGCCCCACCATTCCTGGATGACGACGATGCCCGGTCCGGAGCCCGAGGGCGGCGTGGCGAGGTAGCCGGGAAGCGGGCGGGAACCGGACGTGATGGTGACGGTGTCTGCCATGGCGGGAGCGTAACGCCGCCATGCGATCAGCCAAAGGCCGCGGTGCGGTCCGCCGGCACGGTGCTGCCGCGCACGACGAGCGTGGTCGGCACGACCACGTCCCGCGGCTCGTCGTGCTCAGTGCCGAGCATTCGGCCCAGCAGCGCCTCCGCCGCCATGCGCCCCATGTCGGCCACCGGCTGCGCGACGGTGGTGAGGTCGAGGAGCTCGGCCAGGTCGTGGCCGTCGATGCTGGCGATGGCGATGTCCGAGCCTGGCCGAATGCCATGGCGCTGCAGCGACCTGATCGCGCCGAAGGCCATGTCGTCGGACATGGCGAAAACAGCGGTCGGGGGATTCGGCTGCGACAACAGCGAGGTCATCGCCGACTCGCCACCCGAGACGGTGAAGTAGCCGTGCGCCTCAAGCGCGGGCTCGGAATCGAGGCCGGCACCGGTCATGGCCTCGCGGTATCCCAGGCTGCGGTTGCCCTGCGACGTCGAGGCCTGCGGCCGTCCACAGATGATGCCGATGCGCTGGTGGCCGAGGTTGATCAGGTGCTGGGTTGCGGTGCGTGCAGCGGCGGCGTCGTCGATGCACACCGAGGGGACGTCGGGCCACGTTGCGCCGATGAAGCTCGCCGGCAGTCCGATCTCGAGCAGGTCGGCAACACGCGGGGCATCGGTGGGCAGCGTCACCACGATCATGCCGTCTGCGCGGCCCCGGAGACGGCGTTCGGTCGGAAGTCCGGGACTAGTCGACGGGTCGCCGACCTCGAAGACGATGAGGTCGACCTCACGTGCTTGCAACACGTCGCTGATGCCGGACAGCACGGTGGAGAAGAACCATCGGTCGATGAAGGGCGTGATGACCGCGACCGTGCCGGTGCGTCCGCTCGCCAGGCGCGACGCGCTCGGCGACACGACGTAGTCCATCTGCTGAGCCACGCTGCGCACGCGCTCGCGCGTCTCGGGATCGACGTGC